>CP059262.1:3587500-4261978 GCA_013693875.1 Exiguobacterium profundum | reverse complement strand
GGCGCGGGTGTAGCGGCGGCCGGAGCGGCCGAATTCGAAGAAGTCCGGGGCGAAGGTCGCCTCCATCAGCGCGCGGTCGAAGCGGGTTTCCCGGCGCCAGAGGCTGTGTTCGAGGGCGGGGAGGGCGGAGGTCATCGAGCCATCAATCATCCCGGGGCTTTGAGCGACGCTGCGGGTCGCCAAGCGATCGACTTTGATCGGTCCAGTCGCGCTTCGGCAACTGACCATACGTCTTGCCAAGATTGCGCAAGACCCGGATGGAGCCAAGCGCCATAGGCCCAGAGGGCAACCAGCGCCACGAGCAAGCCAACGACAAATGGAAGTATTGCACTAGCGATCTGTATGCTTACCAAGAGAAGGATCAGTAGCCCAAGAGCAGCCACCAACCGAGGGGCCGAAACGCCAGTCCAACCCCAATGCAACCGATGGCGAACGGAATTCCACTGATCAAGTCGGCTGCCATTGTTCTGTGCGCGATGCGCATCCCTTGTAACGACATGTGTGGAAGGTGGTGCGTGCAAGCACGCACCCTACCGCCCAGGGTAGGGTGGCGTTCACACGCACCGCTTTATCACAGGTCCATCAGCAGGCGGCGGGGGTCTTCCAGCGCTTCCTTGACGCGCACGAGGAAGGTCACGGCTTCCTTGCCGTCGACGATGCGGTGATCGTAGCTGAGGGCGAGGTACATCATCGGGCGGATGACGATCTCGCCGTTCACCATCGGGCGCTCCTGGATCTTGTGCATGCCCAGGATGCCCGACTGCGGCGGNTTCAGGATCGGCGTCGACATCAGCGAGCCGTAGACGCCGCCGTTCGAGATGGTGAAGGTGCCGCCCTGCATCTTCTCCATGGTCAGCTTGCCGTCACGGGCGCGCNNCTTGCCGAACTCGGCGATCTTCTTCTCGATGCCGGCNCAGCCCATCTGGTCGGCGTCGCGCACCACCGGCACGACAAGGCCCTTCGGGGTGCCGACGGCGACGCCCATGTGGACGTAGTTCTTGTAGATGATGTCCGTGCCGTCGATCTCGGCGTTGACGGCCGGGATTTCCTTCAGGGCGTGNCAGCAGGCCTTCACGAAGAAGGACATGAAGCCGAGCTTCACGCCGTGCTTCTTCTCGAACTGCTCCTTGTACTCGTTGCGCAGCGCCATGACGCCGGTCATGTCCACCTCGTTGAAG
Organism: Exiguobacterium profundum; assembly: GCA_013693875.1. Taxonomy (GTDB): domain Bacteria; phylum Pseudomonadota; class Alphaproteobacteria; order Rhodobacterales; family Rhodobacteraceae; genus Neotabrizicola. The sequence goes on along the minus strand of CP059262.1, from coordinate 4,260,800 downwards.
GTGGTCAGCATGGCGGCGGTGTTCTGCGCGTCCTTCAGGCGCTTGGCGATGGTGGCGCGCAGGCGCGTCATCTTCACCCGTTCGCGGGCGGCGTCGTCGGCCGGGACCGGGGCGCGCGGATGGCGGCCGGGGCGGGCGCGGCGCAGGCAGCGGCCTGCACGGCGGCAGCGGCGCGGGNNCGACGTCGTCCTCATGATGCGGCCGTCGCGGCCGGTGCCTTGCACCTGATCAGCGGAAAGGCCGGCTTCGGCCATCGCTTTCTTCGCGGCGGGGGCGTTTTCCACGTCCTTGGCAGCCGCGGAGCAGCGGCCGGTGCGGGGGCCGGGGCCGCGGCGGGGGCCGCCTTGGCCGGAGCGGCGCCGGCGGCGCCTTCGNGTGATCATCGCCAGAAGACCCGCGGCAGAGACGGTGGCGCCTTCGGCAGCGACGATTTCCCCCAGCACGCCGGCCGGCGCNGGCGAAGGCACGTCGAGGCTGACCTTGTCGGTTTCCAGCTCGCACAGGATTTCGTCCACGGCGACGGCATCGCCGACCTTCTTGAACCACTTGGCGACCGTGGCTTCGGTGACGCTTTCACCCAGGGAGGGGACNCGGACTTCGATGCTCATCATCACTTTCCTTCGATCGTCAGGGCGTCGGTCACGAGCGCCTCTTGCTGTGCCTTGTGCTTGCTGGCGAGACCCGTGGCGGGCGAGGCCGAGGCGGCGCGGCCNGCGTAGCGGCGCGCTCGGCTGGCCGGAGTCTTGGTCAGCAGCACTTCGAGTTCGGGNTCGATGAAGAACCAGGCGCCCTGGTTCTTCGGTTCTTCCTGGCACCAGACCACCTTGGCCTGCGGGAACCGCGACAGTTCCTGCGTCAGCGACACGGTGGGCACCGGATAGAACTGTTCGNNCCGCAGCAGGTAGACGTCGGTCAGGCCGCGGGCATCGCGCTCGGCCAGAAGGTCGTAGTAGACCTTGCCGGTGCAGATCACGACCTGGCGGATTTCGGCGTCGGGCTTCAGTTCCAGCGACGAGTGGCCCTTCTGCGCGTCGTCCCACAGGACGCGGTGGAAGGTCGAGCCATCCAGAAANTCGGCCGCGTCGCTGATGCACATCTTGTGGCGCAGCAGCGACTTCGGCGTCATCAGGATCAGCGGCTTGCGGNNATAGTCGCGGTGCAGCTGGCGGCGCAGGATGTGGAAGTAGTTCGCCGGGGTCGTGCAGTTGGCGACGATCCAGTTGTCCTCGGCNGAAAGCTGCAGGAAGCGCTCGAGCCGGGCCGAGGAGTGTTCCGGGCCCTGGCCTTCGAAGCCGTGCGGCAGAAGCATCACCAGACCCGACATGCGCAGCCACTTCGANTCGCCCGAGTTGATGAACTGGTCGAACATGATCTGCGCGCCGTTGGCGAAGTCGCCGAACTGGGCTTCCCACAGGGTCAGCGTGTTCGGTTCCGCCAGCGAATAGCCGTATTCGAAGCCGAGCACGGCCTATTCGGACAGCATNGAGTCGATGACCTCATACCGCGCCTGGCCGGGGCGGATGTGGTTCAGCGGGTAGTAGCGTTCTTCGGTGTTCTGGTCGATCCAGCCGGAATGGCGCTGCGAGAAGGTGCCGCGCGTGCAGTCCTGCCCCGCNAGCCGCACGGGNAAGCCTTCGGCCTGCAGCGAGCCGAAGGCCAGCGCCTCGGCCGTGGCCCAGTCGAAACCCTTGCCGGTTTCGAACATCTTGGCCTTGGCTTCCAGCTGGCGGCCGACGGTCTTGTGGATTTCGAAGCCTTCGGGGACCGTGGTCAGGGCGCGGCCGACCTCGGCCATGGCTTCCGCCTTGATCCAGGTTTCGCCGCGCTGGTAGTTCTCCAGATCCTTGGTCTGCATGTTCTTCCAGCGACCGTCCAGCCAGTCGGCCTTGTTCGGCTTGAAGGCCTTGCCGATCTCGTACTCGTCGTTCAGCTTGGCCTGGAAGGCGGCCTTCATGTCCTCGATCTCGCCCTCGGGGATCAGGCCGTCCTGCACGAGACGCTCGGTGTACAACTGCAGCGTCGTCTTGTGCCGCTTGATGTTGTTGTACATCGCCGGCTGGGTGAACATCGGCTCGTCGCCTTCGTTGTGACCGAAGCGGCGGTAGCAGAACATGTCCAGAACCACGTCCTTGTGGAACTTCTGGCGGTACTCGGTCGCCACGCGGGCGGCATGGACCACCGCTTCGGGGTCGTCGCCGTTGACGTGGAAGATCGGCGCCTCGACCATGAGCGCAATGTCGGTCGGATAGGGCGAGGTCCGGCTGAAGTGCGGCGCCGTGGTGAAGCCGATCTGGTTGTTGACGATGATGTGGATGCAGCCGCCGGTGCGATGGCCCTTGATGCCCGAAAGNCGAAGGCATTCCGCCACCACGCCCTGGCCGGCANNGGCCGCGTCGCCGTGCAGCAGGATCGGCAGAACCGCGGTGCGGTCGATCTGGTCGCCNACCTGGTCCTGCTTGGCGCGGACCTTGCCCAGCACCACCGGGTTCACGGCCTCCAGGTGCGAGGGGTTGGCGGTCAGCGACAGGTGGACGGAATGGCCGTCGAAGCGNCGGTCGGACGAGGCGCCGAGGTGGTATTTCACGTCGCCCGAGCCGTCCACGTCTTCGGGCTTGTAGGACCCGCCCTGGAATTCGTGGAAGATGGCGCGGTAGGGCTTCATCAGCACGTTGGCCAGCACGTTCAGGCGGCCGCGGTGNGGCATGCCGATGACGATTTCCTTCAGGCCCAGGTTGCCGCCCCGCTTGATGATCTGTTCCATCGCGGGGATCAGCGCCTCGCCGCCGTCAAGGCCAAAGCGCTTGGTGCCCATGTACTTGACGTGCAGGAACTTTTCGAAGCCCTCGGCCTCGACCAGCTTGTTCAGGATGGCGCGGCGGCCTTCGCGGGTGAAGGCGATTTCCTTGCCGTAGCCTTCGATCCGTTCCTTCAGCCAGCCTCTCTGTTCGGGATCGGAGATGTGCATGTATTGCAGCGCGAAGGTGCCGCAATAGGTGCGCTTCACGATGTCGATGATCTGGCGCATCGAGGCGAAGTCGAGGCCCAGCACCTTGTCGATGAAGATCGGNCGGTCCATGTCGGCTTCGGTGAAGCCATAGGAGGCCGGGTCAAGCTCGGGGTGGTTGCTGCGGTCGGTCATGCCGAGCGGGTCAAGGTCGGCAGCAAGGTGGCCGCGGATGCGGTAGGCGCGGATCATCATCAGCGCGCGCAAGCTGTCCAGAACGGCGCGCTGCATCTGCGCGTCGGTGAGCGAGACGCCCTTNTCCTCGGCCTTGGCGGCGATCTTCGCCGCGGCGGCCTTGCCTTCTGGCGGGNNCGCCACCGGCCATTCGCCGGTCAGCGCGGCGGTCAGGTCGTCCTTGGGCGTTGGCGGCCAGTCNGCGCGCGCCCAGGACGGGCCCTGCGCGGCGCGCTTGGCGTCAAGCTCGCTGTCGCCGAGGGCGCGGAAGAATTCGGCCCATTGCGCATCGACCGAAGCCGGGTCGGAGGCATAGCGGGCGGCCAATTGGTCGATGTAGTCCGCGTTCGCGCCCTGCAGGAAGGACGAGGCGTGGAACTGGCTGTTCGGGGATTGTTCGGTCAAGTGTCAACTCCTCCCTAGAGTCGAGCGGAAATGGGGCAGGTCAGCCGCGGGGGCGGCGAAGGCGGCCTTGAGGTCGAGGTTGGCTTGCGCACGGTCGGACGAGACCCAGGCGACGCAGCCCAGAAGCAGGATCAGGCCCGCGAAAAGCGCCATGGCAAACAGCCATGGCCTTCGATGCGAGCCTCGCCCATCAGCGGGTGTTCGGGGTTTCGTACGGACATGCGCGGCCCTCCTCCGGCCGGATGCAGGTGACTTTGGCGGGTTGTTGCCTTTGGCCGCGGCGTGGGGCCGCGGGTCGATCCGGCCCCTGGGGGCCGGATCGCGTGGTGTCTTGGGCTCAGCCCTTGATCGCCTTCATCACGGCCTCGCCCAGGGTGGCGGGGCTGTCGGCCACCACGATCCGGCGGACTTCATCGCCTCGATCTTCGAGCCCGCGTCGCCCTTGCCGCCCGCCACGATGGCGCCGGCATGGCCCATGCGGCGACCGGGGCGGTGCGACCGGCGATGAAGCCATGGTGGGTTTCCAGCGGCCACGCTTCTTTTCATCGGCCAGGAACTGGGCGGCTTCCTCTTCGGCAGAGCCGCCGATTTCGCCGATCATGATGATCGAGGTGGTTTCCGGTCGGCCAGGAACATTTCCAACACGTCGATGTGCTCGGTGCCCTTGATCGGGTCGCCGCCGATGCCGACCGCCGAGGACTGGCCAAGGCCGATGTCGGTGGTCTGCTTCACGGCTTCATAGGTCAGGGTGCCCGAGCGGCTGACGACGCCGACCGAGCCGCGCTTGAAGATCGAGCCCGGCATGATGCCGATCTTGCAGGCGTCCGGCGTCATCACGCCGGGGCAGTTCGGCCCGATCAGGCGCGACTTGGAATGCAAGAGCGCGCGCTTGACCTTCATCATGTCCATGACCGGGATGCCTTCGGTGATGCAGACGATCAGCGGGATTTCCGCGTCGATGGCTTCCAGGATCGAGTCGGCCGCGAAGGGCGGGGGGACATAGATCGCGGTGGCATCGGCACCGGTGGCGATGACGGCGTCATGGACCGAGTCGAAGACCGGCAAGCCCAGATGGGTGGAGCCGCCCTTGCCGGGCGTCACGCCGCCGACCATCTTGGTGCCGTAGGCGATGGCCTGTTCCGAGTGGAAGGTGCCTTGGCTGCCGGTGAAGCCCTGGCAGATCACCTTGGTGTTTTCGTTGACGAGTACGGACATGTGGGCCTCTTCTTGTATCAGGCGGCGATACGGGATTGATTGACGGATGTATCATGGAATGATACATATGTGGGATGATCGTCACGAAGCGCGACAAGCGGATCGACCTGATCCTTGCCGGGAATGCCCCAAGGGGTTTCCGCCGGATTTGTTGCGCGGGGCGATCAGGAAGCTGTTGATGCTGGATGCGGCTGCGATCCTTGGGGCATTGCGGCAGCCGCCGTCCAACCGGCTGGAGTCGCTGTCCGGTGATCGCAAGGGACAGCACTCGATCCGCATCAACGCACAGTGGCGCATCTGTTTTGTCTGGAACGACGGCGATGCGCCTGAAGTCGAGATCGTGGACTATCACTGAGGAACCGAAACCATGCTGATCACCAATCCGCCGATCCATCCCGGTGAAATCCTGCGGACCGAGTTCATGGAGCCTCTGGGCCTGTCGCCCGGCAGGGTCGCCAAGGCCGTCGGCGTGCCGCGCACCCGGATCGAGCGGCTGATCCGCGAGGAAACCGCGCTGACCGCCGACACCGCGGCACGGCTGGGCCGCTATTTCAGCACGGGGGCCGAGTTCTGATGAACCTGCGGACCAGTTTCGACGCCTCGACCGCCCGGCTGGACCCCGAGTTGCAGCGCTCTGGCGGCAATCGAGCCACGGCCGGACCCGGTGGTCCGGGACGAAGCGGCGTGAGGGGAAGGCTGCGGGCATCGGGGTCACTGCGGGTTAAGAGAGTGGCTCAGCGCTCGGACAGCATGAGGAAGTGATAGGCGCCTTGCGAGGCATCGGGGTCCATGAGGGCCACGGTCCGGCCTTGGTAGAAGGCGGCGAGCGTACCTTCGACGACCTTTGTTTCGCCAAGCGCTGAGAAGGCCTTCTTCACGGCGGCCTTCCCTTGTTTGGATCTGAAGACCATGGAGCACTGCTGTGTGTTGCCGCCGTCTTCCTGATCTGGAACGAGACGTTCTCTTTCTCGCTGTAGACGGTCTTCGTTCCATAGGGCGAAGCGAGGACGATCCTGCTCGCGGCCATCAGCTTCTTGGCATTCTTGAAGTGCGGCAGCGATCCGCCGCAGACGGCCGAAAACAGTTCGACCGCCCGCTCAGCCGTGATCTTAGGGGATCCAGTCGGTTCCGGCAACCTTGTCCTTCGCCAGCGCGGGGCTGACGGCGACCGTGCCGACAAGCAGAGCCAGACAAAGGATGTTGCGAACGGAACCGACCATGACCCTTACCCCTTCACCGCCGTGACGATCTTCTGCGCCGCGTCGGACAGGTTGTCCGCCGCGATCACGTTCAGGCCGCTTTCGTTGATGATCTTCTTGCCCAGTTCCACGTTGGTGCCTTCCAGGCGCACCACCAGCGGAACCTTCAGGCCAACTTCCTTGACCGCCGCGATCACGCCTTCCGCGATGATGTCGCAGCGCATGATGCCGCCGAAGATGTTGACGAGGATGCCCTTCACCTGCGGGTCCGAGGTGATGATCTTGAAGGCTTCGGTCACCTTGTCNCTGGTCGCGCCGCCGCCCACGTCCAGGAAGTTGGCGGGGGCCGCGCCGTAAAGCTTGATGATATCCATCGTCGCCATGGCAAGGCCCGCGCCGTTGACCATGCAGCCGATATCGCCATCCAGCGCGATGTAGTTCAGGTCGAACTTGCTGGCCACATGCTCCTTCGGGTCTTCCTCGGTCACGTCGCGCAGATCGACGATGTCGGAGTGGCGGAACAGCGCGTTGCCGTCGAAGCCCATCTTGGCGTCCAGAAGGCGCAGCGTGCCTTCCTTCGTCACCACCATCGGGTTGATTTCGATCATGTCGGCGTCTTTTTCGACGAAGAGCCGGTAGAGGTTCTTCACGATCTGGACGCACTGCTTGATCTGGTGGCCGGTCAGGCCAAGCGCGAAGGCGACGCGGCGGCCGTGGAAATCCTGCAGGCCGGTGGCCGGNCCGACGGTGATGGTCAGGATTTTCTCGGGCGTGTCATGGGCCACGTCCTCGATCGACATGCCGCCTTCGGTCGAGCAGACGATCGAGATGCGGCTGGACTTCCGGTCGATCAGCAGCGCGAGATACAGCTCGCGCTCGATGTCGGTGCCTTCCTCGATGTAGATGCGGTTCACCTGCTTGCTTACCGGGCCGGTCTGCACGGTGACGAGGGTGCGGCCCAGCATCTGGCGGGCAAACAGGTCGGCTTCGGCGACCGAACGAGCGAGGCGCACGCCGCCCTTNTCACCGGCCTCGGGCTCTTTGAAGGTGCCCTTGCCGCGGCCACCCGCGTGGATCTGGGCCTTCACGACCCAGAGCGGGCCGTCGATTTCGCCCGCGGCGGTTTTCGCTTCGTCCGCCTTCAGGACGACGCGGCCGTCCGAGACCGGCAGGCCATAGCTCTTCAGAAGCGCCTTGGCCTGGTATTCGTGGATGTTCATGGAAATTCCCCGTCAGTCGTGCCGTTGGGTGCGTCTTGCCACGGAAACAGGCAGCCGCAAAACGGTATTCTTTGGTATACCGGCGTTTGGCGCTAACATCGGAAGTTTGTGATCACAGCCTGAAATCATGTGATCACAAGTGCGACAAAGGCGCCGGGTGCCCCTGTCCGGCAGGTGATTCGGCGCCGGATTGCGGGGACTTGCGGCGGTTGACGGTAGGCGCGGCAGACCGTGGATGATAGGACGAATCCGGCCGGGCCAAAGGCGCGCAGGGGCAGGGAGGCGGATCTGACGGGGCGGCAGGACCAATGGGGCGTGGTGGCAACGGTCAGCGAGCCGCCGCAGCTGGTGGTGGCTTTCGTGGCCCATGCATTGGACATGGGTGCGGCGGAGGTGTGCCTGTACCTGGACGAACCCGCCCCGGATCTGACCGCGATGCTGCGGCCGAACCCGCGGGTGCGGCTGGTCGATTGTGATGCGGCCCATTGGCAGGGGCTGGGCATGGCGCGGCCCTGGGTGCCGCTGATGCGCCAACGGGCGAACCTGAAGGCGGAACTGGACGCCGCGCGCCTGCCCTGGGTCCTGCACATCGACGCCGACGAATTCCTGTGGGGTCCGGGCGACATTGGCGCGATCCTGGCCGCGCAGCCTACCGAAACCGGCTTTGTCCTGGTGCCGGTGGCCGAGCGGGTGCATTCCGGCCCGGCCGATCCCGGCGATGTCTTTTCCGGACGGTTCCGCCGCCAGGTGGGCGGGCCTGCCGAGGAGGTGATCGCGCGGATCGACGGACCGGCGGCGCCCTTCCTGCGCCAGGGCATGGCGGGCTATGCCGGGGAAAGAGTTTCTTCCGCACGGGCGGACGGGTCGCTTCCGGCGTTCATGTGCCCGACGGGGCCAGCGGGCCGATGCCACGCTGCACAGCCACCTGATCCTGCATTTCGACGGGCTGACGCCAGCGGGATGGGTGATGAAGAAACGGCGCAAGATGGCGCAGCAGCCAGAGTGGCGGTCCTTTCCCGACAGCCACAGCGCCACGCGCAACCAGCTGGCGGCCGTGCATGCGGCGGGGGCCGACGATACGGCGGCGCAGGCGGTCTATGCGCTGATCAAGGAGCTTGCGCCCGAGCGCGAGGCGGCGCTGGCGGCGCATGGCATCTTGCTGGATGTGGACCTGGACCTGCTTACCAGGATTGCGGCGCAGTTCCCGGACTGAGGCCGGACCACAGCGCCGCCGCGCTGGATGGCCATGCCATCGGCTATCGCCCGCGGCGCGACGTGCAGGCGCTGAAGCATGGACTGCGGGCAATGCTTGCTTGACCGGGCGGCGGCCCCGCGCCTGAACCTCAGGCGGGGCTTGCCTGCACCAGCACCTGTCCGCGCGGCAGGCGGCAGGGCGGCAGGGTGAAGCGGAAGCCCGAGGCGGCGACCAGCTGGCCCAGGTCTTCGGCCAGCATGTGATANGGCGCGCGCAGGGCGTGAGTCACCACGCCGTCGGGCTGGCGCACCGGGCCAAGGTAGGCCGCGGCATCCGGCGCCAGGAAGACGGTGAACAGGAATTGCCGCAGAGCCGGGAAGCGCGCCCTCACCGAGAGAAGCGCGCGGCGCAGGTGGTTCATCGGCAGATGGGTGAAGACGGCAAAGGCGATGGCAAGGTCAATATCGTCGGGCAGGCCGGGGAAAGAGAAATCTTCGTCCTGCACCAGCTGTGACAGCGGCAGACGGTCCTTGTCGGCCAATTCGGCCTGCCAGCCCCGCCGCATCAGGTCGGCGGACAGGTCGGTGGCCCAGTAGTGGCCGGGATCGAGGTAGGGCACCGCCCGGCAGCCCAGGCGCAGCGACCCGGCGCCGATGTCCAGCAGGCGATGGTGCGGCAGCAGCCCGGCCTCGCGCAGGAGGTCCATCTGGATCTCGCCGGTCTCGTCCCAACGGCCGCCGACGATGTCGCGGTGGCGGCCCTTGGCCAGCGCCTGATCATAGAAGCCGGGAGCGTGGTAGGGCGAGATGGTGCGGCTCATGCCGCCGCGGCCTCTTCCACCAGCGCCAGGCACAGGCGGNNGGTTGCCTGTTCCATGTCCTGCAGGCTGATCCATTCCAGCGGCCCGTGGATTTCCTGCATGCCCGTGGGCAGGTTCGGGCAGGGCAGACCCAGTTCCGTGAGGCGCGAGCCGTCGGTGCCGCCGCGGATGGACAGCCGCCGCGGTTCCAGCCCGACGCGGCGGGTGGCGGTTTCGGCCAGCAGGACGGGGCGCAGGTCCTGTTCCAGCCGGTCGCGCATGTTGCGGTATTCGGGGTGGATATCGACCGTCACCGCGGCGCGGGGCTCGGTGGCCGTTATGGCCTGGGCCAGGGCGCGCAGCATTTCGCCCCGGGCGGCCAGCGCGGCGGTGTCGAAGTCGCGCAGGATGAACCTAAGTTCGGCGCGGGCGGCGGTACCGTCCACCGCGTAGAGGTGGACGAAGCCCTCGCGCCCTTCGGTCAGTTCCGGGCTTTGCGCGGGCGGCAGGGCGGCGGCCAGCTTGCCCGCCAGCGTCAGCGCGTTGACCATGCGGCCCTTGGCGCTGCCGGGATGGGCCGAGACGCCGGTAAGGGTGATCACGGCATTGTCGGCCGAGAAGCATTCCCATTCGACCTCGCCCGGATCGGCGCCATCGAAGGTAAAGGCGAAATCGGCGCCGATGTCGGCGGGCAGGCGGGCGCCGACACCTCGGCCGATCTCTTCGTCGGGGGTGAAGGCCAGGCGCACCGTGGTGCGGGGTGTCTGGCGGTCGGCCAGCATCTGGTTTACCGCGGCCATCAGGATGGCGATGCCCGACTTGTCGTCGGCGCCCAGAAGCGTGGTGCCCGAGGCGGTGACGATGTCGTGGCCGATCCGGGCGGCCAGTTGCGGCGAGACCTCGGGCGACAGCACCAGCGCCGGGTCGTCGGGAAAGGTGATCGGGCCGCCGTTATAGCGGCGGATCACNGCGGGCTTCACGCCGGTGGCGTTGAACTGCGGCGCGGTGTCCATATGCGCAAGAAGGCCGATGGTCGGGCCGGGCGCGGTGCCTGGGATGGTGGCCAGCACCACGCCGTAATCGGTCAGCCGCACATCGGCGGCGCCCATGGCCTGCAACTCGTCCACCAGCAGCCGCGCCAGATCAAGCTGGATCGCGGTCGAGGGCGCGGATGGGGAATCCCGNTCGCTCTGGCTGTCGATGGCGCAATAGCGCAGCAGGCGGTCTTCCAGTTCCGAAACGAGGTCGGCCATGCAGCGCCCTCCGGTCAGCCCGGTTTCTTCGCCTGTGCGGCGGTTTCATGCGGGCAAGGAGTTCTTCCTTGCCGGGGTCTGGCCATGCGTCTTTTTCGGCGCGCCGTGGCGGTTCTGCGCGTCGAACTTGGGGGTGCCTTTGGCGGCCTTGGCGTTGCCGGATTTCGAATAGTCCATGGCGCCATCATGCCCGCAAGAAAACGCGCGCCAGAGGAGGCGCGCGTTTCGGGAAGTGCGGGGATGATCAGGCCAGCGACGGGTCGATGCCCTTGCAGGCGGCGACAAGGCCCTTCACCGAGCCGACCGACTTCTGNAACATCGCGTTCTCGTCGGCGGTCAGGCTGATTTCAACCAGACGCTCGACACCGCCNATGCCGATCACGGTCGGCACGCCGACATAGATACCGTCCAGGCCGAAGGCGCCGTCAACGTAGGCCGCGCAGGGCAGGACGCGCTTCTGGTCCTTGAGATAAGCTTCCGCCATCTCGATGGCCGAGGTGGCCGGGGCGTAGAAGGCCGAGCCGGTCTTCAGAAGGCCGACGATTTCGGCGCCGCCGTCACGGGTGCGCTGGATGATGGAGTCCAGCTTTTCCTGCGTGGTCCAGCCCATCTTCACCAGGTCGGGCAGCGGCACGCCGGCGACGGTGGAGTAACGGGCCAGCGGGACCATGGTGTCGCCATGGCCGCCCAGCACGAAGGCGGTGACGTCGCGCATCGAGACGCCAAACTCCAGCGACAGGAAGTGGCGGAAGCGCGCCGAGTCCAGCACGCTTACCATGCCGACGACCTTGTTGTGCGGCAGGCCCGAGAATTCGCGCAGCGCCCAGACCATGGCATCAAGCGGGCTGGTGATGCAGATGACGAAGGCGCTCGGGGCATGGGCCTTCAGACCCTCGCCCACCGCTTTCATGACCTTCAGGTTGATGCCCAGAAGGTCGTCGCGGCTCATCCCCGGCTTGCGCGGCACGCCGGCGGTGACGATGCAGACATCGGCGCCCGCGATGTCGGCATAGGAATTGGTGCCCTTCATGACGGCATCGAAGCCTTCGGACGGGCCGGACTGGGCGATGTCCAGCGCCTTGCCCTGCGGNGTGCCTTCGGCGATGTCGAAGAGGACGACGTCCCCGAGTTCCTTCATAGCGGTCAGATGGGCGAGCGTGCCGCCGATCTGGCTTACGCCGATCAGGGCGATCTTCGGTCTGGCCATGGGTCTGTCCCTCCGGGTGCGGTTGTTGCGCGGGTTTGGGTAAGGCGAAACCCCCGGCTGGCAAGCGCTTCGGCATGCCAAGGGATGCGGCAAATATGGTCTTTCTGGCGTCTGCCGGGTGTTCGCGCTAACGAATCGCAGCGGGCAGGAGAGGCGCATGGAAGGCACGTTGTTCTGGGTTCTGGCCGTGCTGGCCGCCGTCACCGTTGGGGCGGGAAAGGGTGGCCTGCCCATCGTCGGCATGCTGGCGGTGCCGATCCTGTCGCTGGCGATCTCGCCCGTCACGGCGGCGGGGATGCTGCTGCCGGTCTTTGTGGTGTCCGACATGTTCGGGCTTTACGCCTATCGCCGCGAATTCGACCGCCGCGTGCTGGTGATCGCCTGCATCGGCATGACGGTGGGCGTGGGCATCGGCTGGGCCACGGCCTCGCTGGTGTCAGAGGCGGCGGTGACGCTGCTGGTCGGGGTGGTGGGCCTGGCCTTTGCGCTGAACACCCTGGTGCGCCACCGCGTGACGACCGAGCCGCGGCAGGCAGACTGGGGCAAGGGCCTGTTCTGGACGACGATTGCCGGTTTCACCAGCTTTGTCAGCCATTCCGGCGCGCCGCCCTATCAGGTCTTCACCCTGCCCCTGGGCCTGCGCAAGGCGGTTTTCGCTTACACCGCGACCATCGCCTTCGCCTATGTGAACGCGCTGAAGCTGATCCCCTATTACTTCCTGGGCCAGCTGTCGGTGGAAAACCTGAAGCACGCGCTGGTGCTGATGCCGGTGGCGGCAGCCTCGGTCTATGCCGGGGTCTGGGTGGTGCGGAAGATGCCCGAGAAGCTGTTCTTCACGCTGGTGATCTGGGCGCTGATGCTGATCTCGGCCAAGCTGGTCTGGGACGGGGTCGCCGGGTTGTCCGCGATCTGAAGCGGGCGACCCGATCAGCCTTCGTTGACCAGACGCCTCGTGGCGACCGGATCCTTTTCGATCAGGCGGATCAGCAAACGGTTGCCGCGGTCGGGAACCTTGCCGATTTCCCAGCCTTGCAGGGTCTTCTTGTCCAGATCGTAGTCTCGCGCGAAATCTTCCTGCGACAGGTTGAGTCGATGGCGCAGGCGCTTCACCCGCTCCGCGAAATGTTCCTTGAGGTCGCGATCCTCGGCGCTGCGCGATCTGACGGCCAGACCGGCCGCCTCAAGTTCGGCGGCCAGCATCGCGAAGCTCTCGACCGTCGGCAGGTCGATCACGGCATCGCCGTCTTCCAATGCCTTTTCAACGGCGCGTTTGGCTTTCAGCATGGTTGTCCCGCGTTTGGCCAAGGCAAGCGTCGCCGTCACGACATCAGGAGACCTCCGTCCCGGCTTCAGAACGATCTCTTCGGCGGAACCGGAGCTCACGCGGGGAATGGCCTGGACGCGCCCCTGTTGTGCGAGCCGCGCCGCGAACGACGATTTCGTCATATCCTGTATCCTCCAGCACCTTGTCGGCGATCCTGCGCATGGCCAATCGCGTCAGTACGCCCGAATCCGGCGGCGTGATCGAGATATGTGCCCGGTCCACCACAAGGCCGCTTCCGACATCCGCCGTTTCCCCATGATCAGGATGGTCGCGCCTGGCACGTCAACCACGAGCGTGACGACCTCACCTTCCGAGCCATCGTCTAGCAGGCGATAGGCAATGTCGCTCAACTGCAAACATGTACTCCGTTAGCGCACAAAAATCAAGGCGGGTCTCCTGCATCCTTCATTGCCCCGATGCTGTCCAATTGTCATGCCCAGTCCGGGCGTGGCCATGCCAAACCGACGAACACCGGGCACTCGGCATGGAACAGATCACCCCGGAGCTTCGAACAACAATTTCTGCGCTGCGGCAAATCTGCTCTTGCCGAAAGTGGCAGAGTCGTGGTTCTTCCCGCAAGAATCTTGCGCAAGGATGCTGCCATGACCCGCCCCTGCCGTTCGGTGCTGTACATCCCCGGTTCCAAGGACCGCGCCCTGGAAAAGGCCTGCGGCCTGGCCGCCGATGCCATCATCTTCGATCTGGAGGATGCGGTGGCCCCCGACGAGAAGCCCGCCGCGCGCGAGTTGCTGGCGCGGGTGCTGCGGGATTTCGACTATGGCCCGCGCCTGCGCATCGTGCGCATCAACGGCTTTGACACGGAATGGGGCCGGGCGGATGCCCAGGCGATGGACACGGCCATTGCGCGGNGGNCGAAGGTGGACGCGATCCTGATTCCANAGGTGAACCGCGCCGCTGATCTGGACGCAGTGGCCGACCTGGTGCCGGGCGCCGATCTGTGGGCGATGATGGAAACCTCTTTCGCCATGCTGAACGCCGCGGAAATCGCCGCGCACNCCCGGCTGAAGGGCATGGTGATGGGCACCAATGACCTGGCCAAGGAACTGGGCAGCCGCTTCCGCGCCGACCGTCTGCCGCTGATCACCGGCCTGGGCCTGTGTGTGCTGGCGGCCAAGGCCTCGGGCAAGGTCATCGTCGATGGCGTCTACAACGCTTTCAAGGACGAAGAGGGCCTGCGCGTGGAATGCGAACAGGGCCGCGACATGGGCTTTGACGGCAAGACCCTGATCCATCCGGCGCAATTGGACATCGCCAATGCGGCCTTTGCGCCGTCCGAAGCCGAAATCGCGCTGGCCAAGCGGCAGATCGAGGCCTTTGCGGCGGCCAAGGCCGCTTACCAGGGCGTGGCGGTGGTCGATGGCCGCATCGTCGAGAACCTGCATATCGTGACCGCCGAGGCGATCCTGGCCAAGGCCGAGGCGATTGCGGCCCTGGAAATTGCATCGGCGTCGGTTTGACGGCAGGGTGGCGCGCGACTTGCCCGCTTCCCTGACGGAGTGCCTGCGATGATGACCCTTCTGATCCTTGGCGTGCTGCTGTGGTCCGCCGCCCACCTCTTCAAGCGCCTCGCGCCCGCAGCGCGGGCGCGCATGGGCGATCCGGCCAAGGGATGGTCGCCTTGGCGCTTGCCGTCTCTGTCGTGCTGATGGTGATCGGCTACCGTGGGGCGGAGTTCCTGCCGGTCTACACGCCCCTGCCCGGCATGGGGCACCTGAACAACACCCTGATGCTGGTGTCGATCTTCCTGTTCGGCGTGGGCGGCACCAAGGGCACGCTGTACCCGAAGATGCGCCACCCGATGCTGACGGGCATGATCCTGTGGTCGGTGGCGCACCTCCTGGTCAACGGCGATGTCGCCTCGCTGGTGCTGTTCGGCGGGTTGGGCCTTTGGGCGGTCGTGTCGATCCTGCTCATCAACGCCGCCGGGCCCTGGGTGCGACCGACCGACGGGCGCGGACTGAAGGGCGATGCCATGAACCTGGTGGGCACGCTGGTCATCTACGGTCTGATCGCAGCATCCACATCTGGCTGGGCCACAACCCGTTCCTGGGGACCTATCCGTGAAACTCTACCGCTTCCTGTCCGAAGACGACACCTCGGCCTTCTGCCACAAGGTGACGGCGGCGCTGAACAAGGGTTGGGCGCTGCATGGCGCGCCGACCTATGCCTTTGACGCGGCACGCGGTGTCATGCGCTGCGGTCAGGCGGTGGTGAAGGATGTGCCGGGCACCTACACGCCCGACGTGAAACTGGGCGAACAGTAGGATGGGCAATACTGCCCATCCTACGGTCAGAGGGACCGCAGCATGAAGACCAATCCGGGCCGCTTCTTCGAAGACTACCGTCTGGGCGAGACCATCCAGCACGCCGTGCCGCGCACCGTGTCAGGCGGCGAGCGGGCGCTGTATCATGCGCTGTATCCCGCGCGGCATGCGCTGTACTCCTCGGACGAATTCGCGCGCGCTTCGGGCCTGCCAGCCTCGCCGGTCGATGACCTGGTGGCCTTTCACATCGTCTTCGGCAAGACCGTGCCCGACATCAGCCTGAATGCCGTGGCGAACCTCGGCTATGCCGAGGGGCGCTGGCTGCTGCCGGTTCTGGCGGCGACACGCTGCGCAGCGAATCGACGGTGATCGGGCTGAAGGAAAACTCCAACGGCAAGTCCGGCGTGGTCTATGTGCGGACCCGCGGCCTGAACCAGCGCGACGAAGTGGTGCTGGACTATGTCCGCTGGGTCATGGTGCGCAAGAACCGGCTGGATGCCCCTGCCCCCGAAGCAGTGGTTCCGTCGCTGGCCCCGGTGGTGGCGCCGGAGGCGCTGGCGATTCCGCCGGGCTGGATTTCACCCGCTATGATTTCACACTGGTTTACGAGCCCCATCGCTGGGGCGACTACGCGGTGGGCGAGAAGATCGACCATGTCGATGGCGTCACCATCGAAGAGGCCGAACACATGCTGGCAACCCGGCTGTGGCAGAACACCGCCAAGGTGCATTTCGATGCCACCTTCCGCGAGGACGGCAAGCGCCTGATCTACGGCGGCCATGTCATCAGCCTGGCGCGGGCGCTGTCGTTCAACGGCCTGGCCAATGCGCAGATGATCGCGGCGCTGAACTCTGGCGCCCATGCCAACCCCTGCTTTGCCGGCGACACGGTGCGCGCCTGGTCCGAGGTGCTGGACAAGTCCGAGACCGCGGCGCCGGGCGTGGGCGCGCTGCGCCTGCGGCTGGTGGCGGCAAAGCACGGCGCGCCGCAATTCGCCCTGAAAGGGCCGGACGGCAAGTATCTGCCCGACGTGCTGCTGGATCTGGATTACTGGGCGCTTGTGCCGATGTGATTGCTTACTGCTTTTGTGATCACTAACCCAAGAAATCTTCGGGTTAGCGTGAACAACTCGCACCTGCGGCAAGCTCGCGCGTGACACCGGCGCAAAACGCGGTATTGAAGGCGAAAGTTCAAGCGCGCCCCGGCCCTCGGGGCAAGCCAGCGACGAAGGGAACCGACATGGCCGAAGCCAAGCGGGTCGAGCGACCCCTCTCACCGCATCTGCAGATCTATCGTTGGCAGATTCCCATGCTGACCTCGATCCTGACCCGGATCACCGGTCATGCGCTGTATGCCGGGTTCTTCCTGGCGGTGTGGTGGCTGTTGGCCGCCGCGACCTCGGAAGAGTACTTCAACTTCGTGAACTGGCTGGCGACCAGCTGGATCGGCATCCTGATCTGGGTCGGCTCGGCCTGGGCGATGTGGTTCCACTACCTGACCGGCCTGCGGCACCTGTATTACGATGCTTAAGAAGGGGCTGGACATACCAACGGCGGAAAAGCTGGGCTGGGCCTGCCTGATCGGCTCGGTCGTGCTGACCGCTGTCCTTGTTCTTCTGGTCATGATGTGAGGCTGACATGCGTTATCTGACCGACCGCAAGCGCGCCGAAGGCAAAGGCTCGGGCCATGCCGGGACCGAGGATCACTGGTTCATGACCGTCTCGGCGGTGGCGCTGGCCTTCCTGGTGCCTGTCTGGATGTTCATCTTCGGTCGTGCCCTGGGGCAGGACCATGCCACCGTGGTCGCCACCTTCGGGCGGCCCTTCCCGGCCATCGTGACCGGGCTTTTGCTGATCGTCGGCATGCGCCACTTCATCAGCGGCGCCACCATGATGATCGAGGATTACCTGCGCGGCACCGCGCGCAAGATGGCCGTCATCGGCGTGATCTGCCTGTCCTGGGCAACCGCCGCTGCCGGCATCTTCGCGCTGATCAAGATCGCGCTTTGAGGGATGACCATGACTGCCTATCCGTATGAAGTGCATGACTATGACGTGGTTGTCGTGGGCGGGGCTTACCTGCGCGCGACGCTCGGCATGGCAGAACAGGGCCTGCGCACGGCCTGCGTGACCAAGGTCTTCCCGACCCGCAGCCACACCGTTGCGGCGCAGGGCGGCATCGCGGCCAGCCTGTCGAACATGGGGCCGGACCACTGGCAATGGCACATGTACGACACCGTGAAGGGGTCGGACTGGCTGGGCGACACCGATGCGATGGAATACCTCGCCCGGTCCGCCCCCGCCGCCGNNTACGAGCTGGAGCACTACGGCGTGCCGTTCAGCCGCACCGAAGAGGGCAAGATCTACCAGCGCCCCTTTGGCGGCCACACCACCGAATTCGGTGAAGGCCCGCCCGTGCAGCGCACCTGCGCCGCGGCCGACCGCACCGGCCACGCCATCCTGCACACGCTCTATGGCCAGTCGCTGAAGGAAAAGGCCGAGTTCTTCATCGAATACTTCGCGCTGGACCTGATCATCACCGACGGGCGCTGCACCGGCGTGGTGGCCTGGAAGCTGGATGACGGCACCATGCATGTCTTCAACGCGAAGATGACCGTGCTGGCGACCGGCGGCTATGGCCGCGCCTATTTCTCGGCGACCTCGGCCCACACCTGTACCGGCGACGGCGGCGGTATGGTGGCGCGCGCCNACCTGCCGTTGCAGGACATGGAATTCGTGCAGTTCCACCCGACCGGCATCTACGGCTCGGGCTGCCTGATCACCGAAGGCGCCCGCGGCGAAGGCGGCTACCTGACCAACAGCGAAGGCGAGCGGTTCATGGAGCGCTATGCGCCCCATTACAAGGACCTCGCGCCGCGCGACTATGTCAGCCGCTGCATGACGCTGGAGATCCGCGAAGGCCGCGGCGTGGGGGCGGGCAAGGACCACATCCACCTGAACCTCAGCCACCTTCCGCGCGAGTCGCTGGAACTGCGCCTGCCCGGCATCACCGAATCGGCCCGCATCTTCGCGCNNGTGGACCTGCACAAGGAACCGATCCCGGTTCTGCCGACGGTGCACTACAACATGGGCGGCATTCCCACGAACTACTGGGGCGAGGTGCTGAACCCCACCGCCGAGAATCCCGATGCGGTGTTCCCGGGCCTGATGGCCGTGGGCGAGGCTGGTTGCGCCTCGGTCCACGGCGCGAACCGCCTGGGGTCCAACTCGCTGATCGACCTCGTGGTGTTCGGCCGCGCTGCGGCTATCCGCGCTTACCAGATCGCCGACCCGAAGACGCCGCCGATGCCCCTGAACAAGGCGGGCGCCGACAAGGCGCTGGACCGCTTTGACACGATGCGCAACGCTGACGGCCACACGCCGACGGCCGAGCTGCGGCTGGAAATGCAGCGCACCATGCAGGCCGATGCCGCGGTGTTCCGCACCGAGGCGACGCTGGCGCAGGGCGAGGTCAAGATGACCGAGATCGCTTNNGGCAAGATGGGCGACCTGAAGGTGACCGACCGCAGCCTGGTCTGGAACAGCGACCTGATGGAAACGCTGGAACTGGCCAACCTGATGCCGAACGCGCTGGCCACGATCTATGGCGCGCATGCCCGCACCGAAAGCCGCGGCGCCCATGCGCACGAGGATTATCCGCAGCGCGACGATGCCAACTGGCGCAAACACTCGCTGGCCTGGGTCGAAGGCAACCAGGTGCGGCTGGACTATCGCCCGGTTCACACCGAGCCGCTGACCACCGAAGCCGAGGGTGGCATCGCGCTAAAGAAGATCGCGCCTACCGAACGCAAGTTCTGATCAGATGGAGGCGGGCGCGCACGGACGTGGCGTGCCCGGCAAGGCGATGTTCAGAGCGATCCGGATCAAGTCCGGACCTCTGCGCTTGCGCTTGAAGGCCGCACTGTCTCGCATGTCCGCGCGGTTGCGCAGGCTGGCAGGGCGGCCCGTCGGATGGTCCGGGTTTCCGCCCCGCGACGACCTTGAGCCGCTGGCCATTTTCGACAGCATCCTTGTCATGCCACCCGATGGAACCTTTTCTACGGCTCGCTTGCCGCGGGCGGCCCGGTCTGGACGGAAGGCCATAAAAGCCTTGCGGGACGGTTCAGCCGGGGTGGGGTGGCGCTCGATCCCGTGCCGCCCGCACGCCCCGCAGTTCTTCGCCTGCGCGGATCTTGCCTTTGGGGCGGGCAACTGCCCCTGCACTTCGGGCATCTGGTTGCGGAATGTGCCGGGCGTATCATGGTGCTGGCCCGACAGCGGCCGCATGACACCATGCTGTTGCTGGCGCCAGAGGGAAGCCGTGAGTGGAACCTGCACGGCCATGTGAAGGAAGTGATGGACTGGTGCGGTCTGCCACCAGACCGGCTGTGTCTGGTTGATCGACCGATGCAATGCGACCGGCTGAGAACCGTGCCCCTGCCCGAGGAAATCTCTGACAGCATTCCCACCCCCGGCTATCTGGCCCTGCTTGAGGAGAACGCAGCGCGTCTGTCCCTGCGACCGGCCGCGGAGCGCGCGTCTATGTCGCCCGCACTGGCATGCTGGCCAGGGCGGGCGGCGTTCACGCCGCGAAGGCTATCTGATCGACCTGCTTCAACGGCAGGGCTTCGGCATCCTTCACCCGAATCCGTGTCACTTCGCCGCCAGATGGAGGTCTATGCCGGGGCCGAGACGCTGGTGTTTGCCGAAGGGTCCGCGCTGCACGGGCGCCAGCTGATCGGCTGGCGCGACCAGACCATTGCCGTGATCAACCGGCGAGGCGGATCGCGGATGGCGCGGAGCGCACTTCAGGCGCGCAGCCGCGCCACTCTTCACGTCGATGCGGTTCGAGTCATTGCTGTGCCCACATCGCCTGAAGGTCGGGAAATGGTGGAAACGGGTCTGTGCTTTCTGATCCCTTGCGCCTGCAGGCGGTTGGCGACCGCCGGCATCGACCTTTCCCGAGACTGGGACCCGTCGGCTCGATGCGGCCGTGCAGCAGGATATTGCCGACTGGCGGCGCATTCTTGCCGATCGGCCCGAGTTCGACGGCCCGGCTTCCATACGCGAACTGATGCGTTGCAGTTCGGCTGTCGGCTATGGTGGCGGCCAGTCGGAAAGACAACAGGGCAGACCATGACGACACGCACCGGAAAAAGAACAGGGGCCATGATGGTGATCACCCTGGTGCTGGCCGGATGTACAGCACAGCAGGCAACCGATGCCGTGCTGCGCCAGACGGCGCAGACCGTGGTGACGCCGGTGCTGGACGATTTCATGACCCCGGCCCAGGCCGTGACGGCCACCGATTGCGTCATGGTTGCCGCCACCTCGGCCGACCTGCGGCTTCTGTCGCGCGACGTGGGGGTGATCGCTTGGCACCTCGACGGTGAACACGGTGCTGTCCATCGCCGCGCGCCCGGCGGCGCGCGATTGCATGGCGCGGTCGGGCCTGCCCGCTCTGCTTACGCCGTCGTTCTGACGCCAGGATGGCTGCCACAAGAACCGGCAAACTTGCCCGCGTTTCTGCACCTGCGACAGCATTTCGCAAAGCCCGGCATGGCAGTATCGGACCGGGTCTGCTATGCGAAAGGAAAGCCCGGAGGTCGTCCCCATGGTCCAGTTCACGCTTCCCAAGAATTCCAAGATCCGCACCGGCAAGACCTGGCCCCGTCCGGCCGCCGCCAAGAACGTGCGCAAGTTCCTGATCTACCGCTGGAACCCCGATGACGGCCAGAACCCGCGCGTCGACACCTATTTCCTGGACATGGACAAGTGCGGCCCGATGGTCCTGGACGCGCTGATCAAGATCAAGAACGAGATCGACCCGACCCTGACCTTCCGCCGGTCCTGCCGCGAAGGCATCTGCGGCTCTTGCGCCATGAACATCGACGGGCTGAACACGCTGGCCTGCATCAAGGGCCTGGACGAGATCAAGGGCGACGTGAAGATCTACCCGCTGCCGCACATGGCGGTGGTGAAGGACCTGATCCCCGACCTGACCCATTTCTACGCCCAGCACGCCAGCATCATGCCCTGGCTGGAAACGAAGACCAACCGCCCGGCCAAGGAATGGCGCCAGTCCATCGAGGATCGCGAGAAACTGGACGGGTTGTACGAGTGCGTGATGTGCGCGTCCTGCTCGACGTCGTGCCCCAGCTACTGGTGGAACGCCGACCGCTACCTTGGCCCGGCCGCCCTGCTGCACGCCTGGCGCTGGATCGTGGACAGCCGCGACGAGGCCACGGGCGAACGGCTGGACATGCTGGAAGACCCGTTCAAGCTGTACCGCTGCCACACCATCATGAACTGCGCCGAGACCTGCCCGAAGGGGCTGAACCCGGCGAAGGCCATCGCCCAGATCAAGAAGATGATGGTCGAACGGGTGGTCTGATCCCCCGTCTCAGCCTTCGGAACGCGGGCCGTCCTTCGGGGCGGCCCTTTCTTGCCGACATCGCGCTGGTGACGGGCGGTTTCGGTGACGATGTAGACCAGAACCGAGCCGGTCCAGCTGAAGGTGAACAGCCCGGATATGGCGATCATCGGGCCAAGCAGGCGCCAGGCTTCCGGCAGAAGGATCGAACTGGCGCCGAGCGTGGTGTAGGATTCCAGCACGAAGTAATAGGTGTCCCGCAGGCTTCCCAGGATGCCCATGCCAAGGATCGGGACGGACCAGATCAGGGTCTCGATCAGGTGGGTGGCGGTCAGAAGACCGATGCCCACAGCGGTCAGCAGGCTGTAGCGCCAGTCGGGAGTATGGTCGGCCAGACGGGCGATCTCGCTGTTGAACAGGCCGTTCACGCGGGCCATGGCCCAGCCGTGGAAGGTGATGACCACGATCAGCACCAGGACGCCCAGCCCCAGTTCCTCGAGCGGGCTGGGGGTGGCGCCCACGACCTCTTGCACCGTGGTGAGGGCCGGTTCCAGGGTGTTGGCGATGTCCGTCTAAGCCATCGGATCAGGCCCCGATCACCTGCTCGGCCACCTGGTCGGAGCGGAGCATGTCGGCCAGGGTGAGGCTTTCGATGATGACGAGGTAGGACCAGAAGACCTCGGCGAAGATTTTCCGGATGCGGCAGCTGGCCTCGTCGGTGCAGTCCTCGCAGCGCTGGTAGGCGCGGCGGGACAGGCAGGGCAGGGGCGCGATGGGGCCGTCGATCAGGCGCAGCATTTCCGAGATCGAGATTTCNTGAGGGGCCTTGACCAGGGTGTAGCCGCCCGCGCGGCCGCGGGTCGAGGCGATCACGCCGGCGTTGCGGATTTCCAGAAGGATATGTTCCAGGAACCGCTTGGGGGTGCCGGAGCGGCGGGCGATCTCTTCGATGGTCAGGGGNTCGGGCCGCGGTTTCGCGGCCTCGTCGGCGAGGGCCAGAAGCGCCTTGAGGGCGTATTTCATCTTCTGCGTGATCATGGGCAGGCAGAGTAGGGGCCGCGGGCGGAATCAATGCGGCTTGAGAGGGATGGGGCGTCCGAGCTCGGACGCCATCGCCGAATCAATGAAATCAATGGGTTGCCTGGGCGTCTTTACTTGGACTTAACGAATGCCCCGAGCGTCGGCGTCATCCGTTCAGGTCGCGCATCAGCTTGCCGTGGCGGCGGACCTCGGTCAGCACCTGGCCGAAGGTTTCGATCTTGCGGGCCTTCAGCATCTGCACCAGTTTGAGGAAGGCATCCGCCGTGGCGATGGTGTCGCCGATGGCCGTGTGCCGGGCTTCTTCGGGGATGGTGATGGCCAGCCGGTGCGACAGGGCGTCCAGCGAATGCACCTCGTCCTGGCCCCAGATCACCGCCGACAGCAGCACGGTGTCCAGGATCGGATTGTCGAAGCGCTTGCCGATGGCGAATTCTGTCCGGCGCAGGAATTCCATGTCGAAAGGCGCGTTGTGGGCGATCAGCACCGCGCCTTCGGCAAAGGCGTGGAACTTCTTCACCACCTCGGCCACGCCCGGCGCGTCNACCATGGCATCGGAAATGCCATGCACCTCGGTCGAGGTAAGCGGGATCGGGCGGCCGGGGTTCACCAGCGTGTCGAAAATCTCGCTTTCGACCCGGCGCCCGTTCACGATGCGCACCGCGGCCAGCTGGACGATTTCATCCTGCTGCGGCATCAGCCCGGTGGTTTCGGTATCGAAGACGACATAGGTCAGGTCTTCCAGTAGGCTGTCGGCCACCTTGTCGTTGCGGACCTTGGACAGAAGATCGAAATCATAGACCACCGCGCGCGCCACAGGCTTTGGCCGTTTCACGGCGCGGCGGGCCTGGCGGATGGGCAGGCAGATGCAGGCATGGCCGTTCTGGCGTTCCGGCCAGGCTTCGGTGGCGTGGGCCGCCAGGATCGCCGTGCCGGTGACCTCGCGCCCGCCGGGATCGACGGGTTCGGCCAGCCAGCGGTCCAGTTTCGCCACCGGCAGCGCCGCGCCCTGCCAGCCAAGCCGCAGCATCGCGCCGCCTTCTTCTTCGTCCAGCGTGACCTCGAAGGCGNNGTGGCGATGCCATGCGGCTGCGATCTGCGTGGCCAGCCGCGACGTCAGCGCGATCAGGTCAAAGCCGTTGCAGCGCAACGANAGCTCGGCCGCGGTGGCCGTGGCGGTCTGGCCTGCGGCTTCGATCCTGGCGCGCACGCCATCCACCAGGTCGGCACCGCGGACAAAGGCCACGGGCCAGCCCTCGCTGCGCCCGGCCTCGTGCCGGTCGCCCAGTTCGCGCACCGTCTTANNAGCCAGTCCTGCCACCTCTTGCCGGACGGCGGCACCCAGGCTGGGCGGAAGGGCTTCGCCTTCGGGCACCACCTGCAGCAGGGTCTGCAGGTTGGCAGCAGGGCGGCGCATGCGGTCCAGCGTCTCGGTCAGAAGCGATTCGCGGCTGGACAGGGCGGCCAGATCGGCGGTCACATCGCGCAGGGTCAGCACATAGCCGGGCTGCGTGCCGCCCTCGGCCAGAAGGCGCATCCTGGCAGCCAGCACGCGCGCGGCGGTGGTGGTGCAGAGAAGGTCNGAGGCGGCATCGGGCTCGCCGCCCTCGATCAGGCGCAGATGCGCCAGGCGGATCGGCCCGGCGTGCAGATAGTCGAACAGGTTGCGTTCCAGCCCCGGCGCGGCGCCGGTGCCCAGAAGATCGACCGCCTGGCTGTTGTAGAAGACCAGCCGGTGCGCCCCGCTGCACAGAAGAACCCCCACCGGCGCATCGGACAGCAGGGTTTCCAGCCGGGCCTTTTCATCGGCCAGCCGGGTGGTTTCGCGGGCCACCGCTTCGGCCAGGGCGTTGCGGGTTTCAGCCAGGCGCTGCGCGGCGGCGCTGGCGGCCGGGGCCAGATCGCCCAGGTAGCGCGCGATTTCGGCATCCATCTCGGTGGCGACATCGGCATGGGCGCGGGCGCGCAGCGCCGACGCCAGNCGATCGATGGGCCGCGCCACATTGCGGTCGAACAGGAACCAGACACCGGCCACCAGCGCCGCCACCGCCGCGGCCGCCGCCGCGCCGCCCCAGGCCAGCGTGGGCAGGGTGCCTTCGGCAGCCAAGCGNCGGGCATAACCCAGCCACAGACCTGCGATGACCGCCACCACCGACCCGGCGGCAAGGTAAGCAAAGATCAGCAGGACGCGCAGTCGCAGGCCCAGACGCTGGATCATGTCGGCCATTTCAGCTTGCTCCCGCGGACTGCGGTGCGCCTCCTGTTGCGGCGCCAAGCAGTCGTCGGACTTCCTCGCGCAGTTCCTTCAGCTCGAACGGTTTCGAGATGAAGCCGTCGGCGCCAAGCGCCAGGCCCTTGCGCCGTTCGATGGCCGAGCCGCGCGCGGTCATCATCAGCACCTTCACGTCGTTCAGCGAGGGGTCCAGCCGCACGTCCTGGCAGATTTCATAGCCCGATACCTCGGGCAGCATGACATCCAGCAGCACCAGGTCGGGGTGCATCGCACGAATGCGCGCCAGTGCCTCNGCCCCGTTGGCGACGCGCGCATGTTCATAGCCTTCGCGCGTCATCAGGAAATCCAGCGCGATGGCGATGTTGTCTTCGTCTTCCACCACCAGAACGCGGTGCTTCCTCCCGTCTCCGGCCATCATTACCTCCTGGCTGGCCGCCTTCGCGGCTTCTTGCCTTGTGCCGCCCTGTCCAGAGACCGGTGCGCGGCTGTCCCCGCCCGCGCACCGGGTCTCCTTGTTGCGGCCGCCTCGGGCTCCTCGTCCCGCTGCGGCCGCGATCTGGCCGGTGGAACCTCCGCATGGTCAGGGTGCCTTCGGGTCGGCCCCTGGTGACGCAAGCGGTTGCCCGGCCAGCAATTTCAACCCGTTCCCCTTAGTCCTCGCCCCCGATGCGTCGGTGAAGCGCCCCACGCTCCAGCCGAAAAGCGACAGCAGGACCAGCGACAGAAGGATCAGGGCCATGCGCGCCATGAAGTCCAGCTGACCGGCACCGCTGTGGCGGGCAGGACCTGCATCTGGGTGCCGATCCAGATCGCGCAGAGGATCCAGACCGACAGGGCGACCAGGACGGATCTCTTTGCCATGGGCCAGTCGGCCACAGAAGACTTGTCTGACATTCGCGCTCCTCCACTTGCGGCCCCCGACCGCGCCTTCCGTTGCCGGGACCGTCCTTTCCTAGGCGACACGCCCCACGATCTGGCCAAGCGCCGCGCGGATGTCGGCGATCAGGCCCATGGCATCAATCTTTTCCAGGACGCCGATCCGGTCGTAATAGGCGATCAGCGGCGCCGTCTGGGCGTGATAGGCCTTCAGCCGTTCGCGCACCGTTTCGGCATTGTCGTCGGCGCGGCGCTTGAAGCTGGTGCCGCCGCATTTGTCGCAGACCCCCGCCTGGGCGGGCTGCTTGAACTGGTCATGATAGCCTTCGCCGCAGTAAGCGCAGGTGTAGCGGCCCGAGACACGGCCAACCATCGCCTCGTCGTCAACCTCCAGGCTGATCGCCGCCGTCACCTTTTCGCGGCGNGCGGCCAGCAGCGCGTCCAGCGCCGCGGCCTGGCCTTCGGTGCGCGGGAAGCCATCCAGGATGACGCCCTTGGCCACGTCGGGTTCGGCCATGCGGTCCTTGAGGATGGCCAGCACGATTTCGTCACTGACGAGCTGGCCCGCCTCCATCACCGCCTTGGCCTTCTTGGCCTCGGTTCCGGCGGCCACCGCCGCCCGCAGAAGGTCGCCGGTGGACAGCTGGACCAGACCGAAGTCCTCTTCCAGCATCCGGGCCTGGGTGCCTTTCCCGGCCCCGGGGGGNCCGAGAAGGATCACCACGGCTCTGTTGTCCGCGCCCGCCACCGGATCAGGCCCGGTTCATGCGGTTTTCGATCAGCTCGTCGACCACCGAGGGGTCGGCCAGCGTCGAGGTGTCGCCCAGGGCGCCGAAGTCGTTTTCGGCGATCTTGCGCAGGATGCGGCGCATGATCTTGCCCGAGCGGGTCTTGGGCAGGCCGGGCGCCCACTGGATGAGGTCGGGCTTGGCGATGGGGCCGATCTCGGTGCGGACCCAGGCTTCCAGCTCCTTGCGCAGCGCGTCCGACGGCTCNGACCCCTTCATCAGGGTGACATAGGCATAGATGCCCTGGCCCTTGATGTCGTGCGGGTAGCCGACCACGGCGCTTTCGGCGACCTTGGGGTGCGCGACCAGCGCGCTTTCGACTTCCGCGGTGCCCATGCGGTGGCCGGACACGTTGATCACGTCATCGACGCGGCCGGTGATCCAGTAGTAGCCGTCCGCATCGCGGCGGCAGCCGTCGCCGGTGAAGTAGTAGCCGCGGTACTGGCCGAAATAGGCCTCTTCAAAGCGCTGGTGGTCGCCCCACAGCGTGCGCATCTGCCCCGGCCAGCTGTCGGCGATGCAGAGCACGCCTTCGGTCGCGGTTTCCTCCTGGACATGGGCGTTGGACGGGTCCAGCACGATGGGCTTGACGCCGAAGAAGGGCTTGGTGGCCGAACCCGGCTTNTGCGGGATGGCGCCCGGCAAGGGCGTGATCAGGTGGCCGCCGGTTTCCGTCTGCCAGAAGGTATCGACGATCGGGCAGCGGCCCTTGCCGACATGGGTGTTGTACCAGTTCCAGGCTTCCGGGTTGATCGGCTCGCCCACGGACCCCAGCAGGCGCAGCGAGGACAGGTCGTGCTTTTCGACCCATTCGGTGCCCAGGCCCATCAGCGAGCGGATGGCGGTCGGCGCGGTGTAGAACTGCGTCACCTTGTGCTTGGCGCAGACTTCCCAGAACCGNGCGGCATCGGGGAAGGTCGGCACGCCTTCGAACATGATCGTGGTCGCGCCATTCGCCAGCGGGCCGTAGATGATGTAGCTGTGGCCGGTGACCCAGCCCACGTCCGCGGTACACCAGAACACATCGCCGTCATGGTAGTCGAAGGTCAGCTCGTGCGTCATCGAGGCATAGACCAGATAGCCGCCCGAGGTATGCACCACGCCCTTCGGTTTGCCGGTCGAACCCGAGGTGTACAGGATGAACAGCGGGTCTTCGGCGCCCATTTCGGTATAGGGGCAATAGGGCTTGGCCCAGGACATCTGCTGTTTCAGGTCGATGTCGCGGCCTTCGATCCAGCTGGTCTGGTCGCCGGTATGCTTGACCACCAGGCATTTCACATGGTCGTCGCAGTGCAGAAGGGCGGCGTCGGTGTTGGCCTTCAGCGGCGTNCTTCTTGCCGCCGCGCGGGCGTAGTCGGCGGTGATCACCACCTTGGCATGCGAGTCGTTGATGCGGTTGGCCAGGGCATCGGGCGAGAAGCCNGCGAAGACGATGGAGTGGATGGCGCCGATGCGGGCGCAGGCCAGCATGGCATAGGCGGCCTCGGGGATCATCGGCAGATAGATCACCACGCGGTCGCCCTTGCCGATGCCCAGGGACTTCAGCACGTTGGCCATGCGCGAGGTTTCTTCCAGAAGCTCGGCATAGGTGATGTGGCGGGCGGGCGTCGCGGGATCGTCGGGTTCCCAGATGATGGCGGTCTGCTGGGCGCGGCGGCTCATGTGCCGGTCGATGCAGTTGGCGCTGACGTTCAGCGTGCCATCCTCGAACCACTTGATCGAGACATTGCCGAACTCGAACGAGGTGTCCTTCACCTTGGTGTAGGACTGGATCCAGTCGATCCGCTGGCCATGTTCGCCCCAGAACGCATCGGGGTCGGCGACAGAGGCCGCATACATCTTTTCGTAGGTCTCGGCGTCGATATGCGCCTTCGACACGAATTCTTCCGAGGCGGGATACAGGTCTGTCATGTGCTCCTCCATCGTGCGGGCAGCCGACCCGCCGTTCCTCTGCGATCCCCGTTTGGCCAGGATCCGCTTCACCCGGATTCACCTTAACGCATTCGTCAAAGCTAAGCTAACTCTTTTTATGTATAGATAATTCTGTCAATAACTTCACCGAAGCGTCCTTGAATATGTAAATTTCATTGACAGCGGCGCTAACAATCCGCGTTTGCCAGACAGTTAGCGGGAACATTCGTGCCGTAACGTCACAAGGCCGCGCAAGCGCGCGGCGCGACCCGGCTTCATGGCTGTGTTGCAACCGCTGCCTGCACCGGCACAAGGCGAATCGCCCTGGCCCCTGCCCCTTGCCCGGGCTAGGCCGACGCCCCGGCCATATCCTCGTCGGCAGCGGCCAGATCGGGCCGGAACCGCACCAGCGGTTCGCGGGCGCCCTGCGCCAGCAGNGTGCGCCGCACCTCGGGCCGGGCGCCCACGATGTACAGTTGCCCGCCCTTGCGCTCGGCCCGGTGGCCCAGCAATTCGAAGCTGCGCGCGCCGGAACTGTCGATCAGCGGCACGTCCGAGAAATCGAAGACGATGGCGCGGGGATTGTCGGCGATGCGGTCCAGCACCGCCCCGACCTGCGCGGCTGCGCCAAGNAAGAACGGGCCGTGCAGGTGATAGACAACGCGGTCTGACCGCATGACCTCGGCCGGGTCGTAACGCCCCTCTTCGGTGCTGGCGTGCTTCACCTCGACCGCATCCGACATGCGGCGGATGAAGACCAGGCCACCCAGGGCAAAGCCCACGACGATGCCTTCGGTCAGGTCGCGGAACACCACCAGCAGGAAGGTGACGATCACCACCATGGCATCGCCGCGCGACGACCGCACCAGGTTGGCGAATTCCACCTTTTCGGCCATGTTCCACGACACCACGGCCAGAACCCCGGCCAGGGCCGCCAGCGGAACGAAGGCCGCCAGCGGCGCCGCGACCAGCATGAAGGCCAGAAGGAAGGCCGCATGCAGCATGCCCGACACCGGCCCGTGCGGNTAAGCGCGCACATTGGTGGCGGTGCGCGCGATGGTGCCGGTGACGCAGAAGCCGCCGAACAGGGCCGAGCCGATGTTGGCCAGGCCCTGCCCCACCAGTTCGGCATTGGACCGGTGCCGCGCGCCCGACATGCCGTCGGCCACCAGCGCCGACAGAAGCGATTCAATGGCCCCCAGCAGGGCAAAGCTGAAGGCATAGGGCAGCGCCGCCGCNACGGCCTCGCCCGACAGGACCGGCAGCGCCACGNNTAGAAGCGGCAGGTTGGGCAGCGCGCCGAACTTGGCACCGATGGTCATCACCGGCAGGCCCAGACCCGCCGCCGCCACCGAACACAGCACGACGGCAATCAGCATGCCCGGCCAATGTGGCCTCCACCGCTTCAGCCCGGTGATGGTGAGGATCGCCAGAAGCGCCACGCCAAAGGCCGCGGGTGTCACCGTGTCGCGCGCCGCCCACAACGACTCCAGCTTTGGCAGGATCGCCGCCGGTTCCGCCCCNGGCAGGGTCAGCCCGAACAGGTCCTTGATCTGGCTGGCAAAGATGATCACCGCGATGCCGCTGGTAAAGCCGACCGTCACCGGGAAGGGAATGAACTTGATGTAGGTTCCCAACCGCAGAAGCCCCGCCGCCAAGAGCACGAANCCGGAAAGGAAGGTGGCCAGGATCAACCCGTCCACGCCGATGTCCATCACACAGGCCGAGACCAGCACGATGAAGGCCCCCGCCAACCCGCCGATCTGGAACCGCGACCCACCAAGCGCCGAGACGAGGAAGCCGCCGATGATGGCGGTATACAGCCCGCGCTCCGGCCCGACCCCGCTGGCGATGGCGATGGCCATCGACAGNGGCAGCGCCACGATGGCGACGGTCAGCCCGGCCAGGGCATCGGCGCGCAGGTCGCGCAGGCCGTAGCCTTCTTTCAGCACGGTCAGGATTTTGGGCAGGAACTCGGGCGAGACGACAGAGGTGCGGGTTGTGTCAGACATGATCCGGCGCTAGCAGGAGGCTGAGAAGGCCGGAAATGCCCGGAGGAGGTGGTCTGAAATGCCGACAGACAACGCTTCCGCCCGTAGGCTGTCAATCGCAGAGTGATGCGCAAATGAGCACAGGGGCCGATCCGCGACCCGATCCGGTGCAGCCCGCCGATGCCGAGGCGCGGGCGCTGGCCCGGTCGTTGCTGGATACCGCGCGCCATGCCGCCCTGTCCTTCACCGATGCCGATGGCAGCCCCGGCATCAGCCGCATCGCCTTTGGCCTGGATCGGGATGGCGTGCCGGTGACGCTGGTCTCGGCCCTCGCCCCGCATTTCGCGNCGCTGCGCGACCGGCCTCTCTGTGCGGTGATGCTGGGCGAGCCGGGCATCAAGGGCGATCCGCTGACCCATCCCCGGCTGATGGTCAAGGCACGGGCTTGGCTTCGTCGCCCCGACGATCCGGCCCGCCCCGCCCTGCGCGCCCTGTGGCTGGAAACCCACNCCAAGGCGAAACTCTACGTCGATTTCGCCGACTTCGCCTTTGTCCGTCTGGAGCCGGTCTCGGCCCTGCTGAACGGCGGCTTTGCCCGCGCCTTCCGGCTTGGGCCGCAGGACCTGCGACCCGGCGCCTGATCGTCAGGCGGGGTTGTCGCAGCGGATCGTCGCCCGCACCCGCCCCTTCACCGCCACGGGCCAGCGCAGGTTGACCAGCGTNGCCCCGGTTCCCTTCTCGGTCTCGGCATAGGGCTGCACATACTGCACCGCGTTGGCGCCATCGCGGATCGCGCCTTCGCTTTGCACCGAGGGGACACAGCGCGCCCGGCCAGAGGGGNNCATGAAGGCGGCCGCATCCACAACCCAGGTGTCGGCAGCGGTNGTTTGCACATGCTCCAGGATCACCGGGCTTATCGTCGTCTGCGCCACGCCATTGAAGGAATTGGCCTCGAAGGTGATGTTGCGGAACCGCGTGCGGTCCAGGCTTGCCCAGGTCTCATCCACGTTGTCCACGCGATCCACGATGCAGTTCACCGTGCGGAAAACGTTCGACGTGACGCTCAGCCCCTGGATGTAATGCCCCGAACCGCGCGGTGTGATCACCAGCCAGCGGAACCAGGGCGCCGCGTCGTTCACCGTGAAGATGTTGCCGGTGATCGTCAGCCCGCCGAACGAATACTCGTCCAGGAACCCCGGCGCCGCATCGCGCTCGTTCGACATTTCGACAAAGCAGTTGTCGATGTAGTTCCCCNNGGTCATCAGCGTCTTGATGTTGGTGTCGGTGAACACCACGCCCGCCCGCCGCACCCCGGCGGTCTGGTCATCGCCCTGGAAGAAGTGGTTGCCGATGAACATGTGCCCGCTGCCCGCCATCACCGCGAAATGGGCAAAGCGCACGATCCGGTTGCCGCGGATCTTGGCGTCATTGGCATTCACGTTCAGCGCGATGGTCGTGCGGTCCTGCACCGGCACCGCCATTTCGTTCGACAGGAACTGGCACTGGTCGATCATGATGCCCTGGCAACCTGACCCCGTCGAGGTGATGCCCCGGTCCTTGGGCTTGTTCACGACACAGTCCGAAAGCCGGAGGACCTCGCCCACCGTGGGCAGCATCAATGCGCTGGCTTCGCCGTTGCACTGGAATTCGATGCCCTCGATCTCGAACTTGGACAGCGACTGGAAGCCCGAGAAATCCAGCATGTAGCGATAGCGTTCGAAGGTGAAGGTCCGCGTCCCGGCGGCGGCCCACAGCGGCTGGCTCAGCGTCACCGTCTTANNAGCGCCCACGTTCTTCGATGTCACATAGACCTCGCGCCCCACGCCGGTGCCGCTGACGCGCGCGCCCACGGGCACGTTGGCGACATTGGCCACCCCGGTCAGCCGGTCCGGCTGCGCCGTGGAATAGGTGGCGACCGAAGTCACCGTAGCGGTGTCCCAGGCCGTGCTGGCCACCGCGTTGATCTGGCCATGCCGGATCACCCGGCGCTGCGCGAAACTCGTCAGCCCCACCAGCGCCGCCACATCGACGGGCGCCGCCAGGTCCACGCGGCGCCCCCGCATGTCATAGGTGACATGGTCGGTGAAATAGAACAGCGCCTGCAGGCCCCGCCGGAACCCCTCGGCCTCGTCGCCAAAGGCCGCACCATAGGTTTCCTGGTCATAGTTGCGCACGCAGGCCAGCCGGGCCGTNCTAAGCATCGCCAGCTTGCCCTCGAACCGCACGGGGTTCGAAATCGTCAGGTTGCTGCCGACGTAATAGGTNGTAACCGACACCAGCAGCGTCCGCCCCGCCGCCGCCGCATCCGCCGCCACAAAGGCCGCGGCATCGTCGGTCACGCCGTCGCCGATGGCGCCATAATCGCGCACATCCACCCAGTCCATCATCTCGCGGTGGAAGACATCGGTCACATCCTCGACCGTGATGTCGTCGATGCGGAAAATGCCGCCATTGGCGCCGGTCAGGTCCAGGCCCAGATGGCAGAAGACCGGCGTGCGGCCCCAGACCAGATCCACCCCGGTGCGGCTGCCCGAGCCGATGATGGCCGTGACCTCGACCACCTCGCCATAGCTTTGCAGCGCCACTTCACGATCCCCGCCACCGCCGTGCNNCGAGGTTCCGGCCCAGCCCGCGATGCGCACCGAACACAGGTTGCCNACCGCCTTCACCCGCGTGGTCACGCGCAGATACATGCCCGGCTGATAGGGAATGCTCTGAAAGCAGCGGATCTGCGTCGTGCCCGCGGTCTTCTGGATCTCCAGGCAGCCCGCGAAATCCTGATCCGCCTAAGCACATAGNGCGGCGTTCACGGCGCTGGCCCAGGTGGCCTGCCCCGACAGCCCGTCCTCCTGCGACCAAAGGTTCAGCCCGGCCGAAAACGGCGGCGGCATCAGCACCAGCCCTTCGGTAATCGCCTTGTTCATGTGTCCCGTCCTTGCCCAACAGCCCAACCGCACGGGCCGTCCCGAAGACCGGACCCGCCGCTGTCGGCAAGGGTTACGAAGGAAGGGTTAACCGCGCCTCAGACCAGCGCGCGCCGCCCGACGGCGAGGACACGGAAACCGCAACGGTTTCCGTGCACATTTCCGTTCGGAAATCGTTTCCCGCTCAGGCCACCAGCGCGCCCGCAAGGGCNCGGTCGATCAGGGCAATGGTCTCGTCCACGCCATAAAGCGCGATGAACCCGCCGAAGCGCGGGCCTTCGCTGGCTCCCAGCAGAACCTCGTACAGCGCCTTGAACCAGTCGCGCAGCGGATCAAAGCCGTGGTCCTTGCCCACGGCATAGCAGACCGCCTGCAAGGCCTCGTCGTCCTGCACGCCTTCCCAGACCTGAAGCCGCGCCCGCAGATCTCGNATCGCCGCGCGTTCCTTGTCGGTGGGCAGGCGGAATTTCCGCGTCGGCGCGATCTTGTCGGCAAAATAGCGCACGGCATGCGCCGCCGCCGCGTCCAGATCGGGNTTGCCTTCCGGGGTTGCTTCCGGCGCATAGCGCTTGATGAAACCNCACAGCCCCTTGGCATCCTTGGCCCCCGCCACGCTGGCCAGGTTCAGAAGCATGGCAAAGCTCACCACCATGTGGCTTTCCGGCGGCTTCCCATGATGGATGTGCCAGACCGGATTGTTGACCTGGGCCTCCACGTCCTGCGTCGGATAGGCCTTCAGCTGCTGGTGATATTCGTCCACTGCCTTGGGGATCACGTCCCACCACAGCCGCTTGGCGGTCTTGGGCTTCTGGTACATGAAATAGCTGAGGCTTTCCGTCGCGGCATAGGTCAGCCACTCGTCGATGGTCAGCCCGTTGCCCTTCGACTTGGAAATCTTCTGCCCCTCGAAATCCAGGAACAGCTCATAGGTGAAATGCTCGGGCTTCTTGCCGCCCAGCACCTCGCAGATGCCGTCATAGATCGGCGTGTTGGTGGAATGGTCCTTGCCATACATCTCGAAATCGACGCCCAGGGCCGCCCAGCGCGCGCCGAAATCCGGCTTCCACTGCAGCTTCACCTGGCCGCCGGTCACCGGCAGCGTCCACTCGCGCCCGTCCTCGTCGTCGAAAGTGACGGTGCTTTCTTGNGCATCGACGTTCTTGATCGGGACGTACAGCACCCGCCCCGTCTCGGGATGGATCGGCAGGAAGCAGGAATAGGTCTGCTGCCGTTCCTCGCGCAGGGACGCCAGCATGATGTCCATGATCGGCTGATACCCNTCGCAGGCCAGCCTCAGCGTGTCGTCGAACCGGCCCGACTTGTAGAAATCGGTGGCCGAGATGAACTCGTATTCAAACCCGAGCGTATCCAGGAACCGCCGCAGCATGGCGTTGTTGTGGTCGCCAAAGCTCGCATACTGCCCGAACGGGTCGGGCACCGCCGTCAGCGGCCGCTGCAGGTTTTCCTTCAGCATCGCGGTGTTCGGCACGTTGTCCGGCACCTTGCGCATGCCGTCCATGTCGTCGGAAAAGCAGATCAGCCGCGTCGGGATGTCCGAAATCACCTCGAAGGCCCGGCGGATCATCGTCGTCCGCGCCACCTCGCCGAAGGTGCCGATATGCGGCAAGCCCGAGGGGCCATAGCCGGTCTCGAACAGCACATAGCCCTTTTCCGGCGCCTTGTGCTCGTACCGTTTCAGGATGCGGCGCGCCTCTTCGAAGGGCCAGGCTTTCGACTTCATCGCGGCGTCGCGCAGGGCAGACATCTCTCGCATCCCTTGATCCCGCGGAAACCCCATGCTTCCGCGCCCCGGTCCTCTATTGCCGCCCCGCCCCCGTCAATAAATACTGGCCCAAAGGAGACCCAGATGCCCGACGACACCCCGCCGCTTTCCCTTCAGGACGCCCTCGTCGCCGTCATGGTCGCCGCCTCGGCCTCGGACGAGAACATGCGCACCGCCGAACTGGTGGCGATCCAGCGCATGGTGAACCACATGCCGGTCTTCGGTGACTACGACACCGACCGCATGGCGCGCGTCGCCAAGACGGTGTTCGAGCTGTTCGAGGAAGAAGACGGTCTCGACGCCCTGTTCGGCCTGATCCGCAGCGTGCTGCCGGAACGGCTGAACGAAACCGCCTATGCGCTGGCTTGCGACGTCATCACCGCCGACGGCCGCCACAGCGAGGCCGAACTGCGCATGCTGGAAGAAATCCGCGAGGAACTGTCCATCGACCGCCTGCACGCCGCCGCCATCGAATGGGGCGCCAGGGTGCGGCATCTGCGGCCGTAACGCACGAATTTTCTGCGAAAATTCTCGGGGCCGCAGGCCCCTCTGCGCGTTCCGCGCATTCAACCCCGCGAGTATTTCGGCAAAGAAGAAGCCGATAAGGGCGCTCAGCCGTAGGCCGTGCCCCAGCGGTGGATCAGCTTGCCCTGCAACCCTCGCGCCCGTTTCAGCCAGCCCGACAACCCCGTAAGCTCCTCCCGGTCCTCGACCGGGATCGCCGCCCGCCGCGCCTCGTCGGCGCTGAAGATGGCAAAGACCATCACCCGCCCCGAAGGCGGCGCGATCACNCCGGCCAGCCCGGACACGAAGTTCAGCGTGCCTGTCTTGGCCAGCACCCGCACCGGGCTGTTTTCCACCGCCTTGCCGGTGGCATCGCGCATCTTCATGTCGCGCAACAGCCCCGGCAGCGCCGCGCCCGAGGGCGTGCGCATCCCCGCCGCCAGCCCGCGCGCCATGTCCAGCGCCGTCACCCGCGATCCGTTGCCCAGCCCCGAATGGTCGCCGAAGACCGAGGCCATGCCCAGCCGCGCCGCCGCCCAGCCCGCCATCTCGCGCGCCGAAAGCGCCAGGTCCGGCTGGCCCGAGGCCGTCAGCCCCACCGCCTCGGCCGTCAGGTTGGTGGAAAACTTCAGCATGTCGCGCAGCACGTCGCTCAGCGCCTCGCTGTCGCGTGTCACCAGCACCTGCCCTGCCGACATCGCGCCCGCCAGAACCTCCGGCGCTAAGNNCAGGTCGATGCCCTGCGCCCCCGCCAGCGTGCGGAACACCTCGTTTNNAGCATAAAGCGTAGGCTGGCGCACCGGCAGCCAGCGGCTGCCGCCCTTGCCNAGGGCGCCGCTGGCCACCGTCCAGATTTCCTCGCTGCCGTCCTGGCGATAGGTGAAGATCGGATGTTCCCGCTTCACCACCGAGGCCCGCGCCATGCCGACCGGCGGCAGGAAGCGTTCGCCCCGCGCATCCATCGACAGCGCCCAGCCATCCGGCGCCCGCTTCCATTCCAGGTTCACCCGGTTGAAGTTCAGGTTCATCCCCGACAGCGCCGGGTTGTACCCCACCTGCACCGGCTGTCCGGCCGCCAGTTCCGTCATCATGGGCAGCGCCCCGGCCCAGACGGCAAACCGCCCCGTGACCCCGGTCACTCCNGCCGCCTTCAGCGCCGCCGCCATGTCGCCCAGATCGTCGGTGTCCAGCGTCGGATCACCGCCGCCCGCCAGCACCAGATCGCCCTGCACCCGGCCCTGCACCACAGGCCCGGTCGCCAGCAGCCGCGTGGCAAAGCGATGCTCCGGCCCCAGCCGGTCCAGTGCGAACAGCGTGGTGATGGCCTTCAGCACCGAAGCGNNCGGCACCACTTCCCACTCGCCCAAGGCCTCGATCACCGCGCCGGTCTCTGCATCCAGCACCGCCAGCCCGGTCACGCCGCCCAGCTTTGCCTCGGCCACCAGCCTGTCCAACCCCGGCAGCACCGGCACAGGCTTGCCGCCGCGCGGCACCGGCCGGGGCGAGGTCATCGGCGCCTCGGCCCAGGCGGGCAGCGCCGCGTTAACCATCAGCCCCGCCAGAACCATCCGCCGCGAGATCACCGTTGCCACTCCCCGCGCGCCCGGATCGCGCTGGACGAGGCCGGGTGCATCGGCAGGTTCACGAGNGCCCAGGTAGGCGCCCGGCGTACCGCCAGGCTCTCGCCCCGCTCCACCTCATGCGCCCGCATCGACCGCGCGGCCTTCGACAGCCGCGCGCGCACANNCCAGCCGGGCCGGGCCAGCACGCCGACCGGCACCATCGCCAGAATGTCCTGCCAGCTTTGCCAGCGGGTGAACTGCACCAGATTGTCCGCGCCCATCAGCCACACGAAATGCACACCGGGATACAGCGCCGTCAGGCGCCGCAGAGTCGCGGCGGTATAGCGCGTGCCAAGCCGCGCCTCCAGATCGGTCACCCTCACCCGCGGATCACGCATCAGCGAGCGCGCCCGCGCCAGCCGCTCGGCCATCGGCGCCGGGCCGTTGACCTTCAGCGGATTGCCGGGCGAGACCAGCCACCAGACCTGATCCAGCCCCAGCCGCTTCAGCGCCTCGCGGGTGATGTGGACATGCCCATCATGGGCCGGATCGAAGGACCCGCCCAGAAGGCCCACCACCATGCCCCGTGTCGCAATGGGAAATCCCTGCCGCATCGGCCCCGCAAACTGCCACGCGCGTTGACGACAAGCCGGGCGCCGTTACAATTCCGCCCCGCAAAGGCCGGGTCAAGATGCCGGGAAACCGGTCGGGCGGGCTTCCCGACCCGCAGCACGCAAGGCCGCCGATTCGACGCAGGACCGTCCCCGGGCTTCACCCGGACCGGGTCCTGCAGGACCAGAGAGGTTGACCCGCCTTTGCCCCTCGCCCCCTCGCCGCGCGCGGTCCTGGCCCGATCGCCGCCTCGCTGGCGCAGCTCCCATGGGCGAAAGACGACATCCGCCTCCACCTCCGGCACCGCTTGCCGACCAGTCTGCGCCGTCTGGCGTCGCCCCTGGCAGCAGAGCTGCGCGCTGCCTTTCCCGGCCTGTCCGCGCCCGATGCCGCCCGCCTTCTGGCCCATCTTCTGGCCAGCCCCCTTGGCCAGCGCATCGCCGACCATGCCGCCCGCACCGGCACGCGGCCAGCCTCCGTTCTGGACCCGCCCGCCTTCCAGCCCCTGCCCGCCCTGGCCGACCTGCCGCTGCCGCGCCTCTCCAGCCCCGGCGATCTTGCCGAATTCCTGGCGCTGTCGCCCGACCAGCTGATCCGANTCGCCGACCTGCGCGGCCTTTCGGCGCGCAGCCCCACGCCCTTCGGCGGCCACTACCGCATCCACCTGATGCCAAAGCCCGCCAACGGCCTGCGCCTGATCGAAGAGCCGAAACCGTTCCTGAAGAAACTCCAGCGCCGCCTGCTGCACGGCCTGCTTGATGCCGTGCCGCCTCACGCCGCCGCCCATGGCTTCCGCNAAGGGCGCAGCTGCATCGGCGCCGCTGCCGCCCATNTAAGCGAGGCGATGGTCGCCTGCTTCGACCTCGCCGACTTCTTCCCGACCTTCGGCTTCGCCCGCGTCTACGGCCTGTTCCGCAGCCTCGGCTACCCGGCCGCCGTGGCCCGCGATCTCGCCNACCTCTGCACCGCCCTCACCNCACCCGACATCCTGCGCGGCACACCCGGCCTTGCCGCGGGCCGCNTGACCAACCGCCACCTGCCGCAAGGCGCCNCCACCTCACCGGTGCTGGCCAACCTCATGGCCTTCGCGCTGGACAGCCGCCNNCGCGGCCTCGCCCGCAGCCTTGGCGCGCGTTACACCCGCTATGCCGACGACCTGACCTTCTCGGGCGACGCCCGCATCGCCCCGATCCTCGCCCGCGCCGTGCCGGAAATCGTCGCCGAGGAAGGCTTCCGCCTCAACCCGTCGAAAACCCGCCTGCAACCCGCGGCGCACCGCCAGGTCGTGACCGGCCTCACCGTCAACACCCGCGTCAACATCCCCCGGTCCGAATACGACCAGCTGAAAGCCATCCTCCACCATCTGGCAAACCCCGCCGATCCCCGCCGGGCCGACCCTGCCTTCCTGTCGTCCCTCCAGGGCCGCATCGGCTGGGTCGAACAGGTCAACCCCCACCGCGGCGCCCGCCTGCGCCACGCGCTGGCCACGCTGGCGCTTGACGGGGCCAGATAGCTGACTAAAGTCAGCTATCATGACCGCCGACACCCTTGCCCGCATCCGTCGCTTCAACCGTGCCGTCACGCTGGAAACCGGGGCGCTGGACGCCTCGTTCCTGGGCCGCGGCCGCNCCCTCGCCGCGGCGCGCGTGCTGTGGATGATCGCGCCCGAGGGCACGGATGTCGCCGACATCCGCACCACGCTGCGCATCGATTCCGGCCAGCTCAGCCGCATCCTGCGCCGGTTGGAGGCCGAAGGCATGGTGAGCACCGCCCCCGCCGAAGTCGACCGACGCCGCCGCATCCTGCATCTGACCGAGNTAGGCCGCGCCGAACAGGCCGAACTGAACCGCCTGAACGACGACCTGGCCGCCCGCATGCTGGCCCGTCTTGGCCCCGACCCGGACCGGCTGGTCGCCGCCATGGACCGCATCGCTGCGGCCCTGTCCANNCCACCATCGCCCCGCCGACCCCGAGGCCCCCGATCCCGCGCCTGCCTGTCGGCCTACCTGACCCTCCTGCACCAGCGCATCCCCGGCATCACCGCCGCCCATGTCCCCGATCCCGACCCCGAGGCCGCCAGCTACCGCCCGCCCAAAGGCGCCTTCCTCCTTGCCCGCGCCGACGGCCACGCCATCGCCTGCGTCGCGCTGAAATCCGTCGATGCCACCATGGGCGAGGTCAAACGCCTCTGGGTCGCCGACGAAGCCCGCGGCCAAGGCCTCGCCCGCGCCATGATGGCCGCCATCGAAGCCCAGGCCCGCAGCCTGGGCCTCACCCGCCTGCGCCTCGACACCAACGAGAACCTGCCCGAGGCCATCGCGCTCTACCGCCGCCTCGGCTGGACGGAATGCGCGCCCTTCACGCCCTTCCCGGCCACACACTGGTTCGCACGGTCTCTCTGACCGATTGCCCTTTTCCCCCAACGACTATCTGGGGCGCGTCCACCCGAATTGCCGGAGAGAGAGTCATGGCCAGCTATCAGTATGTCTATCACATGGATGGCGTCTCCAAGACCTATCCCGGCGGCAAGAAGTGCTTCGAGGACGTGCGCCTGAACTTCCTGCCCGGCGTGAAGATCGGCGTCGTCGGCGTGAACGGCTCGGGGAAATCCACCCTGCTGCGCATCATGGTAAGCATCGACAAGGATTTCAAAGGCGAGGCCTGGGCCGCCAAGGGCGCCAAGGTCGGCTACCTGCAGCAGGAGCCCGAGCTTGACCCCACGCTGGACGTCAAGGGCAACGTCATGCAGGGCGTCGCCGCCAAGACGGCGATCCTGGAACGCTACAACGAACTGGCGATGAACTACTCGGACGAAACCGCCGAGGAGATGGCCCAGCTGCAAGACCAGATCGACGCCCAGAACCTGTGGGAACTGGAAGCCTCGGTCGGCGTCGCCATGGACGCGCTGCGCTGCCCGCCCGACGATGCCGACGTCACCACCCTGTCAGGCGGCGAACGCCGCCGCGTCGCACTCTGTAACNTGCTGCTGGAAGCGCCCGACATGCTGCTTCTGGACGAACCGACCAACCACCTGGACGCCGAATCCATCGCCTGGCTGCAAAAGCACCTGATCGACTACAAGGGCACCATCCTGATCGTCACCCACGACCGCTATTTCCTGGATGACATCACCGGCTGGATCCTGGAACTCGACCGCGGCCGCGCCATTCCCTACGAAGGCAACTACTCCTCGTGGCTCGACCAGAAGGCCAAGCGCCTGCAACAGGAAGCGCGCGAGGACAAGTCGCGCCAGAAGGTGCTGGAAAAGGAACTGGAATGGATTCGCGGCGCCAAGGCGCGCCAGGCCAAGTCCAAGGCGCGTATCCAGCGCTACAACGAACTGNGTAGCCAGACCGTGCGCGAACGCGCCTCGGTGGCGCAGATCATCATCCCGAACGGCGAGCGCCTCGGCAACAAGGTGATCGACGTGCAGGGCCTGAAGAAGCACATGGGCGACAAGCTCCTGATCGAGGACCTGACCTTCACCGTCCCGCCGGGTGCCATCGTCGGCATCATCGGCCCGAACGGCGTAAACAAGTCGGCGCTGTTCCGCATGATCACCGGGCAAGAGGAACCCGACGAGGGCACCATCACCCTCGGCGAAACCGTGCAGCTGTCCTACGTTGACCAAAGCCGCGACGCGCTCGATCCCAACAAGACGGCCTGGGAAGAAATCTCCGGCGGCTCGGAAGTGATCCACCTCGGCGACATGGAGATCAACTCCCGCGTCTACACCGGCGCCTTCAACTTCAAGGGCACCGACCAGCAGAAGAAGGTCGGCCTCCTGTCGGGCGGCGAACGCAACCGCGTCCACCTGGCCAAGATGCTGCGCGCTTNNGGCGGCAACGTCATCCTGCTTGACGAACCGACCAACGACCTCGACGTGGAAACCCTGCAGGCGCTGGAAGCCGCCATCGAGGATTTCGCGNGCTGCGTGCTGGTCATCAGCCACGACCGCTATTTCCTCGACCGCCTCTGCACCCATATTCTGGCCTTCGAGGGCGACGCCCATGTGGAATGGTTCGAAGGCAACTTCGAGGCCTATGAGGAAGACAAGGTGCGGCGGCTGGGGCCGGATTCCATCGAGCCGAAGCGGGTGAAGTACAAGCGGTTTGCGAGGTAAGGCGAAGATGCCGGAGACAGATTTCTCCGGCTTCTTTCTTGACACGGAGACGTGTTTTTGTGGCAGCCACCGGGCATATGCCGACTGCCACAAGGTCTATGTATACCATAGCCTCGATGAGATATCCCGGGATCTGCTAAATTTCCTACACCATTCCGGCAGATGTCCAATAATACATGACGGAATCGCGTGCGGTAAGCGCACAATCTCGTCGCATTCCATTCAGAGAGAACGGGCTCTCAGAATGATCGCTGTCACCACCATGTGTTGACGTTTCCAGACGGACCGAATGCGAAGGCTAAAGCCAAATCCTCCGACAGAGGTTTCTCCCGAGTTGGAATTCGAACGGCTTCAACCTTCCCGGGTTATGCGCTGAACACGACCATGCACGGTTCAAGGGTGTAGAGAGTGAGCCCGTGCAATTGAATTACAGGAATGTATTGGCACTGGCGGAGAGAGCAGCGCTTCACGAGGCCGTCGTTCGTTCAAGGGCGGCACTTTTCGCCGGTTGGCTGCACAGCGTTCCGAGCTTTTCCTTCGCGTTTAATGTCAAGGATGGGGAGGACATTCTTCGAAATCTATTGCACTACGCTGGATACTCTTGGCAGCTCTTGAACGATCGCGGCGAAGAGAGCAAAGACCTCCTCTAGAAGCTTCAGCTTTTTTCTGTGAGCTTTTCTGGCACACTGCCCTTTACAGCCAGCGGCTGTTTCTGCATACAAGACGACTTCACAGGAAATCGCATCCAAAATCTCTCGGAAGCGGGAGGCAAGTTCAATTACGCTCAATTCGGCGTCCTGCCAACTCCAGGTAATCAGACATTGTTCTTTGTATCCGCACTTGAAGATAAGAGCCCTCAGGCGGCACGCCAATTCGTGCGGTCTCTCGCCGCGCAACCCAAAGCAATTCTTAAGGACTGCGCACTTCGACTCTGCTTAACTCACTGCGAGAATACTTATTTCTCGCCGAGCTTCATACACTCACTCACTGACGACGAGGCATCACGTTTGTTGAGAAGGTTCAAGGAATCCGTGTCACTCGATGTGGGAGAGGAGTTGCCACTCCAAAGCTTGTCTCGTCCTGTTGGAATTAGTCTATCTGGATGTGTCTCGATGGTTTCAACAAATTTGGGACGAGCACGGCGGTAGGGGACTTTGGGGTGGAGTGTCGCCCCGCCGTTCTTCGGCGATCAGGCAAACGCCCACGCCCAATCCTCCTCCCCCGCGCCGACAAGGCAGGTGTCCAGTGGACACCTGACCGGCGCGGTTGGCGATGGCCCCAAATCGCCAAGGGCCATCCGACTATCCCCGCACGCCTGTCGCACGGGGCGCGCCTGCCTGGGCGGGCGCTCTTCGCGCCCGGCCCAAGGGGCAGGCAGGCGCGGCCCGTGCGCTTGGGCGCACGGGCGGTCTTGTCGCCAGCGTCCCACGGCGCCCGAGGCGATGGCCTCGGGCTTGCCCGGCCGGTCGGCCCGCGCGCCCCTCGCCCCGGCGAAGGCCGGGGCCTCGGCCTCACCTGCCCCAACCGCCGGAGCGACGCCCCCGCTTGACCCCGGTCAACGACACCACCCTCGAACCGCCCCATAACACCCGCGCCGACTCAGATCAGGAGGCTCTCATGTCCAACGATCACACCGACCGCAGCACCCAAGACCCGAAGAAACTGCACTGGACCGACCAGATCGAGGTCGCGGGCAGCGAGCTTCTCGACCGCATCAAGAAGCTGGCGGCCGAAGGCTCGGTCCGCCGCATCCGCATCAGCGAGCCCGACGGCGATCTGGTGCTGGAAATGCCGCTGACCATCGGCGCCATCGTGNGCGGGGCGGTGGTTCTGGCCGCGCCCTTCCTGGCGGTGATCGGCGCGCTGGCCGCTTTCTTCACCAAGGTGAAGATCGAGGTTCTGCGCGACGCGCCCGAGCCCAAGGCAGAGGCGAAGCCCCCGCTTTCCGAAGCTGCGCCGCAGCCCGCGGTGGAACTGGCGGAACCGTGACACCACCCGCCCCCGGCGTCGGGGCGGGATCGGGCGCCTGTCTTCGGCCAGCTCTGATCGCTCCTCCCCGTCCCCTGCCCGGCGCCGACACGGCGTCCTGCGGCAAACGGGCCGCGCCTAGGCGGCAAAGATTGCCCGCAGCCGGGCGTGGTCCAGCCCCGGCACCACCCGCCCCCGCGGTTTCACCGTGGCCACGTCCTCGG
This sequence comes from Exiguobacterium profundum, assembly GCA_013693875.1. Classification (GTDB taxonomy): domain Bacteria; phylum Pseudomonadota; class Alphaproteobacteria; order Rhodobacterales; family Rhodobacteraceae; genus Neotabrizicola. Next base: position 4,216,611 of record CP059262.1, on the reverse strand, counting down.
CCACCAGGGCGTTGATCACCGCTTCCTCCACCGCCTCCACCGCGGCCAGGTACAGCGCGTCGATCTGTTCGGGGTTCAATTCCTCGCGCGTCAGGATCGGCCCCGAAACCTCGGGCATCGGCATCGGGTTGGCGGTCGAGAAGGCCAGGAACAGGTCGCCCGAGGAATTGCCCCCNGGCGTTCCCGTCCGCGCGATCCCCATCCCCGCCCGCCGCGCCACATGCCGCAGCGACAAGGCCGACAAGGGCGCATCCGTCCCCACAACCACGATGACCGAGCCCAGGTCCTTTCGGTTCACCTCGCCCTCCGGCATCAGCTGCCCCACNGGNTGGCCCAGCACCTGCAACCACGGCCGCCGCCCGAAATTGGCCTGCAACAGCACCCCCACGGTGTAGGTCCGCTCTCCGATCTCCACCAACCTCGAGGCCGTCCCCGTCCCGCCCTTGAACCCATAGCAGATCATGCCGTTGCCGCCGCCGGTGGAGCCTTCCGCCACCGGCCCGCCCCGCGCCGCCTCCAGCGCCGCCACGGCATGGTCCGGCGTCACATGCAGCGCCGTGATGTCGTTCAGCACCCCGTCATAGGTCTCGCCCACCACCGGCATCGCCCAGGCATGTTCGCCCTGGAACCACGGCCTGTAGCGCGACATCATCCATTTCGTCGCCCCGTGATGCACCGCGCCCACGCCATGGGTGTTGGTGATGCAGACCGGCCCGATGAAATGCCCGGCATCCTCGATCCAGTGCGTCCCCGTCAGCTCGCCATTGCCGTTCAGCGCGTGGAACCCCGCCCAGACCGGCACCGGCTGGTCGCGGTCATCCCGCGGCAGGATCGCCGTCACCCCNGTCCGCATGTCCCTGGACGGATCGGTCAGCGTGCAGAACCCGACCGAGACGCCGGGCAGGTCGGTGATGGCATTCAGGGGGCCGGGCGTGCCGGGAAANGGCAGGCCAAGGTCGCGGGCGCGGATGGGCATGGGGTCTCCTCTTTGGCCCCACGAAACCACCACGGCAAGCCAAGCGAAAGCCCCCTCAGCGCCCCAGATAGGCCGCCAGCGCCGGCGGCNNGGTGGTCAACAGCGGTCCCGTCGCCACCGGCGCATGGGCCACACCATCCGCCACCAGCAGCGTCAGCGGCGCAATCCGCCGCGCATCCGTGGGGTCGTGAGTCACCATCAGCACCGTCGCCCCGGTCTCGCCCGCCACCTCGGCCACCAGGTCCAGCATCTCGGCCTTCAGCCCCGGCCCCAGCGCCGCAAAGGGTTCGTCCAAGAGCAGCATCGGCCGCGCCCGCAAGAGCGCCCGCGCCAGCGCCGCGCGGCTCGCCTGCCCGCCCGACAACTCGCCCGGCCGCCGCGCCCCAAAGCCCGCCAGCCCCACCCGCGCCAGCGCCGCCTCGATCCGCGCGCGGTCCTCTGGCCCGAGTCTCAGCCGCGGCGAAAGCCCAAGCCCCAGGTTCTGCGCCACGGTCAGATGCGGAAACAGGTTCTGGTCCTGGAACAACACCGTCAAGGGCCGCTTGCCCGGTGCCAGCGCGCCGATCTCGACGCCCTCCCACAGCACCTGCCCCGCAACCGGCGGAAAGAACCCGGCAATCGCCGCGATCAAGGTGGACTTGCCCGCGCCGGACGGCCCGATCACCGCCACCGTGGTGCCCTTCGGCACCGACAGGTCGGCCACCAGCCGGAACCCCTCCTGCGCCAGCACCACGCCCCGCAACTCAAGACCGGACAAGACGCCCTCCCCGCTCCAGCACCGCAAAGACCGTGAAACTCGCCACCACCAGCACCAGCGCCGCCCCCGCCGCCGCCTCCATCCGGTAGGCCCCCGCCAGCCGCTGCACCAGCAACGGCAGCGTCTCTTGCCCCTCGTAGGCAAACAGCGCGATCACGCCAAGGTCGCCCATCGACAAGGCCGCCGCCAGCCCCGCGCCATAACCGAGCGGACGCGCCAGCCGCGGCAGGATCACCCAGCGCAGCGCCGCCCGCCCGCCCATGTCCAGCGAGGCCATCAGCCGCCCCCAGTCGGTCCGCAGGGTCTTCGCCTCGGGCAGCAGCAGGCGAAACACGAAGGGCAGCGCCAGCGTGGCGTTCACCGCCACCGTCACCGGCAGCGCCAGCGTCTCGGGCGCAACCCAGCGCCGCAGCATCAGGAACAGCCCGGTGCCGATCACCAGGGCCGAGGCCGCCAGCGGCAGCGTCGCCACCGTCTCCATGCCCGCTGCCCCCGCGCCGCCGCCAAGGCTGGAACCAGCGCCNGCCGCCACCGCCAGCGCCGCCGAGGCCAGGGCCACCGCCACCGACCGCAGCAGCGTGGCGCAACCGACGCCAAAAATCGCCCAGCCCGGCAAGCCCCCGGCCACCACGGCGCTGATCGGCAGGGCCAACAGCAGCGCCGCCAGTCCAATCACCAGCCCATCCACCAGCCGACGCCAGCCTCCGGGGGCCGGGATCGCCTCGCCCCGGTCCATGCCCCCGCCAAAGCCTGTAAGCCGCGCCACCAGACCCGCGGCCAGCACCGCCAGCGAACACAGGGCAAACTGCACCGCCGACAAGGCCGCCGCCCGCGGCGGATCAAAGTCGAACCGCAGCGCCTGATAGATCGCCAGTTCCACGCTCGTCGCCCGCGGCCCNCCGCCCAGCATCAGCGTCACCGCAAAGCTGGACAGGCAGATCACGAAAACCGTCAGCGCCGCNCCCGGCAGCACCGCGCGCAGCATGGGCAATTCCAGATGCCGCAACACCGCCCCCGGCCCCATGTCCAGCGACTGCGCCAGCCGGAACCGCTCCACCGGAATCGCCGCCCAGCCGATCAGCAGCATCCGCACCACCAGCGGCAGGTTCAGGAAGACATGGGCAATCACCACGCCATGAAGGCCATAGATCGTCATTCCGGGCAGGCCCAAAGCCTCCAGCCCCCGGTTCACCAGCCCCGCCCGGCCAAAGATCGCCAGCAACCCCAGCACCGCCACGATCACCGGCAAAAGGAAGGGCGCACCGGTCAGCGTGACCAGCGCCCCNCGGCCCGGAAAGCGCCGCCGCGCCATGGCACGCGCCACCGGCACCGCCAGCAGTGTGGAAAACAGGGCCGACAGCGCCGCCTGCGTCAGCGAAAACCGCACCGCCGCCCAATCCCCGGCCGCCAGCCCTGCCGCCCCACCGGCCAGCGCCACCGCCAGCGCGGTGCCCAGCACCAGCACCGCCAGCAGGCCCGCCACGGCAAAGGCGGCAGCGCGCAGGGTCATTGCGACAAGGCCGCCCGCCATTCCTCCACCGCGGCTTTGGCCACTGCAGGCACCTCGGTAAGCGGGATCATCAGAGTCTTTTCGGGCTGGATCAGCGTGGCAAAGCTCGTGCGCAGCCCGGCCTTGGGCGTGACCGCCGGATACATCCAGTTGGTTTCCGGGATCGCCGACTGGAAGGCATCGGTGCCAATGAAGGCCAGGAACCTGTCCGCCAGGTCCGGCTGGTCGCTGGCCGCCAGTTTCCCCGCCACCTCGACCTGCAGGTACAGCCCCTCGGCAAAGGCCGCCGCCGCCTTGCTGTCGTCCTTCTCGGCGCCGATGTGATAGGCGGGCGAGGTGGTATAGCTCAGCACCATGTCGGCCTCGCCGCTCAGGAACAGGCCATAGGCTTCGGACCAGCCGGGCGTCACGGTCACGATGTTGTCGGCCAGCGCCGACCAGATTTCATAAGCCTTGTCGCCATAGGCCTCTTTCACCCACAGCACCAACCCCAGGCCGGGNGTCGAAGACCGCGGGTCCTGGATCACGATCTTCACATCCGAAGCCGCCAGTTCTTCAAAGCTGGCGGGCGGGGTCGCCAGTTTCGTCTTGTCATAGACAAAGGCGAACCAGCCCCAGTCGTAGGGCACGAAATCCGGGTCGGCAAAGTCGATGGGCAGGTCGGCAGCCCAGGTCTGTCCATGCGGCGCAAACAGGCCGGTGGCCGTGGCCTCGGCGGTCAGGTTGGTATCCAGCCCCAGCACCACATCGGCGTCCGAGGCTGCGCCCTCCATCTTGATCCGCGACAGAAGCGCCGCGCCGTCGCTANNAGCGGTGACGAACTTCAGGTCGCAGCCGCAATCAGCCTCGAAAGCCTTCTCGATGGCGGGGCCGGGGCCCCATTCGGCGGTAAAGCTGTCATAGGTCAGCACAGTCAGAACGGGCGTCTCGGCCGCTGCCATGGTGGCAGCGCCCATCAGTCCCGCGGCAAGGAGGTATTTCATGTCTCTCTCCATTGACGCGACGGTATAGGTCGGGATGGAGAAACCCATGCACCTTCCCTCCGTGGCATGATCCGGTTCAGGTTCAACGGGTTCGCTTGGCAGCATCTCAGGCCCGAAGGCCACCCCGAGGTAGGGTCAAGGATAGGACATTGCCGCGCGGCTGCAACCGGGATTTCGCGCAACAGGGCAGGGTGGGACGCGGCGGCGAAACTTGCACCCTCATGTCCCTGGACACGGCGGGCCACGCAAGCTCTGGCCGGGTCTCGCAACGCCCCCTGATCCGATCTGCCGTCATGCGCGTATCAAGCGATCCCCTAACCGGAGGACCGCCCATGCTCCGCCCGCTTGCCGTAGCCGCAGCTCTTGTCCTGCCGCCACCCGCCCTTGCCGGGGCAGAAGAGTTCACCGCCGTGCGCGACCGCGACACCTTCGTGTCCCTGATCAGCGGCCGCGACCTGTCGCTGCCACTGTTCCGCGTCCGGCTCGAGGTGCGGCCCGATGGCCGCATCGAAGGCTCGGCGCTTGGCTGGGGCGTCACCGGCACCTGGGACTGGCGCGACGGCTACTTCTGTCGGCAGATGGACTGGAGCGGCAAGGCGATCCCGTACAATTGCCAGCTGGTCGAGGTGCGGGACGGGCGCGAACTGCGTTTCACCGTCGACCGCGGCCGGGGCGAAAGCGCGATTCAAGCTGGAATGACGGCAGGCAGCCGGTGACGGCCCACCTCTGCCCTGGCCGAGGGAACCGGCACCCGCCCGGCCCTGTTTCGGGCGATTCTTAAGTCCAAGTTAATATGGAATCGCAACCCATTGATTTTGCAGGGTCTGACCTAGCGTCCGAGCTCGGACGCCTGCAGCCAGGCCATGAAGAANCCCGTCCATGCCCCCCGGTCGGCCCAATAGTCCGGCCTGAGCCGCAGCCCNCCGGCCCCGGTCCACCACCCCGGCTCCACNCCTCCNAGGGCCACCGTCTCGACCCGCAGCCCCGGATGCCGGGCCAGCGCCGCCGCCAGCTGCCCCTCCCCNTCCTCCGGCAGGACCGAGCAGGTACANAAGACCAGCCGCCCCCCNGGCTTCAGCCAGCCCAGGCACCGGTCGATCAGCCGGGCCTGAAGCGCCACCAGCCCCGCCACCTCGGACCCGTCCTTCACGAAGGGCAGATCCGGGTGCCGCCGGATCGTCCCGGTCGCCGAACAGGGNGCATCCAGCAGGACGGCATCGAACGCCCCCTCCGGCTCCCAGTCCAGGGCATCCGCCACCACCATCCGGGCCTTCAGCCCGGTGCGGCCCAGGTTCTCCCCNACCCGCTCCATCCGGGCCGCCGAGACATCCAGCGCCGTGACCTCGGCCCCGGCATCGGCCAGCTGCAGGGTCTTGCCNCCCGGCGCCGCGCAGGCGTCCAGCACCCTNCTCCCCGGCCGCGGCGCCAGCAGCCGCACCGCCAGCGCCGCCGCCGCGTCCTGGACCCACCACTGCCCGGCCTCGTACCCCGGCAGGGCCGAAACCTGCCCGCCCTCCCTCAGCCGCAGGCTGCCGGTCGCCAGCGCCTCACCCTCCGGCACGGCAGTCGCCCCGGCCCGCAGGGTCAGGTCCACCGGCGGCTCGNNTACCTGCACCGCCTCCATCCCCGCCACCGCCTCGCGGCCCCAGGCATGGACCAAGGGCTGGCGCAGCCAGCAGGGCAGCTTCTCGACCGGCTGGCCCGCCAACGGATCCCCCTCGGGCAACCCCCGCAGGACCGCGTTGACCAGCCCGGCCAGGTGGGTGGTCTTGCGGTCGGCCCGNGCCAGCCCCACCGCCTCGTTCACCACCCCATGGGGAGCGGCGCCGAGCGACAGTTCGGTCAGGGCCAGGCGGAGGAGGGCCAGGACGGCGGGNGGCGGGGTCTTGCGCAGGCGGGGGCCNAGCACCCGGTCGCAGGGCTCGACCCGGCGCAGGGTCGCCCGGGCCAGGCGGTAAGCGCGGGCGCGGTCGGGGGGACAGGGGGCCAGCAGGGCGGGCTCGGCCTCGGCCAGGGTCTGGCCGCCCTCCATCACCGCCCGGATCAGGGCCAGGGCCGCGCCCCGTGCCGTTGCCTTGCCTGCCATCCTGTCACCTTGCCCCATGGTCCGGGAGGGTATAACCCTCCTCAGCCCCGGACGGAAGGAAGCCATGACCGACGAGACCCCGCCCCCGATCCCGACCTGCCCCCGGCGGCCCAGAGGGCCCTGGCCGAGGCCGAAGAGCGGCGGCGGGCGGCCGGGAGGTGGTCCTGCCGGTCGAACTCGGCGGCCGCAAGGGCCCGAACCCGTCCGCTATGGGGACTGGGAAAGAAGGGCCTGGCCATCGACTTCTGAGGCGTCCGAGCTCGGACGCCTGGTCGGGGCGAGGGATATCAAGGGGTTACGGGCGCGGATTAACTTGGACTTAAGGATTGGGTGAACGTGGGCGCCTTTGGGCGCATCGTGTTTTGCCCATAATGGCTGTGGCGCGAAGGTGCGCGATGAATGCGCACCCTACGCTCGCTTAAGGATTGGGGGAAGGCGGAACGAGCATCCGTGGACGGCCCTCCCCTTAAGATGGTTAGACGTTGCGGCGCGCACATGCTTGCAACCTACACAGAAATTGATAGCAGGATCGCGCCTTCGACGGTTGCACTCATCCTCTTGCCGGACGACATCAACCTGTTATCTTGGAGGAAAAGGGGGCACTATGAATTACGTGGAATCGGTGCAGATCTTCGGGTTCTGGGGCGACCGGCATGTTGAAGTTAAGTTCAACAAGGATCTGAACTTCCTTATTGGCAAGAACGGCACGGGAAAGACTACAATCATCAACTTGATATCTGCGGCCATGCGGGCAGACATTTCGGTTCTATATTCTATTTCATTTTCGAAGCTGATAATAACTCTGAAGTCTCATGGCGCGAACAAGAAGCCGATTATTGAGATTGTCAAATCGGTCAACGATGCCACGGGTGGCGTGACTCTAACGTTTACCATCAGAGAGAGAACCACTGACAAAGGAGCCATTTACGTAGTCGATAGCCCGTTCGATGGTAGAGTCTATCGCGAGCCACGATCCATAAGGACCAAGCGGCTTGTTGAAGTTGGCGCCAAACTTGGCGGCGTGTTGTCTGCTCTTGTTGAAGTGAACTGGCTTTCGGTTCACCGAAACTCCATTGACAAATTTGCTCGATTTCCGAGAGAAGAAGAGTTCGATTCATCAATTGATCAGAAGATATCTGAACTTTCAGGGAAGTTCTCCTCATACTTCTCCCTTCTGTCCTCTCAAGCTAATGAAGAGAATAAGCAATTCCAAGAGCAAGTATTTTTATCATTTATCGAAGAACGGCACAGCTTTNTTGAGAGGATTGCCTCTTCGGAGGATGACCCTGAGGAAAGANCAGCACTCATTAGTGCCCTGCGCGACCTTGGCGTCTCTAATTCGAAGGCGACGAAGAGCGTGAGCTCACATTTCACTCGCCTTGAGCGAGCGAGGAAGGCATATCATGATTCTAACGCATTGACTTTAGAGACTATTGGAACCCTTTCCGACTCCGCTCGACTTCGCCAAATTGTCAATCGCTGGCGGGAGCTTGTCGTTCGGCGAAACGAAATCTTCAAACCCAGAGCAAGCTTCGAGCAAATCATTAATACGCTTTTCACGGGCAAAGAACTGCATTTCGACCAGCGGAATAACCCAAAGATCCAGATTACGAGATCGCGCAAGATGGAGGAGGTTGATGTCGATGCCCTGTCCTCCGGCGAGAAGCAGCTCTTCATTCTTCTCGGTGAAGCTCTATTGCAGGAGGGACGCCCCGTAGTGTTCATATCTGACGAGCCGGAATTGTCACTCCATGTGGATTGGCAGGCAGTCCTATTTGAGAATGTAAGAAAGCTAAACCCTTCTTGTCAAATAATATGCGCGACTCACTCGCCTGATATTGTTGGCCCGTTTTCTGACCGAGTAATCCACGCGGAGAGCTGCTTCGTCGATGTTTAAGAGAACCGCTTATGGCCTCGCAAATGAGCATCTTTTCCACGGAGTGGATCTAATTGTCTACTGCGAGGGCGACCAAGAAGACCACCAGTCGCGCAGCTTTGACGAGGTATTCTGGGAGAACGTGTTATCTTCAACTGGGAGGAAGCTGAAAGTCAAGAGCGTCGGCGCAAAGGCGAATGTGTTGAGTATCGCGGAGGATATAGTTTCGGGCTCAATACGGACGGTTTTGCAGCAATGGACTCGGATTATGATCCTTACTTAGGGCGCGAGATTTTTCACCCGCAAGTCTTCTACACCTTTGGCTACAGCTGGGAGTCCGATCTCGCGGCAGCACTAAAGTTCGAGAGTGTCTTGGGTCTATTTGCGAACGTGCGGGATGTGCCTGCGGCGAAGCTGGAATACGAAGATTTCTTGAGTAGATCACGTCGTAGGATCTGGCAAGCGAGCCTGATTGATATGAAGTATTTGGATTGCAAAGGCCGATTATTTGACCGGCACAAGCCTCAATCAATAATAGAATCCGCCAAGGGCGCACTTCCGAAAATCAATGCAAAAGCCTTACTAAGAGGATGCAAGAGTCTTGCCAAGACCGGGAGCCGCCCGGTGGCCATTCCTGCTTGTGGCCCGAAAGGTTCATTGACAGTATTTTATGGAAAGACGATCATTCGGCTAATCTACCATTGGTTTGCTTGGTATTCGGAGAGGTTCAGGAGCAGGCGGCTGGTGTCATTTGACGTCTTTCTCGCTTACGCACTGTCAAACATGGATACGTTCGACAAGCGGTTTCCAGGGGCGCGGCATTACGGGCTAGTGCGCGACAGGCTCTCGGTTTGCCACTGAGTGCCTCGTGTGGCGTATCCGTGCTGCACTTTGCGGGAATTCAACTGGCAATGTAGTTCTGGTTCGTTGGCGTGATACGCGAAGCGGCTAGCCGTAGGCCAAGCTTCACTCCACCGATAATCGCAAGGGAGCGCGGCAGCAAGTGGAGCACCGTGGGATGGGCCGGTATGAACCCCGGCCTACGGTCTGGGCGATTGGCATGGCGGGGTGGAACCCCGCCCTACTCCGGGCGCCCCCTCACCTCACCTGAAACCACCTCTCCACCTCGTCCAGCACGTCGTCGATGAGGCCGCCGGACCTCGCCTCGGGGCCGGAGAAGCGGAGGAGCCAGCCGGTGCGGGTCATTTCGCGGCGGATGGTCAGGCCCTGGCGGAGGGTGAGGGTGCGGCGGGGGCGGCCGGGGGTGAGGCCGGGCGCGCCCCTCGGCGAGCGGGATTCGGCGAGGAGGGGNGCGATGGCTTGCCATTGCGTGTCGAGCGCCTGGCCGCGNGAGGGGAGGAGGGCCTCGGTCAGCGCGTCCTCGAACCCCAGGCGGAGCGCCGCTGCCAGGGCGTCGATGCGGGCGGCGGAGAGGCGGTGGGGNGTGGTGAAGAGGCCGTCGAGGGCGGAGAGGACCTCGATGGCGGCGCGCAGGCGGGCGCGGGTCTGGCGGGGAGAATGCGGGAAGAGGGCGAGGATCGCGGCATCGGGCGTGGGGAAGAGGCCCTGTTCGGTGGCGGTGAGGATCAGCGCGGCCTTCTCCCATGGCGAGACGGGTTCGCGGATTTCGTTTTCCGTCACCATGGCGGCCATGGCGGCGGGGAGGTCGGCGGGGGTGCGGATCACCGCCGGGATGGTGGCGAAGGCGGGGTTGAGGGCGGCGAGCTGNGCGGTGCGCAGTGAGGCGCCGCAGGTGGAGATGAGGCCGTAGAGGCGCTGGCCCTGGGGGTGGGCGAGTTCGAAGACCTCGATGGGGTGGCGCAGGCCCTCGGCGGCGATGGAGGCGGTGAGGGACTGGAGCGCCGCGGGGTCGAGCGTGGTACGGTCGCGCGGGAGGGCGCTGTCGTCGATGGCGGTCAGGGGNAGGTGGGGCATGGGCGGTCTCCTTCTGCGGGAAGGAGACCGCGGGTTTGGTTAAGCGGGGGTTGCGGATGCGCCCCGGGCCGGTCAGGCGCGGACGAGCTTTTCGTATTCGGTGGCCACGCGGCGGGTCAGTTCGCCGACCTCGAACCGGTAGGGGCCGATCTCGCCCACCGGGGTGACTTCGGCGGCGGTGCCGGTGAGCCAGCACTGTTCGAAGCTTTCCAGCTCTTCCGGCAGGATGTGGCGTTCGTGGACCTTCACCTGCATGTCCTTCAGCATGCCGATCACCGTCTGGCGGGTGATGCCGTTCAGGAAGCAGTCGGCCTTGGGGGTGTGGACCTCGCCGTCCTTGACGAAGAAGATGTTGGCGCCGGTCGCCTCGGCGACATAGCCGCGGTAGTCGAACATCATCGCGTCAGAGCAGCCCTTGGCCATGGCGGCGTGCTTGGACATGGTGCAGATCATGTAGAGACCGGCCGCCTTGGCCTCGGACGGGATGGTTTCCGGCGAGGGGCGCTTCCATTTCGAGATATCCAGCTTGGCGCCCTTGAACTTGGCGTCGCCGTAATAGGCGCCCCAGGTCCAGCAGGCGATGGCCAGGCGCACCGGGTTGGCCAGCGAGGCGACCCCATTTCCTNNGGCGCCGCGGTAGGCGATGGCGCGGACATAGGCGTCGGTCAGGCCGTTGGCCTTCAGCACCTCGGCCTTGGCGGCGTCGATTTCGGCCACGGTGTAGGGGATGTCCATGTCCAGAAGCTTGCCGGATTGGATCAAGCGCTCCGAATGCTCGGTGCCCTTGAAGATCTTGCCGTTGTAGCAGCGCTCGCCTTCGAAGACGGCCGAAGCGTAGTGCAGGGCGTGGGTCAGGATGTGGACGTTGGCGCCGCGCCATTCCACCAGCTTGCCATCCATCCAGATGAACCCGTCACGATCGTCATAGCTTGCCATTCCGGCCTCCTCCGCGAGGTCTTTTCAAATGTTGCGCCAGATAGGTCCGTTGCGGACACAATCTTTCATCTTTTGCCCGGCTCAGCTAACAAGTGATTCCAGGAATGTCAACAAGGCTGACTTAAATTCCGCCTGGCCCCGATCTGTGTACCACTCCTGCCAGCTTTGCGTCTTGTTCTCGTCACCGTCAGAGCCTCATCCTGCACGTCAAGATTGCAGGAGGAGCTTGCCTTGACCCGTTCCCGCCGCGTGTTTCATCCGCTGGCCCTGGCGCTGTGCCTGGCCACGGTCGCTTTGGCTCCGGCCCTGGCAGACGTGCCTACCGGCCCCGAAGGCTTGGCCTTCTATGACATTCCCGATCCCCTGCCTGGCGGCGAAGCCGGATCGGTGCTGCGCGCCCGCGCGCTGGACGGCACGATGGCGCTGCCAAGCGCGGCACGGAACACGCTGGTCATGTACCAGTCGCGCGACCCGTCTGGCGCGCCCGTGGTGGTGACGGGCACGGTTTCGGTGCCGAAGGGCGTGCCGCCCGCGACCGGCTGGCCGGTGATCACCTGGACGCATGGCACAACCGGGCTTGCCGCCGTCTGCGGACCTTCGCGCGATACGGACACCGGGCCCGAACACGAATACATCGCGGTGATCCGCGGGCTTCTGGACCAGTTCGTCGCCCAGGGTTATGCGGTGGTGGCGACCGATTATCAGGGGCTGGGGACCGGCGGCTTCCACCCCTTCCTGCAGGGCAGGCCGAACGGCTGGAACGCGCTGGACATGCTGCGCGCCGCCCGCAGCCTGGAGCCGGAAATCGGCACCCGCTATGCGGTGATGGGCCATTCGCAGGGCGGCCATGCCGACCTGTTCACTGCCGCCGAGGGCCCGGGCGACCTGGACGGGTTTGAACTGGTCGGCAACATCGCCATGGCGCCCGGATCGCAGATCGCCAGCCTGGACCTGGTGCGCAGTTCCGACAAGGTCGAACTGTCGGTGCCCTATGTGACCTATGTGCTGATCTCGTACTCCACCACCCATCCCGAGATTGCGCTGGACCGGATCCTTTCGGCCGAGGCCCTTGCCGCGCTTCCGGAACTGTATGTCCAGTGCATGAGCCACGCGCTGACCGAAGGTCATTGGGCCAGCGTGATCGCGAAGGACCAGTTCCTGCCCGAACCGGACCTGACCGCTTTCCTGGCGGTGGCGGCGCAGAACGAACCCGGCGCGCTGAAGATCGCGGCGCCGACGCTGATCCTGCAGGGCGACAAGGATGTGACGGTCTTCCCCTCGGCCACCGACACGTTGGCAGAACAGCTGTGTGCGGGCGGCAACGACCTGGAATACCGCGTCGTGGCGGGCGCCGACCATGACGGCGCAATGAGCGAAGGCGCTCCGGTGGCGCTGGCCTGGATGGCCGACCGCTTTGCTTAAAGGCCTNCGGCCTCGAATTGCGGCGACCTGCCGAAAGCCGCCCCTGAGACCCTGCCGGTCCAGCCTTCGGGCTGGACCTTGCCGCACGGGCGAAGGATACTTGGCACCGGGATGACATCGCCGGACCGGCGCCGGAGGGCAGGCAGGATGGGGGAAGGTTCGGGAAGCCAGGGCGGCGGCGAAAGCCTGCTGTTCCTGACCGACGAGCAGCTGCGCAAGGGCATCGAGGCGATGTTCTTTGCCTATCGCGGCTTTACCGCCGATCCGGACCGGATCCTGGAAGGCATGGACTATGGCCGCGCGCATCACCGCGCGCTGCACTTCATCCATCGCAGCCCCGGCACGACCGTATCCAACCTGCTGGCCATCCTGGGGGTAACGAAGCAGAGCCTGAACCGCGTGCTGCGAACCCTGGTGGACGATGGGCTGGTCGAGGCGCGGGTGGGCAAGCAGGACCGGCGCGAACGCCATCTGCACCTGACCGAANAGGGCGCCGCGCTGGAACGCGAATTGTCCGACGCGCAGCGGGCGCGGATGCGGGCGGCCTACCGCGCCGCCGGGCCGCAGGCGGTGCAGGGGTTCCGTCAGGTGCTGGAGGCGATGATGGACCCGGAGATGCGCCGCCAGTTCAACCGCATGAAGGAGGGCGGCCCATGAGCGAGCCGCAACTGCACCTTCTGATCGTCGATGACGACGAACGCATCCGCGGCCTGTTGCAGAAGTTCCTGATCCGCAGCGGGTTTCTGGTGACGACCGCCCGCGATGCGGCGCAGGCGCGTCGGCTGATCGCCGGGCTGGACTTCGACCTGATCGTGCTGGACGTGATGATGCCGGGGGAAGATGGCATCAGCTTCACCCGCGACCTGCGCAAGCGGCTGGCGATGCCGATCCTTCTGCTGACCGCGCGCGGCGAGACGGCGAACCGGATCGAGGGGCTGGAAGCCGGGGCGGATGACTACCTGGCCAAGCCCTTCGAGCCAAAGGAATTGCTGCTGCGCATTAATGCCATCCTGCGCCGGGTGCCCGCGGCAAAGCAAGAGAGCNCCGCGCCCAAGGTGCTGACCCTGGGCGAGGCGCGTTATGACGTGGATCGCGGCGAGTTGTGGCGGNGGGCCGAGCTGGTGCGGCTGACGGCGACCGAGGCGGCGTTGATGCGGGTCTTTGCCGCCGAACCGGGCCAGCCGATCAGCCGCGAGCGGCTGACGGGCGATCTGGGCCGGGCGGACGAGGCCAACCCGGAAGCGCGGGCGGTGGATGTGCAGATCACGCGGCTGCGGCGCAAGATCGAGGCCGATCCGAAGCAGCCGCGCTATCTGCAGACGGTGCGCGGCGAGGGCTATATGCTGCAACCGGATTGAAGCTGGCTGACCGCCGGGGCTTTGCCCCAGCCCATTGGTTTCTTGAACCAATGGCGAAACCAATGGTCTGCCCAGAGTATTTTCGCAAAGAAGAAGCCCGTGACCGTTCTTGTCCTGTCCCATGCCGATTGTTCCCGCCATGTCACGCCGCCCGGTCATCCCGAGCGGATGGATCGGCTGGCTGCCGTGGAGCGCGGGCTGNGTTACCTGCCGGTCACGCGCNGCCGAGCGCCGCTGGCCGCGCTGGAGGAGGTGACGCGCTGTCATCCGCGCGCCTATGCCGAGCGCGTGGCGGCCGCCGTGCCGCAGGAAGGCTGGGCGCAGCTGGATGGCGATACGTTCCTGTCGCCGGGCTCGCTGGATGCCGCGCTGCGGGCGGTGGGCGGCATGGCTGCGGCGGTGGATGCGGTGATCGAAGGGCGGGCGCAGCGGGCGTTCCTGGCGGCGCGGCCGCCGGGGCATCATGCCGAGGCGCAGACCGCCATGGGCTTCTGCCTGTTCGGCACGGTGGCCATCGGCGCGAAGCGGGCGCTGGACCTGCACGGGCTGTCGCGCGTGGCGGTGCTGGATTTCGACGTGCATCACGGCAACGGCACGCAGGACCTGCTGTGGGACGAGGCGCGCGTGCGCTTTGTGTCCTCGCATGAGATGCCGCTTTATCCCGGCACCGGCTCGGTGAGCGAGCGTGGCGCGCATGGACAGATTACCAACCTGCCGCTGCGTGCGTGGTCGGGCGGGGCCGAGATGTGGCGCGTTTGGGAGCCAGTCCTGGATGATCTGCGGCGCTGGCAGCCCGAGCTGGTGCTGGTCAGCGCCGGGTTCGACGCACATAAGGCCGATCCGCTGTCGAGCCTGACCTGGAAAGTGGACGATTTCGCTTGGCTGACCGGTGCCATCACCGATCTGGCTGACGACTGCTGCGGCGGGCGGGTGGTGTCTGCCCTGGAGGGCGGATATGATCTGGACGCGCTGGCGGCAAGCGTCGCGGCGCATGTGGGGAATTGGCAAGGGGAACGCCATGAGCGCTGACATCGCCAGCATGAGTTTCGAAGAGGCGATGGCCGCGCTGGAAAAGGTGGTCTCGGCCCTGGAAAAGGGCGACGTGCCGCTGGAGGAATCCATTGCGCTGTACGAGCGCGGCGCGGCGCTGAAGGTGCATTGCGCGGCCAAGCTGAAGGATGCCGAGGCCAAGGTGGAACTGATCCGCGCCGCCGAGGGCAAGGCGATCGGCACCACCCCGGCGGAGGGGCTGTGAGCTTTCCCGACCGTCTGGCCGGGGTGGCGCGGCTGACCGAGGCGCATCTGATGCAGGTGCTGGCCGCGCGGCCGGACGTGCCCGTGGTGCAGGCGATGGCCTATGCCGCGCGGGGCGGCAAGCGGCTGCGCGCCTTTCTGGTGGTGGAATCGGCGGCTTTGCATGGCATCGGCGATGGGGCCGCGCTGCCGGTGGCGGCGGCGGTCGAGGCGCTGCATGCCTATAGCCTGGTGCATGACGACCTGCCCTGCATGGACGACGACGATCTGCGCCGCGGCGTGCCGACCGTCCATGTGAAGTGGGACGAGGCGACGGCGGTGCTGGCGGGCGATGCCCTGCAGACGCTGGCGTTTGAGTTGCTGACGGACCCGGTGATCGGCCCGGCCGAGCGGCGGGTGGCGCTGGTGGCCGGGCTGGCGCGGGCCAGTGGCGCCGAGGGCATGGTGCTGGGCCAGGCGCTGGACATTGCCGCCGAGACGGCGGGGCGGCCGCTGACGCTGGACGAGATCACCGCCTTGCAGGGCGCCAAGACCGGCGCGCTGATCCGGTTTTCGGCGGAGGCCGGGGCGCTGATCGCCGGGGCGGACCCTTCGCGGCTTGCGGCCTATGCTTAGGCGNCGATGGGGCTGGCCTTCCAGATTGCCGACGACATTCTTGACGTGACGGGCGACCCCGAAANNAGGTGCAAGGCGCTGCGCAAGGATGCGGGCGCGGGCAAGGCCACCTTCGTCTCGCTTCTGGGGCTGGAGGGCGCCCGGCGCCGCGCCGCCGATCTGGTCGAAGAGGCCTGCGCCGCGCTTGCGCCCTATGGGGCGGCGGCGGAAAACTTGCGGCAGGCCGCGCGCTTCGCTATCTCGCGCGAAAGCTGAGAGGGGCCAGGGATGAGCGACCGACCGAAAACCCCGGTTCTGGACCGCGTGCATCTGCCCGCCGACCTGAAACGGCTGAGCGACCGCGAGCTGCACCAGCTGGCCGACGAGCTGCGCGCCGAGACCATCAGCGCGGTGTCGGTGACGGGCGGGCACCTGGGCGCGGGGCTGGGTGTGGTGGAGCTGACGGTGGCGCTGCATGCCGTGTTCGACGCGCCGCGCGACAAGATCATCTGGGACGTGGGCCACCAGTGCTATCCGCACAAGATCCTGACCGGGCGGCGCGACCGCATCCGCACCTTGCGGATGGAGGGCGGGCTGTCGGGGTTCACCAAGCGGTCGGAAAGCCCCTATGACCCGTTCGGGGCGGCGCATAGTTCCACCTCGATCAGCGCTGCACTCGGCTTTGTCTGCGCCGCCGACCTGGGCGGCGATCCGGGCGATGCGGTGGCGGTGATCGGTGACGGCTCGATGTCGGCGGGCATGGCGTTTGAGGCGCTGAACAACGCGGGCCACCTGAAGAAGCGGCTGTTCGTCATCCTGAACGACAACGAGATGTCCATCGCCCCGCCGGTGGGGGCGCTGTCGTCCTACCTGTCGCGGCTTTATGCTTNNAGCGCGCCGTTCCAGGAGTTCAAGTCGGCCGCCAAGGGCATGGTCAGCCTGTTGCCCGAGCCGTTCCAGGAAGGCGCGCGGCGGGCGAAGGAAATGCTGAAGGGCATGGCCGTGGGCGGGACGCTGTTCGAGGAGCTGGGGTTTTCCTACCTGGGCCCCATCGACGGGCATGATCTGGACCAGCTGCTGCCGGTGCTGCGCACGGCCCATGCGCGCGCCACCGGGCCGATGCTGATTCACGTCCTGACGAAGAAGGGCAAGGGTTATGCCCCTGCCGAGATGGCCGCAGACAAGGGCCATGCCACGGGCAAGTTCGACGTGCTGACCGGCCAGCAGGCCAAGGCGATTTCCAACGCGCCAAGCTATACCAAGGTCTTTGCCCAATCTCTGGTGCAGGAGGCCGGGGCCGACAGCCGGATCGTGGCCGTCACCGCCGCCATGCCCGATGGCACGGGCCTGAACCTGTTCGCCGACCGCTTTCCGAAGCGCTGCTTCGATGTGGGCATCGCCGAACAGCACGCGGTGACCTTCAGCGCGGGGCTGGCGGCGGGCGGCATGAAGCCCTTCTGCGCGATCTATTCCACCTTCCTGCAGCGCGGCTATGACCAGGTGGTGCATGACGTGGCGATCCAGCGACTACCTGTGCGCTTTGCCATCGACCGGGCCGGGCTGGTGGGGGCCGATGGCGCCACCCATGCCGCANGCTTCGATGTGGCCTTCCTCGCCAACCTGCCGGGCATGGTGGTGATGGCGGCGGCGGACGAGGCAGAGCTTGTCCACATGGTCGCCACCGCTGCCGCGCATGACGAGGGTCCCATCGCCTTTCGCTATCCGCGTGGCGAGNGGGTGGGCTGCGAGATGGCGCGCGGCGTGCCGCTGGAGATCGGCAAGGGCCGGGTGATCCGCGAGGGCAGCCGCGTGGCGCTTCTGTCCTTTGGCACGCGGCTGGCCGAAACGCTGAAGGCCGCCGAGGCGCTGGCTGGGCGGGGGCTGACGGCCACGGTGGTGGATGCGCGCTTTGCCAAGCCCTTGGACCGCGACCTGATCCTGCGGCTTGCCCGCAACCACGAGGCGCTGATCACCATCGAGGAAGGCGCCGTTGGCGGCTTTGGCAGCCATGTCGCACAGCTGCTGGCCGACGAGNGGGTGTTCGACCGCGGGCTGAAGTTCCGGTCGATGGTGCTGCCCGACATCTTCATCGACCAGGCTTCGCCCGAAGCGATGTACCGCGTCGCGNGCATGGACGCGGCGCAGATCGAAGCGAAGGTGCTGGATACGCTGGGAGTCGCGGTGGTGGGGAAGAGGGCGTGACGACGTCTGTTCCCGGTATGAGCGAGTTCTTCTTGCCTGTCCTACGGCTTCTCGCCGAGGGTGCCACGAACGCCAGAGCTTGCCTGCCCGGACTTCAGAAGGAGTTCGGCCTCACATCGGACGAAATGGCGGAGTTGATCGACAGCGGGCACAAGACTCGCGTCTTTGATCGGGCGGACTGGGCGATCTTCCACATGATGAAGGCGGGACTTGTCCACCGACTTTCGCGCGGCGTCTATGGCGTGTCCGCTGAGGGACGGAGCCTGCTCTCGTCGGGCATAGAGAGGCTCGATTCAGCGACGATCAGGTCACTGCCCGCCTACAGGGCCTCGGTCGCGCAAGGAGGGGCCACCCGCGGGACCGAGGTTGCCACGCCTGCGATGGACTCGTCAGTCGCCAACTTGATTGTCACTCCGCAAGAGAGCATTGAGGCCGCCTTCGCAGTGATCGAAACCGACCTTGTCGATGACATCTTGGCCGCACTTCAGGCGGTGACACCTGCAAGGTTCGAGCAACTCATCGCCGACCTCTTGCTGGCGATGGGCTACGGCGGCGGCGACCGTTCGATGGGGGAACGGATTGGCCGGTCCGGCGACGGTGGCATTGACGGCATCATCAACGAAGACGCGCTTGGTCTGGATGCCGTCTATATCCAGGCGAAGCGGTACGCTCCCGACAGCAAGGTGGGACGCCCGGCCTTGCAGGCCTTTGTCGGATCACTGACGGGTGAGNGGGCGACAAAGGGTGTCTTTGTCACGACCTCGGACTTTTCGAGAGAGGCGAAGGATTACCTGAACCGGGTTCAGCACCGGATCGTCCTGATCAACGGTGATCGGCTGGCGCGGCTGATGATCCAGCACGAAGTGGGTGTGCGGGCGCGCAAGACTTATGTGCTGCGGTCGGTCGGCGAAGACTATTTCAGCGAGGCCTGACATCCGATCAGGCGCCGAGCCCGCGGAGCGCCCTGATTTTCGCAGAAAAATCGCGGCCTCAGAACGCGTTCATCACCAGGAAGGCGGCCATCTTCACCCCGGCCCATATGACGCCGGACACGATGACCAGGGCCACGGCGGACACCAGCCCNGCGGCGATGATCCACAGCCCGTCCTTTTCCAGGATGCCGAAGGCGAAAAGGCAGATCGCCAGCGCNGGCATGTTGCCGAGCGGGATCGGCAGCAGAAGGATCATCGCCAGGATGAAGCAGATCGTGCCCACCACGCGCTCGGCCGGGGCCGAGATCAGCAGGCTGAAGCGCGGTTTCAGCAGCTTCTCGGCGCGGGCGAGGATGGGGGCGGCGCGGTCCATCATGCCGATGAAATCGGCGCGGTAGATCGAGCGTTCGGAGATGAACTTGGGCAGCCAGGGCAGGCGGCCCAGCATCAGCTGCGCCGTCAGGTAAACCAGCGGCATGCCAAGGATCGACGAGGTGCCCGGCGGCGTGGGCAGCACGTTCGGCGCGGCGAACAGCAGGATCAGCGCGCCGATGGCGCGGGCTCCTGTCGCCTCCATGATGTCGGCGACCGAGATGCGGGTGCGCGCGGTGTCGGTGCCGATTTCGGTCAGGATGTCCGACAGCCGCTTGCGCGGCTTGCGTCGGCGGCGCGCCGCTTCCGGCGCCTCTTCGGTTTCGCTTTCCTCGACCTCGGCCAGAAGTTCGTCGGCATCGGTGATGTCATCCTCGTCGGTCGCGCGAGTCATTCGCATCCTTCCGCTGCCGTCCCCTTCCCTAGGTGGACGCTGCGGGGCCGGGGCGCAAGCCGTCCCCGACCCCTGCTGCGGAATGCCGCCATCACTTTTCGGTCGGCGCGATCACCGCAGGTTCACCCCGGGTCTTCCACAAGGACCAGGCCACGCCCGCCGCCAGGATGGCCAGGGTGATGCCCAGGGACCAGTTGGCGGGGAACTTCTCCCATCCGAAGAGGTCGGCGACGAAGACCTTGGAGCCGATGAAGACCAGAAGGATCGACAGCGCGTATTTCAGATAGGCGAAGCGGTGCAGGATCGCCGCCAGCGCGAAGTAAAGCNNGCGCAGGCCAAGGATGGCGAAGATGTTCGAGGTGTAGACCACGAAGGGATCGGTGGTGATGGCAAAGACCGCAAGCACCGAATCCACCGCGAAGATCAGGTCGGCGATTTCGATCATCACCAATGCCAGGAACAGGGGCGTCGCGTGGCGCACCAGGCGGCCGGTCTTCGAGTCCGGCTCGGTGACGAAGAAGGCGTTGCCGCGCAACCCGTCGGTCACGCGCATGTGGCCGCGCAGGAACTTCAGCACGCGGTTGTCGCCGATGTCCTGTTCGGCATCGTCCATGAACATCATGCGGATGCCGGTGACGATGAGGAAGGCGGCGAAGATGTAGAGGATCCAGTGATATTGAGCCACCAGCGTGGCGCCGAGGCCGATCATGATGCCGCGCAGCACGATGACGCCCAGGATGCCCCAGAACAGCACGCGGTGCTGGTACATGCGCGGGATGGAGAAATAGGTGAAGATCAGCGCGATGACGAAGACGTTGTCCATCGCGAGCGTCTTTTCCACCACGAAGGCGGTCAGGTAATTGGCGGTGGCGCCGGGCATGCCGGGTTCGACCTGCCACCAGACGAAGCCGGAAAAGGCGACGCCCAGGGTGATGTACATGGCGGAAAGCATCAGGCTTTCGCGCACGCCGATTTCATGGTCGCCGCCCTTGTGCAGGACGCCAAGGTCCAGCACCAGAAGGCCGATCACCAGGGACAGGAACACCAGCCACATCCAGACGGGGGTTCCGAGAAAGATCAGGGTCAGGAATTCCATAGGTCCTCTGCACATGTTGGCCGCGAGGTCTGCCAAGGGGTCCGGGCTGACATCGACGGTGTCGATGCGGTCCGACATCACGCAAACCTCTCAGGTTCGGCGTCAGAGGGGCCCGGCCCGCGCATGGGAGATGGGGCCTGCCGCGCGGATTTCAAGGGTTCGTGATCAGAGGTCAAGCGTCATGAAGACCGACAGGCCTTGAAGGCCCGCGGGCTCGGGCGCGAAGGGCGGGACGTCGCGGAAACCCAGGCGGTGGTACAGCGCGATGGCGGCGGTCAGGAAGACCGCGGTTTCCAGGCGCAGCGCGCGGAAGCCGCGCAGGCGGGCCTCGTCGATCAGCCGGGCGATGAGGGCGGCGCCATGACCGCGGCCGCGGAGGGCGGGGTCGATGAAGACATGGCGCAGTTCGGCGATGCCGGGGCGTCCTGAACCAGCCCGCCGCAGTAAACGATGGTGTCGCCGTCGCGCAGCACGAACATGGCGGCATCGGGGGCCAGGAAGCGTGCCGCCAGCGCCGTGGCCGAGCGGTTGGTGTAGTAGACCGCCACCGCTTCGGGCGGACGCCCAGCTTGGCGCTTTCGGCCTCGTCCAGGGCGCGCAGGGCCTGCATCAGCCGGGCCACTTCGGCGAAATCTGCCGGTGTTGTGGCCCGGTCGATCATGCCGGGCGTTCGGCGGCCAGCAGGGCGGCAAGGCCCGAGCGGTAGTCGGGGTAAAGCAGCGTCACGCCAAGCTCGTCCTTGATGCGGTCGTTCCTGACCCGCTTTGAATCGCCATAGAAGCTGCGCGCCAAGGGCGACATCTCGGCCTGGTCGAAAGGGATGGTAAGCGGTTCCGGCAGGCCCAGAAGCAGGGCGGCATGGGACAGCACATCCTGCGGCGGGGCGGGGTCGTCGTCGCAGACATTGTAGGCGGCGCCCGGGTTGGGCCGGTTGATCGAGGCCTCCAGCACCTGGGCGATGTCATCGACATGGCAGCGGCTGAAGACCTGGCCCTCCTTGACGATGCGCCGCGCGGTGCCGTCGCGCACCTTTTCGAACGGGCCGCGGCCGGGGCCGTAGATNGCAAGGCGGAAGACATGCACGGGCAGCCCGGTGGCCTGCCAGTCCTGTTCGGCCTGCCAGCGCCAGATGCCGCGCGCCGGTGGGGGCGGGGGCGTGGTTTCGTCCACCCAGTCGCCCTGGCGGTCGCCATAGACGCCGGTGGTGGACAGATAGCCGACCCAGGCTTACCGCGCCGCGCGGATTTGCGCGCCGTACTGGCGCAGGAANGGATCGCCGCCNGCATCGGGNGCCGAGATCAGGATATGGCTGGCCGCCGCCAGTGCCGGGCCAAGATCGGCGGGAAGAAGCAGCGGCTCGACTGCCTCTTGCCGGAAGGCTTCGGCCTTGGCGGGGGTGCGGGTGGTGCCGATCACGCGCCAGCCCTGGGGAACCAGGCGGCGCGCCAGGGCGCGGGCAGAATAGCCGTGGCCAAGGGAGAGCAGGGTTTTCATGCCCAACAGATACCGGCGTGGCGCCTGCGGCTTCAACCCCGGTTGATTTTCATCGTGCCAGATGTTCCCTTGCGATCATGTCCGACAAGTCCCTTGATTCAGCCTATTCCATCGCCGGTCCTGAAGATTGCCTGCGCGTCTACGGCGAATGGGCAAATACCTATGACACCGGTTTTGCCCACAGCATGGATTATCGCCTGCCCGCCCATGTTGCCGCGGCCTTTCTGNGCGGTAACGGCGAGGGCCCGGTACTGGATGTCGGCGCGNGCACCGGGCTTCTGGCGGTTGCCCTGGCGAATCTGGGGTTCGGGGACGAGATCGACGGGCTGGACATCTCGCCCTCGATGCTGGCGCGGGCGGGCGAGAAGGGCATCTACCGCGATCTGCTGCAGGCCGACATTACCCGCCCGCTGCCGCGCAACGAGGCCTACCAGGGCGTGGTCAGTTCCGGCACCTTCACCCATGGCCATGTCGGGCCCGAGGCCTTGCCGCATCTTCTTGCCACGGCGCTGCCCGGCGCGGTCTTTGCGCTGTCGGTCAATGCCGGGGTCTGGGTGTCGGCCGGGTTCGACCGGGCCTTGAGCGGGCTGCCCGGGCTGACGCTGAGCGAAGTGCCAGTCTATGGTGCGGCTGCCGCACAGNCGGGGGCGGCCCATGCCGATGACCGGGCGGTGATCGCGGTGTTCCGGCGGCCCTGAGCGCGCTTACCGGGATTTACCAAGGCTTCACTTGATATGGGTCCGTTCCTCCGCTTTAGATGGCCAACCCCATCCGGTGACCCCATGCAAGACGCGACCCCCTGCCCGTTTACACCCCCGAGACCCCGCCGCCCGAGGCCTTCACCGATGCCGCCCTGGCGGTGGACCGGCTGGAGGCGCTGTTTGCCCAGGCGACGGAGTTCCTGACGCGGGCCTTTTCGGATGCGGCCACCAACGGCCATCCCGGGGCGCGGATGCGGGCCTTCTACCCGGAAATCCGGCTGACCGTGCGCACCTTCGACAAGACCGACTCGCGGCTGTCCTTCGGTCATGTTTCGGCACCCGGCACCTATGCCACCACGGTGACGCGACCCGACCTGTTCCGCAACTATCTGATCCAGCAGCTGTCGCTCTTGATCCAGAACCATGGTCAGCCGGTGGTGATCGGCGCGTCGGAAACGCCGATCCCGCTGCATTTCGCGGTGGCGGGGCGGCCGGATGTCACGATCCCGCACGAGGGCGTGCTGGAGTTTTCGATCCGCGACATCTTTGACGTGCCGGATCTGGCCACCACCAACGACGACATCGTCAACGGCACGCGCATCCGCAACCCCGACGGCTCGCGCCCGTTGGCGCCGTTCACCGCGCAACGGGTGGATTACTGCNTGGCGCGGCTGAGCCATTACACGGCCACCGACCCGGTGCATTTCCAGAACTATGTGCTGTTCACCAACTACCAGTTCTACGTCGAGGAGTTCGAGGCCATCGCCCGCGCCATGCTGGCCGATCCGGATTCGGGCTACACCGCCTTTGTGGCGCCGGGCAATGCCGTCATCACCGCGCCCGACCAGATGCTGGAGCCGACTTCGAAGACGCCGCAGATGCCGACCTATCACCTGAAGCGGGCCGATGGCGATGGCATCACGCTGGTCAACATCGGCGTTGGTCCGTCGAATGCCAAGACGGCGACCGACCACATCGCCGTGCTGCGGCCCCATGCCTGGCTGATGGTGGGCCACTGCGCTACCNTGCGCAACAGCCAGAGCCTGGGCGATTTCTGCCTGGCCCATGCCTATCTGCGCGAAGACCATGTGCTGGACGACGACCTGCCGATCTGGGTGCCGATCCCGGCGCTGGCCGAGATCCAGATCGCGCTGGAAGATGCGGTCGAGGCGGTGACGCAGCTGGAAGGCTATGAGCTGAAGCGCATCATGCGCACCGGCACCGTCGCCACCATCGACAACCGCAACTGGGAACTGCGCGACCAGTCCGGCCCGGTGCGCCGCCTGTCCCAGTCGCGCGCCATCGCGCTGGACATGGAAAGCGCCACCATCGCCGCCAACGGCTTCCGGTTCCGCGTGCCCTATGGCACGCTTCTGTGCGTCAGCGACAAGCCGCTGCATGGCGAATTGAAGCTGCCCGGCATGGCATCGGAGTTCTACCGGACCCAGGTGTCGCGCCATTTGCAGATCGGCGTGCGCGCGATGGAGCTGCTGCGTAAGCAGCCTCTGGAACGCATCCACAGCCGCAAACTGCGCAGCTTCGAGGAAACAGCCTTCCTGTGATGTGGCGGCACTTGCCGGTTTGCGCCGGAAATTTGGGATATCGGGGCTTGATCCCGGTAAGAAAACCGGCTCTAGCCTGAGGAATCGCTCCGCAGGCCGCCGGAACCCTGCGCTGACGGGGCATCAGAACAACGACCGGGGACAAGAAGATGAACAAACCCATGACCAAGACCCAACTGGTGGCCGCGCTTGCCGACGCCATGGGATCGGACAAGAAGACCGTAAGCGCCGCCTTGGACGCGCTGGCCGTGGTGGTGGCGCGCGAAGTCGCCGCTGGCGGCTCGGTGGCCGTGCCGGGCCTGGGCAAGGTTGCCTGCAAGGCGCGGCCGGAACGCCAGGTGCGCAACNCCGCCACGGGCGAGATGCTGACCGCTTNNACTGACAAGCAGGTGAAGTTCGCCATCGCCAAGGCGCTGAAGGACGTGGTCAACGCCTGAGTTCCT
The DNA here is from genome assembly GCA_013693875.1 of Exiguobacterium profundum. Taxonomy (GTDB): domain Bacteria; phylum Pseudomonadota; class Alphaproteobacteria; order Rhodobacterales; family Rhodobacteraceae; genus Neotabrizicola. The sequence goes on along the minus strand of CP059262.1, from coordinate 4,191,728 downwards.
GGCCCCTGACCGGGATACAGGGCCGCCTTCGGGCGGCCCTTCTGCTGCGGGGGATGGGCAGATTGCCCATCCTACGGGTTGGGGTCAGCCGCTTCCGGCCCTTGGTGATGACCTGTTCGGCTTACGCCCGAGCGCGCAGGATTTCGACCGTCAGGTGGCGGCGTTCCAGGTCCGTGTTGCCGTGCTCGACGGCTTCACCGCGTTCTGAACGCCCGGCACGAAGGTCGCAGGAAAGCTCTGTCCGGGGAAAGGGGACCTCCGGTCAGCAGCCGGTCTGTGCAACAGAGCCGCCCTGGTGCCGGAACTGACCGGCTTGCTGCAAGACACCGGTCGCCGGAAAGCGGGGCGCGCCGGTTCATTTGCGGGCTGCGGACAGGGCCGCGGCCAAGGCCTCGGCAATGCGGCGGTGGTCGGTGGCGGCCGGGACGGCGGCGGCAGCCGCGCGTCGAGCGGCGAAAAGGCGAGGCCCGACAAATCCTGCCCCGGCGGATCGAGCCGCACCTCGACCACGCCATCGACCAGCGGGCCAAGGGCGCGCAGCATCGTGGCATCGACGAAGGGGCTTAGCGCCAGCGGGTCGGCGGCATGGCCCGCCGGGGGCGCGGTTTCGCCCAGCCACAACAGGAAGCGGCGACCGGGCAGGCGCGACAGGAGCCGGGTCATGCGGTCGCGCCAGGTGGCCTGAAGCTCGGCCGCGATGGCGGCAAAGCGGGCGGGCGAACGGGCCTGCAACACCGCCAGCAGGTGGCGCGTGAAGGTGAATTCGGTGAAATCCACGTCACGGTACAGCGCCCGCAACTCGGCCGAAGCGGCGACGAAGCGGTCGTTGCGGCGGGGATGCACCGTGTAGAAGCGGTTGGTCAGGTTCTGTGCGCCAAGCGCCTGGATCACCGCCCAGTCGGCGCCGCGGGCGACCTGCAACGTATCGGCATCGTTCAGGAAGGCGTCGAGCCCGGCGTTGACGCAGCCAAGGTTCACCACCGGACGGCCGAGCCGTTCTTCCAGCAGGTCCGGGAAGGGCCGTGGCACGAACTTGCCATAGACCTCGGTCCCGCCCAGGATGGCGGCATAGGGCGCGTCGAGATCGCGCCGGGGGCCGCGGAACAGAAGCCGCGAATTGCCATAGCGGCAGGGAAAATAGTCAAGAGCCCCGTCACGGGGATAGGCATAAGCCATCGGTCCCACCCAAGTTTCATCACACCCACGGGTCAGGGTGGCCGATCCGGTTACCGTCGGGCTAAAGCGACAATTCTACACGTCTGGCGGCCTTGCACCCCCGCACCGCCGCNNCGCCTAAGCTGCGGGCGCAGAAAAGCGGGGGCGAGAATGGCTATCCGGACGGTGGGTGTCGTGGGCGCGGGGCAGATGGGCAACGGCATTGCCCATGTCTTTGCCCTGGCGGGCTATGAGGTGCTGTTGAACGACATCGCCCAGGACAGCCTGGACCGCGCCGTCGCCACCATCGACAAGAACCTGGACCGGCAGGTGTCGCGCGGCAAGGTGTCGGCCGAGGACAAGGCGGCGGCGATGGCGCGCATCCGCACCACGATGGTGCTGACCGATCTGGGGCCTTCGGACCTGATCATCGAGGCGGCGACCGAGCGCGAGACGGTGAAGCAGCAGATCTTCGACGCGCTTCAGCCGCATCTGGCGCCGGGGACCATCCTGACGTCGAACACCTCGTCGATCTCGATCACCCGGCTGGCAAGCCGGACGGACCGGCCGGAAAAGTTCATGGGGTTCCACTTCATGAACCCGGTGCCGGTGATGCAGCTGGTCGAGCTGATCCGCGGCATCGCCACCGACCAGGCGACCTATCAGACCATGCTGGGGGTGGTGGAGAGCCTGGGCAAGACCGCGGCGAGCGCCGAGGATTTCCCGGCCTTCATCGTGAACCGCATCCTGATTCCGATGATCAACGAGGCGGTCTATACGCTGTATGAAGGCGTGGGCAACGTGCAGTCCATCGACATGGCGCTGAAGCTGGGGGCGAACCATCCGATGGGGCCGCTGGAGCTGGCGGATTTCATCGGGCTGGACACCTGCCTGGCGATCATGAACGTGCTGTACGAGGGGCTGGCGGACACCAAGTACCGGCCCTGCCCGCTGTTGACCAAGTATGTCGAGGCGGGGTGGCTGGGCCGCAAGACGCAGCGCGGGTTCTACGATTACCGGGGCGAGGTGCCGGTGCCGACGCGGTGAATGGTGGACCCTGCCCGAAAAAGCAAGCCGACAATACCCAGAGCCACGCAATTGGGCACCGCGCTGACAACCATGCAGAAAGCAATGGACGCAATCGTTACGTAATTAGAAGGGCATGCTGTATGGAGGCGTTCCGGCCTCGCGTCAGCAAGCCCCAGCTTGCTTTGCTCCGTACGCAGCCTCGCTGGGTGTAAACTTGTCCCCTGAACTAGAAGAAAGCTGTTCAATCAATCCTTTGCAGGAGAAGCCCATCATTTTGAGGTATTGCTCTGCGGCTCGAGCGGCCTGAACGTTCCAATCCACAGACAGGCTGTTGACAGCTGCTGTTGCGTCAGCCCGGTCGTATCCATCCCCATACGGAGATGAAAGCTGGTCAATGAGGTAAGCGCGAGAGAATGCCTGAAAACTCAAGTAGCTCTCCGCCGATCTGACCGCGTTCTTCTGCGGGCGCGTAAGATTCTCGGCAGGCGCCATAGTCCCGACTAGGAGAATGACCAAGAATGAGATGATACCAATCGGTTCTTTCAATTTCACAGCTTATCCTCGCTCGCATCACAAGAATGCGCACCACTTAGAAAGTGGTCGCCCGAAATCATAGCGAGGGCAAGAGTTATCTGGAGCCACTGCGCCCAAAGCCTGGAGCCTAGTCGCGTTCAAGGCTGTTCAGAGATCCGGGAACAGAGGGCACAATTCTCGTCCTTCCTACCGGCCGAGCGACAGCGTCGTCTCGCGCAGCCAGGCGAGGAAGCCGCGCGGGTTGCCTTCCCAATCCTTCAACACCGAGGCGGGGATGGGCTCACCCACATGGGGGCGCTGCGGCTTGTTCAGGGCGCGGCGGATTTCGTACAGCAGCAGGCCCTGGCGCGGCGTGTCGCCCAACTGGTTGGCGATCTGGAACCAGCGGGAGTTCTGGCCGGAGAAGCGGATCGGCACGATGGTGGCGCCGGACGAGCGCACGATCTTGTGGGTAAAGACGTTCCATTCGCCTTCGACGGCGGGGCCCCACCAGCCCGGCGACATGGCGACCTTGCCCGCCGGAAACAGGATGATCGCGCCGCTTACNTTCAGGTGCTTCATCGTGTCGTCGCGCATCTGCAGGCCAAGTTCGCGCNNGTTGTCCTCGTGCGGGAAGGGCACGGGGATCATGAACTCCTCGATCTCGGGGATGCCGGTCAGGAGCGACCGGGTGAGGATCTTGAAGTCGGGGCGGACGCGGGCGACCATCTCGCACAGGATCATGCCATCGACCAACCCGGAGGGATGGTTGGCCACAACCACCAGCGGGCCGGTGGCCGGGATACGGGCAATCTCCTCGGGCGGGGTCTGGATGTCGATGCCCATCTGGCGGATCGCCTTGGGCCAGAACGGCACGCCAAAGGGCGCGCCGGAGCGTTCGAACTGGCGGATCAGGTACAGAAGCTTTGGCTTGGCCGTCAGCCATTCGATGCTGCGGATGGCGTTGGCCTTGATCGGGTTCTTGAAGGTGCTTAGGATAGGNACAGTGCGCATGTCATAGGCCCGGGCCACCNNGCGTGGCGCGGCGCACCTGCGCTGTCTTCGGGTCTTTCCGTGTCGGTCAAGCGGACGAGCCTTCTTCCACAGCGGCCGGGATCAGTAATCCTCGCCGAACTTGTCTGCCACCAGCGCCTGAAGCGCATTGGCAAGCGTTTCGGCTTCGGCGCCGCTGGTTTCGACCTCAATAGTGGTTCCGCGCGAAGCTGCCAACATCAAAAGCCCCATGATCGAGTCGCCCGACACGGTCATGCCGTCCTTCGAGACCTCGGCCTTGGCGTCGTGGCGTTCCACGACCTCGACAAACTTGGCCGAGGCGCGGGCATGCAGGCCCTTTTCGTTGACGATGCGGAAGCTGCGGGCGATGGGGGTCGTCAAGGCCTAGTCACCTCCGCCAAGATCGAGGCTGTTGATGTATTTGCGCCCGGCGTCGAGCGCGGCGGCGACCGCGTCGCGTACCGGCAGGTCGCGGGATTTGGCCAGCTTGATCAGCATGGGCAGGTTGGCGCCATAGACGATGCGGCGGCCCGAGCTTNNAGCGCAGGCCATCAGCGACAGGTTCGAGGGCGAGCCGCCAAACATGTCGGTGACGACGACAACGCCTTGCCCGGTGCCGACGTCATCGGCGGCGGCGCAGATTTCGGCCTGTTTGCGGGCGCGGTTGTGGTCATCCTCGATGGCGATGGCGCGCATGCCCTGTTGCGGGCCGACGACATGTTCGACAGCCGAGAGATACTCCCGGGCCAGCCCGCCATGCGCGACGATCACGATGCCGATCAAGGACCGCCTGCCCCCACTTTCGCCGTAAGCAATGCTGCTGCGCGGCGTTCCAGTTCCCGGTGACGTTTTGACACCGGCCAACCCGCTTCTGCAAGCGCCTTGCCCATTTCTTCCGCCACGGTAACGCTGCGGTGTTGCCCGCCGGTACACCCGAAGCCGATGGTCAGATGCGCCTTGCCCTCGTCCAGTTGCGCGGGAAGCAATAGCAGCAACAGCTCTGTCACCTTGCGGATGAAGGCGGCATGGCGCGGGTCGCTGGCGACATGGGCGGCGACGCGGGGATCGCGGCCATCAAGGTCGCGCAGGTCGGGCACCCAATAGGGGTTCTTCAGGAACCGGCAGTCAAAGACCATGTCCACGCCGCGCGGCAGGCCGCGCTTGTAGNNGGAAAAGCTTTGCACCGAGACCGCCAGACGTTGCGCCCCTGCGGCGCGNAACCAGCGGGCAAGCTCGGCCTTCAGGTCGTGGGGNGACATGTCGGTGGTGTCGATCAGGTGATCGGCGCGCACCCTTACCGGGGCCAGAAGGTCGCTTTCCCGCTCCACGCCTTCGGCGGGGGTGTCGATGGGCGCCAGCGGATGGCGCCGCCGGGTTTCGCCATAGCGGCGGATCAGCTCGGCCGGGGCGCAATCGACAAAGAGGACTTCCAGCACGACGCGGGGGTCGCGGGTCAGTTCGTCGATCAGCTCGATCAGCGCGGTGGCGGCGAAATCGCGGTTGCGCACATCCAGGCCCAGGGCGATGGGCCGACCGATCGGCGGGCCTTCGATCAGGCGGGGCACCAGCGTCAAGGGCAGGTTGTCGATGGTTTCATAGCCCATATCCTCCAGCGCGGCGATGGCGGTGCTGCGCCCGGCGCCAGAGGGGCCGGTGACAAGCACAAGGCGGTGGTCCGGGCTGGCGGTGTCGGTCATCCGGGGCTCAGGCATGGCGTCCGCAGCGCAATTGCTGCAAGAGCGAGTGCCCAAGATGGGCCGAGAGCGGGCCAAGAACAAGATCAAGCGCGATACCGTGATGTGCGTAGGTTCGTCGCGGGGAGGCGGTCGGGTTCGCTGTGGCCCAGGTCGACGGCCAGGACGACTTCGGCTTCGGCCAGAGGATCGGCGCGCAGGATGCCGATGCCGCGCGCCTCGATCAGGCCCGACAGGCGGGGCGGGCAGGTGGCGACCAGCTTACCGTCGCGGGCGTGCAGCAGGCAGCGGTCGTCGGCCACCAGCCGCGCGCCATGCGCCATCAGCTGCAGCGCAAGCGCGGATTTGCCCGAACCGGAGGGGCCGAGGATCAGCAGCCCCCGGCCGTCCAGCGCGACGCAGCTGGCGTGAAGCGTTTCGGCGGCGGCGGGTGGCATCGCAGGCCCGCCGGTCACACCGGCAGGCCGACCACGAAGCGGGCGCCAAGCGGGTCCGAGGTGGCGTCGGCCTGGGTGGGGCGGATGTTTTCGGCCCAGATCACGCCGCCATGCGCCTCGACGATCTGCTTCGAGATCGACAGGCCGAGGCCCGAGTTATTGCCGAAATGCGTGGGCGGCCGGTCCGAGTAGAAGCGCTTGAAGATCTTGGTCAGCGCGCCTTCGGGGATGCCGGGGCCGGTGTCTTCGACCACGACCAGCACGCGGTTNTCGCGCTTGCGCGCCCAGATGCGGACAGCGTCACCGTCTTCGCAGAAGGATACGGCATTGGTGATCAGGTTCACGAAGACCTGTGCCAGCCGCGCCTCCAACCCNCGGATCACCACCGGATCGGGCGGGAAATCGGTGATCAGCTCGACGCCCTTTTCCTTGGCCTGCTGGCCCAGATGGTCGGACAGGGCGGTCAGGGTGCGGATGAGGTTGAATTCCTCTTCCTCTTCCTTGACCAGTTCGCTGTCCAGCCGCGAGGCGTTGGAAATGTCGCTGACCAGCCGGTCCAGCNNTAAGCGCACGTCATGTTCGATCACGTCCAGGAGTTTCTCGCGGTGTTCTTCCTTCTTGACCATGCGCAGCGAGCCCACGGCCGATCGCAGCGAAGCGAGCGGGTTCTTGATCTCATGCGCGACATCGGCGGCAAATTGTTCGTTGGCGTCGATCCGGTCGTACAGCGCGGCCACCATGCCGCGCATGGCCACCGACAGGCGCCCGATCTCGTCGGGGCGGGCGGTCAGGTCGGGGATGCGCACGCGGCCCGGTGTCATGCGGCGGGCGTCGCGGTCGCGGCCGATTTCCGCCGCGGCGGCAAGGTCGGACAGCGGGTTGGCAATGGTCGAGGCCAGAACCAGCGACAGGCCGATGGAGACCAGAAGCGCGATGACGAACATCTGCAGCACCTGTTCGCGTTCATAGCGGACCAGGCGGTCAATCTCGCCGCGNGCCGAGGTCAGGGCGACGACACCGGTAATCTCGCCCGCCTGCCAGACCGGCGTGGCGACCGAGAACAGGGTGCTGCCTTCNGAATCGCGGCTGGTGCGGGCCGTGGTTTCGCTTACCTTCGCCGCATCGAACAGCGCGGTGGCATTGGCGCGGGCGTCGTACTTGACGGTTGCCGGATCGCGGGTGGCGATCAGCGACGACACGCCGTTCCAGACCGCGTTGAGGAAATCGGTGATGACGGTCGACCGCGAATCCGCGACCGGATTGGTGTCGCGGGGCGTGCCGATGCCCGTGGCGATCATCTGGCCCGCGCGGTCGAACAGGAAGACCTCGACGCCGGGGCCGATGTTCGCGCCATCCAGCGCCGTGGTCATGTCGGCCGGGGTGGCGGCGCTGCGGGCTGCCACGACATCGGCCAGCAGCCGCGCTTCGGTGACCAGCGCCTGTTCGCGTTGCAGCACCAGGCTGTCCTTGAACGGGTTCAGGAACAGCACGCCCACCACCATGACGACCAGGGCCATCAGGTTGAAGATGATGATCTTGCGCGCCAGGGGCGAGCGGTTCAGCGCGACAAAGCTGCCGCGGCCTCGGCGCTGGATCAGGTCGGGGTCGGCCGAAGCCTCGGCCGAGACCCAGTCTTCGCCGATCAGCACATCATTGGGGCGCGGCAGAGCCTCGGGTGCAGGGCGCTTCGGTCCGCCGCCGACGGGGCGTGCGTCCGGCAAGGGCATGCGGGGAGCGGCTGTCATTCTTCGTTGTAGCGATAACCGATGCCATACAGGGTTTCGATCGCCGAGAAATCCGGATCCACGCTGCGCATCTTCTTGCGCAGGCGCTTGATATGGCTGTCGATGGTGCGGTCGCCGACATAGACCTGATCGTCATAGGCCACGTCCATCAGCTGGTCGCGGCTTTTCACGAAGCCCGGGCGCTGTGCCAGCGCCTGAAGCAGCATGAATTCCGTCACCGTCAGCGAGACATCCAGCCCTTTCCAGGACACGGAATGGCGCAGCGGGTCCATCAGCAGGTTCCCACGCTCCATGATCTTGTTTTCTTCGGTGACCGCGACCTCGCCGGAATGGATCGCTTCCCGTTTACGCAGAAGCGCGCGGATGCGTTCCACCAGAAGCCGCTGCGAGAAGGGCTTCTTGACGTAATCATCGGCGCCCATGCGCAGACCCAGAACCTCGTCGATCTCGTCATCTTTCGAGGTCAGGAAGATGATCGGCATCGAGGTCTTCTGGCGCAGGCGCTGCAGCAGGTCCATGCCGTCCATGCGCGGCATCTTGATGTCCAGCACCGCCATGTCGGGCATGCGGCGGTTGAAGGCGTCCAGCGCGGATTGGCCGTCGTTGTAGGTTTCGACCTCGAACCCTTCGGCTTCGAGGGTTATTGAAACCGACGTCAGGATGTTCCTGTCGTCATCTACCAGCGCGATGCGTGACATACCGGGGATCCTACTGCTCATTGTGTTCTTTTTTGGGCATCTTGCGGTTTTCGCCCCCAGGAATCAACTGCCCAGTGCGAATCACCGGGTAGCTGCATCCATCCCGCGCCAAATTCCCGAAGGAATGGCTAATTTGCCTCAGTCTGCATCGCCGGCGACCGACGGCGCGGAATGGTTGCGCTAAACCGGGGTGGTTGCGCTAACTGTGCCAAAGCGTCCTGTTCCCGACCCCGGACCGCGTGCTATAGCGGCGCTGCGACCGCATCGGTTTGGGATGCGTGCGCGGGCAACCCATTGGCCCCGGTTGCCTTTCTGGATCGACTTTCGGGAGCTTGCACCATGATCACCGGCCGCGTTAACCCCGCGCAGACACTTGAGACCCAGGGCATCTCGGGGCTTGGCAACGTTCACTACAACCTGATCGAGNCGGCGCTGGTCGAAGCCGCGATTGCGCGCGGCGAAGGCCATCTCGGCAAGGGCGGTGCCTTCCTGTGCACCACGGGCCAGTTCACCGGCCGTTCGCCCAAGGACAAGCACGTCGTCCGTACCGCCTCGGTCGAGAATACCGTGTGGTGGGAAAACAACCGCCCGATGGCGCCCGACGCCTTTGACCGGCTGCATGCCGACATGCTGGAGCACATGAAGGGCCGCGATTACTTTGTGCAGGACCTCTTCGCCGGTGCCGACCCCGCGCATCGCGTTGACGTGCGCGTGGTGTCGGAGCTGGCCTGGCACAACCTCTTCATCCGCCACCTGCTGCGCCGCCCGGCGCGCGAGGAACTGGACGGGTTCGTGCCCGAGTTCACCATCATCAACTGCCCGTCGTTCAAGGCCGACCCGGCGCGCCACGGCTGCCGCACCGACACGGTGATCGCGCTGAACTTCGACAAGAAGCTCGTGCTGATCGGCAATACGGAATATGCGGGCGAGAACAAGAAGTCGGTCTTCACCATCCTGAACTACCTGTTGCCCGCCAAGGGCGTGATGGCGATGCACTGCTCGGCCAACCATGCCATCGGCAACCCGGACGATACTGCGGTGTTCTTCGGCCTGTCCGGCACCGGCAAGACCACGCTGTCGGCCGACCCGGGCCGCATCCTGATCGGCGACGACGAACACGGCTGGTCGGACACTGCCACCTTCAACTTCGAAGGCGGCTGCTATGCCAAGACCATCAACCTGTCGCCGGTGGCCGAGCCCGAGATCTATGCGACCACCTCGCGCTTCGCGACGGTGATCGAGAACATGGTCTTCGACCCCGAGACGCTGGAGCTGGACTTCGCCGACAACAGCCTGACCGACAACATGCGCTGCGCCTATCCGCTGGAGTATATCTCCAACGCTTCGGCCACCGGCATGGGCGGGCTGCCGAAGAACGTGGTGATGCTGACCTGCGACGCCTATGGCGTGCTGCCGCCCATCGCGCGGCTGACCCCGGCGCAGGCGATGTATCACTTCCTGTCGGGCTTCACCTCCAAGACGCCGGGCACCGAGCGGGGCGTGACCGAGCCGATCCCGACCTTCTCGACCTGCTTCGGCGCGCCCTTCATGCCGCGCTTACCGGAAGTCTATGGCAAGCTGTTGCAGAAGAAGATCGCCGAGACCGGCGCCAGCTGCTGGCTGGTGAACACCGGCTGGACCGGCGGCGCCTATGGCCAGGGCAAGCGGATGCCGATCAAGGCGACCCGCGCGCTGTTGACCGCGGCGCTGGATGGCTCGCTGCATGATGCCCAGTTCCGCAAGGACCCGAACTTCGGCTTCGAGGTGCCGGTGGCCGTGCATGACGTGGACACCAAGCTTCTGGACCCGCGGGCGACCTGGGCGGACCCGGCGGCCTATGACTCGGCGGCCAAGAAGCTGGTGGGCATGTTCGCCGAGAACTTCGGGCAGTATGTGCCCTTCATCGACGAGGACGTGAAGGCGGCGGCCATCGGCTGACCCGGCTTCACGACAGGGACGAAGGGGCGTCCGAGCTCGGACGCCCTTTGCATTCAGGAATATCAATGGGTTATCAGGGCGCCTTAACTTGGCGTTCATGATTGTCCATGACCGCCCATTCCGCGCACCACCGTGTCAATCGGCAACCACAGCACACGGCTGTCGCCTGGGTATTCCAGGAACTCGGCACAGTGCAGATAGAATGCCTTCGACCGGTCGTCCTTGGCATGGACCAGAAGCGCGGCGATGCCGATGCTGCGCGAGGCCATCGCCACCCGGCACAGAGCGTCGGACAGGAGGTCGTGGCCGAGGCCGCGACCGGACTGGCCACGATCGACGGCGAGGCGGCCAAGGATCGTGACTGGAACACGTTCCGGCGCGTTCCGGCGCAGGCGGCCGGGCACGTCGGCGCGATCAACCGCGCTTACCGAAAGGCAGTAGAATCCCACCACGCGACCTTCCATGCAGGTGACATAGGTGCGGGAGAAGCGGCTTTCATTGGCCAGCGCGCGCAGGCGCAGCCAATCGTTCAGCGCTTACTCGCCGCAATCGAATTCGCGGCAATCATGTGTGGGTGTGAGGGGTTCCGGCGGCGTCGGGCGCGGCATGTCAGCTTACCAGGCCCCTGCGGGCTAGAAGCGCGCGGAGCTTCGGCCCCGGTTCGGGCGGATTGTCCAGCGCATCCAGGAAGGTCTGGTGCTGGTCCTCCGGCAGCAGATGCAGGCGCCGATCCAGCAGAACCTCGGTCGCGCGCGCCCGTGCGGATTCAACCATGAACTCGGTCCGCGTCTTGCCAAGGGCCGCCGCCGCCTCGTCGATCAGGCTGCGGGTCTGCGACTCGATGCGCAGGTTGATGGTGCCCTTGGGTTCGGGCGCAGAGGGAGTGCCGATCTGGACATGACGGCACGATGCTTACCTGTGGGTACATTGTCAATACGGGGTCGTTTGACGTTCGCCGGAAGACCCGATCCCGGACCCGGGCTGACGGGGAAGCTGCCCGCCTAACCCATCACCGCCTGCCGCACGAGATTCAGCCCGGTCAGCACCAGCAGAACCTGTGTCCAGCGGCGGAAGCGGACCGGGTCCAGGCGGTCTTGCAGCCGGTAGCCGAGGGCGAGGCCGATGAGGGCGGGCACCACCAGCGCGGCCGAGAAGGTCAGGCTGTGGACGTTGGCCACCCCGGTGCGCAGGTGGGCCGCCAGCAAAGCCACCGCGCCGATCAGGAAGACCACGCCTTGCGCCCGCACGGTTTCGGTCTTGGGGGCGTGGATCGACAGAAGATAGACCAGCAGCGGCGGTCCCCAGATGCCCGAGACGCCGCCATAAAGCCCGCCCAGCACACCCAGCCCCCATTCGGCGCGGGCGCGGTGGTGGATGGGCAGGGCCAGCGGCACCCCGGCCAGTTGCAGCGCCGCGAAGGCGGTGATCGGCAGGCCGAGGGTCAGAAGGAAGATGTCCTTCGGGATCACGGTCACCAGCGGCGCCGAGACGAGGATGAAGACCACGGTTCCGATCAGGAAGCGGCGATAGGTGACGGTGGTTTGCCAGGCTTCGGGCAGACCCTGCCGGAAGGCCTGCGACAGGTTGGTGGCCAGCGTGGGCAGGATCAGCCCGGCCACCGCCATCTGCGGCGGCAGGAAGGCCGATAGACCCGAGATCATGATCATCGGCATGGCGAAGCCGACGGCGCCCTTCACGAAACCGGCAAACAGCGTCACCGCCAGGGCAAATGCGAAGGTCGCGGGGGCCAGCCCGCCGAAGAGGTCCTGCATGGGATTCTCCTTGTCGGCAAAGGCATATGCGGCGGCGGCGCGGATGCACGGCGAAAAGTGCCGCGACACTTTCATGCGTGGGTGGGATTTCATGCGAAAGGATATTGCGCTGCGACTGCAAAGGCCGTAGGGCCTTTGCTGATGCAGAATCGACGGAGCATAGCCATGGCCCATGATGGACAGACCGTGACCTCGCCTCTTCTGGCCGACCTTTCGGCGCTGACCGGGGCGGCCCTGCCGCAGGTGGAAGCGCTGTTCGAAGTTTACCGCGCCAGCCTGAAGGCGGCGGTGGCGCCGGGTGGCAAGGTTTCCAATGCGGCGATGGAAGAGCACCAGTTTGCCGCGCATGCGCTGTCGTGGCTGGCAACCTATGTCGAGGCGCTGCGCCAGATGCGCGCCTGGGCCGGGCGACTGGCAGACGAGGGCCGGTTCGGCGAGATGGAGGCGCTGATCTGCCAGATCGCCTTTGGCGAATACCTGGCGCAGATTGCTACGNGCATTCCGATGAGCCAGGGCGAGGTGGCGCGGCTGTCCGACCTGGGGCTGGACTGGGTGCCCGAGGCGCGGCGGCGGCCCTGATCGCGCGCGGCAACAGCCNCGGCGGCGCGGGCGCGGCTGGTGTCCCTGATGCGCGACAACCACGGCCGGGCGACCTTTGGCGCCACCGGCCTGGACGAAGAGCTGGAGATGATCCGCGAGCAGTTCCGGCGCTTTGCGGATGAGAAGGTGGTGCCGAACGCCCATGACTGGCACCTGAAGGACGTGCTGATCCCGATGGAGATCATCACCGAACTGGCTTACATGGGCGTGTTCGGCCTGACCATCCCGGAAGAATACGGCGGCTTCGGCTTGTCCAAGGCCAGCATGGTGGTGGTCAGCGAGGAACTGTCGCGCGGCTATATCGGCGTGGGCTCGCTGGGCACGCGGTCGGAGATCGCCGCCGAGCTGATCCTGTGCGGGGGCACGGAGGAGCAGAAGCAGCACTGGCTGCCCAAGCTGGCGAGCGGGGAGATCCTGCCGACGGCGGTCTTCACCGAACCGAATACCGGGTCGGACCTTGGCTCGCTGCGCACCCGCGCGGTGAAGGTGGGGGACGACTGGGAAGTGACCGGCAACAAGACCTGGATCACCCATGCCGCGCGCACCCATGTGATGACGCTGCTGGCGCGGACCGAGCCGGACACCACGGATTACCGCGGGTTGTCGATGTTCCTGGCGGAAAAGACGCCGGGGACTGACGAGGTGCCGTTCCCGACCCCCGGCATGACCGGCGGCGAGATCGAGGTGTTGGGCTATCGCGGCATGAAGGAATACGAGCTGGGCTTCGACGGCTTCAAGGTGAAGGGTGAAAACCTGCTGGGCGGCGTGCCGGGCCAGGGCTTCAAGCAGCTGATGCAGACCTTTGAAAGCGCGCGCATCCAGACCGCCGCCCGCGCCGTGGGCGTGGCGCAGTCGGCGCTGGAGGTCGGCATGAAATATGCCGAAGACCGCAAGCAGTTCGGCAAGGCGCTGATCGAGTTCCCGCGCGTGGCCGGGAAGCTCGCCATGATGGCGGTGGAGATCATGGTGGCGCGGCAGCTGACCTATTTCAGCGCGTGGCAAAAGGACCATGACAAGCGCTGCGACCTGGAGGCAGGGATGGCCAAGCTTCTGGGGGCTCGCGTCGCCTGGGCAGCGGCGGACAATGCGCTGCAGATTCACGGCGGCAACGGCTTTGCGCTGGAATACCAGATCAGCCGCATCCTGTGCGACGCGCGTATCCTGAACATCTTCGAAGGTGCGGCGGAGATCCAGGCGCAGGTGATCGCCCGGCGGCTGATGGATTGATCTGGCCGGGGTAGGATGGGCAATATTGCCCATCCTACGGAACCGGAGTTGCTGATGCGCGCCCTGATTCCCCTTGTGCTGCTTGCCCTGCTTACTGCGTGTCCAGCACGCCGGACGAACCGCNCCTATTGGTGGAAGCTGGTCTCGATCGACGGCAAGCCCTTCACGGCCCATGCGCAGATCGCCTTCCGGGGCGAAAACGGCGACCGGATCATCGGGCAGGCGCCGTGCAACAGCTTCTCTGCCCGCGTGGTGAAGGAGCCGTTCCCGACGGTGCGCTTCATGGACATCACGGCCACGGAAATGGCCTGCGACGACCTGGCGGCGGAAACCGCGTTCTTTGCCGCGCTGTCGCAGATGACCGGCGAGGGCGTGGGCATCGGCTATCTGTATCTGGTGAACGATGCCGGGCGGCGGATGGATTTCCAGGCGGCGGAGTTCAAGGCACCGTGACGCCGCCGCGCGAGGGGCGGGGCGTGCCCAGGCGCTGGTGCAAGCGNGTAGCGGTGGCGAAGGCCAGGCCCATGGCGGCGGCGCAGGCGGCGAAGATGCCGGGCAGGGGCGCCACCAGCAGCACCGCCCAGGCGATGCCGGGCGTGGCGATGCCGGACACGTCGCGGAAGCTGGAATAGACGGCGGCCATCTCGGTGCGTTCCGATGGCTTGACCGCCATGAGGAAGGGCAGGCCGCCGATGGTGTCCAGCACGACCAGGAAGACCGAGGCGGCCATCATCGCGGCCAAGGCAACCCAGGGCCAGGGCGAGAACAGCGCGGCGCCGAGGAAGCCCAGGCCGCAGAAGGCGAAGGAGGCGCGGATGGCGCTGCGCAGCGGCCAGCGGCGGGTATAGCGCAGGAAGAAGGGCGCAGCGAAGAGCAGCGCGTTGGTGAAGGAGAGTGCCACGCCGCCGACCTTGTCGGCAATGCCCCAGTCGCCGCCGATGTTGGCCTCGACACAGTAGATCGGCAGGTAGACGACATAGACCCACCAGCCGCAGGAGCGGATGACGGCGAAGGACCAGNNCGCGATCAGGCGGGTCTGGGCGAAGAAGCGGGCGAGGTAGCCAAGCGGATTGGGGGCGGGACCCTTGGCGCGGGCGATCTGGCGGCCATTGCCGAGGCGCAGGACCCAGAAGGCGACAAGCAGCGCCACGGCGAAGGCCCCGGCCAGAAGGAACGGCAGGGGTGCCCAGATCGAGCGTAGCCAGACGCCCAGCATGGGACCGATGGCCCAGGGTGCGGCGGCATAGAGCATCTGGGTAGACTGGCTGCGGCCCAGGTTGGCGCGGTCGATGTAGTCCAGCACATAGGCGTTGAAGCAGACGAAGGTGGTGGCGGTGGCCATGGCATTGGCGAGGATGGCCAGCGTCACGCCGGTGGCGGTGCCGGTCAGCGCCAGCGTCATGCCNGCGAGGTAAAGCGCACAGCCCGCGGAATACATCCAGCGGCGCGGCACCAGGCGGGTGAACCAGGGCACCATCAGGCCCCAGACCAGCGCCACGATGCCACCNATGAAATAGACCCGGCTGGTGCCTTCGGCCGAGCCGGTAGCGGCATAGACGGTCAGCGGCATGGCCGAGATCAGGACGCCGCGCACCGCGGCTTCCAGCCCGGCAAGCAGGGCGAAATGCTCCACCTGCGGGGTGGGGCTGTGGCGCAGGAAGAGGGGGAGATAGCGGGTGGCCATGATGTTCTGGCCCAAGGTTTGGGCAGGATACCGCTTTGGGTCTTGGCCGCGTCCGACATGACAGGGCGCTTTGCGCCGGATCGGCCCGGCTATCCGGTTGCGCGCCGGGACAGAAGGGCGACCAGNCCACTGCGCGCTTCGGGCAGCGGCGGCCTGGATGGGTCGCGCATCAGGGCCCGGGCGAGGAAATGGCCGGTGAGGGCAAGGGCCGCGGGCAGGTCGGCTGTCGTGACCTGGCCTGTCGTCAGGCCGGGCGGCAATGGCAGCAGGCGGTCGGACCAGGCACCTGCCGCCGCGGCGGTGACGGCGCGGCCCGTGCGCGGGCTGACGAAGGCCAGCCCNTCGGTCGCGCCGGTCACGGCGCAGGCGGTAAGGTCAAGGCCGAAGCCGATTTCATCCAGAAGCCCAAGCTCCCACCGCAGGTAAAGCGCGGGCCAGTCGGGCAGGGCCTGCATCGCATCCAGCAGCGTCACGGTCGCGGCATGCAGCGCGGGATGCGGGTCGCGTTCTGGCAGGGCAAGGTGCAACAGCGTGCAGGCCGAGGACAGGCCCGCAAGGGCAAGGCGGTCGGACAGAAGCACGCTGCGCGAGCGCAGGGGCTCTACGGCGAAGGTGCCCAGATGGTCGTCCAGCCGCGCCCGCCAGACCAGCGCCAGATCGCTGCCCGGCTGCAGCACCGGCGCCATGCGGCGCGAGGCGCCGCCCGGCACCACGCCGGCGTGGCGGCCATGNGCCGGGGTCAGAACCTCGATGATCAGGGCGTGTTCGCCATGCGGGCGCGTGGCGAGAAGGACGCCCTCGTCGCGCCATTCCATGGGTCAGTATGGGCCGGGTCCGGCCTTGCGCAAGAGGGTGTCGCAGACCGGGGGCTGCCGCTACGGACGGGATACCCTTTGCCGTTGCACTGCCCTAGGATGCCCGGCGAGAGACCAGAACAGGACCTGCCCCGATGAAACCCCTTGGCCGCCTTCGGCTTGGCGTCAACATCGACCACGTCGCCACGGTGCGCAACGCCCGCGGCTCGGCCTGGCCCGACCCTTTGCGCGCCGCGCTGGTGGCCGAGGCGGCGGGCGCCGACGGCATTACCGCGCATCTGCGCGAAGACCGCCGCCACATCCGCGACGCCGACATGGAGGCACTGCGCGCCGGCATCGGCATTCCCNTGAACTTCGAATGCGCGGCGACCGACGAGATGGCGGAAATCGTGTTGCGGCTGAAGCCCCATGCCGTCTGCCTGGTGCCCGAGCGGCGCGAGGAACGCACGACCGAAGGCGGGCTGGACGTGGCGGGCGACGAGAACCGGTTGGCCACCTATATCGCGCCGCTGCGCGAGGCCGGGTGTCGAGTCAGCATGTTCATCGGCCATGCGGCCCGCCAGATCGAGGCGTCGGCCCGCATCGGCGCCGCTGTGGTGGAGCTGCATACCGGCCATTACAGCGACCTGCATGCCGAGNGGCGCATGGAAGAGGCCGAGGCCGAGCTGGAGGCCTTGCGCCGCGGCGCAAGGCTGGCCCATGCGCTGGGGCTGGAAGTTCATGCCGGGCACGGGTTGACCTTTGACAACGTGGCGCCGGTGGCCGCCATGCCCGAGGTGATGGAGCTGAACATCGGGCATTTCCTGATCGGCGAGGCGATTTCCGTGGGTCTTGGCCCGGCCATCGAGGAGATGCGCCGCCGCATGGATGCAGCGCGGGCGGGTCTTTGACCTGGCATTCCGTGTGGGCGGTGGCGTTTGGCCTGTGGCAGGACTGACACAGGACGGAATGCCGCAGGAGGCACCCGGGAAGGTTGCGCCTTCACGCGAGTCTGCCGCGGGTCTAGCGTGAGGCCCTGACACAAAGTTGCCTGGAGGCACCATGTCGCGCATTCTGTTTCTGATCGTAAGCGTCCTGTCGATCATCGGGGGCATCTATGCCCTGTTGAACCCGGTTCCCGCCACGCTGGTTGCAACCGTCCTGACCGGGTGGTTCTTCCTGCTTTATGCCGTTGTCCATATCGTGGCCGTGTTCCAGGCCGAGGGCTGGGGCGGCAGGCTCTGGTCGATCCTGATCGCCGTTCTGGCCTTCATCGTCGGTATCGAAGTTCTGGTGAACCCGCTGGAAAACGTGCTGACCCTGACGCTGATGGTGGCGATCCTGTTCCTGGCCTCGGGCATTGCCAAGATCGTCGTGTCGTTCCAGCTGAAGGGCACGCCGATGCTGTGGCCGGTGCTGCTGTCGGGCGTCGCTTCGGTGATCCTGGGCTTCATCATCCTGACCAACTTCCCGGTTTCGGCCGCTGTCGCGCTGGGTTTCCTGCTGGGCGTCGAACTTCTGTCGAGCGGCATCGCCACGCTGGCCTTTGCCTATGCCACGCGCGACCGCGCCTGATGCAACGGGCGGCCCGGCAGCGGGCCGCCCCTGCCATGATCCTGGGTATCGGCACCGACCTGTGCAACATCGACCGGATCGAGTCGGTGCTGGCCCGGCATGGCGACCGGTTCCGCGACCGGGTGTTCACGCCCCGCGAACAGCGCAAGGCGGAAAGCCGCAGCCGGGCCGTGGCCGCCACCTATGCCAAGCGCTGGGCAGCGAAAGAGGCCTGTTCCAAGGCATTGGGCACCGGGTTGCGCATGGGCATTTCCTGGAAGGACATGGCCGTGTCCAACCTGCCGTCAGGCCAGCCCGTGATGCATGTCACCGGATGGGCTGCGGAACGGCTGGCCACGATGACACCGCCGGGCCATGAGGCGGTGATCCACGTCACGCTGACCGACGACCACCCCTGGGCGCAGGCTTTCGTGGTGATCGAGGCCCGCCCGCTGACGCCCGGTCACGTTCCCTTGCCTTGACTCAGAACCGCTGCCCGCGCATGTAGCCCCGAGGCGAAATGCGGGAAGATCATGGCGAAATCGAAGAAGTCCGACGGCGGTCTGATGGAAACAGTGAAGACCGTGGTCTATGCGCTGTTGATCATGNGCATCTTCCGCACCCTGTTCTTCCAGCCGTTCTGGATCNCTNCGGGGTCGATGAAGGACACGCTGCTGATCGGCGACTTCCTGTTCGTCAACAAGATGGCCTATGGCTATTCGCGCTATTCCTGCCCCTTCGCCATTTGCCCGATCCCCGGCCGCCTGTTCTTTTCCGAACCCGAGCGCGGCGACATCGTGGTGTTCCGCCACCCGGTCAATGGGTCGGATTTCATCAAGCGCCTGATCGGCCTGCCCGGTGACAGGGTGCAGGTGAAGAACGGCCAGCTGTTCATCAACGGTGCCGCGGTGCCGCAGGTGCCCGACGGGCAGTTCGAGGAAGTGTTCGAACCCCAGGGCCCGATGGGCAACCTGCCGCGCTGCGCCAATGCCCCGGTGGGCGAAGGCGGGACCTGCATTTCCTACCGCTTCCGCGAGACCCTGCCGCCGACCGAAAGCCATCCCGAAGGCGTGACGCACAACGTGCTGAACATCGAGGACGCCGGTTCGCCCTCGGCTGACAACACCGATGTGTTCACCGTGCCGGAAGGCCAGTACTTCTTCATGGGCGACAACCGCGACAATTCCATGGACAGCCGGTTCAGCCAGGCCGTCGGTGGCGTTGGCTTCGTGCCGAAGGAATACCTGATCGGCCGCGCCGACCGGGTCATCTTCTCCTCTGTAAGCCGGTCGATGCTGTATTTCTGGACCTGGCGTCCCGACCGCTTCTTCCTGAAGGTGGAATGAGGCTCTCGGCCGAACTCCGGGCCTTTGCGGGCCGCATCGGGCATGACTTCCGCCGCCCCGAACTGCTGGTGCGGGCGGTGACGCATGCCTCGATCGCCACGCAAGCCCGCCCCGACAACCAGCGGCTGGAATTCCTGGGCGACCGCGTGCTGGGGCTGACCATGGCCGAGGCGCTGATGTCCGCCGACAAGGGCGCGACCGAGNGTCAGCTGGCGCCGCGGTTCAACGCGCTGGTGCGCAAGGAGACCTGCGCCGAGGTGGCGCGGGAAACCGGCCTCGGCGAGGTGCTGAAGCTGGGCCGGTCGGAAATGCTGACCGGCGGGCGGCGGAAAGAGGCGCTGCTGGCTGATGCGATGGAGGCGGTGATCGCTGCCGTCTTCCTGGATGCGGGGTGGGAGGCGGCGCGGGCCGTGGTGCTGCGGCTGTGGTCGAAGCGCATCCACGCGGTCGAGACCGACGCCCGCGACCCCAAGACCAGCCTGCAGGAATGGGCGCAGGCGCGCGGCATGACCCCGCCCGTCTACACCGAGACCGGGCGCGAAGGCCCGGATCACCAGCCGATGTTCACCGTCGAGGTCCGCCTCGCCAGTGGCGAGACCGAAACCGCGCGCGCGGGCTCCAAGCGCCAGGCCGAAATGGCCGCCGCCCGCACGCTGCTGACCCGATTGGAGGCCCAGGATGGCCAGTGAAGAAACCCATGGGGACGCCCCCACCCGCGCCGGATTCGTGGCGCTGATCGGCGAGCCGAATGCANGCAAGTCCACGCTTCTGAACCGCATGGTGGGCGCCAAGGTCAGCATCGTCACCCACAAGGTGCAGACCACCCGCGCGCGCATCCGCGGCGTCTGCATGGCAGGCCAAAGCCAGATCGTGTTTGTCGGCGCGCCGGGCCTGTTCCGCCCGCGCCAACTGGACCGCGCGATGGTGAAGGCCGCCTGGGGCGGGNCGGCGGATGCCGATATCGTGGTGCTGCTGGTCGAGGCGCATCGCGGGCTGACCGAGGGCGTCGAGGCCATCCTTGACCGGCTGAAGGACGAGCTGCCGCGCGACCGGCCGGTGGCCTTGGCCATCAACAAGATCGACAAGATCAAGGCCGAAAGCCTGCTGCCCATGGCGCAGAAATTCGGCGAGGCCTTCNCCTTCGTGAAGACCTTCATGATCTCGGCCGAGCGCGGCTATGGCGTGGAAGACCTGAAGGACTGGCTGGTAAGCGAGTTGCCCGAAGGCCCCTGGCTTTACCCCGAAGACCAGCTGGCCGACCTGCCGATGCGCATGATCGCCGCCGAGATGACGCGCGAAAAGCTGACGCTGCGGCTGCACGAGGAACTGCCCTACCAGCTGACGGTGGAAACCGAGAAGTGGGAGGACCGCCCCGACGGCTCGGCCCGCATCGACCAGATCGTCTATGTCGCGCGCGACGGCCACAAGGGCATCGTGCTGGGGGCCAAGGGCGAGACGCTGAAAGCCATCGGCACCCAGGCCCGCGCCGAGATCGCCGAATTCCTGNGTAAGCCGGTGCATCTGTTCCTGACGGTGAAGGTGCGGCCGAACTGGCTGGACGAGGCCGAGCGCTATTCCGAGATGGGACTGGATTTCAAGGATGGCGACTGAGGGTGTGAAGCAAATTCCTTCGAAGGAATTTGCAATTTTCTTCGAAGAAAATTGCCTTCGCCGATGCCGCCGCGCCTGACCTCGGGCCTTTGGGTTGCGGCCTATCTGGCGCGGCTGCGGCTGGCGGACATTCCGGCCTTCGTGGTGCGGCGGGGTGAGGACAGCGCCGGTGCCGTGGTGGTGAAATCCTCGCCCCTGAACGGCACCGCCCGCGCCTTCCAGCGCAGCTTTGACCCGATGTCGGGCGAAAGGCTGTGGGTGGTGCTGGCCGAGGGCGCCGAGGCCGATGTCGATGCCGTGCTTGCCCGCGCGCGGTCGCGCGACCCTGACCTGTGGCTGATCGAGGTCGAGGACCGCGCGGGCCGCACCTTGCTGGACGAAGACGGCCTGCGCGACTGAACCCGGTTCAGGCGTCGGGCGCGGCAGGGTCGGCCGGCGAGGGCGCCTTGCGCTTGCGTTCGGCACGGGCGCGGAAGCGGGCGCTGCGCGCCTTCTGGTAGGCATGGACGGCGGGGATCGTCAGGTAATAGCCAAGCNNCAGCCCGATCAGGATGCCGAAAACGGTCGAGCCGACCAGATAGGGCAGGTACAGGTCGTGCAGGAAGCCGCCGAGCGCGCCCCAATGCACCGGCTCTGGCCCGAAGACCGCCAGCGAGTTGTTCCACAACTCTTCCCCGGCGTCGGCGAAAGCGCTGCCGATGGCGGCGCCGGTCAGCGGCCTGTGGATGCCCAGCATCCAGTGGCCCAGCCAGATGGACCCGACGGCGATCAAGGGCGTGGTCAGCGGGTTCGAGATGAAGGTGCCCAGAAGCCCGGCCAGGATATTGCCGCGCATCGCCCAGGCCATGCCTGCCCCGGCCAGGAACTGAAAGCCGGGGATCGGCAGGCAGCCGATGAACAGCCCGGCAAAGACGCCGCGCGCCACCTTGTGCGGCTGGTCGGGCAGGCGGCGCATGCGATGATAGACATACAGCGTGGCACGCTTGATGCCGCCGGTCGGATAGACCATTTCGCGCATCCAGCCGGTCCAGCTGCGGGGATCGCGTCGCTTGAATACCACGTCGGGTCCGTCCTTGGGGTCTTGCCTCCCGCCGCCCCCGATCCTTGCCAGCCGGAGCGACGCCCTTCCTGTGGCATGTGGTCGGCGACAGGGCAATGACAAGCGTTGCGGCAGATCGGCCAAGGCGGGGCGGGCCGCTTGCGCGGAAACCCGCCTTCGGCGTCAGGGCTTCAGCGCCGGGTCGCGATGGCGGCCGATCTGGGCCACGTCGGTTTCGGCTTCCAGCGCGGTCATCACCTTGTGCAGGTGTTCCACGTCGCGCAGGTCGGCGTCCACAAGCAGGCGATAGAAGTCGGGCTTGCGGTCGGTGAACTTCAGGTCCGAGATATTGGCCTTCTGTTCGCCGATCAGCGTGCAGATGCGGCCCAGCACGCCCGCGTCGTTGGAAATGGTGATGTCCAGGCTGACGGTGTTCACCGCCGGGTGGCGGCCGGAATGCCAGCGCAGGTCGACCCAGCGGTTGGGCTGTTCCTCGAACTCTTCCAGCGCGGGGCAGTCTATGGAATGGATCACCACGCCCTTGCCGCGATAGGTGATGCCGACGATGCGCTCGCCCGGCAGCGGCTGGCAGCAGGGGGCGCGGCGGAAGCTTTGATCGGCATCCAGACCCGCCACGGGGCGCTGCGCATCCACCTCGTCGGCGGCGGCCAGCGCCAGTTCGGGGTACAGCGTCTCGATCACCTTGCGCGCCGTCAGTTCGGCCGAGCCGATGCGGGCCAGCAACTCCTGGTCGTCGCCCAGGCCCAGGGTCTTGGCGGCGGTGCGCAGNGCCTTGTCGGTGGCCTTGCGACCGACATGGTCGAAGGCGGCGCGCACCAGTTCGTGCCCCAGCTTCACGAATCGGGTGCGGTCTTCCTCGCGCAAGGACCGCCGGATCGCCGCCTTGGCGCGGCCCGTGACCACGATGTCGATCCAGCTGGCCTGGGGGCGCTGGCCCTCGGCGGTGATGATCTCGACCGACTGGCCGTTCTTCAGCCGCGTCCACAAGGGCACGCGGATGCCGTCCACCTTGGCCGAAACGCAGGAATGGCCGATGCGGGTGTGGATGGCATAGGCGAAATCCAGCGGCGTCGCGCCGCGCGGCAGCTGCACCACATCGCCCTTGGGCGTGAAGCAGAACACCTGGTCGGAATACATCTCGAGCTTCACATGCTCGATGAATTCGTCGTTCGAGCCTTCGTCCAGCCGCTCGGTCAGCGAGGCAATCCACTTGGCCGGGTCGGCGGCAAAGGGGTTCTGCGAGCGCACGCCTTCCTTGTAGGACCAGTGCGCCGCCACNGCGGCTTCGGCCACTTCGTGCATGGCCTGGGTGCGGATCTGCACTTCCACCCGCTTGCCGTCGCGGCCCGAGACGGTGGTGTGAATCGAGCGGTAGCCGTTCTGCTTTGGCTGGCTGATGTAATCCTTGAACCGGCCCGGCACGGCGCGCCAGCGCAGGTGGATGGTGCCCAGGATGCGATAGCAGTCGGGCACGTCGTTGCAGATGATGCGAAAGCCGTAGATGTCGGACAGGCGCGAAAAGGCGAGGTCCTTCTCCTGCATCTTGCGCCAGATGGAATAGGGCTTCTTGGCGCGGCCGAAGACCGCGGCCTCGATCTTCGCCTTTTCCAGCTCGTGCCTTATGTCGGCGCCGATCTTGTGGACGACATCGCCCGCCTCGCGCTGCAGCGTCAGGAAGCGGCGAATGATCGAGTTGCGCGCCTCGGGGTTCAGGACCTTGAAGGACAGGTCCTCCAGTTCCTCGCGCATCCACTGCATGCCCATGCGCCCTGCCAGCGGCGCAAAGATCTCCATGGTCTCGCGCGCCTTCTGGGCCTGCTTTTCCGGCGACATGCTCTTGATCGTGCGCATGTTGTGCAGGCGGTCGGCCAGCTTGACCAGGATCACCCGCAGGTCCTTGGACATCGCCATGAACAGCTTGCGGAAGTTCTCGGCCTGCTGGCTTTGGGTCGAGGACAGTTGCAGGTTGGTCAGCTTAGTGACGCCGTCCACGAGCTCGGCCACTTCCTCGCCGAACTGGCGCGAGACTTCGGCATAGGTGGACTTGGTGTCCTCGATGGTGTCGTGCAAAAGCGCGGTGACAATCGAGGCGTCGTCCAGCCGCTGTTCGGTCAGGATGGCGGCAACGGCGACGGGATGGCTGAAATAGGGCTCGCCCGACTTGCGGAACTGGCCCTCGTGCATNCTGCTGCCATAGGCATAGGCGCGGCGGATCAGATCGGCGTTGCAGCGCGGGTTATAGTTGCGGACGAGGGCGATCAGGTCTTCGACGTCGATCATCCTTGTCCCCTTGCGTCCCGGTTTCTGTCCGGGATCAGATCTCGCCTTGCGCTTCCATCAGCGCGCGCAGCAGGCGCTCTTCCGACATGTCGTCGGCCATCGGGCGGTCGATCTCGCCCGACATCAGAAGCGCCATCTGGTCTTCTTCGGGCTCGTCGACCTCGATCTGGGTCTGATAGCTTTCGATCATGCGCTCGCGCAGGACGTCGGCGATCTGGGTTTCCTCGGCGATCTCGCGCAGGGCAACCACGGGGTTCTTGTCGTTGTCGCGGTCGTAGGGGCAGAGCCGGACGCGATCTCGCGCGCCCGGTGGGCGGCCAGCATCACCAGTTCGAACCGGTTCGGCACCTTGTCAACGCAATCTTCAACCGTCACGCGGGCCATGATCGACTCCAGTCTGGGGTGGGGGCTCGGGAAAGGCTTACTTAAGCGCAATGCCGGGGCTTGACAAGACGCTATTCCGCGGCCAGCGGGCGTACCGCGGCACGGTCCTGTTCCGGCAGGGCGGCCAGCATCTGCGCGACACTGAGACCGGTCACCGGATGGTGCCAGTCCGGCGCCACATCGGCAAGCGGAACCAGGACGAAGGCGCGGTCCTGCAAGCGGGGATGCGGCAGGATCAGGCGGTCGGGGTGCGCCGAACCNTGATCTTCGGGCGGCAGATTTGCCCAGACGTGCCAAGTCGTAGCGTCAGGCCAAACTGTTTCGTCAATGGCGACAATGTCCAGATCCAGCGTGCGCATGCCCCATCTGGTGTCACGCTGGCGGCCGAACTCTGCCTCGATCTCATGCAAGGCAGCCAGCAGGGCCTGGGCGTCGATATCGTCTGGCAGGTCCAAGCGTGCCGCGGCATTTACATAATCCGGCCCGGCACCGGGCGGGAAGCAGGGCGTCGCAAAGAGCCGTGACAGTTGCAGCGGCCCGATCCGTTGGCCCAGCCTCGCGGCTGCCTGCCGCAGGGTGACGACTGGCGGTTGATCCTGAAACGGCAGGTTGGCGCCAAATGCAATCAGAGCGTGTCTTGCGTCACGAAGCATTGATGATACACTTTCGTATAGAGCGCCTTGAACCTACGCCCTAAAGGCAGAATATCGAAGGCGTTCGGCGACGGAAATTGTTCTAGACCGCGTTCGCATTCTCGGAAGACCAGGTTGCCGGACATGCTTTGAGGGGACAAACATGTTTTACAAGGACGAACGGCTTGCGCTGTTCATCGACGGGTCGAACCTTTACGCAGCCGCCAAGGCACTTGGGTTCGACATCGACTACAAGCTCTTGCGACAAGAATTCATGCGGCGGGGCAAGCTGCTGCGTGCGTTCTACTACACGGCACTTCTGGAAAATGACGAGTACTCGCCGATCCGCCCGCTGGTGGACTGGCTGCATTACAACGGCTTCACCATGGTGACGAAGCCCGCCAAGGAATACACCGACAGCCAGGGACGGCGGAAGGTGAAGGGCAACATGGACATCGAGCTGACCGTCGATGCGATGGAGCTCGCGCCGCGCGTCGATCACATCGTGCTGTTCTCGGGCGACGGCGACTTCAAGCCGCTGGTCGAAAGCCTGCAGCGTCAGGGCGTGCGGGTCTCGGTGGTGTCCACCATCCGCAGCCAGCCGCCGATGATCGCGGACGAGCTGCGCCGCCAGGCCGACAACTTCATCGAGCTGGATGAACTGCGCGAAGTCATCGGCCGCCCGCCGCGCGAACCGCGCCCGGTGATCGAGCGTCCGGAAGACGTGGCGGTTGCCGCCAAGTGAGTGCCGAAGGACCGGTCGGTGGGGATGGGCCCCCATCCGATCGTCTGTGGCAGACCAACAGGACGCGGGCCAGCTTACCGCGTCTTTCTTTGTGACCTGACGCCCGCCGATGCCCTGGCCTGGGAACGCCTGCCGTCAGAGGCCACGGGCTGGCGCAAGGTCGGCGTCTTTGCGCCTTGGGTGGCGGTGGGCATGGTCTGGGGCGCCAGCGGCGGCACGGGTTCGCTGGCGCTGCGGTTGGCCCTGGTAACGGCGCGGGGCTGGCCGTGATGCTGGCCGCCGGCGCGCTGACCGCCCGCGCCCGGGCCCGGCGCGCGCGGGCGCGGGTGCCGCAGCCCTGCCGCGTGCAGGTCGAGGATTTCGGTGACCACCTGGCCCTGCGTGGCATTGATCCACCCGGCCCGGTGGCCTTTGTCGCGCCAGAGACGATCCGCCAGATTGTCCTGGCCCGCGGCCATGTCTTTCTTGAGGCGCCGCCAGAGCTGGTGATCCTGCCGCTGGCCGCGTTCGAGGATGCGGCGGAGATGGCCGCCTTTGCGGCGGTCTGGCAGGACAAGCTGCGCGGCGACGACGGCGATAGGGCGGTTTGACGGTGGACCTTCGGCCCGTGGCATCCTACCTCTGGGCCAGAGCCAAGAGACGGACCCCGATGAGCCTGCCGCCCCTGACCCTGTATCTGGCCGCGCCGCGCGGCTTTGCGTGCGGCGTGGACCGCGCGATCAAGATCGTCGAGCTGGCCCTGCAGAAATGGGGCGCGCCGGTCTATGTGCGCCACGAGATCGTCCACAACAAGTTCGTGGTTGATGACCTGCGCGCCAAGGGCGCGGTCTTCGTGGAAGAGCTGGAGGAATGCCCCGACGACCGTCCGGTGGTGTTTTCCGCCCATGGCGTGCCGAAATCCGTGCCGNCCGCGGCGGCGCGGCAGATGATTGCGGTGGATGCGACCTGTCCGCTGGTGACCAAGGTCCATAACGAGGCGGCCCGGCACGCAGAAGCGGGCCTGCAGATGGTGATGATCGGCCATGCCNACCACCCGGAAACGGTGGGCACCATGGGCCAGCTGCCGCCGGGCGAGGTGCTGCTGGTCGAGACCGAGGCCGATGTGGCGGGGCTTGCCGTGCGCGACCCGGACAAGCTGGCCTTCATCACCCAGACCACGCTGTCAGTCGATGACACCGCGGGCATCGTCGCCGCCCTGCGCGCCCGTTTCCCGGCGATCATCGGTCCGCACCGCGAGGACATCTGCTATGCCACCACCAACCGCCAGGCAGCGGTGAAGGCGGTGGCTGACCGCATCGACGCGCTTCTGGTGATCGGCGCGCCGAATTCGTCGAACTCGCGCTTACTGGTCGAGGTCGGTCGCGCGGCGGGCTGTCCCTATGCGCAGCTGGTGCAGCGCGCGGCGGATATCGACTGGCGGGCGCTGNGTACGCGCGGGNCGGTGGGCCTGACCGCCGGGGCAAGCGCGCCAGAGGTGCTGGTGACCGAAGTGCTGGATGCCTTCCGCGCGCGGTTCGACCTGGTGGTGGAACCGGTCGAAACCGCGGTGGAAACCGTCGAATTCAAGGTGCCGCGCATCCTGCGCGAGCCGGTGTGAGGAACCCATGTCGCCCGAATTCCTGCTGACCGCCTTCATCGTCTGCGTCACCNCCGGCATTGGCGTGGTCTATACCCTGTCCGTCACCCTGGGCGGCGGCTTCCGCGCCGGGGTCTGGGCGACGGTGGGTTGCACCATCGCCACGGTGTTTCACATGGTGGTGGCGATGGCCGGGCTGGCCGCCGTGCTGCACACCTCGGCCCTGCTGTTCCAGACGGTGAAATATGCCGGCGTCGCCTATCTGGCCTGGATGGCCTGGGCGGTGCTGCGGTCGCAAGGCAGCCTGGCGATCGAGGCGGCCGAGGGCGGCTCGGCCGGGCGGCTGGTGGGACGGGGCATCCTTCTGAACATCCTGAACCCGAAACTGCCCTTGTTCTTCGTGGCCTTCCTGCCGCAGTTCCTGCTAAGTANNAGCAGCAGCACCGCGCAGCTGGTCGAGCTTGGCTTCGGCTTCACCGCCATGACCTTCGCCACCTTCCTCATGTACCTTGCCNTTGCCGCTTCGGGCCGTCAGCGCGTGCTGTCCTCGCCCGCGCTCCTCACCTGGATGAAGCGGGTCTTCGCGGCATCCTTCGCCGCGCTTGGCCTGCGGCTGGCGCTGGAAAAGGCGGCATGAAACGCATCCCGCCCGCCGCGCTGATCCTGGGCCTTGCCGGGGTGCTGCCTTTTGCATGGGGAGCCTTCTCCCAGCTGCGCCCCGATCTGGTGGGCGGGCTGGGCCTGAACCCGGTCTGGCTGGGCAGCTATTTCAGCCTGACCTGGGGCACGGTGATCCTGGCCTTCATGTCGGGCGTGCTGTGGGGCTTTGCGACCAAGGCCGAGGGCGCGCAGGCGACGGCGGCCTATGGCCTGTCGGTCATCCCCGCACTCTGGGCCTTTGTCATGGTGAACGGCGATCCCGGCGCCGCCGCGGTGAACCTGGCGGCGGGATTCGCCGGCGTGCTGGTGCTGGACGCGGCCTTCGTCAGCTGGCGCCTGGCGCCGGTCTGGTGGCTGGCCTTGCGCATTCCGCTGACGGTGCTGGTCCTGGCCTGCCTGGCGGTGCCGATCCTGACCTGAGCCGGACGAATTTTCTGGCGAAAATTCGGGGCTGCCGCCCCCGGTCCGGATTGCATCCGGCCCTCCCCCGCGAGTATTTGGGCAAAGAAGAAGGAGCGGCGCATGGTCGAATTGTTCGCCTATACCGACGGCGCCTGTTCCGGCAATCCGGGGCCGGGCGGCTGGGGCGTGCTGTTGCAGGCGCGCGAGGATGGCACGGTCGTCAAGACTCGCGAGTTGAACGGTGGCGAGGCGATGACCACCAACAACCGCATGGAATTGCTGGCGGCGATCTCGGCGCTGGAGGCGCTGAAGCGCGGCACGGTGATTACCGTCGTCACCGACAGCGCCTATGTGAAGAACGGCGTGACCCAGTGGATTCACGGCTGGAAGCGCAACGGCTGGCGCACGGCGGGCCGCGACCCGGTGAAGAACGTCGAGCTTTGGCAGCGGCTGGACGAGGCGCAGGCGCGTCACCGTGTGGAGTGGCAGTGGATCAAGGGCCACGCTTACCACCCCGAGAACGAGCGCGCCGATGAGCTGGCGCGGGCGGGGATGGCGCCGTTCAAGCCGCCGAAGCGCCACGGCCGAGGGCTGAGATGCGGCGGCGGATCGTGGTCGCCTTGACCGTGCTTGCCGCATTCCTGCTGATGGGGGCTGTTCTGGTGGCGCTGCGGGCGCCGCAGGTCTATGTCCTTGCGTCCGAAGGGTTTCCCCGCGCGACCTGGTTGGCGCCGGGCAATTTCGCCAGGGTCGCCGGCGCGGCGGTGCCGGTCGATCCGCCCCCGGCCCGCCGCCATCCCCGCAGGTGCNTGGCCCGGCTGCTGGACAGCGGCGGCCGTGCGCTCGTTGCCGAGCAACATGGCACCCTGATCGCCGAAGCCTATGCGCCGGGGCTGGCGCGCGATACCAGGCTCAACTCCTACTCGATGGTGAAAAGCCTGGTCGGTGCGCTGACCCTGCGCGCCATCGCTGATGGGCGGCTGGCCGGACCGGACCAACCGCTGCGCGACATCCTTGGCCCCAAGGCGCCGCCCATCACCGTGCAGGAAGCGCTGACGATGACCAGCGGGCTGGTGATGCCGGACGAGCCGCCGAAATCCGGCGAGACCGCGCTGGACGACGAAGGGTTTTCTCCCTTCGGCCCCTTCGCGCGCATCCATGCCTATGGCATCGCGGCCGAGATGGCCTCGCTGNAGGTTGATCCGGCGCTGGCGGGCCGCTTCCACTATCAAAGCGCCAATACGGCGCTGTTGGGGCTGGCACTGGAGCGTGTCTACGACCGGCCCCTGCCCGACCTGCTGTCAGACCTGATCTGGCAGCCCGCGGGCGCGGTAGATGCCTTCTGGCGGACCTATCCGGCGGGCGAGGGCGTATCGGCCTATTGCTGCCTCTATGCCCGGCCCATCGACTGGCTGCGCGTCGGGCGCTTCATCCTGGACAACGGCTTGCCCGAGGCGCCCTTCCTGCCGCCAGACCTGTGGCGGCGTTTCGTGCTGCCGGAAGTTGCGCCCGACGTCCGTCGCCACGGCGCCTACGGCGACCAGATCCGTCACGACGTGCTGGACCGGGCGGGTGAGGCTGTGCAGGGGCCTTTCGCCTATTTCACCGGGCTTTATGGTCAGATGACCTATCTGCTGCCCGGCCCTGATGCGGTGGTGGTACGCTTTGGCGACGGCGTGCAACTGCTGCATTCCACGATCTACGAGCTTTTCCCGGTGGAGAAGGTGCCATGACCCTGCTGCAGGCGCTGGATTACGGATCGGTCGTCGTCTTTGCCCTGACCGGGGCGCTGGTGGCGTCGCGGGCGCAGCTGGATATCGTGGGCTTCATCTTCATCGCCTGCCTGACCGCCGTAGGCGGCGGCACCNTGCGCGACCTGATGCTGGACCGGCAGGTGTTCTGGATCGGCGATCCGGCGGTGCTGGCCTTTGCCGCGGCCTCGGCGGTTCTGGTGTTCTTCGGCGCGCACCGGCTGGAAAGCCGCTACCGGGTGCTGTTGTGGCTGGACGCCTGCGNNCTTTGGCGATCGCCGTGCGCCGGGGTGGCGGCGGCCAGCGCCATGGGCATGGCCTGGCCCGTGGTGCTGGTCATGGGCATGGCCACCGGCTGCATGGGCGGGCTGATGCGCGACGTGGTCTGCAACGAGGTGCCGCTGGTCCTGAAACAGGGCGAGCTTTACGTCAGCGCCGCCTTTGGCACCGTGGCGGCGGTTGCGGTTGGCGTGATGGGCGGCGGCGCCGACCTTGGACTTCTGGCCTGCGCTGTGGCCACCTTTGCGCTGCGTGCCNACTCCATCGCCTTTGGCTGGCGGCTGCCGGTCTATCGTCCCCGCCCGCCTCAGGTGCCGAAGCGGTAGTCCAGGATCACCATGCCCTTGCGCAGCTGTTTCACCTCGGTCAACTCGGGCACCCGCNNGGCCNNCGGCGGCCGAGGGCGGAAGCTGCGGATGCCCTGGCCCAGAAGCCGCGGCACGATGCACAGTTCCAGCCGGTCCAGCGCACCCATGGCGATCAGCGCCGATTGCAGCATCGGGCCGCCGACGATCCAGACATCGCCATCGGCCAGGTCGCGCAGTTTCGCCACCAGCCCGGCCAGGTCGCCCGCCCAGATTTCGGCATCGCCGCGCAGGGGGCCGGTCAGCGACTGGCTGACCACCAGCGCCCGCTTGCCCGGATAGGGCCAGTCGGGCGCAAGGGTCAGCATGTGTTCATAGGTGCGCCGACCCATCACCACCGTGCCGATGCTNTAAGCAAGGAAGGCGTCATAGCCCCAGTCCACATCCTCGAAATCGGACAGGAAGGCCACGCCGCCATCGGGTTCTGCTGCGAACCCGTCCAGCGAGCTTGCCATCATGCCGCGCAGCCGTGCCATTTCGCTTTCCTTTTCACGAATGTTCGTTTATTTATAATGCATGGCCAGACCAAGAACCATCCCCGACGGTGACGTGTTTGCGGCGATCCGCGCATTGCTGGCGCAGGGCGGCGACAAGGCGGTGGCCTTTTCCTCGGTCGCCCGCGCGACGGGACTGGCCGCGCCCACGCTGGTGCAGCGCTATGGCACGCGCGAGGGCATGGTGAAGGCGGCGCTTCTCTCGGCTTGGGACGCGCTGGACAACCGCACCGATCAGGCCGAAGCGGCGGCGCCGCTGAACGGCAAGGGTGCGGTGGCTCTGCTGAAATCCTTGGGCGAGCAGGACAGCGGGCCGGACGATCTTGCCCTCTTGGCGGTGGAATTCCGCGACGCCGAGCTGCGCGCCCGCGCCGAAAGCTGGCGCGCGCGGGTCGAGGCGGCGCTGGCCACCCGCCTGGGCGGCGGGGCCAAGGGGCAGGAACTGGGGGCGATCCTGTTCGCCGCCTGGCAGGGGCAGGCGCTGTGGGCCATGGCCGGGGGCCGCAGCTTCCGGCTGAAGGACGCAGTAAAGCGCCTCGGCTGAGCTGCCAATATGAACCGGCGGTCGTTTTCCTGGCTCAGGCCGCCATGGCCGCCGAGATCACCTCGAAATCCGCCCTGGACAGTTCGCGCAGGCCATAGCGGAAGGCCATGCCCCAGGAGGCCTGCCCGCGAGTCAACTCCAGCGCGCCCAGAAGCGGCCGGATCGGCGCAGGCCTTGCCGCTTGCCAGTCCACGCCGCGCCGCCAGGGTGTGAAGCCGCCGCCCATGTCGAAGATGTAAGGCGCGCCCTCGCGCACAAGGCCGATGGCGGTGAAGGCCTGCACCGCTGCGCCGCCCTGCATGCTGGCGCGGGGNGAATAGATCACCACGCCATCGCCGGGCTTCATCCGGCGCAAGGGTGCCACCTTGCCGTGACAGGCCTGCACGATGCCCTCGGTCCGGCCACGGGCGGCATGGTCGGACGAGGCGGTAACAACCCAATATCGGGGTTCGGTCATGGCGATCTCCTGTCCTGCAGGGCCGTTCTGCCACGGGCCTGCTGACAGGTTCCGTCAGGATCAGTTCAGCAGGTCGGGCAGCGCGGCCCCGCGCAGGAACTCCGACGCCGGCAGGGCGCGCTTGCCTTCGCGCTGCGCCTCCAGAACCTCGACCGCGCCCTCGCCACAGGCTACGGTCAGGCCGTGCAGCACCTGCCCCGGCGCCCCTGCGCCCGACGCCAGGCGCGAGCGCAGCAGCTTCACCCGTTCGCCGCCGATCTCGCACCAGGCGCCGGGAAAGGGCGAAAGGCCGCGGATCAGGCGGTCCACCTGCGCCGCGGGCCGGGTCCAGTCGATGCGAGCCTCGCCCTTGTCGATCTTGGCGGCATAGGTCACGCCAAGCTCGGGCTGTCTCTCGGGCACCAGCCCCGGCAGCCCATCCAGCGCCGTCAGGATCAGCCGCGCACCCATCGCCGACAGCCGGTCGTGCAGGTCCTGCGCGGTATCCTCCGCNCCGATCGCCGTGGCCTCGCGCAGCAGCACCGGGCCGGTGTCCAGCCCNGCCTCCATCTGCATGATGCAGATGCCGGTTTCCGCGTCCCCCGCCAGGATTGCCCGCTGGATCGGCGCCGCGCCGCGCCAGCGCGGCAACAGCGAGGCATGGATGTTCAGGCAGCCATGGCGCGGAGCGTCCAGCACTGCTTGCGGCAGGATCAGCCCATAGGCCACCACCACCGCCACATCGGCCCGCATCGCGGCAAGCTCCGCCTGCGCCTCGGCCCCGCGCAGCGAAACCGGGTGATGCACCGCCAGCCCCAGCTCCTCCGCCGCCAGCTGCACCGGGCTGGGCCGCGGCTGCTTGCCCCGCCCCGCCGGTCGCGGCGGCTGGCACCAGACGCCCACCACCTCATGCGCCGCCGCCAGCGCGCGCAGCACTGGCACCGAGAACTCGGGCGTGCCCATGAAGACCACGCGCATCAGCGGCCCCCAGCTTGTCAGCCCGCTTGATCAGCATCGACCGCTTCAGGGGCGACAGGTGGTCGAAATACATCTTGCCCGCCAGGTGATCGATCTGGTGCTGCACCGAGGTCGCCCAGAGCAGCACGAAGTCGCGCTCCTCCCAGACGCCTTCGGCATTCAGGAACCGCACCGTCACCGCCCGGGGCCGCCGGATCACCGCCGACACGCCCGGAAGATTGGGGCTTGCCTCGTCATGCTCGCGCAGCTCGACCGAGGCATGCAGCACCGTGGGGTTCGCCATCCGCACCGCCTGCCCGCGGCTTTCCGAAGCATCCACCACCGCCAGCGCCAGCGGCACGCCGATCTGCACGGCGGCCAGGCCCACGCCGGGCATCGCCTCCATCGTGTCGATCATGTCGTCCCAGATCGCACGGATCTCGTCGGTGATCACCTCGACCGGCGCGGCGGGCTTGCGCAGNCTGGGATGCGGCCAGCGCAGACAGGACCGCGCCGTCACTGGCCGACCCCCACCGGGGCAGAGGGCAGCATGCGGTCCAGCATCAAGATGCCGTCCAGGTGATCGGACTCGTGCTGCACGCAGATCGCATCGAACCGCGTCAGAACCTCGTGGAACTCGACCCCGTCCAGATCGGTCCAGCGCAGCCGCACCGCCGCCGCCCGCGGCACCTGCGCGGTGACACCNGGAATCGACAGGCAGCCCTCCGGCCCGGTGACAAGGGTTTCCGACCGCCACAGGATTTCGGGGTTCAGAAGCACGCGCGGGTTCGGGTTGCCTTCCTTCCAGCCGGTATCCATCACGAACAGGCGGATCATCCGCCCCACCTGCGGCGCCGCCAGACCCCGGCCGGGGGCGGCATACATCGTTTCCAGCATGTCGGCGGCCAGTTGCCGGGTCTCGGCATCGGCGACGGCCGGGGCGCAGGCGGTGGTCAGGCGGGCATCGGGCCAGGTGACAAGGGGCAGGACCGCCATCAGCCGCGCGCCCGCTCGCGTTTCAGCTTTTCCATCTTGCGGGTGATCATCTGGCGCTTCAGCGGCCCCAGATAGTCGATGAACAGCTTGCCGTTCAGATGGTCGATCTCGTGCTGCACGCAGGTCGCCCACAGCCCCTCGAACTCTTCCTCCTGCGGCAGACCGTCGATGCCGGTCCAGGCCACGCGCACGCGGGCGGGGCGCTCGACCTCGGCATATTGCTCNGGAATCGACAGGCAGCCTTCCTCATAGATGTTCAGGTCTTCCGAGGCCCAGGTGACCACCGGGTTGAACAGCACCATCGGCCGCTGCGGCAGGTCCGGCCCCTTGACGCAATCCATCACCAAGAGCCGCCGGGTCACGCCCACCTGCGGCGCCGCCAGNCCGACGCCCGGCGCATCGTACATCGTGTCCAGCATGTCCTCGGCCAGCTTGCGCAAATCCGGCGTGATCTCGGCCACGGGATCGCAGACCTTCTTGAGGCGCGGGTCGGGATGGATGAGGATAGGACGGATCATTGCCGGGATTTACGGCGGCCTCGAAAATGGCGCAAGGGGATGGGCGGGGCGGCCTGACCAAAGTCCGAAGGGATGAAGTTCTTAGCACCGGCGCTAATGCAGAATGATGTAACGACCATCGCAAGAAATCAAGAACCACTTCCCAATTCGCCTGTCATATCTGGAACAAGAGACCTGAACCACATGAGCGGACCGGACATGAGCTTTGACGACCCCATCAACCGTATCGGCAGCCATTGCGTGAAATGGGACATGATGGCCNCCCTCTACGGCGTCCCGCCGCAAGAGGGTCTGGCCATGTGGGTCGCGGACATGGAGTTCAAGGCGGCCGCCCCGATCCAGCGCGCGCTGGAAAAGATGCTGGCCCATGGCGTCTATGGCTACTTCGGCGATGACAGCGCCTATCTGGACGCGATCCGCTGGTGGATGGCCACCCGCCACGGCTGGACCGTGGAANAGGAGTGGATCTTCACCACCCACGGCCTCGTCCACGGCACCGCCATGTGCATCGACACCTTCACCGCGCCCGGCGACGGCGTGGTGCTGATGACCCCGGTCTACCACGCCTTTGCCCGCACCATCAAAGCCGCGGGTAGGCAGGTGGTGGAATGCAACCTGGCCACGGTGAACGGCCGCTATGAACCCGACTTCGCCGCCTGGGATGCCCAGATGACCGGCAAGGAACGCCTGTTCATCCTGTGCTCGCCGCACAACCCCGGCGGCCGGGTCTGGACGGCAGAGGAACTCCGCGGCGTGGCCGAGTTCTGCAAGCGCCACGACCTTCTGCTGATCTCGGACGAAATCCACCACGACCTCGTCTATCCCGGCCAGAAGCACCTGCCGATGGCGGTGGCTGCGCCCGACATCGCGGACCGGCTGATCATGATGACCGCCACCACCAAGACCTTCAACATCGTTAGCGCCCATACTGGCAATGTCATCATCGCCGACGAAACCCTGCGCAAGCGCTTCAGCGACCGCATGATAGCAATGGGCATTTCGCCCAACGCCTTCGGCATGCACATGGCGACGGCGGCCTATTCGCCGGAAGGCGCGGTCTGGGTCGATGACCTGATGCGCTACCTTGACGGCAACCGCCGCCTGTTCGACANNGGCGTGAACGCCATCCCCGGCCTGCGCTCGATGCCGCTGGAGGCGACCTACCTCGGCTGGGTCGATTTCGNNTTAAGCACCGGCATGGGGCTGCCCGAAGTCATCGCCCGCGTCGAGAAAGAGGCCAAGATCGCCACCAACCACGGCACTGCCTTCGGCTCGGGCGGCGAAAGCTTCCTGCGCTTCAACCTCGCCGCGCCGCGGGNNCAGGTTCAGGACGCCGTCGCCCGGCTGCAGCGGGTGTTCGGCGACTTGCAGTAACGGCATTGCGCACAAAGAGACCCCGCCCCGGCGCAGGCCGGGCCTCGCGTTCAGGCTCGCACCGGTCGGGCGAAGGACGATTTCAGGGATGTGAGCACCGAGGCCCCGGCCTTCGCCGGGGCGACATGCCGCTTATGCCTTCGGCAGATACCCCACCGGCCCACGCTCATCNCGCCAGAAATCCAGCGGCGCCGTGTCCCGCGCCGCGGTGGACCGCTTGAACGTGCAGATCAGCTCGCCATTCGCTTCGCTGGTGGCCACGATCAGGCACTGGCGGATCAACCGCGACCCGTCATAGACATCCACCAGCCCGCGCAGATGCGGCGTCAGCCCGGCATCCAGCGCCATGCCGTCGTGCCACAGCCGCAGCACCGGAAACACCGCATCGCCCACCTGAACCCGCAGCCGCGACTTGCGCGGNCGCTGCACCAGCCGGGCCTGTTCCAGACCTTCACGCACTTCACGGGACAGAAACGAGAACATGGCGGGCCTCCTCGACTGAAATGGTGCCGCAAATCCGTTCAGTTTCAATGCAATTTGGTGATTGTTCGGGCAGACAGAAATCAAGTTGCCAGAAAACATCACTCTGCAACGGATATGTGACATTCCCGCACCTTCCGCAAGGTCAACGCGGCCAAAGCGTCGGCTTCTGCCGGGCCAGGTCGCCCCAGACGTTGCGGAACGGGCCGTCATCCGCTTCTGTCCCGCCGCCGGATCGCAGCGCACCGGCATTGCGGGGGCAAATGGACGGCAAGGCAGACCACGGCGGCGGCATCGATTCGGCGGCAGCCCGTTGGGGCGGGGCGCGGGCGGACTGGCTGGACCTGTCCACCGGCATCAATCCCCTGCCCTATCCGCTGCCTGACCTGCCGCCCGATGCCTGGACCGCCCTGCCCGATGCCGCCGCGCAGTCGGCGCTGGAACGCGCCGCCCGCGCTTTCTGGCAGGTGCCTGCCGGGGCGGCGCTGGTCGCCACCAACGGCGCCTCCGCCGCCATCGCCCTTCTGCCGCAGCTTCTGCCGCCCGCCCGCGTGCGCATCGACGGCCCCACCTACAACGAACACGGCCGCGCCTTCCGCGCCATCGGCTGGACCCTGACCGACGGCCCGGCCGAGGCCATGGTGGCCGTCCATCCCAACAACCCCGATGGCCGCTTGTGGACCGCCGGGGAAATCTCCGCCCCAACCCTGGCCGTCATCGACGAAAGCTTCGGCGAGGTCGCCCCGGAAACCAGCCTGATCGCCCTCGCCGCCCGCCCCAACACCGTGGTGCTGAAAAGCTTCGGCAAGTTCTGGGGCCTCGTAAACCTGCGCCTGGGCTTCGCCATGGGCGACCCCGCGCTGATCGGCCAGCTGGCCACCCGCCTTGGCCCCTGGCCCGTCTCCGGCCCCGCGCTGGCCATCGCCACCGCCGCCCTCAAGGACACCGCCTGGACCGAAGCCACCCGCCGCCGCCTGGCCGCAGATGCCGCCCGGCTGGACGAACTCGTCACCGCCCGCGGCGCCTGCCTCGTCGGTGGCACCGACCTGTTCCGGCTTTACGACACCGGCGACGCGCAGGCGTGGCAGGAAGGCCTCGCCCGCCATCGCATCCTTGGCCGGGTCTTTCCCTATTCCTCGCGCTGGCTCAGGCTGGGTCTGCCGGGCACCNCCCACCACTGGCAGCGGCTGGCAACCGCGCTGAACGAGGTCGGACGATGAGCGCATCCCTTCTGGCCCCCGCCATGCTGGTGGACGCCGCCCTGGGCGAGCCCGGCTGGCTGTGGAACCGCTGGCCCCATCCCGCCGTGCTGATGGGCCGCGCCGTGCAGGCGCTGGACCGCCGTCTGAACCGTGGCGCCAACCGCAAGGCCAAGGGCGTGGTCTCGGTCATTCTCCTCTGCCTCGGTGCCGGGCTCATCGGCGGCCTCATCGCCGCGATTCCCGACTTCGGTCTCCTGGAACTGATCGCCGCCGCCATCCTCCTGGCGCAGCGCAGCCTGTCGCAACATGTCCGCGCCGTCGCCGATGCCCTGCGCCTGTCGCTGGCCGATGGCCGCCGCGCCGTGGCGATGATCGTGGGCCGCGACACCGCCGCCATGACCCGCCCCGATGTCGCCCGCGCCGCCATCGAAAGCGCGGCCGAGAACCTGTCCGACGGCGTCATCGCCCCGGCCTTCTGGTTCGCCATCGGCGGCNTTGCGGCGATGATGCTGTACAAGGTGATCAACACCGCCGACAGCATGGTCGGCCACCGCACCCCGCAGTACGAGGCCTATGGCTGGGCCTCCGCCCGGCTGGACGATGTGCTGAACTGGATTCCGNCGCGCCTGACCGCCGTGCTGATCGCCGTCACCCATGGCTGGTTCGACAGCCGCCCGATCCGCCGCGATGCCGTGCTGCACCGCTCGCCCAATNCCGGCTGGCCCGAGGCCGCGATGGCCGTGGTGCTGAACGTCGCCCTCTCCGGCCCGCGCAGCTATCACGGCGAGCGGCGCGAGTTTCCCTGGGTCTGGCCCGAAGGCCGCCGCGACATCGGCCCCGACGAGATCGACGCCGCCGTGCTGGCGCTCTGGCGCGCCTGGGGCGCGGCACTGGTGATCGCGCTTCTGCTGACCCTGCTGTGAGACCGCCCATGCACGTCACCGCCGAGGAACTGGCCGCCGCCCTGCCGCATGTGCTGGCCGCGCCAAAGGACGAAACCACCGTTGCCNTCTGCCTGCGCCCCGCCCGCAACCAGCGCGCCTTCCCCGACCGCCTGCGCCTGACCCGCGCCGAAGGCATTCCCGGCGAGCGCTGGCTGACCGAGCCCTGGCTGCGCCGCNCCGACGGCAGCCCCGACCCCGACATCCAGATTTCCATCCTTCCGCTCCGCGTGATGGACCTCGTCTGGCGCGACCGCGAAGGCACGCCCCACCCCGGCGACCCCATCGTCGCCGACCTCGACTGCTCCACCGCCAACCTGCCCNCCGGCACCCTGCTGGCCGTCGGCAGCGCGGTGCTGCGCGTCTCAGCCCTGTTCAACGACGGCTGCGCAAAGTGGAAAGTCCGCTACGGCAAGCCGGCCCTGGACTGGATCACCGCCCCCGGCCACCCCGACCTGCGCCTGCGCGGCGTGCTCTGCGCCGTGGAGCAGGATGGCGAGGTCGCCGTCGGCGATCCGATCAGGGTGCTGCGCCCGTAGGATGGGCAATCCTGCCCATCCCCGCCGCCCGCCCCGCCCACAGTCCGGTCGCCAGACAGCCGGTCAGCAGATAGCCNCCGGTCGGCGCCTCCCAATCCAGCATCTCGCCCGCCACGAACACGCCGGGCAGGGCAAGCAGCTCCAGCCCCTCGGTCACCGCCTCCCGCGCAATCCCGCCAGCCGAGGAAATCGCTTCATCCAAGGGCCGCGGCCCCTGATGCCGCACCACCAGCCGCTTCACAACCTGAGCNCAAGGGCAGACCCGCCCCCATTCCTGCACCAGCGCCACGGCGGGCGCCGCCAGCCCCAGCTTGCGCAGCCGGTTCGCCGCNGCTTTCCCCGGCTTCATCCGCACCAGCCGCGCCGCCACCTCCGCCTCGGCCAGATCGGGCCGCAGGTCGATCACCAGATCCGCCCCCTCCCGCACCGCGCTGGAGACGGCATAAATCCCNCCGCCCTCCAGCCCCCGGGCCGAGATCACGAACTCCCCGGTCCGACAGCCCCCGGCCATCAGCCGCGCCCCCTTCACCGCCTGCCCGAAGACCCGCGCCATCGGCGCCGACCAGTCCACCCGCAGCCCCACATTCTTAACNCTGAACGGCGCGACCTCCACCCCCTTCGCCTGAAGCCACGGCACCCAGGCCGCATCCGACCCCAGCCGCGCCCAGCTTGCCCCGCCCAGCGCCAGCACCACCACCCGTGGCGCCACCACCTGCCGCCCCTCCGGCGTCTCGAACGCCAGCCCCGCGCCCTCCCACCCGGTCCACCGCCAGCGCACCCGCAGCTCNAACCCCAGCCCGTCCAGCCGCCGCAGCCAGGCCCGCAGCAGCGGCGAGCCCTTCATCGCCACCGGAAACACCCGCCCCGACGAGCCGGTGAACACCTCCTGCCCCAGCCCCCGCGCCCAGTCCATCGCCTCGACGGGCCCGAACGCCGCCAGCATCGGCGCCAGCCAGTCGCTGTCATAGCGCGCGGCAAAGTCCGCCAGAGCCTCGTCCTTCGTCAGGTTCAGCCCGCTTTTCCCCGCCATCAGGAACTTGCGCGTNGGCGAGGGCTTGGCCTCCGCCACCACCACCCGCCGCCCGGCCAACGCCAGCGCCTCGGCCGCCATCAGCCCCGCCCCCGCCCCGATCACCAGCGCATCCACTTGCCCGATCCCCTTGCCCGCGCCAGATGTCGCAGCACCGGCCCGCGGAGACAAGCGATGCCCGACCCGATCTGCCCGCTCTGCCTGCGCCCGATCCCGCCCGGCGCCCCGCAAAGCCTGCACCACCTCGTGCCCCGCGCCAAGGGCGGCAAGGGCGGGCCGACCGTCCTCTTGCACCACCTCTGCCACAAGGAAATCCACGCCCGCTTTTCAGAGGCCGAACTCGCCCGCCGCTTCCCCACCATCGAGGCCATCCGCGCCGACGGCCGGATGGACGCCTTCCTTACCTGGATCGCCAAACGCCCCCGGAATTCCTCAGCCGCACCAGGCGCTAGGCCATCCCCTTGATCTTGCGAGGCATTCTCAAGCTGCATCCATCTGTTGATCCGTTTCGCTGCACCTGCTAAGGCGCCCTCTCCCGAACCCAGAGCCGCGCCATGACCCCCGTGATTCGCCTTGCCCTCGGCAGCATCCTCGTCGGCGTCGTCGTGCTGGCGCTGAAACTGCTGGCCTGGCGGATGACCGGCTCCATCGCGCTCCTGTCCGATGCGCTGGAAAGCACCGTCAACGTCGCCACCGCCTTCGCCGCGCTCATCGCCATCCGCGTCGCCGCCCTGCTTACCGATGCCAACCACCCCTATGGCCATACCAAGGCCGAGTTCTTCTCGGCCATCCTCGAAGGCGTGATGATCATCATTGCCGCGCTGTTGATCCTGCGCGAGGCCTGGCACGGCTTCACCGACCCCCGCCCGCTGGAGGCCNCCCTCAGCGGTCTGGCCGTCAACATCGCCGCCAGCGTCATCAACGGCATCTGGTGCTGGGTGCTGATCTCGCAGGGCCGCAAGCGCCGCTCGCCCGCGCTGGTCGCCGACGGCAAGCACCTGCTGTCCGACGTCGTCTCCTCGGTCGGCGTCACCTTCGGCGTGCTGGTCGCCATCGAAACCGGCTGGGCCGTGCTTGACCCCGGCATGGCGGCGCTGGTCGCGCTGAACATCCTGTGGTCCGGCTGGAAGGTGATCCGCGAGTCGATGAGCGGCCTGATGGACGAGAGCCTCTCCACCGAGACCCTCGCCACCGTCCGCGACATCATCTCGCAACAGGCCGTCGGCGCGGTCGAGGCCCACGACCTCCGCACCCGTCACGCCGGACAGGCCACCTTCATCGAGTTCCACCTTGTCGTGCCGGGCGACCTGACAGTGACCCAGGCCCACGACATGTGCGACAAGGTCGAAACTGCCATCAAGGCGGCGATCCCGGACTGCATCGTGACCATCCATGTAGAGCCGGAACACAAGGCCAAACATACCGGGATCGTGGTGCTGTAAGAGCAGGCCGAATCCCTGCTGCCTCACCTTCCCGCTCACCGCCCGCGCTTAGCTTCCAGGACACTCACTTCGAACGCGACGGCTGCCTTGGTCCTTGAAAGCCGCTGGCGTCGCAAAATATGAAGTCCAAGTTAATTTGCTTCCGTAACCCATTGATTTTGCTGCATCCGACACAGCGTCCGAGCTCGGACGCTCAGGGCGCCCAGGCCACAGGCTCGGCGCCGGGGCTCAGAACCCAGACCCCATCGGCCGCCACCCTCTGCCAGGGCCCCTCGGTCCCGTCGGGCCAGATCACCCGCACCTCGGCCTCGGTCTGGTCGGCCAGCCCGAAATGCCAGGGCACCAGCTGCCCGCTGACATGCCCGCCCCCACGNGTCAGCTCCCGCCGGGTGGTCATGTCCCCGGCCCTGACCTCGATCCAGGCCCCGATGGCATCCCGGTTNGGCCCCGGCATCTGCGGCTTCACCGCCAGCCAATGCCCCAGCCCCTGACCCGAGTTCCGCCAGACCTGCGCCGGGGCAAAGCGGTTGACCACCACCAGGTCCAGCGCCCCGTCGGCATTCAGGTCCACCACCGCCCCGCCGCGACCCGTGGCCATGCTGGCAACACCCGCCCGGTCCCCNGCCTCCTCAAAGCTCCCGTCCTCTTTCTGAAGCAGCAGGTTGTTGGGGTCCTTCTCGGCAAAGTCGGGCATGGCCCAGACATTGCCCTTGGCCACGAACAGATCGGCCCGGCAGTCGTTGTTCACGTCCTCGAACTGGGCGTGCCAGCCGGTCGACGGCCGGATGTCGCCNCCGGTATAGGGCCGGTGCGCCGTCACCCCNCGCTTGAAGGCGACATCGGCATAGGCAGGCTTGCCCGGCCCCGCCTTCAGGGTCTGCAGCTTGCTGTCGGCCATCGAGGTCAGGAAGTACTCGGGATAGGTATCGCCATCCAGGTCGGCCGAGGCGATGCCCATGCCCCAGACGCGCAGCCGCGCCCAGCCTTCGACCTCGGTGAACAGGTGCGGCGCCTCGCCCGGCGCGATGTGCCACAGCTGCTCCTGCCCGCCCTTGTAATACTCCCGGTCGTTCGCCACCCGCAGCGCGGGCGTGCCCGACCGGTTCCAGTCGGTGAACAGCATCGACAGCGAACAGAACCCCGGCTCCAGCGCCGCGCCCGGCGCAAAGCGCCGCTCGCCCGGCGCGGGGCGGATCAGCCAGTTCGTGGTGCAGTGGCCCCAGGGGAAGTCTTCCTGCGTCCGGTCGATATAGGTGCCCACCGCCAGCGTCGGCCAGTCGGCGCCCTTCTCCCAGGTCGCGGCAAAGGCGGTGTGCCAGGCATCGCCGCCATCAAAGCCCCAGGCCTCGTTCGCCCGCTCGAACCGGCAGTTGCCCAGGCCCCGCATCATCTGGTTCTCGCCCACCCGCAGGATGGCCAGATCGGTGATCCCGTCGCCGTCCACATCCAGCGGATAGGCGCCGGTGGCGCCCTCGACCTCGACCCCGGTAAGCGTCTTCTCGAACGCCAGCTGCCCGGCCTTGACACTGCGGTTCAGGAACAGCGCCGAGGGCGCCGCGCCGCCCGCCAGGAACAGCTCGGGCAGCCCGTCGCCCGAACAGTCGAAGGCCGCGACGCCGCCGCCCACCATGTAGTCCCATTCGCCCTCATAGACCGATTGCAGCCCCGAGGACTCGGTCTCTTCCACGAAGCGCGGAACGACCGGCCCTTCCGCAAGGGCGCGCGGCGACGGCGATCAGAACAGGGACCAGCCCGCGCATCGTCAAACCCGCGTCTTCAAGGCGGCGGCATAGGCGCCGATGCAGCGCCCCTGTTCCAGCCCGCGGTCGATGGCGGCGCGATAGTGGATGCCGCCATACAGCCGCGAGATCGCCGCCTCGTCTGCCGCCGCCCAGAAATCCGGGAAACTGCGCGGCGCGATACCGTCGGCTTCATGCGTGGCATCGCTGAAGGCAAAGCCGGGGCCGAAGATCGCCGTCAGCACCTCGGCCGCCGCGCCGGACTGGGTGCTGTGGCCGCTTGGATATTCCGGGAAAGGCGGCGTGATCAGCAACGGCTCCCACTTCGGGTCGATCACCCGTTTGATATAGGTGACGGGTCGCACCAGGTCGTATTCGTACTTGGCCTGCCAGCAGCCGATGAAGCCATCCGCCACCGCGATGCCCACCAGCGCCAGCACCTCGGCGCAACGCGATTCCGGCTGGCCCTGCGCTTCCAGGATCTGGCAGGCGATCGAGACCCAGTGGCCAGGCGGCGTGGGTGACAGCATCGGGTCGTCCGACCAGAACCGGGCGATGACCTTCTGCTCCGGGGTAAGCCAGTTCACCGTCTCGTAGACCTCCATCGCCTCGGTGTAGAACGCCGACCCCGGCTCCTCGCTATAGGCGGGCGGCGCACTCAGGGCGCAGGTGGCGCCGGTCGGCATGGCGAAGGTGCGGTTCGTGCCCCAGTTCGGCAGAAGCGGTGCCTGTTGCTGGCGGATGGTGCTGGTCGGTACCCAGTGCTCCGGCCCCGGCTGCGGTGTGTAGTCGTAGGGGAAGCCCATGTTTTCGACCACGGCGCCGCCATCGGTCTGCGACCAGGCGAGGATATGGTCGGCCACCGCCTTGCCATGGGCCAGGCTGCGGGCGGCAACCTCGGCCTCCACGCCTTCCGACAGGCGCGCCCGTTTGCGGCTGGCCATGCGGGCCATCGCCTGTTGACCCGAGGGGCCGGTGTTGCCGAAGAAGTTGCCGACCGCCTCTTCCAGCGCCGCGGTCAGCACCAGTGCCTCGTCATAGGCCAGCGCCGGATCGCGGGCGGGAACCGGCGTCAGGCCATTCAACTGCCCGGCCAGCGAGACAAGCGCCGGGTCGCCGCCCGCCACCGCCTCGAAGGCCGTCACGCCGACATAGGCGAAGGCGCGGCTGGCCACGGGNGGCGAATAGGTGGCGGTGTGGCGCACCAGCTCCAGCACCAGCCGATACCAGTCGCGCAAGACCGGCGGCGGTGCGGACTG
Source organism: Exiguobacterium profundum (assembly GCA_013693875.1). Classification (GTDB taxonomy): domain Bacteria; phylum Pseudomonadota; class Alphaproteobacteria; order Rhodobacterales; family Rhodobacteraceae; genus Neotabrizicola. Next base: position 4,146,832 of record CP059262.1, on the reverse strand, counting down.
GCTGGCCCCAAGGGCAGACGGCAGGGCGGCCACGCCCACAAGGGCGGCCAGCGCGGCGCGGCGTGTCAGGATCATCGTTCCCTCCCCGGATCGACGGGGCGAGATAACCACGGTCGCGGTCGCGCAAGCAAGCGCCGTGTTCAGCCGGGGCGGCGACTGGTGGTGACGTAGTTCACCGAAAGATCGCGGGCCGACAGGCTCCAGCTCCAGCCGAGCGGGTTGAAGACCATGCCCTTGCGGTCCACCGGTTCCAGCCCGGCGCGGCGCAAGAGGTCGTACAACTCGTCCGGCGTGATGAACTTGGACCAGTCATGCGTGCCCTTGGGCAGCCAGCGCATCACCCATTCCGCCCCGACGATGGCCATGGCGAAGCTTTTCGAGTTGCGGTTGAGCGTCGAGCAGATCATCAGCCCGCCGGGGTTCAGCAGGTCATGGCAGGCGGTCAGGAAGGTCAGCGGGTCCGAGACATGCTCCACCACCTCCATGTTCAGGACCACGTCGAAGCGTTCGCCTTGGGCGACCAGGTCTTCGGCGGCGGTGTGGCGGTAGTCGATGGCCAGGCCGGATTGTTCGGCATGGATACGGGCGACGGGGATGTTGCGGGCGGCGGCATCGGCGCCGACCACGCTGGCGCCAAGGCGGGCCATGGGTTCCGACAGCAGGCCGCCGCCGCAGCCGATGTCCAGCAGGCGCAACCCGTCGAACGGCCTGGGCGCGGCCAGATCGCGGTCGAACTCTACCGCGATCTGGGTGGTGATATAGTCCAGCAAGCAGGGGTTCAGCATGTGCAGCGGCTTGAACTTGCCGTTCGGGTCCCACCACTCCGCCGCCATCGCCTCGAACTTCGACACTTCGGCGGGGTCGATGGTTCCTGTCGATTCCCTGGTCGCGGACATGTCGTTCTCCTTGAAACTCGGGGCCTGTCGGCGCAGGCTTTCCCCGCTATATAGGACGGCGATGGACCACAGATCAGGCCAAAAGCGCGCAGTCGAGTTCCTTTACCCGCCGGTCGACCCGTTCGACCAGCGGATGGTCGACGTGGGCGATGGGCACCGGGTCTATGTCGAGCAGGTGGGCAACCCCGCGGGCATCCCGGTTCTGGTGCTGCACGGCGGGCCGNGGGGCGGGTGCAGCCCGGCGATGCGGCGGTACTTCGATCCCTCGGTCTTTCGGGTGGTGCTGTTCGACCAGCGCGGCTGCGGGCGGTCGCGGCCGCATGCCGAGGTCGAGGCCAACACGACCTGGCACCTGGTCCAGGACATCGAGACGATCCGGCAGCTTCTGGGGGTGGAGCGGTGGATCTGCTTTGGCGGAAGCTGGNGGGCGACGCTGGCCTTGGTCTATGCCATCAGCCATCCCGACCGGGTGGCGCGTCTGGTGCTGCGCGGGGTTTTCCTGGCCACGAAGGCCGAGCTGGACTGGTTCTATGGCGGCGGCGCCGGGGCGTTCTATCCGGACCTCTGGGCGCGGTTTGGCGCGGTGCCGGAGGGTGAGCGGGGCGACCTGATCGGGGCCTATCACCGGCGGCTGTTTTCCGGGAACCTGATGGAAGAGGCGCGGTTCGGCCGGGTCTGGGCCAACTGGGAGAATGCGCTGGCCTCGGTCCATTATGACGGGNTTCGGGGCGAAAGCCCGGCGGATTATGCCCGGGCCTTTGCCCGTCTGGAGAACCATTACTTCCTGAACGGGNGGTTCCTGGAGGAAGACGGCTGGATCCTGAAGAACCGGGGCCGGATCGAGCATATCCCGGCCACCATCGTGCAGGGCTNNAAGCAGGACATGATCTGCCCGCCGGTCTCGGCCTGGCGGCTGGCGCAGGGGTGGCCCAAGGCGTCCCTGCGGTTCGTGGCGCTGGCCTACCATGCCCTGTCCGAGCCGGGCATCAGCGAGGCCCTGGTCCAGACCATGGACAGCCTGCGGGGCGGATAGGGCGTCCGAGCTCGGACGCTTGCCTCGATCCAATGAAATCAATGACTTGCAAAGTCGTATTAACTTGGACTTCATAATTCACGCCCGTGGACGCGGCGGGGTCCGGTTGGATCAGCCGACGGCAATGACCGAGTAGTCCGGCGTTCCCGCCCACACCAGATCCCAGGANGGCGCCCGGACGGAAGGGTAGATCAGGCCGCGCGACCCCTCGGTGCGCAGGTGTTGGGCGAGGTTCTGCCCCTCGGGATAGCCGAGGACTGGGTCGGGGTTCAGCGCCGGATGATCCGGTTCGCCGGTCAGGCCATGAAACTCGCCGATGAAGTCCGCCAGAAGTTCGACATATCGGGCAGAGTCTTCGAACGAACCGGTGTAGCCAAGCTCGCGCGTGCGGTGCCAAGCGACCTCGGCGACGGAAACCAGGCTGTCCCAGGCACAATACCAGGCGCCGCGCTGTTCCGAGTTGAAGCGGTTGCCGCCCTTGCGCGTATGGGTGAAGGCGGCGTTGACATGGGTATCGCCGTAGACGCGCAGGTCCGTCCGGCGCCGTTTCCAGGCCAGTTCGCGCGGATCGAGATGCGGGTTGCGGCCGCGCTCGGCCCGAAGCCGCGCACTGGTCAGCCCTTCGATCTCTGCGAGAATCGCCATCTCGTCATCGGTATCGACCAGGCCCCGCAGCGCCGGTGGCTTATGCCAGGTGGCCGGAAGCAGTTGCACCAGACCGCGGTCGGAAATGGCCGTCCGCTTCATGCACCGCCACGCAGGGCGTCGAGACAGGTTCGCACGGCAAGAATCTGCGGCAGGCCGCCGTCGATGGCGCTGTCCAGCGGCTTACTGCCGTTGAACAGCGGCCCTGAATTGGGTCGCGTGAACCAGCTTTGCGCAAGCGGCCCGGAGAAATACAGGCTCAGCGACTAGTAGATGCCGATCACTGCGCTGAGGCGGAGTATCTGGTCCTTGGTCAGATCGTTTACGAAGCCCGGCTTTCGGGCGCGTTTCCAGGTGCTTTCGGACATGTCCGCAAGGCCCGCCGCTTCCTTCAGGCTGAGACCCCAGGCATCGGCCACGCGGGCATAGGCCTACAGCGCAACCGCGGTGAGTTGCGTGGGTTCACTGATCTTTTCTGCGATCTGCATGGCGGCCTCCTGCCCATACAGTATGGGTCATATGGTCCACAAGCAAAGGTCATATGACCCGTATGGGCGCAATTCGTGCCTCTGGTGGACTGGTCTGTGCTTTGCGCTGACACCGGAACCGGCCGCGCGCTGCAAAGGCGCTTGTAGCATTGGGCGATTCGCCCTATATGGCCCCTCAATAGCGGTCCCGGCCTCCACCACCGGAACCACCGAAAGATGGAAACGGGCCGCTTCGAGCCTGTTTTTTCTTTTCCGGGGTCAGACTTGACCGACCTTGTTGCCAAGACCGCCATCGACCAACGCCTGGCCGCCATCGTGGGCCCGGTGATCGAGGGGCTGGGATTCGAGCTGATCCGCATCCGCCTGATGGGCGGCGGCGGCAAGCAGCGCATCCTGCAGATCATGGCCGACCGGCCCGAGGGCGGGATTGGTGTGGAAGACTGCGGCGACATTTCCACCGCGGTTTCGGCCGTGCTGGATGTGGAAGACCCGATCGAGGAGAATTACATCCTTGAAGTCTCGTCCCCCGGCATCGACCGGCCGCTGACCCGGCTGAAGGATTTCGAGATCTGGAAGGGCTGGGAAGCGCGGATCGAGACCACCGAGATGATCGACGGCCGCCGCCGGTTCAAGGGCGGGCTGATGGGCATCGAGGGCGACGAAGTGCTGATCGAGATCGAGGAGCACGGCGAAGAGGTCACCATCGGGCTGAAGTTCGACTGGCTGAGCGATGCCAAGCTGATCCTGACCGACGAGCTGATCGCCGAGATGCTGCGCCAGAAGAAGGTGGCGGAACCCGCCGAGGGCGAGTTCGACGAGATCGAAGACGACGAAGACGGCGGCGAGGACGACGCCGCCCCGACGAAACACTGACAGGACTGGGAGAGACCGATGGCCATTACCTCTGCGAACCAGCTGGAGCTGTTGCAGACCGCCGAAGCGGTGGCGCGGNAAAAGATGATCGACCCGGATCTGGTGATCCAGGCGATGGAGGACAGCCTCGCCCGTGCCGCCAAAAGCCGCTACGGCAGCGAGATGGACATCCGCGTGAAGATCGACCGCAAGACCGGGCGGGCGACCTTTGCCCGCGTGCGCACCGTGGTCGAGGACGAGGCGGTGGAGAATCACCACGCCCAGATGACGGTGAAGCAGGCCAAGGCCTATCTGGCCGACCCGCAGATCGGCGACGAGATCGTGGACGAGGTGCCGCCGGTGGACCTGGGCCGCATCGCCGCGCAATCGGCCAAGCAGGTGATCCTGCAAAAGGTGCGCGAGGCGGAACGCGACCGTCAGTATGACGAGTTCAAGGACCGCAAGGGCAGCATCATCAACGGTCAGGTCAAGCGCGAGGAATACGGCAACGTCATCGTCGACATCGGCCGGGGCGAAGGTATCCTGCGCCGCAACGAGAAGCTGCCGCGCGAAAGCTATCGCATCGGCGACCGCATCCGCTGCTATATCAAGGACGTCCGGCGCGAGGCGCGGGGGCCGCAGGTCTTCCTGTCGCGCACCGACCCGCAGTTCATGGCGGAACTCTTCAAGATGGAAGTGCCGGAAATCTATGACGGCATCATCGAGATCAAGGCCGTGGCCCGCGATCCGGGCAGCCGGGCGAAGATCGCCGTGATTTCCTATGACAACTCGATCGACCCGGTGGGCGCCTGCGTGGGTATGCGTGGCAGCCGCGTGCAGGCCGTGGTGAACGAGCTGCAGGGCGAGAAGATCGACATCATCCCGTGGAACCAGGACATCGCGACGTTCCTGGTGAACGCGCTGCAGCCANTGGAAGTGTCGAAGGTCGTGTTCGACGAAGAGGCTTAANGCAAGATCGAGGTGGTGGTGCCGGACGAGCAGCTGTCGCTGGCCATCGGTTGGCGCGGCCAGAACGTGCGGCTGGCGAGCCAGCTGACGGCGCTGGACATCGACATCATGACCGAGGCCGAGGAAAGCCAGCGCCGCCAGGCCGAATTCGCGGAACGCACCCAGCTGTTCATGGACACGCTGGACGTGGACGNNATGATGGCTCAGCTGCTGGTTTCGGAAGGGTTCACCAACCTGGAAGAAGTGGCCTACGCCGACGTGGACGAGCTTCTGTCCATCGACGGGTTCGACGAGGGCACGGCGGCCGAACTTCAGGCGCGCGCCCGCGATTACCTGGACGAGCAGAACCGCAAGGCGCTGGAAGAGGCCCGCGCCATGGGCGTGGAAGAAAGCCTGATCGAGTTCGAGGGCCTGACCCCGCCGATGCTGGTGGTGCTGGCCAAGGACGGCATCAAGACGCTGGAAGACTTCGCGACCTGCGCCGACTGGGAACTGGCTTACGGCNTGACCACCGAAGGCGGCCAGCGCAAGAAGGACGAGGGCCTGCTGGAGAAGTTCGACGTGAGTCTGGACGAGGCGCAGACCATGATCATGACCGCGCGCGTCATGCTGGGCTGGGTCGATCCGACGGAAATGGAAGCCGGGGCCGAAGAGGCCGCGGACGAAGACGAGGAGGCCGGGGCCTGATGGCCCTGGAATGGCCCCATGACGCGCGGCGGCGCAACCGAGACCCATGACGGCCCGGAGCGCAAGTGCATTGTCACGGGCGCGAGCGGGCCGAAGGCCGGGCTGATCCGTTTCGTGATCGGCCCGGACGGCATGGTTGTGCCGGACGTCCTGGGGCGGCTGCCCGGAAGGGGCATCTATGTCTCGGCCGACCGGGCCGCGCTGGAGAAGGCGGCGGCCAAGGGCTGTTCGCCCGCGCCGCACGGCAGGCCGTGACGGTGCCCGCGGGGCTGGCCGATCTGGTCGAGGATATCCTGGCGCGGCGCGTGGTCGATCTGGTGTCGATGGCGCGCAAGGCGGGCGGGGCGGTCTGCGGCTATGAGAAGGTGAAGGACTGGCTGGTGAAGGGCGAGGCGGTGGTCCTTGTCCAGGCCTCGGACGGATCGGAACGCGGCAAGTCGAAGCTGCATCCGCCAGAGGGCGAAGACAGCTTGATTGCCTGCATGACCGCGCGGGAATTGGGTTTGTCCTTCGGGCGGGAACGTGCAATACACGCGGCGCTCGCCGCTGGCGGACTCACTGTCCGTGTTGTAGAGGAAGCGGCGCGGCTGGCCGGACTGCGCAGGGCGCAGGAACCTGGCCGCGTCGGCGGCAGGACCGCCGGGAAGGATACGAAGGACGCATGACGGATAAAGACGGCAAGAAACCCNTTGGCCTTGGCACTGGCAATGCGGCCCGTCCGGGCCAGGTGAAGCAAAGCTTCAGCCATGGCCGGACCCATGCCGTGGTGGTTGAGACCAAGCGCAAGCGCGTCGTCGTGCCTGCGGCCGCTTNNACTGCGGGCGGGGCGGCGTCTTCGTCGTCTTCGGGCGATCCGGCGCGGCGTCCCGCCGGAATCTCTGATGCCGAGATGGAGCGCCGTCTGGCCGCCCTGCGTGCCGCCAAGGCACGCGAGCAGGAAGACAACGCCCGCCGCGCCGAGGAAGAGCGTCAGCGCGACGAAGAGCGCCAGCGCCGCCGCGAAGAGATGGAAGCCAAGGAGCGCGAAGAGCGCGCCCGCGAAGAGGCCCTGCGGCTGANNAGGCCGAGGAAGAGGCCCGCGCGGCGCGGGAAGCGGCCGAGGCAAAGATTGCCGCGGCTGCCGCGCGCAAGGCCGACGTTCTGGGCACGCAGCGCCGCCAGCCGCTGCGCCCGCCCCGGAACCCGAGGCTCCGGCCGCTGCAAAGTTTGCCGCGCGCAGGACCGACCGCGCCGCGCCCGCCGCCCCCGCCGCTGCCGACCCGGCGGCAGCACAGGCGGCCGAACGCAGCGGTGGCGGCCCGCGCCCCGGCACCAGCCCGCGCAAGACCGACCGCGAGCGTGACGACCGGGCTTGCGACCGCAACGCCAAGCGCGGCGACGAAGGCCGCCGTNNTCAGGCAAGCTGACCCTGTCGGATGCGATTTCCGACGAGGGCGGTCGCCAGCGGTCCCTGGCCGCGATGAAGCGCAAGCAGGAAAAGGCGCGCGCCAAGGCCCTGGGCTTTGCGCAAAAGCCGGAAAAGATGGTGCGCGACGTGCAGTTGCCGGAAACCATCGTCGTCAGCGAACTGGCGAACCGCATGGCGGAACGTGCCGCCGATGTGGTGAAGTCGCTGATGAAGATGGGCATGATGGTCACCATGAACCAGACCATCGACGCCGACACCGCCGAACTGGTGATCGAGGAATTCGGCCACCGCGCCGTGCGCGTGTCGGATGCCGACGTGGAACAGGTGATCGCCAGCGAGGCCGACAAGGCCGAAGACCTGCTGCCGCGTCCGCCGGTTGTCACCATCATGGGCCATGCCGACCACGGCAAGACCAGCCTTCTGGACGCCATCCGCCATGCCAATGTGGTGTCGGGCGAAGCCGGGGGCATCACCCAGCATATCGGTGCCTATCAGGTGACGACGGNNTACGGCCAGCAGATCACCTTCCTGGATACGCCCGGCCACGCCGCCTTTACCTCGATGCGGGCTCGTGGCGCGCAGGTGACGGATATCGTGGTGCTGGTGGTGGCCGCAGACGATGCGGTGATGCCGCAGACGGTGGAGGCGATCAACCACGCCAAGGCCGCCAAGGTGCCGATGATCGTGGCGATCAACAAGATCGACAAGCACGACGCCAATCCGCAAAAGGTGCGGACCGACCTGTTGCAGCACGAGATCGTCGTCGAGGCGATGTCGGGCGAAGTGCAGGATGTCGAGGTTTCGGCCAAGACCGGCCAGGGCCTGGACGAACTGCTGGACGCGATCCTGCTGCAGGCGGAAATCCTGGAACTGCGCGCCAACCCGGATCGTCCGGCGCAGGGCGCGGTGATCGAGGCCAAGCTGGACGTGGGCCGCGGCCCGGTGGCGACGGTTCTGGTGCAGAACGGCACGCTGAAGCGCGGCGACATCTTCGTCGTCGGCGAGCAGTGGGGCAAGGTGCGCTNNTTGGTCAATGACCGGGGCGAGCGAGTGGACGAAGCCGGGCCTTCGGTTCCGGTGGAAGTCCTGGGCCTGACCGGCACGCCGCAGGCGGGCGACACGCTGAACGTGGTGGAAACCGAGGCGCAGGCCCGCGAGATCGTGGATTACCGCGTGAAGACCACGCGCGACAAGCGCGCGGCGGCTGGCGCTGCCACCACTCTGGAACAGCTGATGGCCAAGGCAAAGGCTGACCTGAGCGTGGCGGAACTGCCGGTGCTGGTGAAGGCCGACGTGCAGGGTTCGGCCGAGGCCATCGTGCAGGCGCTGGAAAAGGTCGGCAACGACGAGGTGCGGGTGCGTATCCTGCATTCCGGCGTGGGTGCGATCACCGATTCGGACGTGATCCTGGCGGAAGCCTCGAACGCGCCGATCATCGGCTTCAACGTGCGCGCCAATGCCACGGCCCGGGCCTCGGCCCAGCAGAAGGGCGTGGAAATCCGCTATTACTCGATCATTTACGACCTGATCGACGACATCAAGCAGGCCGCCTCGGGCCTGCTGAAGGCCGAGCTGCGCGAGAACTTCATCGGCTATGCGAAGATCCTTCAGGTCTTCCGCATCACCGGCGTGGGCAATGTCGCGGGCTGCCTGATCACCGAGGGCGTGGCACGGCGGTCGNGTGGCGTGCGTCTCTTGCGCGACAACGTGGTGATCCACGAGGGCACGCTGAAGACGCTGAAGCGGTTCAAGGACGAGGTGAAGGAAGTCATCTCGGGCCAGGAATGCGGCATGGCCTTCGAGCGCTATGAAGACGTGCGCGAGGGCGATGTCATCGAAATCTTCGAACGCGAGGAGGTCCAGCGCAAGCTGGCCTGACCGGGCGGAAGCCATTCGACAAGAGAAGAGGCCGGGCGATTGCCCGGCCTTTTCACTTGCCCGCGACGCGACGATCAGTTGGTGCGCGCGACGGTCGGAACCGGATACCCCACGAAGTTGCGTTCATCGACGCGCACGATGATCTTGCCGTCGGCCAACTGGCCGACAAGCAGGCCCTGCACCGAAACGCAGCTGCCCAAGGTGATGGTTCGTAGCATCTGTCAATCCCCAATGACATGGAATCAACAATATCGTGGGTTTGACAAAATTCCATCACCAATTTGTCTTAATTGCGTATGCTGCAGGCGCAGCCGAAGCGCCGAGGTCACAGCCAATCGCGCAGGATGGGAATCAGCGGCAGGTCGGCGGGCGGCATCGGGTAATCGCGCAAGTGATTCGGCCTTACCCAGGCCAGGTTCTGACCTTCGCGGCCCTGCGCCGTGCCCTCCCACCGGCGGCAGGCGAACAGCGGCATGAGCAGGTGGAAGGTTTCGTAGGCGTGGCTGGCAAAGGTCAGGGGNGCGAGGCAGCTGGATTTCGTCTCGATCCCCAGTTCCTCGCGCAGTTCGCGGATCAGCGCGGTTTCGGGTGANTCGCCGGGTTCGACCTTGCCGCCNGGAAACTCCCACAACCCGGCCAGCGATTTGCCTTCGGGGCGCTGTGCCAGCAGCACGCGCCCATCCGGGTCGATGAGCGCGACGGCGGCGACGAGAAGGATCTTCATGGCGGGATCAGGACCGGTAGTCGGCGTTGATCTCGATGTAGGCGTGGGTCAGGTCGCAGGTCCAGACCGTGCGGCTGGATTTGCCAAGGCCAAGGTCCACCGCGATGACCAGTTCCGCCTGCTTCATGTAGGCGGCACCGGCTTCCTCGGTGTAGGACGGATCGCGCCAACCGTTGCGGGCCAGCACGATGTTGCCCAGGCGGATGGTCAGGCGGTCGCGGTCGGCCTGGGCGCCGGATTTGCCGACGGCCATGACGATGCGGCCCCAGTTCGGGTCTTCACCAGCGATGGCGGTCTTGACCAGCGGCGAGTTGGCGATGGCGAAGGCGACCTTCGCCGCATCGTCGTCGCTGGCGGCGCCGGTGACGCGCACTTCGACCAGCTTGGTCGCGCCTTCGCCGTCGCGCACCACTTGCAGCGCCAGGTCGCGCATGACGCCACCNAGCGCCTTNTCGAAGCTGCGGGCGGTGGCGCCTTTCACTTCGGCCGCCGCGCTTTGGCCGGTGGCGGCGACCAGCAGCGTGTCGGAGGTCGAGGTGTCGCTGTCCACGGTGATGGAGTTGAAGGTGGCGCCGACGTTGCGGCTGACCATCTTCTGCAGGGTGGCGGCGGAAATCTTCGCGTCGGTAAAGATGTAGACCAGCATCGTTGCCATGTCGGGCGCGATCATCCCCGAGCCCTTGGCGATGCCGCATNNGATGCGGATCGTCCCGCCCTCGCCCGCCACTTCGGCCATGGCGCCCTTGGGGAAGGTGTCGGTCGTCATGATCGCCTTGGCGGCCATGGCGATGCCCTCGCCCGAGAGGCTTACCACCAGGTCGGGGATGCGGGCGGTGATGCGGTCGTGCGGCAGGGGTTCGCCGATGACGCCGGTGGAGGAGGAGAAGACGCGGGTCGCCGGGATGCCGAGCGCCGTGGCGACGCCGCCGGTGACGGCGGCCACGGCGTCATCGCCGACCTTGCCGGTGAAGGCGTTGGAATTGCCCGAGTTCACCACGATGGCGGCGCCGGTCGAGCTATCGGGCTTGCCCGCCAGTTTCGCCTGGCAGTCGCGCACGCAGCCCGAGCGGGTGGCGGACGAGGTGAATGCCCCGGCGATCACCGTGCCNGGCACCAGCCGCACCAGCATGACGTCGGTGCGGTTCTTGTACTTGATGCCTACCTCGACGGCGGCGAANTCGACGCTTACGATGGCGGGCAGCGCCGGGAAACCGTCGGCGGGGGCGAGGGAGAGACGGGCTTGGCGGCCTTGGCCACCGCCTCGGTGGCGGCGGCAACAAGCTCGGTCGCGCCTTCGGTCAGGCGGGACTTCAGCTTGTCGACCTTTTTCTTCAGCTTCTTGGCTTCGGCCTTCCAGTCGGTCTGTGCCATCTGTCCCCTCCCGATCCTCGATTACTGGTCGATCAGCGCGGTGTTCTTCAGGATCGCCGGGTCGATGCCTTCGCCGGGCTTTTCGATCTTGGCGGCCTTGGTCAGTTCTTCCACCTTGGCCTCGATGGCCTTCTGTTCCAGGTCCTGGGCGATTTCGTCATGCAGGTCGTCCAGCGCCGGCGGNGCGGCCGGGCGGGTTTCCTGCACGAGGATCAGGTGCCAGCCGAAATCGGATTGCACGGGGTCGGTGACCTTGCCGACCTGGGCCGCGATCACCGCATCCTCGAACGGCTTCACCATCATGCCGGTGCCGAACCAGCCCAGATCGCCGCCCTGGGCGCCCGAACCCGTGTCGGTGGAATTGGCCTTGGCCAGTTCGGCGAAATCGGCGCCGCCGTCGAGTTGCGCCTTCAGCTCCTTCGCCTTCTCCTCGCTGTCCACCAGGATATGGGCGGCGTGGTATTCGGTCGCGGGCGCAGGGCGNGCGACGCGGGCGTCGTATTCGGCCTTGATCGCATCTTCGGTGACGGCGGCGGTGACAACCGGCACCAGCGCCTGTTGCGAGAGATAGCCGCGGCGGTCGTTCTGCAGGTTCAGGTCGTCACGCAGGGTGATGGCATCCTGCACCGATTCCATCAGCACTTCCTGCTGCACCAGCTGGTCGAGGATACCCTTGAACAGCACATCGTCGGGCAGGGACTGGTACTGGGTAAGCAGGCGTTCACGCAGCGCGATCATGTGGCCAAGGGTGATGTCGGTGCCGTTCACCGTGGCGACCACGGTCGCCGCCGTCGGCGCGGCATCTTCGGCCAGGGCGGGCAGCGCAATGGCGGCCGACAGCATCAAAGATGCCCAAAGACCGGCAATTTTCATGATACTCACTTCCTCATGATCGGGCCGCGACCCGGCGCGGCGTTGACTTGGCAAGAGCGACCAACTACATCGCGTCCGTCGCGTGAGACGACCGCAATAGCGGGGTGTGCCCGGTGCCTTCCCGGCTCTTCTATGGAAGGCGGCGAAAGCGGGCAAGGCCGCTTGAGTTTCTGGCTCACACGATCTTGTCAGGAACGACCAGGCGGAGAAAACATGCTGGGTCTTGGATCGCTTGCGCGGAAGGTCTTCGGGACCCCGAATGACCGCAAGATCAAATCGGTTCGCCCGCTGGTCGCAAAGATCAACGCGCTGGAGCCGGAATATGCCGCGCTGACCGATGACGGCATCAAGGCGAAGACCGCCGAGTTGCAGAAGCGGGCGCAGGGCGGCGAGAATCTGGACGATCTGCTGCCGGAAGCCTTTGCCAATTGCCGCGAGGCGGCGAAACGGGCCCTGGGCCTGCGCGCCTTTGACGTGCAGCTGATGGGCGGCATCTTCCTGCATCAGGGCAACATCGCGGAAATGCGCACCGGCGAGGGCAAGACCCTGGTCGCCACCTTTCCGGCCTATCTGAATGCGCTGGTAAGCAGGNGCGTGCATGTCGTCACGGTGAACGACTATCTGGCCAAGCGCGATGCCGACTGGATGGGCAAGGTTTACGCGCATCTGGGCCTGACCACCGGCGTGGTCTACCCCTACCAGCCCGATGCGGAAAAGCGCGCGGCCTACAAGGCCGACATCACCTATGCCACCAACAACGAGCTGGGCTTCGACTATCTGCGCGACAACATGAAGATGTCGATCGAAGAGATGGCGCAGCGCGGGCATTTCTTCGCCATCGTGGACGAGGTCGACTCGATCCTGGTGGACGAGGCACGGACACCCCTGATCATTTCCGGCCCCAGCCAGGACCGCAGTGACCTGTACACCACGGTCGACAAGCTGATCGTCAACCTGCTGCCCGACCATTACAAGCTGGACGAGAAGGCGCGCAACGTCACCTTCACCGAGGCTGGCAACGAGTTTGTCGAGCAGCTGTTCCGCGATGCGGGGCTGCTGACCGGCGAGGCCACGCTGTACGACCCGGATNCCACGACGCTGGTGCATCACGCCACCCAGGCGCTGAAGGCGCACATGCTGTTCCACCGCGACCAGCAATACATCGTGCGCAATGGCGAGGTGATGCTGATCGACGAATTCACCGGCCGCATGATGCGGGGGCGGCTTTCGGACGGTCTGCACCAGGCCATCGAGGCCAAGGAAGGCGTGGCGATCCAGCCCGAGAACGTGACGCTGGCAAGCGTGACCTTCCAGAACTACTTCCGGCTTTATGCCAAGCTGGTAAGCATGACCGGCACCGCGGTGACCGAGGCCGAGGAATTCCTGGAAATCTACAAGCTGGGCGTGGTGGAAGTGCCGACCAACCGCCCGGTGGCGCAGNTGGACGAGCATGACCAAGTCTATCGCACCGCGCGGGAAAAGTTCGACGGCATCATCAAGACCATCCGCGAGGCCAATGCCAGGNGCCAGCCGATCCTGGTGGGCACCACGTCCATCGAGAAGTCGGAATACCTGTCGGACCTGCTGAAGAAGGAGGGCATCGCGCATAACGTGCTGAACGCCCGCCAGCACGAGCAGGAAGCCAAGATCGTGGCCGAGGCCGGGCGCCTTGGCGCGGTGACCATCGCCACCAACATGGCTGGCCGCGGCACCGACATCCAGTTGGGCGGCTCGGTCGAGATGAAGGTTCTGGAGGCGATTGCCGCCGATCCGGGCCTGCACCCCGACGACGTGCGCGCCCGTATCGAGGCCGAACATGCGCAGGAGAAAGAGCGCGTGCGCNGAGCCGGCAGGCTGTTCGTGCTGGCCACCGAGCGGCATGAAAGCCGCCGCATCGACAACCAGCTGCGCGGCCGGTCGGGCCGCCAGGGCGACCCGGGGCGGTCGGCGTTCTTCCTGAGCCTGGAAGACGACCTGATGCGCATCTTCGGGTCGGAACGGCTGGATTCGGTGCTGTCCAAGCTGGGCATGAAGGAAGGCGAGTCGATCGTTCATCCTTGGGTGAACAAGTCGCTGGAACGCGCCCAGGCCAAGGTGGAAGGCCGCAACTTCGACATCCGCAAGCAATTGCTGAAATTCGACGACGTGATGAACGACCAGCGCAAGGCGATCTTCAGCCAGCGCATGGAGATCATGGAGGCCGAGGACCTGTCCGAGATCGTCGGTGACATGCGCCATCAGGTGGTCGAGGATGCGGTCGACCAGTTCATGCCGCCCAAGACCTATGCCGACCAGTGGAAGCCCGAAGCCCTGCGCGACGCCGTGCGCGAGCGGCTGAACCTGGACCTGCCGATTGTCGATTGGGCCCATGAAGAGGGCGTGGACCAGGCGGCGATGGGCGAGCGCATCCGCGAAGCCAGCGACAAGCTGATGGCGGAAAAGCTGGAAGCCTTTGGTCCGGACACCATGCGCCAGATCGAAAAGCAGGTGCTGCTGCAATCCATCGACGGCAAGTGGCGGGAACACCTGTTGCGGCTGGAACACCTGCGGTCGGTCGTGGGCTTCCGTGGCTATGCGCAGCGTGATCCGCTGTCGGAATACAAGACCGAGGCCTTTGCGCTGTTCGAGACCATGCTGAACTCGCTGCGGCAGGATGTGACGCAGAAGCTGTCGCTGATCCGGCCGATCACGCCGGAAGAGCAGCAGGCGATGATGGCGCAGATCATGGCGCAGCAGGCCCGCACGGCGGCGCCTGCGCCCGCGCCTGCGCCGGAACCTGTGCTGGAGACTGCGGGGGCCGCTGTTGCCGCGNGCGGGAACAGCACTTGCGGGATCGTCGAAAGCGACCCCACGACCTGGGGCAACCCGAGTCGCAATGACCCCTGCCCCTGCGGATCGGGCGAGAAATTCAAGCATTGCCACGGGCGGCTGGCCTGATTGTGGCGGCATGACGACGGGCGCGGCTGAATCTGGCCGCGCCCGCCTGATTCCTGCCGCCGCGGCTGGAAACATTCCGCGCTTTCGCCATCTGCCCGCCCGCTTGGCTGACTAGGNTCTTCCGGCATCGACCGCCTTCGGGGATTGGGAAGATGCAAGACCGGACCAGACGACTTATCCGCGTGTTCGCGATTCTGGCCGTAGCCGCCGCTGCGGGCCAGTTGGTGCAGATGCGCCAGGGCGCCGAGCGCGAGGCCGCGCTGCACCGGCCCCAGGGCGTGACACAGGTGGCGGCCGGGCCAGGCACCGAAGCGGTGCCTCATCTGGCGCTATCGGTTTCCCTGCCCGCCCTGCCCGGCATGGGCGCAGACCAGCAGGCCGCCGCGCGGGCGACGGCGGAAGCCGGGATCGTGCAAGCCACCTTGCCGGGGCCGGAAAGCGCCCTGCCCGACCTGGTGCTGCCAGAACTGCACATGCCTGCCCCCGCTGCGGTGNGTTACTGTGGCCGCGATCTGGTGCTGCGCGCCGGGCCGCAGGCGACCATCGGCCTGTCGCTGGTGGCGCCCTGCGACGCCGGTCAGCGCGTGGTGATCCGTCATGCGGGGCTGGCGGTGACGGGGCGGACCGATGCGAAGGGCGCCCTGTCGCTGGCGCTGCCGGGCATGGAGTAAGCGGGCCGGGTTTCGGTGCTGTTCGCCGACGGCACGCAGGTGGCCGGGNAAATCGACCTGCCCGATGCCGCAACCTACCGCCGGTTTGCCGTGCAATGGCAGGGCGACGACGAGTTCCAACTGCACGCCTTCGAGAACGGCGCCGATTATGGCNGACGCCACCATGTCTGGGCAGGGGCGCTGCACCTTCCGGTCTCGGGCAAGCCGGTGACGGGTGGCTGGATGATGATGCTGGGCGATGCCTCGGTGACGCTGCCCCTGCGTGCCGCGATCTATACCTTCCCTCGGTCCCCGGCCNCGGCCCCCGACATCGTGATCGAGGCGCCGGTGGTCGAGGCGACCTGCGGGCGCGAAATGCTGGGCGAATTGCTGACGGCCAGCGGCGGAACCGTGCAATCCGACGAACTGACGCTGGCCATGCCCGACTGTTCTGCCGTCGGTGACATTCTGGTGTTGAAGAATCTTGCCCCCGCCGTGAAGATCGCCACCGCGAATTGAGGGTGGGCAGGCAGGGATGAGTGCCGTCATCGGACGGGTCTTGGCGCGCGCGGCGGTTTTCGCCGCGCTTTTGCTTGCGNCGCCGGCTTTGGCGCAGGACGTCACGCTGGTGGCGCGCGATGGCGGGCTGACCATCGCCGGGGCGCTGCAAAGTTTCGACGGCGAGTTCTACCGGCTGGACACCGACTATGGCCCGCTGACCGTGGATGCCGAGGGCGTCATCTGCGAGGGGCCGGGTTGCCCCGATCTGGTTGCGCCGCGGGCGGCGATCCGCATTGTCGGCGTGGCCGATGCCGGGGCGGCGCTGGTTCCTNCGCTGTTCGCGGCCTTCGCCCGCGTGCGCGGCNTATGATTTCCGCAGCGTCGAGGGCCGGGTTTCGCGGCGCAGCTGATGGACCGCGAAGGCGATCAGGTGTTGGCCGATGTGAGCTTTATCGCCATGCCGGCGGAACAGGCCCAGGCCGCGCTGAAGGCGCGCGAGGCCGATCTGGTGCTGGCCGCCGGGCCCGAGGCCGGGCTGGCCAGCCGGGTGGTGGCGCTGGATGCGCTGGTGACCATCGTCGCGCCCGACAATCCGGTGCCCGCGATTTCCACCCCCGATCTGGCGCGGGTGCTGTCGGGCGAGGTGGACAACTGGGCGCAGGTCGGCGGGCCGGACATGCCGCTGGTGCTGCACGCCCTGCAACCCGAGGCCGATCTGAGCCGCGCGCTGACGGCACGCCTGGGGCGGCCGATCCAGGCCAGCGTCACCCATCCCGACCTGGCCGCGCTGGCGCTGGCGGTGGCGGCCGATCCCTGGGCGATTGCCGTGACGGGCCGCGTGGCGGTAGATCCCGCCAAGCTGTTGCCGATGACCGACAGTTGCGGCTTTCCGCTGGTGCCCTCGCGTCTGGCGGTGAAGGCCGAGGATTATCCGCTGTCGCTGCCGATCCTGTTCCTGACGCCGCGCCACCGCCTGCCGCTTCTGGCGCGCGAGTTCCTGGAGTTTCTGGGCACGNCGGCGGCGCAGATCGCCGTGGCCGAGGCTGGCTATGTGGACCGCCGCGCCGAGCGCCAGCCGATGACCGCCGACGGATTCCGCCTGATCAACGCCATCGAGGGCGCGGGCGAGNAAACCACGCTGGCCGATCTGCAACGGCTGGTGGGCGTGATGNGCGGGGCGGACCGGGTGTCGCTGACCTTCCGCTTTCAGGACGGCTCGACCGAGCTGGACGCGCAGAGCCAGGAGAACGTGCTGGACCTGGCCCGGCTGTTGGGCGCGGGGGCCTTCCGCGACGAGGTGCTGGTGCTGGCCGGGTTTTCCGATGGCGAAGGCGCGGCCGAGGCCAACCGCGAGCTGTCGCGGCAGCGGGCCGAAAGCGTGCGGTCGGCGCTGATTGCGGCGGCGCCCGACCTGCCCGAGGACCGGCTGCCCCTGGTCTTTGCTTTTGGCGAGGCCATGCCGCTCGCCTGCGACAAGACCGGGCCGGGGCGGCATCTGAACCGGCGCGTGGAGTTGTGGGTGAAATGGCGCTTGGCGAATGGGCCAAGGCCGCCACCGGGGACGACGACCTGTAAGCCCGGAGGGTGCCATCGCCGGGCGGGCTAGATGTACCCGGCGGCGCGGAAGCTGACCTCGCGCGATTTGCCGATGATCAGGTGGTCATGCAGCGTGATGCCCAGAACCTGCGCCGCATCCTGCACCTGCAGGGTCATCGAGATGTCGGCCTGGCTGGGCGTCGGGTCGCCCGAGGGNTGGTTGTGAACCAGGATCAGCGCCGAGGCATTCAGTTCCAGCGCGCGTTTCACGACCTCGCGCGGGTAGACGGGAACGTGGTCCACCGTGCCCTTCGCCTGTTCCTCGTCCGCGATCAGCACGTTCTTGCGGTCCAGGAACAGGATGCGGAACTGTTCGGTTTCGCGGTGGGCCATGGCCGTGTGGCAATAGTCCAAGAGTGCATCCCACGACGACAGGACGGGCCGGTGCATGACCCGCGCCCGCATCATGCGCTGTGCAAGCGCTTCCAGAATCTTCAGGTCCTGCACCACCGCCTCGCCCACGCCCTTCACCGCCGCCAGACGTGCCGGGAGNGCCGTGACGACGCGGTTGAGGTCGCCGAAGGTATCCAGCAGCAGGCGGGCGAGCGGCTTCACGTCCTGCCGGGGGATGGTGCGGAACAGAAGAAGCTCCAGCAGTTCATAATCCGGCATGGCCTGGGCGCCGCCTTCGCTGAAACGGCTGCGCAGGCGGGCTCGGTGGTCCTTGATATAGGACGGCAGGCGGTCGGGCAGCGGCACGCCTTCGGCCTCATCCTCTTGCGAGAAGAGCGGCAGGGCGGCTTCGTGGAAGGCGGGGGCTGGCTCATGCGGCCAGCCTGCCGCGCCTTGGTGAAGACCGGGTTAACGGCTCAGGCGCTGCGGCCGCGCTCGATACGGCAGAATTCGGCGGCGCGGCGGTTCGTCACCGGCACAGGCACCGGGCGGCGGAACAGGCCCTGCCAGATGCGGCCCAGGTCCTCGCGTTCGATGCGCAGGAACTGGCGGGTGCGGGCGCCCTTCGACGGGGTACGGTGGTCGGCGATGTGACGGGTCATGGCAGCCTCCTTGGCTTCGGCGCACAGAATGACAGCGAATCGGCCCCTGCGAAGGGACCAGTTTCGCTGCATTGGCACGATCCGCCGAAAGCGGGGTCAGGCATCGGCGGCAAGCCGCCTCAGCGCCCATGCCGCGGCCTCGGCCACCGTGGGGTCGGGGTCGGAAGTCAATGGGCGGGCGGCTTCGGCCAGCGCGGGCAGACCGGAATTGCCGATGGCATAAGCCACGTTGCGCACAAACCGGTTGCGGCCGATGCGCTTGACGGGCGACCCGGCGAAGCGGGCGCGGAAGGCGGCGTCGTCCAGCGCCGCCAGCTCGGCCAGCTCGGGCGCGCCGGGTTCGCGCGGGGCATAGCCGATGTCGCTGGCAGCAACGGCGAACTTGTTCCACGGGCAGATGGCCAGGCAATCGTCGCAGCCGTAGATGCGGTTGCCCATCAGGGGNCGCAGGTCGGGATCCACCGGGCCGTGATGTTCGATGGTTAGGTAGGAGATGCAGCGCCGCGCGTCCAGCTGGAAGGGCGCGGGGAGGGCGCGGGTGGGGCAGATGTCCAGGCAGGCGGTGCAGCTGCCGCAATGGTCGGTTTCCGGCGCGTCCTTCGGCAGGTCCAGCGTGGTGAAGATGGCACCGAGGAAGACCCAGTTGCCGAACTGGCGCGACAGAAGGTTGGTGTGCTTGCCCTGCCAGCCCAGCCCCGCGGCCTGGGCCAGTGGCTTTTCCATCACCGGGGCGGTGTCGACGAAGACCTTGATTTCGGCCGCCTGCCCGCCGCGCCGGGCTTCGTCGATCAGCCAGCGGCCAAGGCGTTTCAGCNNCAAGCGTTTCACCAGATCGTGGTAATCCTTGCCCTGGGCATAGACCGAAATCGCGGCGCGGTCGGGATGGTCCAGCACCTCCAGCGGATCGGCCTCGGGCGCATAGCTTTCGGCCAGCATGATGATGCTGCGCGCCTCGGGCCACAGGGCGGCGGGATCGGCGCGCCAATGCGTGCGCTCGGCCATCCAGCCCATCTGGCCATGGCGGCCATCCTCCAGCCAGCGGGACAGCCGCTCTGGCGCCAGAGGGATGGCGTCCGGGGCGCAGATGCCCAGGGCGACGAAGCCCTCGGCCCGTGCCTGCGCCTCCAGCCGGTCGCGCAGCGTTCCGGCCATCACGCGGGCAGCACGGCCAGCCGGGCGGCCATTTCGGTGCGAATTCGCGGGACGATGAATTCGGTGAAGAGGCGGACCTTGGGGTCTTTCAGCCGCCGGTGCGGCGTCAGCACGGAAAGCAGCGTGGGCAGGGGCGGCGTGGCCGTCGCCACCGGCACCAGCGCGCCCGAGGCGAGGTGTTCGGCCACCTCGAACAGCGGTTTCATCACGATGCCGCGGCCGTCCAGCGCCCAGCCCGTCAGCACATCGCCGTCATCGGATTCGAAAGGCCCGGCGATGTCGAACCGGCGGGGACCTTCGGGCGTGGCCAGGGTCCATTGGAATTCGCGCGCGCCGGGGAAGCGCAGGTTCAGGCAATCGTGGCGGTCATTGACCAGCGCCGCCCCATCCGCCGGCAGGCCGCGCCGGGCCACATAGGCGGGCGCGGCGCACAGCACGCGGGGGCAATCGGCGATGTGGCGGACCTTCAGCGCCGAGTCCTCCAGCAACCCCAGGTGAAAGGCCATGTCCAGCCCTTCGTAAGCCAGGTCGATGGTGCGGTCGGACAGGCGCAGGCGGATGTCGATCTGCGGCCAGGTATCCTTGAAGGCGGGCACGGCGGGNGCGATCAGNTGGCGGCCGATGCCAAGCGGTGCCGCGACAAAGACCGTGCCGCGCGGGTTCTGCGTCACGTCCATCACCGCGGCCTCGGCCTCGTCGATGGCTTCCAGGATGCGACGGGCGCCGTCATAGAACAGCCGCCCGTTCTCGGTGGGTTGCAGGGTGCGCGTGGTGCGGTTGAACAGCCGCACGCCCAGGTGCTTTTCCAGTTCCGATATCCGCGCCGAGGCGACGGCGGGCGAGGTGCGCTGGTCGCGGGCCGCCGCACTCATGCTGCCCAATTCGTAGACACGAACGAACATCTTGATGGTGTTCACATAGGACATGAGGCGCGGGGCTATCTTCCGGGGCGGTTTGAAAGTGATCCGGCATTTACCGGATTAACAGATCAATCCCCCGGTATAGCCTTGGCCGGTCAGAAGGAGAGCCGCGATGTACGACTGGGCCGTGCTTGGGGAATGGGTAGAGATCGCGGCGCGTTGGCTGCATGTGACCACCGCCATCGCCTGGATCGGATCGTCCTTCTATTTCATCGCGCTGGATCTGGGGCTTTACCGCGACCGCAACCTGGCAAGCGGCGCGGATGGCGAGGAATGGCAGGTCCATGGCGGCGGGTTCTATCACATCCAGAAATACCTGGTCGCCCCGGCGTCGATGCCCGACCACCTGACCTGGTTCAAATGGGAAAGCTATGCCACCTGGCTGTCCGGCTTCACCATGCTGGTGCTGGTCTATTACCTGGGCGCCGACCTGTATCTGGTGGACCCCAACGTGATGGAGCTTGCCACCTGGCAGGCGGTTCTGATCTCGCTGGCCTCGCTGGCCTTTGGCTGGCTGGCCTATAACCAGATCTGCAAGACCTTCGTAAATGCCAACCAGACCGCGGTCATGGTGGCCCTGTTCGTGGTGCTGGTGGCCATGGCCTGGGGCTATACGCAGGTCTTCACCGGGCGGGCGGCGATGCTGCACCTGGGGGCGTTTACCGCCACGATCATGTCGGCCAACGTGTTCTTCATCATCATCCCCAACCAGAAGATCGTGGTCGAGGATCTGGTAGGCCGCAAGCCCGACCCGATATACGGCAAGATCGCCAAGCAGCGCAGCACCCACAACAACTATCTGACGCTGCCCGTGTTGTTCCTGATGCTGTCGAACCACTACCCGCTGGTCTTTGCGACCGAATACAACTGGATCATCGCCAGCCTGGTCTTCCTGATGGGCGTGACGATCCGGCACTGGTTCAACACCCAGCATGCGCGCAAGGGCAGCCCGCACTGGACCTGGGCGGTGACGGTGATCCTGTTCCTGATCTGCGCCTGGCTGTCCACCGCGCCGATGCGGGCCGAGCCCGAGGGCGAGGCGGCGCTGTCGCCCGAGGCGCTGGTCTATGCCGCCGCGCCGGGCTTTGACGACGTGGTGGGCATCGTGCAGGGCCGCTGTTCCATGTGCCACGCCGCCGAGCCGGGCTGGGAGGGCCTGCACTGGCCGCCCAAGGACGTGCGGCTGGAAACGCCCGAGCAGATCGCCACGGAAGCGCGGCGCATCTACCTTCAGGCGGGCGTGACCCATGCCATGCCGCCAGCGAACCTCAGCTATATCGAACCCGAGGAACGCGCCCAGATCGTGCGCTGGTTCCGGGCCGCCGGGGCGGGCGGGGTCGAGGGCTGATCAGGCCTTGGCGAACCGCCATTCGGTAACCTGAACACAAGCATCGCCGGGGCCGACCTCGATGGAAGGGAAGCCTTCGTGGTTCGGCGCGTCGGGCCAGTTCTGCGCTTCGATGGCCAGACCTTCATAGTACGGCCCGCCGGGGCGCGCGGCGTTGCGGGCGTCATAGACCTGGATGCCCGGTTCTGTCGTGGCAACGGTCATGGTCAGGCCATTGCGCCCGGTCAGCCATAGCACGTCGCGGAGGCTCATGCGGGCATCGGACAGGCAATAGTTGGTGTCGAAATCGGGCATGCCGGGGGCGATCTGGCGGGATCGCGCNAGGTCCCAGGGTGTGCCGGTGACATCGACGATCTCGCCGGTGGGGGCGAAGAAGTCGGTGGTGGGCAGGCGGCGGCTGGCGGCGACGCGCAGGGAATGGCTTACCCAGTTGGCGGTGCCGTCCAGGTTCCAGTAGGAATGGTTGGCAAAATTCACCAGCGTCGGCGCGTCGGTGGTGGTGGTCACCTCCATCCGCAGGCGGGCGGGTGCATCCACCGTGAAGCGGCAGGTGACATGGCGGTTGCCGGGAAAGCCGCCTTCGCCATCGGGCAGGTCCAGCGACAGGGTGGCTGATGTGTCGCTGGCTTCCTCGATCACCCAGTGCTTGGCCCGCGTGCAGCAGGCGCCGGAATGCTGGGTGTGCTGGCCCAGAAGGTTCTTTTCGAAGTGGTGCAGCGTGCCGCCGATGGGGGCGACCGCATTGGTGAAGCGGTTCACTACCGGCCCGATCAGCGAGCCATGGCTGCGCATCGGGCCGATGTAATCGGCCAGCTTGTCCGACCCAAGCGTCAGGTCATGCGCCACGCCGTTCAGCCGCACCGATTGCAGGATGGCGCCCAGGGTCAGGACGCGCACCGTCAGATCGCCTGCCGAAAGCGTGATCGCCTTCACCTCGATGCCGCTGTCGGTCGTTCCGAATGTCTCGATGCCCATGCCCGCCTCCTGCTGCCTGCCCTTGGTGGCCGGGCCGGGCGGCAAGGTCAAGCCAAGGGTGCCGGGTCAGGGGGTCAGGCAGGCCACCAGCGTATCGGAAAGCCCGGTCAGCAGCGCGGGATAAAGCCCGGGGCCGGGGTCCATGGACGAGCCCGAGGGTCCAGCGCCGCGCCCGCCTTCACGCCGGTATCGGCGACGATGGACTCCACCAGCTTGGGGTCGTGCTGCACCTCGGGGAAGATGCAGACGGCGCCGTGTTCGGCCAGGTCGCGGATTTCGGCCAGACGCGCCGCACCAGGCGCCGAAGCATCGCCAAGCGCCACGGTGTAAGCCAGCGCCAGCCCGTAATGGCCGACGAAATAGCCATAGGCATCGTGGAAGGCGATGAATTGCCGGTCCGCCACCGGGGCAAGCCGCGCCTTGAGCGCCGCATCCAGCGCCGCGATCTGCACCTGCGCGGCGGCGGCATTGGCGGCATAGGTGGCGGCGTGGTCGGGTCGAGCCCGGACAGGCTTTCGGCAATCAGGCCCAGCCAGAGGCTGGCATTCTTCGGGTCCAGCCAGGCATGGGGGTCGGTGCCGTCGTGGTGGTGATGCTCTTCCTCATAAGCAGCTTCGTCGTGGTCGTGCGCTTCCTCGCCTGCGGCCTCGTCGTGCTCATGCTCTTCCTCGGCACCCTCCGCGTGGTCGTGATCCTCGCCTTCCGGGAATTGCCGGGTCACCGTGCCCGGCGCATCCAGCAGCACCAACTGCGCCAAGCGCCTTGCCAAGCGCATCCAGCGCGCGGTCCAGCCAGGGCGTCAGTTCCGGGCCAATCCAGACCACAAGCCCGGCATCGGCCAGTGCCGCCGCCTGGCTGGGCTTCATCTGGTAGGAATGTTCATCGCCGCCCTTGGGCAGCAGAAGGTCGGGCGTGCCAAGGTCACCCATCACCATCGCCACCAGCGACTGCACCGGCTGGATGTCGGTCACCACCACCGGCACCTCGGCCGCGGCAGGCAGGGCAAGGGCGCTGGCAAAAGCCAAAGATATGATATAACGCATCGCGTCGCTCCCGGTTTCCGGTGGGCATAGAGGTTACAATATAACATGTCAACGGACGACTCGGCCGAGCGGGCCTTCGCGCACCACGACCACCACCATTGCACCGCCGAAGTGCTGGCCCAGGCCGAGGCCAAGCTGGCAGGCCAAGGCGCGCGGCTGACCNCGGTGCGGCGGCGGGTGCTGGAGATCCTGCTGGAACAGCACCGCGCGCTTGGCGCCTATGACGTGCTGAACCGGCTGGCGGCCGAGGGCTTTGGCAACCAGCCGCCGGTGGCCTATCGCGCGCTGGATTTCCTGGAAGAACACGGGCTGGCCCACCGCATCCGCCGCCTGAACGCCTTTTGCGCCTGCATGCATCCGGGCGAAGCGCATGCGCCGGTCTTCCTGATCTGCCGCCAGTGCAGCACCGTGGCCGAGGCGGTAGNNGCGATGGCGTGCGCGTTGCACTGGACACGGCGGCGGAAAGCGCCGGGTTCGCCGTGGAACGCGCCACGGTCGAGGCGGTGGNGGCTGTGCCCCGCCTGCCAGNGAGGTGGCCGCATGAACCTGATCGGGGCAACGGGCCTGACCGTGCGCCTGGGCGGCGAAGAGGTGCTGAACGGCGTCTCGCTGGCGGTCCAGCCGGGCGAAATCGTCACGATTCTTGGGCCGAGCGGGTCTGGCAAGTCCACGCTGCTGCGGGCGCTTCTGGGCATCCTGCCGCTGGCCGCGGGCCAGGTGACCCGCGCGCCGGGGCTGCGCATCGGCTATGTGCCGCAAAGGCTGGCCATCGACCCCTCGCTGCCAATGACGGTGCGGCGGTTCCTGTCGCTGCCGGTGCGGGTGGCCGACGACCGGGCGGCGGCGGCGCTGGCGCGGGTGGGCGTGCCCGAGGTCGGGCAGCGGCAGATGGCCGAGCTGTCGGGCGGGCAGTTCCAGCGGGTGCTGCTGGCGCGGGCGCTGCTGGCCGAGCCGCAGCTTCTGATCCTGGACGAGCCGACGCAGGGGCTGGACCAGCCGGGCGAGGCGGCGTTCTACCGGCTGATCGAGGAGGTGCGGGGCGAGACCGGGGTTGCGGTGCTGATGGTCAGCCATGACCTGCATGTGGTGATGGCGGCCAGCGACCGGGTGATCTGCCTGAACCACCATGTCTGCTGCGAGGGCACGCCGCGGGTGGTGTCCTCGGCGCCGGAGTACCGCGCCCTG
This sequence comes from Exiguobacterium profundum, assembly GCA_013693875.1. Taxonomy (GTDB): domain Bacteria; phylum Pseudomonadota; class Alphaproteobacteria; order Rhodobacterales; family Rhodobacteraceae; genus Neotabrizicola. The sequence continues at coordinate 4,121,706 of CP059262.1, read as the reverse complement.
TTCGGGCTGGGCACCAAGGGGGCGCTGGCCCTTTATCGCCATGAGCATGACCACAGCCATGAGGGCGACGACCACCTGCCCCATGCCCATGAGCACGAGCACCACCATGCTTGACGATTTCCTGGTGCGGGCCGTGCTGGCCGGGGTGGGGCTGGTGCTGGCGACGGGGCCTTTGGGCAGTTTCGTGGTCTGGCGGCGGATGGCCTATTTCGGGGATGCCACGGCCCATGCGGCGATCCTGGGGGTGGCGCTGGCGCTGGCCATGGACCTGCCGGTGGGGCTTGGGGTGCTGGTGGTGGCGCTGGCCATGGCGGTGACGGTGTCGACGCTGGCGGCCAAGGGCTGGGCGATGGACACGACCCTGGGCGTGCTGGCCCATTCGGCGCTGGCGGTGGGGCTGGTGGCGGTGTCCTTCCTGCCGGGGTGCGCACCGACCTGTCGGCCTGGCTGTTCGGTGATATCCTGGCGGTCAGCCAAGCAGGATCTGGCCTTCATCTGGGGCGGGTCCGCCCTTGTGGTGGCGCTGATGGTCTGGCGCTGGCCCGCGCTTTTGACCGCGACCCTGAGCGAGGACCTGGCCCATGCCTCGGGCATCAAGCCCGACCGGGAGCGGCTGGTGCTGACCCTTGCCCTGGCGCTGGTGGTGGCGGTGGCGCTGAAGATCGTGGGGCCTTGCTGATTGCCGCCCTGCTGATCGTTCCGGCGGCGGCGGCGCGGGGGCTGGCGCGGACGCCGGAGGCGATGGCGGTGCTGGCCTCGGTCTTTGGGGCGGTGGCGGTGGGGGCGGGGCTTTGGGGCTCGCTGACCTGGGACACCCCGGCGGGGCCCTCGATTATTGCCGCGGCGGCGGCGCTGTTTGCCGGGGCGGCGGTGGGCGGGGCCTTACGGAAGGCTAGGCGTCCGAGCTCGGACGCCTGGTCGGACCAAGCAATTTCAAGGGGTTGCGCGGCCGGATTAACTTGGACGTAACACTCGCGCGCGACCGGGCCGGAAAACGGAAACCGTAGCGGTTTCCGTGCCCGATTTCCGGTTTCGGAAATCGGCTCCCGGCCCAGGCCGTCAGTTAAGTGCGCGGCGGGCAGCCGGCAGGAAGCGCAGCACCAGCGCATCGAGCGCGATCACCGCCAGCATCGCCACGCTTACCAGCGGGAACATCACTCCCAGGGCCAGCACGATGATCAGCGCGCCCTTCCACAGCGTCATGTCCTGCGGGCGGGGCGGCGCGCCGAGGCGCGAGGCGCCTTCGGGGCGGCGTTTCCACCACATGACAAGGCCGGAAACGGGCAGGAAGATCATCGACAGGCAGAACAGCGTGTTCAGCGCGAGGTTCCACAGGCCCATGTCGCCCTCATGGAAGGCCACGCCCCAGGCCATCATCTTGGCATAAGGCGAATAATCGGCATAGCGCACGTCGGCCAGCACGTTGCCGGTGTACTGGTCGATGTGCAGCGTCCGGTCGCCCCAGGGNTCGTTGCCATCGTTCGACATGGAATCGTGGCTGATGGTCCAGACGCCTTCGGCGCCCGCGGGCATGTTCACCTGAAAGCGGCCGGAGAACCCGAGCGACCGGGCAAAGGCCACGATGCCGTCGAAGGTGACGGGCATGGGCAGGGCCGGTTGGTTTACGAGCGAGCCGGATTCGGGCATCGGCGTCTGTTCCAGGTTCCACGGCACCTCTTTCGCGGCGCCGTGGTTCATGTCGGCATGGGTCTTGTCCGACAGNGGCACGGCATCCCATTTCTCGGCCGGGAAGGTGGACCAGGCCTGCACGAACTTGCCGCCCCAGATGCCTACNCAGGAAAGGCCGGAGATGAAGAACACCAGCATCAGGAGCGAGGCCCACCAGCCGACGACGCCGTGGAACGATTTCCACAGCGCGCGGCCCTTGGCCGCCAGCCGCGGCGCGAAGGGTTGCCCGCGCCGTTGNCGCGGCCAGTGCAGGTAGATGCCGGTGACGACCAGGAGCACGCCCAGGCTGGCGGCGGTTTCGATGAGCCGGTCGCCGAAATTCCCAAGCAGCAGGGTGCCGTGGATGTCGGTGGCGAAATCGTACCAGTACGGCGCGCCAGGGAAGGTGTCAACCACGGTGCCGGTGTAGGGGTCGATGACCACGGTGGTGGAAGCCTCGCCGGCATCGACCTTGAACACGGCCACGCGGTCGGGGCCGAGCGGCTCGATATACTGGCTGGCGGTGCCGCCGGGGATCGCGGCCTCGGCAGCGGCTTGCAGGGCCGAGACGGCCATGGGCGTGCCGGTGACGGTGACGTAACCGCGTTCACCGTTCAGTTCGGTGGTGGCGCTGACCCAGAGCATGATCAGGCCGGTGACGGCCAGCATGATCAGGAACGGAATGACGTAAAGCCCGGCATAGAAGTGCCAGCGCCAGGCGGTGAAGTAGTGACGGTTGGGCTGCGCCGCGGCGGCAGCCTTCGGTTGGACTGTGTCCATGATGACCTCTGCTGATTTCGGGAAAGGGGAAATCAGGCGAGGCGTGGGGGTCCGCGGGCGGAGGGGCGATGGTTTCGGCCACCGGCGCCCCTGAGGCGGGCGCGGGCAGGTCGAGCGTGGCGGCGAGCTGCCAGAGCGGGCTTGGCAGCGGCAGCGGTGTTTCGGCGGCCAGTTGCATCTGGCCGCAGGCCCAGGTGCAGCGGTCGTGGTCACTGTCCTGCGGCACCGGGCGGGTTTCGCCGGTGGCGGGGTCGAACAGCGCCTGCACCGGGCCTTCGCCGGTGCAGAGGACGAGGAGCAGCCCGCCCTGCGCAGAGCGGATCGGCATGGTGCCCTGCGGCAACAGCGCGGCGGCCAGCAAAAGCAGGGCCATCGCCGCCAGGGCCAGGCGGCGCAGCCAGGTCGTGCCGGGAAGGGGCCGGATCGTTGCCATGCGTCTGGCTAGCTTGGGCGGGGTGTTGCGGTCAAGCGCGGTGGCGGTGCTTGCGGCGCCCGGCGTTCCGCCTCATTCTTGGGGCATGAACGAGGACCACAGCATCTTGGCCGTCACCCCGATGATGGCGCAGTATCTGGAGATCAAGGCGCAGCATCCCGATGCGCTGTTGTTCTACCGGATGGGCGATTTCTACGAGATGTTCTTTGACGACGCCGTGCTGGCGGCGGAAGCTTTGGACATCGCGCTGACCAAGCGGNGCACGCATCTGGGCGAGCCGATCCAGATGTGCGGCGTGCCGATCCATGCCGCCGAGGGCTATCTGCTGACGCTGATCCGCAGGNGGTTTCGCGTGGCGATTGCCGAGCAGATGGAGGACCCGGCCGAGGCGAAGAAGCGCGGGTCGAAATCGGTGGTGCGGCGCGAGGTGGTGCGGCTGGTCACGCCCGGCACGCTGACCGAGGATGCGCTGCTGGAAGCGCGGCGGCACAATTACCTGGCGGCCTGGGCCGAGGTGCGTGAAGGCGCGGCGCTGGCCTGGGCCGACATTTCCACTGGCGAGATGCGGGTGATGCCTTGCCCGCTGGTGCGGCTGGGGCCGGAACTGGCGCGGCTGTCGCCGCGTGAGGTGCTGGTTTCCGAGGTGCATGAGCGGGCACTGGACGGGCTGGTGGCCGAGGCGGGCGCGGCGATGACGGCGCTGTCGCGGGGANGTTTCGATTCGAGCGGAGCCGAGAAGCGGCTGTGTGCGCTGTGGGGTGTGGGGACGCTGGAAGCGTTCGGCGCGTTCGAGCGGGCCGAGCTGTCGGCCATGGGCGCCTTGGTGGATTACCTGGAGCTGACGCAGCGCGGGCGGTTGCCGCTGTTGCGGGCGCCGGTGAAGGAATCGGCGCTTGGCGCGATGCAGATCGACGCGGCGACGCGGCGGAACCTGGAGATTACCTCGGGGATGTCGGGCGGCCGCGACGGCTCGCTTNTGGCAGCGGTGGACCGGACGGTGACGGCTGGCGGCGCGCGGTTGCTGGAACAGCNNCGGCTGTCGGCGCCGTCGCGTGACCTGGGGGTGATCCGGGGGCGGCTGGAGGCGGTGCGGTCGCTGGTGGAGGCTGGCGGCTTGCGCGAGCGGCTGCGGGACAGCTTGCGGCGGGTGCCGGATGTGGACCGGGCTTTGTCGCGGCTGGCATTGGAGCGCGGGGGCNCGCGGGATCTGGCGGCGGTGCGCGCGGGGCTGGAGCAGGCCGGGCGGATTGCGGCAGAGGTCGCGGGCGGCGTGGCGGTGCTGGACGAGGCGGCGGCGGCGCTGGTCGGGCATGACGATCTGGTGGGCCTGCTGGACGCGGCTCTGGTGGCGGAGCCGCCGCTTCTGGCGCGGGATGGGGGTTCATCGCCTCNNGGGCTATGACGGGAGCTGGATGAGACGCGGGCGCTGAGGGACGAGGGGCGCGGCGTGATTGCGCGGATGCAGGGCGAGTTCGTCGCGCTGACCGGGATTTCCAGCCTGAAGATCAAGCACAACAATGTGCTGGGGTACTTCATCGAGGTCACGACCACGCACGAAGACAAGATGCGGTCGATGCCCGAGACCTTCATCCACCGGCAGACCACGGCGGGGCAGGTGCGGTTCACCACTCTGGCGCTGTCGGAGCTGGAGACGCGCATCCTGAATGCCGGGAACCATGCGCTGGAGATCGAGCGGCGGCTGTTCGACAGGCTTCGCGGCGCGGTGCTGGAGCGGGCGGGGGCGGTGGGGGCGGCGGCGCGGGCGCTGGCCGAGGTGGATGTGACGGCGGCGCTGGCCGATCTGGCCGCGGCCGAGGGCTGGGTGGAGCCGGTGGTGGACGAGAGCCGCGCCTTCGAGGTGCAGGGCGGGCGGCATCCGGTGGTGGAGCGCGNNCTCAGGCGGCAGGGGGCGGGGCCGTTCGTGGCCAACGACTGCGCGCTGACGGGCGGGGAGACGCCGGCGATTTGGCTGCTGACCGGGCCGAACATGGCGGGGAAATCCACCTTCCTGCGGCAGAACGCGCTGATTGCCTTGCTGGCGCAGGCGGGGTGCTTCGTGGCGCGGACCGCGCGGGTGGGGTTGGTCAGCCAGCTGTTCAGCCGGGTGGGGGCCTCGGACGACCTGGCGCGGGGGCGGTCGGCCTTCATGGTCGAGATGGTGGAGACGGCCGCGATCCTGAACCAGGCGGATGACCGGGCGCTGGTGATCCTGGACGAGATCGGGCGGGGGACCGCGACCTATGACGGGCTGTCGATTGCCTGGGCGGTGCTGGAGCATCTGCACGGGGTGAACCGCTGCCGGGCGCTGTTCGCCACGCATTACCACGAGATGACGGCGCTGGCGGGCAAGCTGGACGGGNTGGAGAACGCCACCGTGGCGGTGAAGGAGTGGGAGGGCGAGGTCATCTTCCTGCACGAGGTGCGGAAGGGGGCCGCGGACCGCAGCTATGGCGTGCAGGTGGCACGGCTGGCGGGGCTGCCTGCGGCGGTGATCGAGCGGGCGCGGGTGGTGCTGGAGGCGCTGGAGTCGGGGGAGCGGCAGGGGGGCANNAGGCCCTCGGCGCTGGTGGATGACTTGCCGCTGTTCCGGGCTGCGCCGGTGGCGCCTCCGNCTCCGGTGAAGGTGGCGAAGGCTTCGGAGGTGGAGGTGCGGCTGAAGGGGCTGCACCCCGACGAGATGTCGCCGCGGGAGGCGCTGGCGGCGTTGTATGAGTTGAAGGGGTTGCTGGGGGCTGACGGGGGCGGTGCGTGCGAGCACGCACCCTACGCCGAGGTTTTCCGGGGCACACGGGTGGATGGGGAGGCCCCGGCTTTCGCCGGGGCGGGGTTTCCGGGGGCTGGCGGCGCTACCAGCGGCCGCTGGCGCCGCCGCCGCTGGAGCGGCCGCCGCCGAAGGAGGAGCGGCTGGAGGAGGAGGATTTCTTCGGGATCGTGCGGTCGGCGGGTGGCGGTCGTTGCAGTTCAGGCAGTGGTAATCGATGCGTTCCAGGCCGGTGCTGGTGGTCGTGGCCTCGCGGATCACGGTGCGGTCGCCTTCCACGGTGCGGAAGCCGCAGGCGCGGCAGGCGGAATAGCGGGTGAACCAGCTGCGGTGGCCCTCGATGCGGAGGTGTGAACAGGTGGGGCAGGACCAGACGTCGTAATTGACGCTGCCGAGTTGTTCTTCCAGCACCTGGGGNGATTGCAGGTGCAGGTCGTCGCTGGCCTCGCCCAAAGGNACCATGCGCTGGCCGTCGACCGAGCAGTAGCGTGGGCGGCTGCGTTGCCAGGCCAGCCAGAGGGCGTAGCCGGCGCCGAGTGTGGCGAGGCCGCCGAGGATGATGGCCAGGAGCCAGGAGTAGCGCGCCGCGCCTGCTCGGCGATGCGGTCGGTGAAGCCGAGCNGGTTCGGCGGGCACAGCGCCGGGTGACAGGGTCTGAACGAGCTGTTCGACGCCGNNCGAGGATGCTTAAGCATCGTACTGGCCCTGCCTGAACCTGGGTAGCATGGCCGTGTCGATGATGTCCTGCATCCGGGCATCCATTGCGGCGGGGTAANNGGCGCCCAGTTCAATGCGCATCTGGCGGTCGTCGCGGGCGACGAGCATCATCACGCCGTCGTTGCGGGCGGCATTGCCGACGCCCCAGAAGTTGAAGAGGCGGGTGGCGAAGGGTTCGATCTGCCCCTCATGGTCATAGTCGCGCATCGTCGCCATGGTGACGACCACGGCCTCGATGCCGGTGGCGTTGTAGAGAGCGGTCAGGTCGGCGCGGATCTGCGCCTCTTCGCCANNAGCATCAAGGAGGTTGGCGAAATCATCGACATAGACGTCGGTGTAGGCGGGCAGGTCCTGGGCCGCNGCCGGGGCGCCAAGCAGCCAGAGGCTGCAGAGAAGGGCAATCAGCAGGCTGATTGCCCCGCGCATCGCTAGCCTTGCGTGTTGGACGAGACGCCGACCTGGGCCGGGCGCAAGAGGCGGTCGTGCAGCATGAAGCCTTCGGTCATCACCTGGATGATCTCNGCGGCCTTCGTTCCCGGCACCGGCGCTTCGAACATGGCCTGGTGCTGCTGCGGGTCGAAGGCATCGCCGACCTTGGGGGTGATGGCGCGGACGCCGTGCTTGGTCATCACGTTGCCCAGTTCGCGCAGCGTGAGTTCCACGCCTTCGATCAGGGCGGCATTGGCGTCGCGCACCGCATCGGTCACCGCGGCCAGGGCGCGGTTCAGGTTGTCATAGACCGGCAGCAGGTCGCGGGCGAGGCGGGTGGAGCCGTATTGTTCCGCCTCGCGCCGGTCGCGGTCGCTGCGCTTGCGGGCGTTTTCGGCATCGGCCAGCGCGCGCATGTAGCGGTCGCGCATTTCATCCCGCTCGGCGCGGAGCGCGTCGATTTCATCGGCTTCGAGATAGTCTTCCACCAGTTCGTCTATGGCCCGCTCTTCGGTGGCGGCCTGATTTTCCTGCGCCATGTCTTTCTTCCTTGCCTTCGTCATGCCTCACCCCAGGGCCCGGTCGGACAGGATACGCCCGACGAGCTGCGCCGTGTAATCGACGATGGGCACGATCCGTCCGTAATTGAGCCGGGTCGGGCCGATCACGCCGATGGCGCCGATGATCTTTCGATCCGCGTTCATATAGGGACTGACCACCAGAGAGGAACCCGAAAGTGAGAAAAGCTTGTTCTCTGACCCGATAAAAATGCGCACACCCTCGCCGTCTTCGGCGAGTTCCAGGAACTCGGCGATGTCGCGCTTGCGTTCGAGGTCATCGAAGAGGCTGCGGATGCGGTCGATGTCGAGCGATTCCGGGCTGCCCTCGATCAGGTTGGCGCGGCCGCGCACGATGAGCCGTTCGGAACGTTCGCCCATGTTTTCCCAGAGCGCGAGGCCGCTTTCCACCAGGGCCTGGGCGAGCGAATCGATCTCCTGGCGGCGGGCGGCGATGTCGCGCTGCACCGAGCCGCGCAGTTCCGACAGGGTGCGGCCTTCGGCGAGCGCGTTGAGGAAATTGGCGGCCTCGCGCATGGACGANGGGGTCTGGCCGGGNGGCGGGGTGAAGAGGCGGTTTTCGACATGGCCGTTGNNGAAGACCAGCACCACCAGCGCCCGGTCAGGGCCGAGGCTGACGAATTCGATGTGGCGGATCGCGGCTTCCTGCTTGGGCGCCAGCACCAGGCTGGCGCCGCGGGTGATGCCGGACAGCGCGGCGCCGACCTGATCCAGCAGCGCCGTCACGTCGGGCGTGTTGGTACCGAGCGTGGCGTCAATGCGTTCGCGGTCCTCGGTGGCGACCTGGCCGACCTCCAGAAGCCCGTCGACGAACATGCGCAGGCTAAGCCTGGGTGGGCANCGCGGTAACCGGACATGCGGGCTGTCGAGGAGGCCGAGGTATTCGAGATCCTGCATCACGTTGCGGATGGTGGCGGCGGAGAGCTTTTCGCTCATGCTGCGGGTGAGCGTCCGGCTGCCCACGGGNTCGCCCGAGGCGAGATAGCCTTCGACCACGCGGCGGAAGACCTCGCGCGAGCGGTCGTTCATTTCGGAGAGGAGACCTTTGCCTTCGGACATGTCGGACTTCGTTGGGGCTTGCCCTATCTGTGAAAGCCGCGAGGGGCGGCGTCAATCAGGGTTGCATGGATCGGCTTGGCCCGGATATCTGGCGCATCAGTTTTGCAAGGGCGGCCGTGCGTCGCCGCGTCGAAAGGACCTTTCCATGCGCCCCTCTGGTCGGAAGTTAAGCGAACCGCGGGTAATTTCAATCGAGACCGGGGTGACGCGGCATGCGGAGGGGTCCTGCCTGATCCGCGTGGGCGATACCCATGTGATCTGCACCGCCACCATCGAGGACAAGCCGCCGCCCTTTCTGAAGAATACCGGGCTGGGCTGGGTGACGGCGGAGTACGGCATGCTGCCGCGGGCCACCAATACGCGCACGCGGCGTGAGGCGGCGGCGGGCAAGCAATCGGGAAGAACGCAGGAAATTCAGCGGCTTATCGGGCGCGNNCTGCGGGCCGGGGTAGACCGGTCGGCGCTGGGCGAGCGGCAGATCGTGGTGGACTGCGATGTGATCCAGGCGGATGGCGGCACGCGCTGCGCCTCGATCACCGGGNGTTGGGTGGCGCTGCGGCTGGCGGTGGACCGGTTGCTGAAGACTGGGGTGATCGTGTCGGACCCGATCGTGGACCATGTCGCCGCGGTGTCCTGCGGCATTTTCGCCGGGCAGCCGGTGCTGGACCTGGATTATGCCGAGGACAGCCAGGCGGGGACCGATGGCAATTTCGTGATGACCGGGCGGNGGTTACTGATCGAGGTGCAGATGTCGGCGGAGGGGGCCACCTTCTCGCGCGCGGAGATGGAGGAACTGCTGGGGCTGGCGGAAACCGGCTGTGCGGCGCTGATTGCGGCGCAGGCGGCGGCGGTGGGGCGCTGAGCGATGGCGCGGCGGTTTGAGGGCGACCGGCTGCTGGTGGCGACGCACAACCGGGGCAAGCTGGAAGAAATCGCCGCGTTGCTGGCGCCCTATGGGGTGAGCGTGGTTTCGGCTGGGGACCTGGGCTTGCCCGAGCCGGAAGAGACCGAGGAGACCTTTGTCGGCAATGCGCGGATCAAGGCGCATGCGGCGGCGAAAGCCACGGGACTGGCGCTGGCCGATGATCGGGGATTTGCGTGGACGGNNGCTGGGGGCGCGCCGGGCGTGCGCACCGCGGATTGGGCGGAAGGGCCGGGCGGGCGCGACTTTGTGCGGGCGATGACGCGGACCTGGGAGGCGCTGGAGGCGGCGGCGGCGGCGTTCCCGCGGCGGGCGCAGTTCCGGTCGGCCTGGTGCNTGGCCTGGCCGGACGGGCATGACGAGGTGTTCGAGGGCATGGTGGCGGGCCAGGTGGTCTGGCCGATGCGCGGAGCGCAGGGGCATGGCTATGACCCGGTGTTCCAGCCCGACGGCTATGACATCACTTTCGGCGAGATGGCGGCCGAGGAANAGAACCGCATCAGCCACCGCGCCGATGCGTTTCGCAAATTCGTGGCGGGGTGCTTTGCATGAGACGGATTTCGACGGGTTCGCCCTTTGAGGCGACCATGGGCTATAGCCGGGCCGTGGCGAAGGGCGGCTGGTGCTTTGTTTCGGGTGTGACGGGGTATGATTACTCCACCATGGCCATCCCCGAAGATGTGGCCGAGCAGGCGCGGAACTGCTTTGGCACCATTGGGCGGGTGCTGGTGGAGTAAACTTCACGATGGAGGACATCGTGCGCGTGCAGTACACGGTGACGGATGCCGGGTTTGTGGAGGCCATCGTGCCGGTGCTGGGCGCGCATCTGGGCGAGGTGCGGTAAGCGGCGACCATGGTGATCGCCGGGCTGATCAAGCCCGAAATGAAGATCGAGATCGAGGTGACGGCCTTCAAGGGTAGTATCCCCTTGGACCGATCATACAAGGGGATGTCATGGAGGACGGCCGGTCTGCCGGTTTTGGCCTGTATTTGCACTGGCCCTTCTGCCAGTCGAAATGCCCCTATTGCGATTTCAACAGCCATGTCGCGGCGCAGATCGACCAGCGGCGCTGGTTGCGCGCCTATGTTGCCGAGATCGAACGGGTGGCGGCGGAGACCGGGCCGCGGCTGCTGAACTCGGTGTTCTTTGGCGGTGGCACACCGTCGTTGATGGCGCCGGAGGTGGTGGCCGGGGTGCTGGATGCCGTGCGCGCCGCCTGGCCCNTGGCGAATGATGTGGAGATCACGCTGGAGGCCAATCCCGGCTCGGTCGAGGCGGGGCGGTTCCGGGCCTATCGGCAGGCCGGGGTGAACCGGGTGTCGATGGGGCTGCAGGCGCTGAACGATGCGGATTTGCGGCGGTTGGGGCGGCTGCATACGGTCGCCGAGGCCGAGGCGGCCTTTGCGGTGGCGCGGNACTGCTTTGAGCGGGTGAGTTTCGACCTGATCTATGCGCGGCAGGACCAGACGCCGGCGGACTGGGCGGCAGAGCTGCGGCGGGCGCTGGACATGGCGGTGGATCACCTGTCGCTGTACCAGCTGACCATCGAAGAGGGCACGGCCTTTGGCGACCGCTTTGCCAAGGGCGGGCTGAAAGGGCTGCCGGACGAAGATCGGGCGGCGGACATGTTCGAGATCACGCAGGAGATTTGCGGCGCGGCGGGCATGTCGGCCTATGAGGTGTCGAACCACGCGCGCNGAGGGGCGGAGTCGCGGCACAACCTGATTTATTGGCGGNTCGGGGATTGGGCCGGGATCGGGCCAGGCGCGCATGGGCGGCTGGTGCTGGACGGGGTGCGGTGGGCGACCGAGGCGCCGCGGGCGCCTGGCGCCTGGCTGGCCGCGGTGGAGGCAGGGGCGGCGGGCGAGTTGCCGCGGCAGGCGCTGTCCCTGGGCGAGCGGGCCAGCGAGTTCCTGGTGATGGGGCTGCGGCTGAGCGAGGGGGTGGACCTTGTCCGCTATCGCGCGCTTGGCGGGGCGATCAACCCGGCCCGGCTGGCGGGGCTGGTCGATCTGGGCATGGTCCGGCTGGAGCGCGACCGGCTGGTGGTGACGCCCGCGGGCCGCATGGTGTTGAATGCGGTGATCCGCGAGCTGGCGGCCTGATCGGTCAGAGATCGGCGAGCGGCGGCAGTTGTGACAGGGCGCGGCAGAGCCGGTCGAGATCGTCCAGCGTGTTGTAGCGGATGGTCATGAGGCCGGATTCGCCGCCGGGTTCGTGGTCGATACGCACCGACATGCCGAGGTTGGCGGCGAGATCGGCTTCGAGCGCGCGGGTGTCGGCATCCTTTTCCGGCTTTCCGGCCNNCGGCATGGTCTTGCGTTTGGCCCCGCCCGAGGTGAGGGCCAGACGCTCGGCCTCGCGCACCGAGAGGCCTTTGGTGACGATCTGGCGGGCAAGTTCGGCAGCGTTGGGCGATGTCACGAGTGCGCGGGCATGGTAGCATNNGGTGAGCTGGCCGCCGCGCAGGAGGGTCTGCACCTCGTCCGGCAGCTGGAGCAGGCGTAGAAGGTTGGCGATGTGGCTGCGGCTTTTCGACAGGGCCTCGGCGAGCTTTTCCTGGGTATGGCCGAAACGGTCCATCAGCTGGCGGTAGCCGAGCGCCTCTTCCAGCGCGTTCAGGTCGGCGCGCTGGATGTTTTCGATGATCGCGACTTCCAGGACCTCGGTATCGTCGAGTTCGCGGATGAGGACGGGAAGATCGTGGATTTGCGCGAGTTGCGCCGCGCGCCAGCGGCGTTCGCTTACGACGATCTGGTAATGGCCCGGCTCGCCATGGGGGCGGACGATCAGCGGCTGGATCACGCCCTTCTGACGCAGCGATTCGGCCAGTTCCAGCAGCGCGTCCTCGGCGAAGTCGCGGCGCGGCTGGTCGGGGTTCGGATGCAGGTTTTCAACCGGCACCAGGCTGTCGGGGCGGCGGGGCGGCGCCGTCGTGTCCGTGGGCGCCAGATGGACATCGGCCATCAGGGCGGAAAGGCCGCGACCAAGGCCGCGGCGTTCGATCTTGCGGTCGTTCACGGCTGGACCATCCTTTCGCGGACCGGGTGGCGGGCGAGGAATTCCTTGGCCAGCGCCCGGTAGGCCTCGCTGCCCTTGGAGGCGCTGTCGTATTCGGTGACGGGCAGCGCGAAGGAGGGTGCCTCGGAAAGGCGGACGTTACGCGGGATGACGGTGTGGAAAACCACATCGCCGAGCGTCGCGCGGGCATCGGCCTCGACCTGTTGCGACAGGCGGTTGCGGCCGTCGTACATGGTGAGCAGGACGCCCTCGATGCGCAGCGCGGGGTTGGCGGTTTGGCGCACCTCGCGGATGGTGAGCATCAGTTGCGACAGGCCTTCCAGTGCGAAGAATTCGCTTTGCAGCGGCACCAGCACGGCCTGCGAGGCCACCAGCGCGTTGATGGTGAGCAGGCTGAGCGCGGGCGGGCAGTCGATGAGGATGACGTCGAAGTCGAAATGGTCGATGGCGGGCTGGCGCAGGGCATCGTGCAACAGGAAGCTGCGCTTTTCGTTGGCGACCAGTTCGATATCGGCCGAGGAGAGGTCGGCATTGGCCGGGCAGAGCAGAAGACCGGGGAACTGCGTGGGTTGGATGACGTCGTCCAGCGGGGCGTCTTCCAGGAGCAGGTCGTAGCTGGTTTTCTTGCGCGCATCGGGCGGCAGTCCGAGGCCGGTGGAGGCGTTGCCCTGGGGATCAAGGTCCACCACCAGCACGCGGGCACCGGCTTCGACCAGGGCGGCGGCAAGGTTGATGGCGGTTGTGGTCTTGCCGACGCCGCCCTTCTGGTTGGCGATGGCGACGATATGCGGCTGGCCGGGGCGAAGCGGGTCAGACAAGGTGAAGGGACTCCAGGGCGACGACGGCGGCGGTCGGGTCGGTAATGCTGTGTCGGACGGTCGAGGTAAAGCCCCAGTTGACGGCTGCGGCATCGCGTTCGGCGGCGTGGTCCCGGCCCTTCAGGAAGATGGCCCGGCCATTGGCCGCAAGGTGGCGGTGGGCGAGGCCACAAAGCTGGGTCAGGGGGCGAGCGCGCGGGCCGACACGACATCGGCCTGTTGCGGCGTGACGGCTTCGGCGCGATCCGTGAGGATGGTGAGGGAAGGCCTGCCGCGCGGGCGGCTTCGCGCAGGAAGGTGGCCTTGCGACGGTCGGATTCGATCAGTGTCACGCGGCACGACGGCGCGCGCTCGGCCAGGAGGATTGCCACGACAAGCCCGGAAAGCCCCCGCCGCTGCCGAGGTCCAGCCAGTGATGAGGATTGTCTGGTGCCAGGGCGATCACCTGGGCGGAATCACGGACGTGCCGAGACCAGCCGTCATCCAGCGTGCTGCGGGCGACCAGGTTGATTGTGGGATTCCATTTGCGAACCAGCGCCAGGTGGGCTCGCAGCAGGTCAGCCGTTTCACGTGAAACATTCTCGGCGCCCGGAAAGCATCCGGCGAGGTCCCCTTCGGACATGTCGGTCACCCGGCGTCGCGCTGCCGCGCGTCCTTGCGCAGTTGGGCGATCAGAAGAAGGAGCGCCGCTGGCGTCATGCCTTCGATTGTGGATGCGCGAGCGATGCTGTCTGGCTGGAACCGCGTCAGCTTGGTGGCCAGTTCCGTCGAGAGGCCGGGCAGGCCGTGGTAGTTGAACCCCGCAGGAATTCGGAGGGCTTCTTCCTTGCGGAGCGTGCGAACGTCTTCTGCCTGCCGATCAAGATATTGGGCGTAAAGCGCATCGTTCGCAACCTGTTGACGTATCGTTTACTCGACCTCTGCGAAGGCGGGGTACAGCTCGTCGATCTGATCCAGTCGGACGTCGGGAAAGGCAAGCAGGTCCAACCCGCTGCGCCGAACGCCATCTTGGCTGACGGCAAGTCCCACCGCCCCAGCCTCCCGNGGAGTCCGGGTCGATTCGCAGAGCATCGCGCGCGCGGCTGCGAGCCGCTCGGCCTTCGTGCTGAACACTTGCCAGCGGTGGTCCTTCACAAGCCCAAGGCTGCGGCCACGTTCGGTCAACCGCTGATCGGCGTTGTCGGCGCGCAGGGCAAGGCGATACTCTGCGCGCGAGGTGAACATCCGATAGGGTTCGGTGACACCGCGCGACGTGAGGTCGTCGATCATCACGCCAATGTAGCTGTCGGCGCGCGAGAACACTTCCGTAAGCAGGCCCAGAGCCTGGCGCGCCGCGTTCAGGTAGGCGACAAGACCCTGCGCCGCGGCCTCTTCATAGCCGGTGGTGCCATTCACTTGGTAAGCNAGAAACAGGCCCGGCAAAGCACGCAGTTCCAGCGTCGGTCGCAATTCGCGCGGATCGAAGTAGTCGTACTCGATGGCGTAGCCCGGCTGCAGGATGCGGACATCTTCCAGGCCGTCAATCGTGCGGACATAGGCCTCTTGTACCTCGGTAAGCAAGGATGTCGAAATCCCGTTGGGATAGACGGTATCGTCGTCCAGCCCTTCGGGCTCCAGAAACACCTGATGGCCGGGCTTTTCGGCAAAGCGCACGACCTTGTCCTCGATCGACGGGCAATAGCGCGGTCCGACGCCCTCGATATGACCGCCATACATGGCGGAGAGGGACAGATTGCGCCGCACGATGTCATGCGTTCGCTCATTGGTGTGGGTAATTCCGCAGGAAATCTGGCGGGCGACGGGGGCCGTGCTGAGAAAGGAAAACAACGACGGATCGTCATCTCCCGCCTGGCTTTCCAGCCGGGACCAATCGATGCTGCGCCCGTCCAGCCTTGGCGGAGTTCCGGTCTTCAGCCGCCCACGCGCCAGCCCCAGTTCAGCGAGGCGCATCGCCAGCATCTGCGCCGCCGGATCGCCGACCCGCCCNCCGCTGTGGCGCTGGTTGCCGACGTGAATCACGCCGTTCAGAAAGGTGCCGGCGGTCAGAACCACGGCCCGCGCCTGAAGACGCGCGCCACCGGAAAGCTCGACGCCCTCCAGCCCTGCCGGTCCATGCAGCAAGTCCGTGACTTCGCCTTCAATCACCTCAACCCGGCTNTGCTGCGACAAGAGTTCCTGCATCGCCAGGCGGTACAGCTTGCGATCAGCCTGCGCCCGCGGNCCNTGCACCGCCGGACCCTTGCGACGGTTCAGCAGTCGGAACTGGATGCCCGCGCGATCAGCCGCCACTGACATGACGCCATCTAGGGCATCAATCTCGCGCACCAGGTGGCCCTTGCCCAGGCCGCCGATTGCCGGGTTGCATGACATGACGCCGATGGCGTCTCGGCGCAGCGTGATCAGCGCCGTCCGCGCCCCAAGCCGAGCGGAAGCGGCTGCGGCTTCGCTGCCGGCATGACCACCGCCGATCACAATGACGTCGAACTGTTTCACGTGAAACATCCTACTTCCCGATACAGAACCGCGCGAAGATCTCCCCNAGCAGATCCTCGACATCGATACGCCCAACCAGCAGGGCCAGCGCCCGCGCCGCATCCCGCAGATGCGCCGCCACAACCTCGTCTCGCCGCTGGCTTCGTCCTATCTCATCCCGCGCCGATTCCATAGCCTTGATCGCTTCGGTCATCGCCCGATGCTGCCGTTGGCGGATCACCAATCCGGCACCCGCCGTCCGTTTCTCTAGTCGTTGCCCGATACTGGCCAGCAGCTCTGTCACCCCGCGACCGGTGCGGCCCGAGACGCCCGGACCATCTGCGGCTGTATCGGCCTTTCCGCGCACGACGATGTCATCCGGCAACGGGATCAACGCCTTCACCGGTCCGGCCTCGTCCAGCAGAAACACGCGAAGGTCCGCCTTCTGCGCGCGGTCCAAAGCCCGTCCGACACCGATGCGTTCCACTTCGTCGTCGGTCTCTCGCAAACCGGCTGTGTCCAGCAACGTCACCGCAAGCCCGGCAATCTCCATCCGCACCTCGATCACATCGCGGGTTGTTCCGGCTACGGCCGAGGTGATTGCCGCCTCNCTTCCCGCCAAGGCATTGAGAAGTGTAGATTTTCCAGCATTCACCGGGCCAATGATCGCCACCTCGAAGCCCTCGCGAATGCGTTCGGCCGCGGCGGCGCCTGCCGTTTCGCGCCGAAGGTCGGCAAGGACACCCTCCACCAGACCACCCACTTCGGGCATCACGTCCACTGGCACATCTTCGTCGGCAAAGTCGATGGTCGCCTCGATCAGCGCCGCGGCACGCACAAGGGATTCGCGCCAGGCCGTGGCCTGCTTANNGCCAAGCGCGCCGTCCAGCGCCCGCAGCGCCTGCCGCCGCTGTGCCTCGGTCTCGGCATCGATCAGGTCGGCCAAGCCTTCGACCTGCGTCAGGTCGAGCCGCCCGTTCTCCAGCGCCTGGCGGGTAAACTCGCCAGGCTCGGCCAGACGCAGGTTGGGCTGATCCGCCAGGGCCCGCAGCACGACCGAAACAACTGCCGCAGATCCGTGCAAATGCAGTTCGGCCGAGGCAGCGCCGGTGTAGCTGGCTCCCTCCGGGAACAGCAGAACCAGGGCCTTGTCCAGCACATCGCCCTGCCAGGACAATTGCCGCAGTGGCCCGGCGCATCGGGGGCAGGGGCTGGCGCACAGCGCGGCCACGGCCTCATGCGACGCCGGACCGGAAAGCCGGATCACCGCCACCCCGGCCTTGCCGCGGGCAGAGGCCAGGGCGTAGATCGTGTCCACCTGTCGCTCCCGGTAGGCCCCTTACGAGTTCATCGANTCGAAGAACTCGGAATTCGTCTTGGTCTGCTTCAGCTTGCCCAGCAGGAACTCGATGGCATCGGTGGTGCCCATCGGGTTCAGGATGCGGCGCAGGACATAGGTCTTCTGCAGGTCGATCTTGTCGACCAGCAGGTCTTCCTTGCGGGTGCCCGATTTCAGGATGTCGATGGCCGGGAAGACGCGCTTGTCGGCCACCTTGCGGTCCAGCACGATTTCGCTGTTGCCGGTGCCCTTGAACTCTTCAAAGATCACTTCGTCCATGCGGCTGCCCGTATCGATCAGCGCCGTGGCAATGATGGTCAGCGATCCGCCTTCCTCGATGTTGCGCGCGGCCCCGAAGAACCGTTTCGGGCGCTGCAGTGCATTGGCATCCACGCCGCCGGTCAGCACCTTGCCCGAAGACGGCACCACCGTGTTGAAGGCACGGCCCAGGCGCGTGATCGAGTCCAGAAGGATCACCACGTCGCGCTTGTGCTCGACCAGGCGCTTGGCCTTCTCGATCACCATTTCCGCCACCGCGACGTGCCGCGTCGCCTCGTCGAAGGTCGAGGACACGACCTCGCCCTTCACCGAACGCTGCATGTCCGTCACTTCCTCGGGGCGCTCGTCGATCAGAAGAACGATCAGATAGCATTCCGGATGGTTGGTCGCGATGGAATGGGCGATGTTCTGCAACAGCACCGTCTTGCCGGTGCGCGGCGGCGCCACGATCAGCGCGCGCTGGCCCTTGCCGATGGGGCAGACCAGGTCGATCACCCGGGCCGAGCGGTCGCGGATCGTCGGATCCTCGATCTCCATCTTCAACCGCTCGTCGGGGTACAGCGGCGTGAGGTTGTCGAAATGCACCTTGTGGCGCGCCCGCTCCGGATCGTCGAAATTGATGCGCGTCGCCTTGGTCAGGCTGAAGTAGCGCTCGTTCTCGCGCGGGGCCTGGATCAGCCCCTCGATGGTGTCGCCCGTGCGCAGGCTGAACTGGCGGATCATCTCGGGCGAGACATAAATGTCATCCGGTCCCGGCAGATAGTTGGCCGAGGGCGAGCGCAGGAAGCCGAACCCGTCCTGCAGCACTTCCAGAACGCCGTCGCCGCCGATTTCCCAGCCTTCCTCGGCATGTTCCTTCAACAGCGAGAACATCATCTCGCCCTTGCGCATCGAAGGCGCGTTCTCGATCTCNCACTCCTCGGCCATGGCCAGAAGTTCGGCAGANGTCTTCGCCTTCAGATCGGCAAGGTTCAGGTGTTCAACGGTCATGGAACAGGTATCCGCAAGGGCCGGGTGAAACACCGGCAGCGTCGATCAGGACAGGGGGATGCCATGGGCCGGACGGCCCCGCAGCCGCGCAGATACGCGCAACGGGGTGCCAAGTCAACTGGCGGCCGATATGGCGTCAGAACTTCACGATCACCGAGATGACGATGACGATCATCAGAAGCGTCGGCAGCTCGTTCATCATGCGGTACTGCTACCGGTGATGCGGTTCGACCCGGTCATGAAATCCTTGCGCCGCTTCGCCAGCCAGTGGTGAAACCAGGTCATCCCCAGCACCGCCGCCGCCTTCACCCAGGGCCATGCCATCGACCAGTCAACAAGGCCCGGCGTGAAGACCAGCGACAGGCCGAAGACCCAGGTGGCGATGCTGGCCGGGTTGATGATGGCCCGCAGAAGCCGCCGCTCCATGGTCTGGAACAGCTCGTCGGTCTTGCTGCCCGTCTCGACCTGCTCGGTGTGATAGACAAAAGCCTCGGCAGATAGAACAGCCCGGCCATCCAGGCGATCACCGAGATCACATGCAGGACCTTCGTCCAGGGATAGAGTTCCCAAAGCCAGTCACCCATGCGGCACCTCCTGTTCTCCTTCCTAAAGGAAAGAGAAAGAAAGGGAATGTCGATGTAGGCCTGTGGAATATCTGGATTGTCTTAGGCGCCCCACAGAGTCTTCCCCAAGGCCGCGGGGTCTGGAAAACCCTGTGCAAAACCCGTCGATGCTGTGGAAACAGTGAGGGTTTCAACGGTTTTTCAATATCTTGACGATGAACATGCCCGGCGGGTCAGACACCGCGGCCCGGCGGAAAATTACCCCCGCCACGGCTTTTCCGCAGCCCGTAACCGCGCTGTCCCAAGGCGGAAAACTCGCGCCGCGCCCTTGACAACCGGCTCGCCGGGGCCTCCCCTCATGGGTCCGGGCGGCTTGTCCCCCTGGGGCTCCCGCCCCGGCCCGCAAGAACAAAGCCGGATTATCCACAGGCCGACAATGCTGATCCTTGCCTCTGCCTCGCCCATCCGCCTGTCGCTGCTGCGTGCCGCGGGGTTGTCGCCGAAGCGCGCCCGGTGGCGGTGGATGAAGAGGCGATCCGCCAGTCGCTGGAAGCCGAAGGCGCCCATCCGCGCGACATCGCCGATACCCTGGCCGAGATGAAGGCGCGCAAGCGGGCCGACAAGGACCCGGAAGCGCTGGTGCTTGGCTGCGACCAGGTGCTGGAATTCGACCGCCGCGCCTGGGGCAAGGCGGAAACACCCGATGCGGCGCGGGCGCAGTTGCAGGCCCTGCGCGGTCAGACGCACCGCCTGTTGTCCGCCGCCGTGGTCTATGATCGCGGCGAACCGGTCTGGCGCCATGTGGGCGAGGTGCGGCTGACGATGCGGTCCTTTTCGGACAGCTATCTGGAGGATTACCTGTCCCGCAATTGGGACTCGGTCCGCCACGCCGTCGGCTGCTACAAGCTGGAAGAAGAAGGCGCGCGACTGTTCTCGCGCATCGACGGCGATTATTTCACGGTTCTGGGCCTGCCGCTTCTGCCGCTTCTCGGCTGGCTGGCCGACAGGGGGACGCTTGCATCATGACCGACCATCCGCGCATTCCGCTTGCCGGCGTCATCGGCTCGCCCGTGGCGCACAGCCGATCACCGGCGCTGCATGGGCACTGGCTGAAACGCTATGGGCTGAAAGGCCATTACATCCCGATGGACGTGGCGCAGTCCGACCTGCGCGAGGCGCTGGCGATGCTGCCGCGCCTGGGTTTCGTCGGGCTGAATGTCACCATTCCGCACAAGGAAAGCGTGCTGCACCTGGCCGATATCGTGACCGACCGCGCCGCGCTGATCGGGGCGGCCAACACGCTGATCTTCCGCAAGGACGGCCGCATTCACGCTGACAACACCGATGGCGCGGGCTTTGTCGCCAACCTGCGCCAGCACGCGCCGCATTGGCTGCCCTCGGCCGGTCCTGCCGTAGTCTTCGGCGCGNGGNCGGCGCGGCGCGCCGTGGTGGCGGCGCTGCTGGAAGTCGGCGCGCCCGAGGTGCGCATCGCCAACCGCACCAGGCCGCGGGCCGAGGCGTTGCGGTCCGATTTCGGCGCCAAGGTCGTGGTCTATGACTGGGTGCAGGCCGCGGGCATGCTGCACGGCGCGGCAACCGTGGTGAATTCCACCGCGCTTGGCATGACCGGCAAGGCCGATTTCACCATCCCGCTGGATGCGCTGGAACCCTGGGCGCTGGTGACGGACCTTGTCTACACGCCCCTGAAAACCCAGTTCCTGATCGAGGCCGAAGACCGCGGTGCCACCGTGGTGGATGGCCTGGGCATGCTGTTGCACCAGGCCGCGCCCGGTTTCGACNGCTGGTTCGGTATCCGGCCCGAGGTCGATGACGCCGCCCGCGCCGCGGCGCTTTCGGCATGAAATCCTTCCGCCTTGGCCTGACCGGGTCCATCGGCATGGGCAAGTCCACCACCAGCTTCTTTGCCGAGGTGGCGTGCCGGTCTGGGATGCCGATGCCGCGGTTCACCGGCTTTACGCACCCGGCGGCGCCGCCGTGGCTCCCCTTGCCGCGCTTTGCCCGCAGGCGGAAGCCGCGGGGGCATCGACCGCAGCGCCCTGAAGGCGTGGATTGCCCGCGATGCGATGGCGCTGAAGCAAATCGAAGCGATCGTTCACCCACTGGTTGCCGCCGACCGGGCCGCCTTTCTGGACGCCGCCACAGCACCCCTGGTCCTGCTCGATATCCCGCTGCTGT
Organism: Exiguobacterium profundum; assembly: GCA_013693875.1. Taxonomy (GTDB): domain Bacteria; phylum Pseudomonadota; class Alphaproteobacteria; order Rhodobacterales; family Rhodobacteraceae; genus Neotabrizicola. Next base: position 4,100,680 of record CP059262.1, on the reverse strand, counting down.
TCGAGACCGGCGCCGATGCGCTGATGGATGCCACCCTGCTTGTCACCGCCCCGCCCGAGTTGCAGCGCGCCCGCGTGCTGGCCCGGCCCGGCATGACCGAGGCGCAGTTGCAGACCATCCTGGCCCGCCAGATGCCCGACCGCGAAAAGCGCGGCCGCGCCACCCATATCCTGGAAACCCTCAGTCTCGACTCGGTGCGCGTGGCGTCCGGGCGCTGATCGACTACCTGACAAGGCCCGCTTATGCGTGAGATCGTCCTCGACACCGAAACCACCGGCTTCGAGCCGTCGGAAGGCCACCGCATCGTGGAAATCGGCGCGGTGGAACTGTTGAACCACCTGCCGACGGGCCGGACCTACCACCAGTACATCAACCCCGAACGCCCGATGCCGAAAGAGGCCTTCGAGGTTCACGGCCTGTCGGACGAGTTCCTGCGCGACAAGCCGGTGTTCAAGGCGGTGGCGCGCGATTTCCTGGCCTTCATCGGCGAGGCGCGACTGGTCATCCACAACGCCAGCTTCGACATGCGGTTTCTGAATGCCGAACTGGGCTGGGCTTACCTGCCCGGCCTGGCCGCCGACCGCGCGCTCGACACCCTCATGATGGCGCGCACGAAATTTCCCGGCTCGCCCGCCTCGCTGGACGCCCTGTGCCGCCGTTTCGGCGTGGACAACTCTGCCCGCGAAAAGCACGGCGCGCTTCTCGACAGCGAAATCCTGGCGGAAGTCTATCTGGAGCTGATCGGCGGCCGGCAGCCCGATTTCGGCCTGGCCACCGCCGCCAGCGCCCCCACGACCGCGCAAAAGCAAGAGGGCGCCGCCTGGCGCCCCCGTCCGCGTGCCGTGGCCCTGCCGCCTCGGCTGACAGAAGCCGAGGCCGAGGCCCATGCCGCCTTTGTGGCGAAGATGGGCGATGGCGCGATCTGGCTGAAACGGGGCTAAGGCCCGGCTTTAGTTCACCGGCTGCTGTGCCGCGCGCTGCGCTTCGGCGCGCCGCGCGACTTCCTGGCGGTAGAGCGCCACGAAATCCACGGCGTCGATGTTCAACGGCGGGAAGCCGCCGTCGCGCGTCACATCCGAGATGATGCGGCGGACATAGGGGAACATCAGCCGCGGGCATTCGATCAACAGGAAGGGNTGCAGCTGCTCGTCTGCCACGCCTTCGACGTGGAAGATGCCGCCGTAATCCACTTCCATCAGGAACAGCACATCGCCGTTGACCTTGTTCTTCGAGGTCACGCGGTACTTGGTGATCACGTCATACTGGTGGTCCACCGGGCGCTTGCGCGCGTCCATGCTGACCGCCACCTGGATGTCGGGCTGCACTTCGCTGGCGCTCAGCCCNTTCACGGCAACCATGTTCTCGAAAGACATGTCCCGGATGAATTGCGCCAGAACCTGCATGCGGATCTGCGGGCCGGTGGGCGAAACGCCTTCGTTTTCGGCCATTGTTGAAACTCCCTCAAATGGTCTTCGTCTTCCTAACAGGTCGCATTCGGCCCCTCAATGGCTTACGAAAGAAACCACCGGCCTAAGGCTGAGTCCAGCCAGACGGGCCGTTGCGGCGCGGCACCGATCCGGGATCGACCTCGAAATACTCGGCGTCGATCACCGTCACGCCGGACCGCGCCCCGCCCTGCGCCGAAACCGGTGGCATGCGCGCGGCAATGGCGCGGATGATCGCCTCGCGCACGGGCGGCACCAGCAGAAGCAGCGCCACGATGTCGGTCACAAATCCCGGCAGGATCAGCAAGATGCCGGCCAGNACCTTCATCGCCCGGTGCGCCATCGGCGACAGCGGATCGCGCATCCGGCCCATCTCGCCGCGCAGGTCAAAGGCCAGACCAGCGCCCTGGGCGCGGATCAGCACCACGCCGGCCATCGCCGCCAGCACCACCAGCGCCAGCGTGGGCCACAGCCCGATCCAGCCGCCGACAATCACAAATCCGGCAATTTCCAGCAGCGGAAGCAGGACAAACAGCAGAAGCAACGGCATGCCGGGCCCTCCCAGGTCCGAAATCGGGCGCGAGGCATAGACTTGGTCTGCCCCCTCCCCTACATAGTCAACGACACCGCGCCTTTCCAACCCCGCGCAACCGACCGACCGAGGTTTGCATGACTTCCTCCTGATCCAGATACTCGTCCTGGCCGGGATCGCCATCTTCCTGATCCTGAAACTGCGCTCTGTCCTGGGCACGCGCGACGGCTTTGAAAAGCCCCAGGTGCCGCCGAGGATGCCCGCGCCCGGCCGCGCCGCGACTTCGAGGTCATCGAGGGCGGCCCCGACCGCGACATCATCGACCAGGTTCCCGACGGCTCGCCCGCCGCCCGCGCCCTGGGCGCGATGAAGCTGGCCGAGCCCGGCTTTTCGGTGGGCGAGTTCCTGAAGGTGCCCGCGGCGCCTATGAGATGATCCTGATGGCCTTCGAAAAGGGCGACATCGACGCCATCCGCCCGTTCCTGGCAAGGACGTGGCCGACAGCTTTGCTGCGGCCATCGAGGAACGCGCGCGCCAGGGCCTGACCATCGAATCCACCTTCGTCGGGCTGCGGGAAATGGTGCTGACCGACGCCACCTTCGACCGCGACAGCCGCCAGGCGGAAATCACCGTGCGCTTCGTGGGCGAACTGACCTCGGTGGTGCGCAACAAGGCCGGTGAAGTGATCGAGGGCAGCACCTCGTCGATCAAGCGCCAGCGTGATCTGTGGACCTTGGCCGACGCATGGGCGTGGACGATCCCAACTGGCAGCTGACCGCGACCGGGGAATGAGCCGTGCGTTCCTGGCCGTTCTGGTCCTGCTGGCGGCCCTAGGCGCCGGACCCCGCGCCATGGCCCAGATGCTCAGCTTCGCCGACCTGGATGGCTGGGATGCCGACGATCACGGCGGCGCGCTGAAAAGCTTCACCGTCACCTGCGACAAGCTGGACGATGCCGACTGGCAGCCGATCTGCCGCTGGCGCGCGACATCGNACCCGACCGACGACCTGGCGGCCCGCAACTTTTTCGAGCTTCTGTTTCGACCGGTGGTGATCGGCACCCNNGCCTACCTGTTCACCGGCTATTACGAACCGGAACTGCGCGGCTCGCCCGTGCGGACGCCCCGCTTTGCCTGGCCGGTCTATCGCCGCCCGCCGGAACTGCGCGACGGGGTGCTGTGGTATTCGCGGCAAGAGATCGAAAGCCGGGGCCTGCTGGCCGGGCGCGGGTTGGAACTGGCCTGGATCGAGGATCCAGTGGACCTGTTCTTCCTGCAGATCCAGGGTTCGGGCCGCATCCGCATGCCCGATGGTCGCGTGATGCGGGTAGGCTATGCCGGGCAGAACGGCTATCCGTACCGCTCGGTCGGGCAAGAGCTGGTGCGCCGCGGGNTGTTCACCATCGACGAGGTTTCGGCCCAGCAGATCCGCGCCTGGGTCAAACGCAACGGCGCCAGCGGGACAGCCCTGCTGAACCAGAACNCCTCCTACGTCTTCTTCCGCAAGATCGCGGACCTGCTTACCGACAAGGGGCCGATCGGGNCGATGGGGCGGTCGATCACCACGCTGCGCTCGGTCGCGGTGGACCCGAAGTTCACGCCGCTTGGCGCGCCGGTCTGGATCGAGAAGGACGGGNCGGCGCCGCTGCGGCAGCTGATGGTGGCGCAGGATACCGGGGGCGCGATCAAGGGGCCGCAGCGGGCGGACATCTTCTATGGCTCTGGCGATGCCGCGGGGGATGCGGCCGGGACGGTGNAAGGACGGCGGGCGGATGGTCGTGCTGCTGCCCATCGACCGGGCCTATGCGATGCTGCCGGAAGGCTGAGCTTGGCGCGCCGTCGATCCCTGCGCCCGGAGGAAGAGGAGCTCTGGTCCGCCGTGGCACGCACGGCGCGGGCGATGCATCCGAAGGCGNCGGCGCTGCACAGGGTGGCGGAGCTTCCTGCCCACCCCTGCCGGACAGCGCCCCGCNCGAAGCCCCATCACCCGGTGCTGCCGCCGTTCCGGCTGGGGCGANAGGCCGGGCTTACCACGGCCATCGACCTGGCCCCCACGCCGGGTGAAAGGCTGGCGGCCCAGCCGGTGCGGATGGATGCCAAGACCCATGGCAAGATGACCAAGGGGCGGCTGGTGCCCGAGGCGCGGCTGGACCTGCACGGCATGACGCTGGCCGAGGCCCACCCCGAGCTGATCCGGTTTGTCCTGAACGCCCAGTCGGGGGCTTNNCGGCTGGTGCTGGTGATCACCGGCAAGGGAAAGGTCCGTGAGGATCACGGGCCGATCCCGCAGCGGGCGGGGCTGCTGCGCCACCAGGTGCCCTTGTGGCTGCATCAGGCGCCGCTGGGGCCTACCATCTTGCAGGTGACCGAGGCCCATCTGAAGCATGGGGGCGGGGGCCTATTACGTCTACCTGCGCCGGGGACGCTAGGGCGTCCGAGCTCGGACGCCTCCTCGGCATCAATGAAATCAGGGGCTTGCGGGGCCGGATTAACTTGGACTTAACTTTTGAGGCTCCGGGGCGGGTTTTCGAAACCCCGCCTGCGCCCACCCGTCGCGCCAGTGCCTTTCAGAAGTCGAACTTCACGCCCTGCGCCAGCGGCAGGCGGGTCGAGTAGTTCACCGTGGCAGTCTGNCGGCGCATGTAGCCCTTCCAGGCATCCGAGCCGCTTTCGCGGCCGCCGCCGGTTTCCTTCTCGCCNCCGAAGGCCCCGCCGATTTCTGCGCCCGAGGGGCCGATATTGACATTGGCGATGCCGCAATCCGAACCGGCCGCCGAAAGGAAGGTCTCGGCCTCCAGCAGATCGCGCGTGAAGATGCAGGAGGACAGGCCCTGCGGCACGCCGTTCTGCAGGGCGATGGCCTCGTCCAGCGTGTCGTAGGTCAGGACGTAGAGGATCGGCGCGAAGGTTTCGTGCCGCACGATGGCGCTTTGCGCCATCTCGACCAGCGCCGGGGTGACATAGGCGCCCTTCGGCACGCCCTGCGTGACCTCGCCGCCGCCATGGACAGTGCCGCCCTGATCGCGCGCGGCGGCCAGCGCCGACTGCATGGCGTTCAGCGCGGCGCGGTCGATCAGCGGGCCTATAAGCGTGCCGTCCGTGCGCGGATCGCCGACCGGCAGGGATTCGTAGGCCCGGCGCAGACGGGCGACCAGATCATCTTTCACCGAGCGATGCACGATCAACCGGCGCAGCGAGGTGCAGCGCTGNGCGGTGCCCACGGCACCGAAGACGATGGCGCGAACGGCCATGTCAAGATCGGCCGAAGGCGCCACGATCATGGCGTTGTTGCCGCCCAGTTCCAGGATGGACCGGCCCCAGCGGGCCGCGACCCTGGGCCCGACGATCTGGCCCATGCGGGTGGAGCCGGTGGCCGAGATCACCGGCACCTCGGGCGCATCGACCAGCGCCGCGCCAAGGGCGGCGCCGCCGATCACCAGCTGCGAAAGGCCCTCGGGCGCGTCATCGCCGAAGCGGGCGATGGCGCGTTCCAGCGCGCGATGCGCGGCGATGGCCGAGAGCGGCGCCTTTTCCGACGGCTTCCAGATCACCGGGTCGCCGCAGACCAGCGCCAGGGCGGCATTCCAGCTCCACACCGCGACGGGGAAGTTGAAGGCCGAGATGATGCCGACCGGGCCGATGGGATGCCAGGTTTCCGTCATGCGGTGGCCGGGCCGCTCCGAGGCGATGGTCAGGCCGTACAACTGCCGCGACAGGCCGGTGGCGAAATCGCAGATGTCGATCATTTCCTGCACTTCGCCCAGGCCTTCCGAGGCGATCTTGCCGACTTCCAGCGTCACCAGGGCGCCAAGCGCAGATTTGGCGGCGCGCAGTTCTTCGCCCAGAAGCCGCACCAACTCGCCGCGGCGCGGNGCGGGGACCACGCGCCACTGGCGGAAGGCCGCGGCGGCGCGGGCGATCACCGCGGGCATGGTGGCGGGGTCGGTTTCGCGGAGGCGCGCCAGTTCGGTGCCGTCGACCGGCGAGATCACGGCAAGCGTGCCGCCGGAAAGATCGGTCGCGGTAAGGCCGGCAGCGGCCAGGGTTTCGGCTGGGGTCATGACAGGCTCCTTCACGGGACGGCGGCCCCGTGCCGCGCGGCTCCTTGACGGGCGGCAGGTCGGTTGCGGGGGCCTGCCGAGCCCGGACACCTGTCTATTCGCCATCGCGCGACGCGGGTCAAGCCGGGCCGGTGGTGACGCTGCGCCGGGTCAGCCGCCGCCGCGCAGGCGGGCGATGAAGTCGCGCAACAGGGAGACGCGGCGGGGGCGGAAACTTTCGTCGGTCAGGGTCACATCGGACATTTCGGCGATGTGGAAGCGGCGGAAATCCTGGCGCAGGCAGCACCAGGCCAGAAGCATCAGCGAGCGGTCGAGGAAGACCACCGACAGGGGCCAGACGCGGCGGCGGGTCAGGGTGCCGTCGCGGTCGCGGTAGGTCATGTCAAGCGCGCGTTCCTGCCAGCAGGCTTCGCGTACCAAGGCCAGCCAGGCGGGCGCGGGCGGGCGGCGTTCGTGGCGGTAGGTCAGCGAGACGGCGTGGATCGCCTGGCGCTGCACTCGTTCGGGCAGGGTGGCGACGATCTTGGCCAGCGCCGCCTCGGCCGCCTGGGCGAGGGCCGGGTCGCCACCATGCGCNACCTCGGCAAGGCCGAGGGTCAGCGCCTCGACCTCCAGCCGGGTGAACATCTGCGGCGGCAGGGCGGGGTCTTCGGTCAGCGTGTAGCCAAGCCCGGCCTCGCCGTCGATCAGCGCGCCNGCCGCGCGAAGGGCCGCAATGTCGCGGTAAAGCGTGCGTGGCGAGACGGCGGTTTCTTCGGCCAGCCGCGCCGCCGTCACCGGCTGGGGCAGGCGGCGCAGCGCGGTCAGAAGGCGGAACAGGCGGTCGGTGCGGGCCATCGGGATGCTGACGGAAACTGGCAGGAGGGGTGGAGCATAAGAGGGTCAGTGAAAACCGGAAAGGACAGAAAATGATCACCTTCTATCATTCGCCGCAGTCGCGGTCCTCGCGCATCCTGTCGCTGCTGGAGGAACTGGGAAACCCGCCCGAGATCGAGCTGGTCGAGGTGGAGATTCCCCGCGTGATGATCGGCACCGGCAAGCGCGACCTGCGCAATCCGCATCCCGAGGGCAAGGTGCCCTATCTGGAGCATGACGGCGTGGGCATCTGGGAGACCTCGGCCATCGCGCTGTATCTGACCGGGCTGTACCCGCAGTCGGGCCTGGGCGTGGCGCAGGGTGATCCGCGGCGCGGGCGGTTCCTGTCGTGGATGTTCTGGTATGCGNTGATGGAGCCGGTGGTGATTGCCCATCTGTGCGGGCTGGAACATCCGGCGCTTTACGCCAGCCTGCGCGGGATGCCCGAGGTGGAGGCGCGGCTGGAGGCGGCGCTGGCCGAGGGGCCCTGGCTGATGGGCGACCGTTTCACCACCTGCGACCTGATGGTGCATTCGCCCTATGTCTGGGCGCCGCATCTGACGCCGGACAGCCCGGCGATCCGCGACTGGGTGGAGCGGTGCCGGATGCGCCCGGCGGCGGTGCGGGCGCGGGCGCGCGACGAAGCGGCGATGGCGCGGCTGGCGGCCTGACGCTGGCAGCCTTTGGCGGGTGGACTTTGGCGGCAATCGCCGCTCTGATTGCGGGGCAGAGCATTGCCCCGCAAGGAGACCCGATGACTGACGCCCCGGCCGAGAAGCGCCTGACGCAAGACNCCCATGCCGTGCGCGAGGCCCGCGAGAAGAACCTGGAGGTCGCCATCGGCCGCCAGGTGCGCGAGCTGCGCAAGCGGCAGCGGATGACCGGGTCGGACCTGGCGGTGCAGACCGGGCTTTCGGTGGGGATGCTGTCGAAGATCGAGAACGGCGTGATCTCGCCGTCGCTGAACACCTTGCAGGTACTGGCCAATGCGCTGCGCGTGCCGCTGGTGCAGCTGTTTTCCGGCTATGAGGAACCGCGCGGCGCCATGCATGTGAAGGCGGGGCAGGCGGTCGAGATCGAGCGGGCGGGCACGAGGGCGGGGCACCAGTATCACCTGCTGGGGCATATCGGGTCGAACAACTCGGGCGTGGTGGTCGAGCCCTACATGATCGTGCTGACCACGCAGAGCGACCGGTTCCCGACGTTCCAGCACGAGGGAATCGAGATGCTGTACATGCTGGAGGGCGCGGTGGACTATCGCCATGGCGACCAGACTTACCGGATGGAACCGGGCGACAGCCTGTTGTTCGATGCCGATTCTCCGCATGGGCCGGAGAACCTGGTGGAGCTGCTTACGCGGTATCTGTCGATCATCTGCTATCCGCAGGTTTACTGACCGGCGGCGCCGGTTTTCGATGCAGGATTCCGGCCGGAAGGCCCGCAGGCGCCCAGATTTTGGGCGCCTTCTTTTCTGGCGAGAAGTTTTCCTTCCGCGAAAGCAAATATCTCTTGAGGCAACTTTCCTTCCTGATAGTGAAGCATCAACGGCGTCCTGCCGGTGCTGAACGGAGAGGAAGATGTGGGATTGTTGGCCTGTTCCTGAAGAACGAGGAGCTGCGGCCTCGTCTGGGCGATCTCTTGACGGACATGCTGGTCACCATGACCGACCGCGGACCTGACAGCGCCGGGATCGCGATCTATGGCGACGAGGCGGACGGGTTCAAGCTGACGATCCAGTCGGACCGGCCGACGGTGGATTTCGCGGGACTTCAGGGCGCGCTGGAAGCGGCGACGGGCGAGACCGTGGGCGTGCGGGTGCTGGATACCCATGCCGTGGTGACGCTGCCCGAGGCGGCGGAACCTGTCGCCCGCGCGTATCTGGCGGAGCGGGGCATCCGGGTTATGGGCTCGGGGCACGCGATGGAGATCTTCAAGGAAGTGGGCCTGCCCAAGGACGTGGCCGCGCGGTTCGGCCTGCGCGCCATGNGGGGCAGCCATGGCATCGGCCATACCCGCATGGCGACCGAAAGCGCGGTGACGACGCTGGGGGCGCATCCGTTCTCGACCGGGGCGGACCAGTGCCTTGTCCACAACGGATCATTGTCGAACCACAATGCGGTGCGGCGCGAGCTGGTGCGCAAGGGTTTTGCGCCGCAGACCCAGAACGATACCGAGGTGGCGGCCTGCTATATCTCGTCCCGGCTGGCCGAGGGCGTGAACCTGGGCACCGCGCTGGAAGGCACGCTGGCCGATCTGGACGGGTTCTTCACCTTTGTCGTCGGCACGAAGAACGGCTTCGGCGTGGTGCGCGATCCCGTGGCCTGCAAGCCGGCGGTGATGGCCGAGACCGAGGATTACGTCGCCTTCGGATCGGAATACCGCGCGCTGGCCAACCTGCCGGGCATCGAAGCCGCCCGCGTCTGGGAGCCGGAACCCGCCACCGTCTATTTCTGGGAGCGCTGAACATGCAGACCGCCGACATGGCCAAGACCCGCTGCGCGAGCTGAACAGCCAGCTGCAGGCACAGGCCAAGATGACCAACCAGACCGTCTGGACCATCGAGAACCCCAAGGGCGCCCATGCCATTGCCGTGGGACTGGATGCCCCCATCGAGGTCACGGTGAAGGGATCGACCGGCTATTACTGCGCCGGCATGAACAAGCAGGCGACGGTGAAGGTCACCGGCTCGGCCGGGCCGGGCGTGGCGGAAAACATGATGTCGGGCACCGTCATCATCGAGGGCGACGCCAGCCAGTATGCCGGGGCCACCGGGCAGGGCGGGCTTCTGGTCATCAAGGGCAATGCCTCCAGCCGCTGCGGCATCTCGATGAAGGGCATCGACATCGTGGTGTTCGGCAACATCGGCCACATGTCGGCCTTCATGGCGCAGTCGGGCAACCTGGTGGTGCTGGGCGATGCCGGCGAGGCGCTGGGCGACAGCCTGTATGAGGCGCGGCTGTTCGTGCGCGGCAAGGTCAAGTCGCTGGGCGCGGACTGCATCGAGAAAGAGATGCGGCCCGAGCACCTGGAAATCCTGCGCGACCTTCTGGCCCGCGCCGGGGCCGATGCGAAGCCGGAAGAGTTCAAGCGCTATGGCTCTGCCCGCAAGCTGTACAACTTCCACGTCGATCACGCCGGCGACTACTGAGAGGCCAGCCATGGAAAAGATCCCCAACACCGTTCCGAAGAACAGCTGGACCTTCAGCCCCGAGATCAATTCGGAAATCCGCCGCGCCGCGGCCACCGGCATCTATGACATCCGCGGCGGTGGCGCCAAGCGCCGGGTGCCGCATTTCGACGACCTCTTGTTTCTGGGCGCCTCGATCAGCCGCTATCCGCTGGAGGGCTACCGCGAGAAATGCGAGACCTCGGTCACGCTGGGCACGCGCTTTGCCAAGAAGCCCATCGAGCTGAAAATCCCCGTCACCATCGCCGGCATGAGCTTTGGCGCGCTGTCGGGCCCGGCGAAAGAGGCGCTGGGACGTGGGGCCACGCTGGTTAACACCTCGACCACCACCGGCGACGGCGGCATGACGAACGAGGAGCGCGGCCACAGCCAGACGCTGGTCTACCAGTATCTGCCAAGCCGCTATGGCATGAACCCTGACGACCTGCGCCGCGCCGACGCAATTGAAATCGTGGTGGGCCAGGGCGCCAAGCCCGGCGGCGGCGGCATGCTTCTGGGCCAGAAGATCACGCAGCGCGTGGCCAACATGCGCAACCTGCCGGTGGGCATCGACCAGCGCTCGGCCTGCCGCCACCCGGACTGGACGGGGCCGGACGACCTGGAAATCAAGATCCTGGAACTGCGCGAGATCACCGGCTGGGAGAAGCCGATCTATGTGAAGATCGGCGGCGCGCGACCCTATTACGACACGGCGCTGGCGGTGAAGGCGGGCGCGGATGTCGTGGTGCTGGACGGCATGCAGGGCGGCACGGCGGCAACGCAGGATGTCTTCATCGAGCATGTCGGCCAGCCGACGCTGGCCTGCATCCGCCCCGCGGTGAAGGCGCTGCAAGACCTGGGCATGCACCGCAAGGTACAGCTGATCGTCTCGGGCGGCATCCGCACCGGGGCCGATGTGGCCAAGGCGCTGGCGCTGGGCGCCGATGCGGTGGCCATCGGCACCGCGGCGCTGGTGGCGATCGGCGAGAACGATCCGAAATGGGGCGACGAATACGCCGCCCTTGGCACCACCGCCGATGCCTATGACGATTGGCACGAAGGCCGCGACCCGGCGGGCATCACCACGCAGGATGCCGAGCTGATGAAGCGGCTGGACCCGGTCGAGGCCGGGCGGCGCCTGCGCAACTATCTGGCCGTGCTGACGCTGGAATGCCAGACCATCGCGCGGGCCTGCGGCAAGAGCCATGTCCACAACCTGGAACCCGAGGACCTGTGCGCGCTGACCATCGAGGCGGCGGCCATGGCGGGCGTGCCGCTGGCTGGCACCAGCTGGATCCCCGGACAGGGCGGCTTCTGACAACCGGCGGCCGGGGGCGCCACCCCGGCTGCATCCGTCAACAGGGAATGAACCAATGACCGATCTTGCCGCCTTCGCCGCCGAAAAGGGCGTGAAGTATTTCATGATCTCGTACACCGACCTGTTCGGAGGCCAGCGCGCCAAGCTGGTGCCGACGCAGGCGATTGCCGACATGCAGGTGGATGGCGCGGGCTTTGCCGCTNTTGCCACCTGGCTGGACCTGACGCCCGCCCACCCCGACATGCTGGCCATTCCCGACGCAAGCTCGGTCATCCAGCTGCCGTGGAAGAAGGACGTGGCCTGGGTCGCGTCCAACTGCGTGATGGCGGGCGGCGGGCCGCTGGACCAGGCGCCGCGCAACGTGCTGACGCGGCTGGTGGGCGAGGCGGCCGCGCTGGGGCTGGAGGTGAAGACCGGGGTGGAGCCGGAATTCTTCCTGCTGACGCCGGATGGCCTGCAAATCTCGGACCCGGCGGATACCGCGGTGAAGCCCTGCTATGACCAGCAGGCGGTGATGCGCCGCTATGACGTGATCGCGGAAATCTGCGACTACATGCTGGAGCTGGGCTGGGAACCCTACCAGAACGACCACGAGGACGCGAACGGCCAGTTCGAGATGAACTGGAAGTATGACGGCGCGATGGCGACCGCCGACAAGCACAGCTTCTTCAAGTTCATGGTCAAGTCGGTGGCCGAAAAGCACGGGCTGCGCGCGACCTTCATGCCGAAGCCGATCCAGGGCATGACCGGCAACGGCTGCCATGCCCATATCTCGGTCTGGAACACCGCGACCGGCAAGAATGCTTTCAGCGATCCGACGAAGGAGCTGAGCCTTTCGGACGACGGGCGGCATTTCCTGGGCGGCATCATGAAGCATGCCTCGGCGCTGGCGGTGATCACCAACCCGACGATCAACAGCTACAAGCGCATCAACGCGCCGCGCACGATTTCGGGCGCGACCTGGGCGCCCAATACCGTGACCTGGACCGGCAACAACCGCACCCACATGGTGCGCGTGCCCGGACCCGGACGGTTTGAACTGCGCCTGCCTGACGGCGCGGTGAACCCCTATCTGTTGCAGGCGGTGATCATTGCCGCGGGCCTGTCGGGGCTGAAGTCCAAGGCCGATCCCGGCCCGCGCTATGACATCGACATGTATGCCGAGGGCCACAAGATCGAAGGCGCGCCGAAGCTGCCGTTGAACCTGCTGGACGCGATCCGCGCCTATGATGCCGACCCGGAACTGAAGTCGATCATGGGCGACGAATTCTCGGCCTACTACCTGAAGCTGAAGATGCAGGAGTGGAACAGCTTCGTGAACCACTTCTCGCACTGGGAACGCGACAACACGCTGGACATCTGAGATGCGCTTCTCCGCCCTTCGCGTGCTGCGGGAGGCCCTGACCGGCCACCACGGCTGGAAACCCCTGTGGCGCAACCCCGACCCGCAGCCGGCTGNNTATGATTATGTCATCGTCGGCGGCGGCGGGCATGGGCTGGCCACGGCCTATTACCTGGCCACCACCTTCCGGCAGGCGCGGATCGCGGTGCTGGAGAAGGGCTGGCTGGGGTCGGGCAACATCGGGCGCAACACCACGATCATCCGGTCGAACTACCTGCTGCCGGGCAACGAACCCTTCTACGAATTCTCGATGAAGCTGTGGGAGGGGCTGGAGCAGGCGTTCAACTTCAACGCCATGGTCAGCCAGCGCGGCATCCTGAACCTGATCCACACCGATGCGCAGCGCGATGCCTATCGGCGGCGCGGCAATGCCATGCTGCTGGCCGGGGCGGATGCCGAGCTTCTGGACCAGGCCGGGGTGCGGGCGATGTATCCGTTCCTGAACTTCGACCACGCACGCTTTCCCATCAAGGGTGGGCTGTTGCAGCGCCGGGCGNGCACGGCACGCCATGACGGCGTGGCCTGGGGCTATGCGCGTGGCGCCGACCTGGCGGGGGTGGACCTGATCCAGAACTGCGAGGTCACGGGCTTTCGCATCGAGGGTGGAAAGGTGCGCGGCGTGGAGACCTCGCGCGGGTATATCGGCGCGGGCAAGGTGGGCGTCGCGGTGGCGGGGCCGACCAGCCGGGTGATGGAAAAGGCGGGCATGCGCCTGCCCATCGAAAGCCATGTGCTGCAGGCCTTCGTGTCCGAGGGGCTGAAGCCCACCATCGACGGCGTCATCACCTTCGGCGCCGGGCATTTCTACGTCAGCCAGTCCGACAAGGGCGGGCTGGTCTTTGGCGGCGACATCGACGGCTACAACTCCTATGCCCAACGCGGCAACCTGCCGGTGATCGAGGACGTGGCCGAGGGCGGCATGGCGCTGATGCCTACCATCGGCCGGGCGCGGCTGCTGCGCATCTGGGGCGGCATCATGGACATGTCGATGGACGGCTCGCCCATCATCGACCGCACGCCGGTGGAGGGGCTCTATCTGAACGCCGGGTGGTGCTATGGCGGGTTCAAGGCCACGCCCGCCTCGGGCTACGCCTTCGCCCAGTTGCTGGCCACCGACGCCCCCCATCCCACCGCCACGGCCTATCGGCTGGACCGCTTCGCCCGCGGCCACCTGATCGACGAAAAGGGCATGGGCGCCCAGCCGAACCTGCACTGAGGACGAGATGCTGATCCCCCATCCGCTGCTTGGCCTGCGCGACGCGCAGGAATTCACCTACCTGGGCGATGCCAGCCTGCTGGACCGCCCCGATGGCATGGCGCCGGGCGCTGAGGCGGCCTTCTTCGACTATGTCTACCTGCGCGACAACCCCGCCGGGGTTCACCGGGAACTGTGGTTCCACGAACAGGGCGACCGCAACTGGCTGGTGGTGACGCGCAACACCGTCACGCACGAGGTGCTGGGCGCCGAACTGGCGCGCGATGTGGCGCTGGCGCGGAGGCAGAAATGACCCGGCTTTCCGGCGGCCTGATCGACCGCAGCCGCACGTTGCGCTTTACCTTCGACGGCAAGGCCTATACCGGCCATCCCGGCGACACGCTGGCCTCGGCCCTGCTGGCCAATGGCGTGCGGCTGATGGGGCGCAGCTTCNGCATCCGCCCGCGCGGCGTGGTGGCGGCGGGATCGGAAGAGCCGAATGCGCTGGTGGAACTGCGGTCGGGCGCGCGGCGCGAGCCGAACACACGCGCCACGGTGGTTGAGCTGTTCGACGGGCTGGAGGCGAAAAGCCAGAACCATGTCGGCCCGCTGGGGTTCGATCTGCTGGCGGTGAACGACCTCATGTCGCCCTTCTTCGCCGCGNGGTTCTACTACAAGACCTTCATGTGGCCGCGCGCCTTCTGGGAGAAGCTCTACGAGTTTACGATCCGCCGGGCGGCGGGGCTGGGCCGCCTGTCGATGCAGGCTGACCCCGATGCCTATGACAAGGGCTTCCTGCACTGCGACCTTCTGGTGATCGGCGCCGGGNCCGTCGGCCTTGCCGCGGCGCTGACGGCGGCGCGGGCCGGGGCACGGGTGATCCTGTGCGACGAGGACAATCGCATCGGCGGGCGCCTTCTGGCCGAGACGCATCTGCTGGACGACCTGCCCGCCAGCGACTGGCTGGCCGGGGTGCAGGCGGAACTGGCCAGCCTGCCCAACCTGCGGCTGATGACGCGCACCACGGTCTGGGGCAGCTTCGACCACGGCATTTACGGCGCGGTGGAACGGGTGGCCGACCATCTGCCANACCCCGGCAAGGGCGTGCGCCAGACGCTGTGGCGCATCACCGCGAAGCGCGCGGTGCTGGCCGCGGGCGCGACCGAGCGGCATATTCCATTCGCCAACAACGACCGCCCCGGCGTGATGCTGGCAGGCGCCTTGCGCGCCTATGCCAACCGCTGGGCGGTCAGCCCCGCCGACAAGGTGGCGATCTTCACCAGCGGCGACGACGGCCATCGCACGGCGCTGGACCTGATCGCCAGGGGCGTGACGGTGGCGGGCGTGATCGACCCGCGGCCGGAGGCCAAGGCGCTGGGCGCCTATCCGGTCTTTGCTGGCGCCACTGTCACCGATACCCGCGGGCGGCTTGGCCTGACCGCGGTGCAGGTGACGCGCGACGGGCAAAGCCAGTGGCTGGACTGCGGCGCGTTGGGGGTTTCGGGCGGATGGAATCCGAATGTGCATCTGGCCTCGCACCACCGCGGGCGCCCGGTGTGGAGCGAGGATCACCTGGCCTTCCTGCCGCCGCCGGAGGGCGTGCCGGGGATGGTCGTCGCCGGAGCCGCGGNNCGGGGCGGGTCGACCCATGCCGCGCTTGTTTCGGGTGCCGAGGCGGCCCGGGATGCCTTGGCCGGGATCGGCATTGCGGCGGCCTTGCCGGTGCTGCCGAAGGCCGAGGATGCGCCGTTGCGGCAGGTTGCCCTTTGGCACGTGCCGNGGAAAGGCCGCGCCTGGGTGGATTTCCAGAACGACGTGACGGTGAAGGACATCAAGCTGGCGCATCAGGAAAACATGCGCAGCGTGGAACATCTGAAGCGCTGGACGACGCTGGGCATGGCGACCGACCAGGGCAAGACCGCCAATGTGACGGCGCTGGCGGTGATGGCTGACCTGACCGGGCAGAGCATCCCGGCCACGGGAACCACGATCTTCCGCCCGCCCTATACCGGCGTGTCGCTGTCGGTGCTGGGCGGCGGCGATACGGCCGAGCATTTCCGGCCGCGGCGGCTGACGCCCACCCATCCCTGGGCCGCGGCGCAGGGGGCGGTGTTCGTCGAGGTCGGGCAATGGATGCGGGCGCAATACTTCCCGCGCCCCGGCGAGACGCACTGGCGCCAGACGGTGGACCGCGAGGTGCTGGCGACCCGCAAGGGCGTCGGCATCTGCGACGTGACCACCCTGGGCAAGGTGGATGTGCAGGGCGCCGATGCGGCGGCCTTCCTGGACCGGCTCTATTGCACCCCGATGGCCAGCCTGAAGGTCGGCATGGTGCGCTATGGCCTGATGCTGCGCGAGGATGGCCACGCCTATGACGACGGCACCTGCGCGCGGCTGGCCGAGGATCATTTCGTCGTCACCACCACCACAGCGCAGGCGGCGGCGGTCTATCGCCACATGGAATTCGCGCGGCAATGCCTGTGGCCCGAGCTGGACGTGCAGCTGATCTCCACCACCGAGGCCTGGGCGCAGCTGTCCATCGCTGGACCCAATGCGCGCAGGCTCTTGGAGCGGGTGGTGGAAGGGTTCGACCTGTCGAACGCCGCCTTCNCCTTCATGGCCTGCGCTACCNTGACCGTCTGCGGCGGCNTGCGCGCGCGGCTGTTCCGCATCTCGTTCTCGGGCGAGCTGGCCTATGAGCTGGCGGTGNTGGCGCGTTATGGCGCGGCGCTGATGGAGCGGCTGGTGNACCTGNGGGCCGATCTGGGCGCCACGCCCTATGGCACCGAGGCCCTGGGCGTGATGCGCATCGAGAAGGGCCATGCCGCGNGGAATGAGCTGAACGGCCAGACCACGGCGCAGATGCTGGGCATGGGCCGCATGGTCAGCGCGAAGAAGGACGCCATCGGCGCGGTCCTCAGCNGANGCGAGGGGCTGGTGGGCGAGAAGCGGGTGCTGGTGGGGTTGCAGCCGGTGAATGCGGGCGATCCGGTGGTGGCGGGGTCGCACCTGTTTGCCNAAGGCGCGCTGCACAAGACCGAGACGGATGAGGGCTGGATCACCTCGGCCTGTTACAGCCCGCATCTGGGTTGCGGCATTGGCCTTGGCTTCCTGGCGCGCGGGGGCCAACGGCTGGGCGAGGTGATCGTCGGCGCCAACCCGTTGCAGGGGCAGGAGGTGGCGCTGCGTGTCGTCTCGCCCCATTTCATCGACCCGGACGGAGGGCGCCTGCGTGACTGACCTTTCCCCCTGACGGCGCTTGGCACGCCGGTTGCGGAAACCGTGACCTTCGGGGCGCTGACGCTGCGCGAGGATGCGACGCTGGCACTGGCCTCGGTGAGCCTGCGGCGGGGTGCGGCTAACCCGGCGCCCTTCGGGTTGGAGTTGCCCGGGCCGGGCGGGTGGGCGTGCGGCGACGGCGTGAGTGCCTTCTGGATGGGGCCGGGCCTGTGGATGGTGGAAGGCGAAGGCCGGGCGGCAGAGGACTTTGCTTACACGCTTGTCGCCCATTGCCCCGGATGTTCGGTGACGGAGCAGACCGACGGCTTCGTTGTCTTCGAGATGGTGTCCAGCGCGGGACCGGCGCCGATCGACCGCCTGCTGGAGCGTCTGGTGAACATTGACACCGGCGCCTTCGGTCCCAGCTCGGCAACCCGCACGGGGTTTGAACACATGAGCATCTTCGTCATCCGCCGCGCGGCGACCGGCTGGCGGTGCTGGGCCTGCGCTCGGCGGCGGGGTCGATCTGGCATGGGCTGACGGGAACGGCGGAACGCATGGAAGGGGGCTGGCATGACGGCCAAGGTGATCGACGGCAAGGCCTTTGCGGCCGGGGTTCGGGCGCAGGTGGCGGCGCATGTGGCGCGGCTGAAGGAAGAACAGGGGCTGGTGCCGGGGTTGGCTGTGGTGCTGGTGGGCGAAGACCCGGCCAGCCAGGTCTATGTGCGCAACAAGGGCACCCAGACCGTCGAGTGCGGCATGAATTCCTACGAGCACAAGCTGCCCGCCGAAACGTCCGAAGCCGCTGATCGGCAAACTGAACGCCGACCCTTCGGTGCATGGCATCCTGGTGCAGCTGCCGCTGCCGAAGCATCTGGACAGCGATCTGGTGATCAACGCCATCGACCCGGCGAAAGACGTGGACGGCTTCCACATCTCGAACGTCGGCCTGCTTGGCACAGGGCAGAAGTCGATGGTGCCCTGCACGCCGCTCGGTTGCCTGATGATGCTGCGAGACCATCACGGGAGCCTCGCCGGGCTGAACGCGGTGGTGGTCGGCCGGTCGAACATCGTCGGCAAGCCGATGGCGCAGCTGCTGTTGGGTGACAGCTGTACCGTGACCATCGCGCATTCCCGCACCAAGGACCTCGCCGCCGTCTGCCGTGGCGCGGATATCCTGGTGGCGGCGGTGGGGCGGCCCGAGATGATCCCCGGCGACTGGGTGAAGCCCGGCGCCACGGTGATCGACGTCGGCATCAACCGCATCGAGCGGGACGACAAGACCAGGCTGGTGGGCGACGTGCATTACGCCAGTGCCGCCGAGGTCGGCGCCATCACCCCGGTGCCGGGCGGCGTGGGGCCGATGACCATCGCCTGCCTGCTGGCCAACACGCTCATTGCCTGCTGCCGCGCCCATGGCCTGTCTGAGCCGAAGGGCCTGACGGCCTGAGTTTATCCGAACGGAGACCCCCATGACCAAATACTGCCTGACCGTCACCTGCCCGACCACGCGCGGCATCATCGCGGCCATCGCCAATTACCTTGCCGACTCGGGCTGCTACATCTTCGACAGCTCGCAGTATGACGACACCGAGACCGGCAAGTTCTTCATGCGCGTCAGCTTTGCCTCGGAACAGGGCAAGGACCTGGCCGCGCTGGCCGAGGGCTTTGGCGCGGTGGCCAAGAAGTTCGACATGGTCTTCAAGTTCCATGACGAGGCCCAGAAGATGAAGGTCATCATCATGGTCAGCCGCTTTGGCCATTGCCTGAACGACCTTCTGTATCGCTGGCGCATCGGGGCGCTGCCCATCGACATCGTCGCGGTGATCTCGAATCACATGGATTACCAGAAGGTCGTGGTGAACCACGACATTCCCTACTACTGCATCAAGGTCACGAAAGAGAACAAGCCCCAGGCCGAGGCCGAGCAAATGCGCATCGTGCGCGAAAGCGGGGCCGAGCTGATCGTGCTGGCGCGCTATATGCAGGTGCTGTCGGACGACATGTGCCGCGTCATGTCGGGGCGGATCATCAACATCCACCATTCCTTCCTGCCCTCGTTCAAGGGTGCCAACCCCTACAAGCAGGCCTACGAGCGCGGGGTGAAGCTGATCGGCGCGACCAGCCACTATGTGACCGCCGACCTGGACGAAGGCCCGATCATCGAACAGGACATCATCCGCGTCACCCATGCACAAAGCCCCGAGGATTACGTGAGCCTGGGCCGCGATGTGGAAAGCCAGGTGCTGGCCCGCGCCATCCATGCGCATATCCACCGCCGCGTCTTCCTGAACGGCAACAAGACGGTGGTCTTCCCGGCCTCGCCCGGCGGCTATGCTTCGGAGCGCATGGGCTGATCGCCTCGGCCTTCGCGGGGAAGTTGCGGCTGGATTCCGGCGCGTCCGCCCGGTAGTTCTTTCGCGCCCGATGAGGGCTTGTGAAAAGGGTTTCCCGGTGTCCCCGCATTCCAGCCGCCCGATGCTGACGGACCAGCCGGTTGTCGGCGCGACGGTGCAATATGTCATCGACACGCTGACGACGCGGATCGTGTCGCAGGAATATGGCGTGGATGAACGCCTGGCAGAACGCCAGCTGGCGCAGGACCTGGGCGTGGCGCGCAATACGGTGCGCGAGGCGCTGGACCAGCTGGAAGCGCGCGGCCTGATCCGGCGGCGGGCGGGGTCGGGGTCTTTCGTGACCTATGATCCCACCGGCGCCTCGGTCGCCGTGGCGCCGGTCGCGGCCGAGACCGGGCCGCTGCACCTGCAGGTGGTGCGGGGGATACTTGAGCCCGAGATGATCCGGCTGGCCATCATCTCGATGCCGCCGCGGCAGATCGAGGCCCTGGGGCTGATCCTGTCGCAGATGGAGGCGGTGCAGACCGATGCCAGCGCCTTCGTGCGGCTGGAGGAAGAGTTCCACCAGCAGATCGCCGCGGCCACCGCCAACCCGCTGCTGATCGCCTGCTACAACCTGGTGATCGACGCGCGGCGGCAAAGCTTTCGCGCCGCGATGTACCGCTCGGCATCTGACGCCGAACCGTATTGCCGCCTATCAGCGCGGCTACAACGCGCTGTTCAACGCCATCGCCGCCCGCGACATCGAGGCGGCGACCGAGTTCATGAAGCTGTCGCTGATCGAGGATCAGAAGCTCTTGTTGCAGGACGACTAGGCCGCCGCGCCATGCGCTGCTGCCAGAGCTGGCCGAGCTGCCCAAGGTGGCGGGCCAGCAGATCGCCGTTCCGCTCCAGCCAATCCGGCACCGAGCCGAATTCGGCGATGCGGGCGCGGCCGTCGCGGATCGTCACCACCGGCCAGTCGCCGACCAGCGCATTGTCGATGCCAAAGACCTCGGACCCGCACCAGCGCGCGGGGCCGAAGGCGTGCTGCATCACCTGGCCGCGCTTCATCGCCGCCAAAACCGAGACCGGCTCTGTCGTGTCGGCGGTCTCCACCGCCTCGTGCCAGAGGTCCAGGATCGAGGCATATTCCCAGCTGACCGCGCTCCACGCGCCGGGGAAGCGGGCGTTGTAGGTGTCGAAGAAGGCCTTGGGCTGGCGGAAGAAGAAGGCCTTGTCGGCGAGTTCGGGGTCGTCGAAATCGGGNAACTGGAAGGTATAGCGCGCCATGAAGTCGTCCGAGGTGCGGGCGATCAGGCGCGGGTAATCGTCGGCGGTGCAGGCCAGGATCTCGCCGCGGAAGCCCTGGTCGTGGGCCGCCTCGGTCAGGGCAGCGATCATCGGCGGCGCGGATGAACACCAGCACAGCACGTCGGGCTTGTCGGCCAGCATCGCCGCCACGACGGCGCCAGCCTCGGTGGAACCGGGGGCATAGCGGACCTCGCGCACCACCTGGTGGTAAGCCGCCTCGAGCGCCGCCAGGTAGACGGCCAGCGAGGGCAGGCCCAGGCTGTCGGTCTGGCTGCACAGCGCGACGCGCCGGGCGGCGGGGCGGTTGCGCGCCAGCCAGTCCACGCCGGTCACGTTGAACAGCGGATGCACCTCGGTAGCGNNCGCGATCAGATAGGGCGTGTCGGGCGACAGGTCCGACGGCAGAAGCGTCGCCACCAGCGCGCGCGACTGCATGAGGTAAGGCAGCGCGGGCGCGAAACTGTCGCCGCCCAGCGTCAGGATCAGCCGCACGCGGTGTCGTTCCACCATGTCGCGCGCGGCGGCCAGCGTCTCGCGCCGCGACAGGGCGCTGTCATGGGCGACGATCTCGATGCGGTGGCGCTTGCCCGCCACCATCATGCCGCCGCGGTCGTTGATCCAGTCGGCCCAGATGCGGCAGCCCTCCACCCCNGGACGGCCCCAGTCCTGTTCCGGCCCGGACAGCGGTGTCAGGAAGCCGATGCGCACCGGCGCGCGATTCGTCGTGTCCAGGCGGGGCAGGGAACCAGTGACGGCAAGGCGCTGCGCAAAAGATGAGTTGCTCATATTTTCATCTATAGCCTGTCTTTCAAGGCCGGGAACGCGAAAAATCTGCCTGCCGTCATATTCCGCACAGGAAAATATTTGACCGACAGTCGGCGCCTGTGTCGTGATTGGTTCATGCCGAAGGAACCAGTTTGCGAATCTGGTTCATACCGGAAGCAAGGAGAAGCACATGACCAAGCGCGTTGCCATCATCGGTGCCGGACCCTCCGGCCTTGCCCAGCTTCGGGCGTTCCAGTCGGCCGCCCAGAAGGGCGCCGAGATCCCCGAGATCGTCTGCTTTGAAAAGCAGTCCGACTGGGGCGGGCTGTGGAACTACACCTGGCGCACCGGCGTGGATGAGAACGGCGAGCCGGTCCACTGCTCGATGTACCGCTATCTGTGGACCAACGGCCCGAAGGAGGGGCTGGAGTTCGCGGACTATTCCTTCGAGGAACATTTCGGCAAGCAGATCGCCTCGTACCCGCCGCGCGCCGTGATGGTGGATTACATCGAGGGCCGCGTGAACAAAGCCGGCGTGCGCGGCNTGATCCGCTTCAACTCGGTGATCCGCTGGGTCGAATACGATGCCGATGCGGAAGACTTCACGGTGACGGTCCACGACATGGTCAAGGACCATGTCTACAAGGAACGCTTCGACCATGTGATCTGCGCCTCGGGCCATTTCTCGTCGCCGAACGTGCCGGAATATCCGGGGTTCGAGCATTTCAACGGCCGCATCGTCCATGCGCACGACTTCCGCGATGCGCGCGAGTTCGCGGGCAAGGACGTGCTCTTGGTGGGCTCGTCCTATTCGGCCGAGGACATCGGTTCGCAGTGCTGGAAATACGGGGCGAAGAGCATCACCACCTCGTACCGCTCGGCGCCGATGGGGTTCAAATGGCTTACGAACTGGGAAGAAAAGCCCGCGCTGGTCAAGGTCGAGGGGCGGACGGCGTTCTTCAAGGATGGCAGCACCAAGGACATCGACGCCGTCATCCTGTGCACGGGCTACAAGCACTATTTCCCGTTCCTGCCGGATGACCTGCGGCTGAAGACGGCGAACCGGCTGGCGACGGCGGACCTCTACAAGGGGGTGGTCTATGTCCACAACCCGAAGATGTTCTACCTGGGCATGCAGGACCAGTGGTTCACCTTCAACATGTTCGACGCCCAGGCCTGGTATGTGCGCGACATCATCCTGGGACGCATCGCCGTACCCGCCGACAAGCAGGCGCTGATGGCCGACGTGGCCGAGCGCGAGGCGCGGGAAGTGGCCGAAGACGACGTCAAATACGCGATCAAGTACCAGGGCGCCTATGTGAAGGAACTGATCGCGGACACCGACTATCCCAGCTTTGATGTCGATGGCGCCTGCGAGGCCTTCTTCAAATGGAAGAAGCACAAGGCCGACGACATCATGGGCTTCCGCAACAATTCCTACAAATCGGTCATCACCGGCACCATGGCGCCCTTGCACCACACCCCGTGGAAGGACGCGCTGGACGACTCGATGGAAGCCTACCTCCGCAACTGACGCTCCCCTGACTCGGGGCGCCGCAAGTGCGCCCCGGCCTTTTCCTTCGGAGCCGCCCATGTCGCTTGCCCGTCCCTTCCGGTCCGGCCCGCCCCGGCCCAGCCTTGCGCGCCGCGCCGCGGTTCACCCGCGCCCGCGACGAGGAACGCCATGTCATCNCCGGCGCGGGGGCGATTCTGGTGGAGCTGAGGCCGGGCGACCGGCTGGAACTGGAGAACGACGAGGGCGCGCAGCGCTGCGAACTGCTGGCCGCGCATCCCGACGGGCGGCTGGATTGCGCCCTGTTGGGCCAGAGCGCCGACAGCCCCGCCGATGGCTTGCGCACCCTTCTGGCCTCGGGCGAGCCAAGCCTCGCCCGGCTGCGCGCTGCGTTGTCCTGGCGCGGCATCGACCTTGCCGCGGCCCGCTGCATCGGTCTGTTCGGCNGAGGCCTCGCCCGCGGCGACAGCGCCCGCTTTACCGTTCAAGGCCCCGGCTGGGCGGTGATCGCCGCGCCGGGCGGCGAGATGGACCTGTCGGCGCAGGACACCGCCACGCCGCTGACCCTGCGCCTGACCCGTGCCGCGCCGCGGCTTCTGGGGCGCTTCGCCTTGCCCGATCCGCTGGCCGACCCGCTGATCGACCTGCGCGTGCGGTCGCCGACCGCCGAGGCCTATGTGGTCAAGGCGGGCGAGTTCATCCAGATCCTGGATGTGGACGGTAAGCAATGCACGGATTTCCAGTGCTTCGACGCGCGCAAGCTGGATCGCGGCATCCAGAACCCGCTTGATGTGACCACGACGCGCACGCTGATGGGCCACGCCTATCCGATGCCGGGCCTGCATTCCAAATACTACGACCAGGATTTCACGCCGCTGGTCGAGGTGGTGCAGGACACCTGCGGGCGGCATGACGCCTTCGCCATGGCCTGCGCGCCGAAGTATTACGACGACATCGGCTATCCCGGCCATGTCAACTGTTCCGACAATTTCAACGCCGCGCTTGCCGCGCATGGCGTGAACCCGCGCCCCGGCTGGATGGCCGCCAACTTCTTCTTCAACACCGCCATCGACGCCCATGGCGTGATGGTGGCCGACGAGCCCTGGTCGCGGCCCGGCGACTATGTGCTGCTGCGCGCACTGACCGATCTGGTCTGCGTCTCGTCGGCCTGCCCTGACGACACCTCGCCCGCCAACGGCTGGAACCCGACCGACATCCATGTGCGCAGCTATGCCGCGACCGAGCGTTTCTCGCGCGGGACGGCCTGGCGCGCCTTTCCCGACGCGGAGCCGATCATGACGCGCCAGAGCGCCTTTCACGACCATTTCGCCGCCCTGACCCGCGATTTCGTCGAATACCGCGGCTTCTGGCTGCCCAACAGCTTTCCGNACTGCAGCTCGGTCGAAAGCTATTGGGCGGCGCGCGAGGGCGTGGTGGCGATGGACCTGTCGGCGCTGCGCAAGTGGGAAGTCACCGGCCCCGATGCCGAGGCGCTGATGGACTGGGTGCTGACCCGCGATGTGGCCAAGCTGGGCATCGGGCAGGTGGTCTATTCCGCCATGTGCTACCCGCACGGCGGCATGATCGACGATGGCACGCTGTTCCGCCTGGGCGCGCAGAACTTCCGCTGGATCGGCGGCTCGGACGAGGGCGGCGAGTGGATGCGGAAAGAGGCCGCGCGCCTGGGCCTGAACGTGCTGGTGCGCTCTTCGACCGACCAGTTGCACAACCTGGCGGTCCAAGGCCCGCGCTCGCGCGAGCTGATGGCGCAGATCGTCTGGACCGCGCCGCACCAGNCGGCGCTGGCCGATCTGGGCTGGTTCCGCTTTGCCGTGGCCCGCATCGGCGGACCCGAGGGCGTGCCGGTCGTGGTGTCGCGCACCGGCTATACCGGCGAGTTGGGCTATGAAATCTTCTGCCACCCCAAACACGGCGCGGCGGTGTTCGAAGCCGTCTTCACCGCCGGGGCCGCCTTCGGCATCAGGCCGATGGGTCTGGCCGGGCTGGACCTCTGCCGCATCGAGGCCGGGCTGGTCTTTTACTATGACTTCTCCGACCAGACCGACCCGTTCGAGNGTGGCGTCGGCTTCACCGTGCCGCTGAAATCCAAGGCGGCCGATTTCGTCGGCCGCGAGGCGTTGCAGCGCCGCAAGGATCACCCCGCCCGCCGCTTCGTCGGGCTGGAGATCGAGNGGCAGGATCCGGTCGGCCACGGCGACTGCCTGCGCATCGGACGCGCCCAGGTGGGCGAGGTCTGCTCGGCCATGCGGTCACCGCGGACCGGGCAGTGGATCGCGCTGGCGCGGGTGGATGTCGCCCATGCCGAGCCGGGAACCGAGATCGAGGTTGGCAAGCTGGATGGCCAGATGAAGCGCATCGCGGCGCGCATTGCGGCCTTCCCGCATTACGACCCGAAGAAGGAACGCCCGCGCGCCTGACGCATGGGCGTGCCGCCGCGCGGGGGACGCGCGGCAAGGGCCGGGGCGCAAGGCCCGGCCAGACGGAAGGGGAGGCAACAAGCCCGGGGCCAAAGCGCCCCACCCACAGCGAACGGGGATATCAGGAAGTGGACAATACCATGGCGGCAATAGGGGACATGGTCCCGACGACGGGCGCGCTCAAGCGCTCACTGACGTGGAAGGGTGCGTTCTGGGTCGCGGCGGGCGTTCCGCCGCTGGTGCTGTTTTCCATCGGCGGCATCGCGGGCGTCGCGGGCAAGGCGGCCTTCGTCGTCTGGATGATCTCGATGGTGATGGGCTTCCTGCAAAGCTTCACCTATGCCGAGATGGTAAGCATGTTCGGCAACAAGTCGGGCGGCGCCTCGGTCTATGGCGCCATGGCCTGGCTGCGCTATTCCAAGCTGATCGCGCCGCTGTCGGTCTGGTGCAACTGGTTCGCCTGGTCGCCGGTGCTGAGCCTCGGCTGCGCCATCGCCGCGGGCTACATCCTGAACGCGCTGTTCCCGATCCCGCTGGCCGACAGCCAGCCGGTGCTGGACTGGGTGGCGGCCAACCTGGGCAGCTATAGCGCCAGCACGCAGGCAGTGGTGGACTACATCGCCGCCAATCCGGGCACCGCGCCCGAGGCCGCGATCCAGGCGGTGGCCACCACCGATGCCGTGGCGGCGCTGACCCCGGCCTTCCGCGTCTGGGAAGCGCTGGCGATCAACATTCCCGGCCTTGGCACGCTGCATTTCAACTCGACCTTCGTGATCGGCGTGGTGCTGATGGGCATCATCTTCACCATCCAGCACGGCGGCATCGCGTCCACAGCCAAGTCGCAGAAGATCATGGCGATCATCGTGCTGGTGCCGCTGCTGCTGGTCGGCCTGGTGCCGATCCTGACCGGCGCCATCGACACGATGAACGTCACCAACATCGTGCCGCCCACCGCCGCCTATTCCGGCGTGGACGGCGCCTGGGATCTGGGCGGCTGGACGCTGTTCCTGGGTGGTCTCTACATCGCGGCCTNNTCGACCTACGGCTTTGAAACCGCGGTCTGCTACACGGCCGAATTCAAGAACCCCCATACCGACACCTTCAAGGCGATCTTCTATTCGGGGATCCTCTGCATGGTGTTCTACTTCCTGCTGCCTTACGCCTTCCAGGGCGTGCTGGGTCAGGAAGGCATGTTGGCGCCCGGCATCGTCGATGGCACCGGCGTGGGCGAGGCGCTTGGCAACATGGTCGGCGCTTACCGTCTGGTGACGCAGGTCTTCGTGATCCTGATGATCCTGGCGCTGTTCCTGGCGATCATGACCGCGATGGCCGGGTCGTCGCGCACGCTGTATCAGGGCGCCCGCGACGGCTGGCTGCCCAAGTACCTGACCCGCGTGAACGACCACGGCGCCCCGGTCGGCGCGATGTGGACGGACCTTGTCTTCAACGTCTTCCTGCTGGCCTTGGCCTCGGATGTGGGCGGCTACTTCTATGTGCTGGCGATCTCGAACGTCGGCAACATCCTGTTCAACTTCCTGAACCTGAACGCCGGCTGGATCCACCGCATCGACAGCCCGCACCTGGCGCGGCCGTGGAAGGCGCCGACCGTGCTGATCGGCATCAACACCGTGCTGGCCTTCGTGAACGCGCTGTTCCTGGGGGCTGGCGCGAAGGTCTGGGGCTATTCCAACGCGTTGTGGTCGNGGGTGATCTTCGCCGCGCTGATCCTGCCGGTCTTCGCCTTCCGCCATTACTTCCAGGACAAGGGCCATTTCCCGAAAGAGGCGATGGAAGACCTTGGCCTGTCCGATCACGGCGACCTTGGCCCCCGCCNNGCCGGCTTCGGGCCCTATGCCGCGCTGATCGCCGGGGTGGTGGTCGTGCTGTGGGCGAACTGGTTCTTCCAGCTTCCGGGCTGATGCCCCCATCCGGCCAGCCATCGCGGCTGGCCGGGCCAACTCACTGACCGATGGGAGAAAACTCATGACGAATTCCTGGCGCTTTTCCGCGCTTGCCGACCGCCACCGCGCCCTGGGCTCTGCGCTGGAAGACTGGAGCGGCATGGGCACCGCCTGGTCCTATGCCGGCGATCCGGCGGCCGAATACATGGCGATCCGCACCAAGGCGGGCCTGATGGATGTCTCGGGACTGAAGAAAGTCCACATCACCGGCCCCGGCGCCAGCCATGTGATCGAGCGGGCAACCACCCGCAACATGGAAAAGCTGATGCCCGGCCGTGCCGTCTATGCCTGCATGCTGAATGACGGCGGCAAGTTCATAGACGACTGCGTGATCTACCGTACCGGCCCCAATGCCTTCATGGTTGTCCACGGCTCGGGCCAGGGCTTCGAGCAGCTGACCATGGCCGCCGAGGGCCGCGACGTTTCCATCCGCTTTGACGACAACCTGCACGACCTGTCGCTGCAAGGCCCGCTGGCGGTGGACTACCTGGCGAAATACGTCCCCGGCATCCGCGACCTGCCCTATTTCGGCATCCTGCAAACCTCGCTGTTCGGCGTGTAAGCGATGATCAGCCGCACGGGCTATACCGGCGAACGTGGCTATGAGCTGTTCGTGCGCGGGCAGGACGCAAGCATGGTCTGGGACCGCATCCTGGCCGAGGGCGCCGAAATGGGCATCATCCCCTGCCGCTTCACCACGCTGGACCTGCTGAGGACCGAAAGCTACCTGCTGTTCTTCCCCTTCGACAATTCCGAGATGTACCCCTTCGACGACCAGCCCTGCGGCGACACGCTGTGGGAATTGGGGCTGGATTTCACCGTCTCGCCCGGCAAGACCGGCTTCCGCGGCGCCGAGGAACATTACCGGCTGAAGGGCAAGGAACGCTTCAAGATCTGGGGCCTGAAGCTGGAGGGCAAGGTGGCCCCCGGCAACGGCGCCCCCGTGCTGCAGGGCGGCAAGCAGGTCGGCGTGGTGACGCAGGCGATGTATTCGCCGCTGAACGACTGGACCGTGGCCATCGCCCGCCTGCCGGTGGACTGCGCGAACACCGGCACCAAGCTGACGGTCACCTGCGCCNACCATGGCGAAATCGCCGCCACCACCGCGCCGATGCCCTTCTTCGACGTCGAAAGAAGCNGGCGCACGGCCAAGGGCTGATGCGCCCGCAGAGCCGGTTTCCCCGGCTCTGCCTTCCCAGGGAAAGACCATGCCGAAAACCGAATTCTCCNCCTCGATCCCCAGTCGCCCGGTCTATCCCGGCCTGGTCTCGCATGGCGCGGCCCCGGCGCTGATGCTGGCCGATGCTCAGGGCGCCGAGGCCATCCTTGACCTGGCCGCGCGCGATGCCTCGGTGCTGGACCGCGCCCATATCCTCTACATCCCATNNGGCGCACCGTATGGCCCCGCGCTGCGCGCGCTTGGCGCGAAGCTTTACGCCGAGGCCCCGAGTTTCGCCGCCGCGCTGGAACGCTACCGCAAGGCCTTGACCGACGCCCGCATGGGCACCTGGCTTTACCTCANNTGCGGCGAGGGGCTGATCGGCCAGGCTCAGGCCGAGGCGCTGGCGATGGGTTTCCCCGAAGGCGCCATCCAGACCGAACACCGCGGCACGCTGGCGCGGCGGATGCAATGCGTCCACTGCAAGGGCATCACCGAAGGCGTGACCACCGACCCCTTCATCTGCGCCCACTGCGGCCTGACGCTGTTCGTGCGCGACCATTTCTCGCGCCGCCTGGGCGTGTTCCAGGGCGTCTGCGTCGATGCCGAAACCNCCGGCATCGTTCCCGCCCAAGTGGAGATCAAGGCATGACCGCCATCCAGCTTCGCGTCGTGGCGGTTCAGCCGCTGACCCCGCTTGTCACCCGCTTCCGCTTTGTCCACCCCGAAGGCCGCGAGCTGCCGCTGTTTTCCGGCGGCGCCCATGTCGTGGTGGAAATGCCCGATGGCGACATGGTCCGCCGCAACGCCTATTCGCTGATCTCCGACCCGCTGGACGGGCGAGCTTACGAAATCGCCGTGCGGCGTGAAGACGCCNGCGGCGGCTCGCGTTACTTGCACACGCAGGTGAAGCCCGGCGACCTGCTGCGCGTCGGCGCGCCGGTCAACCTGTTCTCGCTGGACCTGCGGGCGCGCAAGCATGTGATGATCGTGNGCGGCATCGGCATCACGCCCTTCGTCGCCCAGATCAAGCAGCTGTCGCGCCTGCAACTGCCGTTCGAACTGCATTACGCCGCGCGCTNNCGGGCCGAGGCCGCCGGGCTGGCGCTCTTGCCCGACCTGCCGCAAATCCACGTCCACATCTCGGAAGAGGGCAACCGTCTGGACATCGGCGCCATTCTCGCGGCCCAGCCCATCGGCACCCATGTCTACACCTGCGGCCCCGAAGCGCTGATCGACTCCGTCGCCGCCGCCGGTGCTCGCCTCGGCTGGCCCGCCGCTGCGCTCCATTCCGAGGTCTTCATGGCCCCGCCCNCGNGCGCGCCCTTCGCGGTGACGCTGGCCAACAGCGGCAAGACCATCAAGGTCGGCCCGACGCAAAGCCTGCTGGAGGCACTGGAGGCGGCCGAGGTGCCGGTGGACTGGCTTTGCCGCGGCGGCGCCTGCGGGCGCTGCGAAACCGGGGTGCGGTCCTGCCACGGCACCATCGAACACCACGACCACTGGCTGGGCGACGATGAAAAGGCCGCGCAGACCAGGATCATGCCCTGCGTCTCGCGCTTCTCGGGCGCTTCCCTCGTTCTCGACCTTTAGGAGTAAGCGATGACGCTGCAGTTCAACGACGAAACCTTCCGCGACGACTATACCTTCCGCAATTCACCCCAGGCGATCAGGCGCTTTCCCTTCCCGTTCGACCAGGACAGCTACATGTACTCGGTCAACCTGGAACCCCATGCCGGGGGCCGGGAGGGTTCGCCCTTCGAAAAGCGCTTCGACGTGGACGAACACTATGTCGCCGAAATGCGCGACCGCGAGATCACCCTGCGCGACGACNCCCTGCGCTGCCAGTCGCTGCCGCATATGGACCTGGCGGGCTGGGATTTCCTGGAACTGGTGATGGTCTCGAAATCCGAGGATTACCCCGAGTGGTTCAGCCTGACCCGCGACGGCAACCGCTGGCACTGGATCAACCGGCCGCTTGGCATCGACCAGCACTTCACCTTCCTCGATCCCACCACGCTGCCCTGCGGCCCGATGGAGTACATCACCCGCCAGACCCAGGGTGACCACGCGCTCTTGGACCAGCGTGACGGCAACCTGTGGATGGATCNNTTAAGCATGGTCACCAGCCAGGCCGACTGGTCGCTGGATTTCGACATCGGCATGAACTTCTTCGAATGGCATGCCCCGGTGCCGAAGGCAGCAGAGATGGGGGTGTTCCAGCGCGCGCTGAAATACCTTCTGAACCTGCAACTCGGCAAACCGGTGCGGCGGCTGAACTGGACGATGACGGTCAACCCGCGGCTGGATACCTCGCCCGAGACCTATCCCGAATGGGGTCCGGAAAAGCGCACCCTGACGCCCCAGAATGTGGGTGCCAAGCAGCACCTGCGGGTGGAATTGCAGACGCTATGGCGCCTGCCGCGGTCCAACGCCATCGTCTTCCCGATCCGCTGCTATCTCTGTTCGCTGGAAGACCTGGCGACCGTGCCGAAATGGGGCCGCCGCCTGCACCGCGTGCTGCGCGACCTGCCGGAAGAACTGGCCACCTACAAGGGCTTTGCCGTGAACCGCGCGATGATCGTGGACTACCTCGCGCAGTTCGACGACGGCGCACCCACCTCGCCGGGCATCTTCCCGGACTGAGGCAAATGAAACGGGCGCCCGAAGGGGCGCCCCGCTTTCCGGCGATGAATGCCTTACAGCTTGCCGGTCAGTTCCGGCACCAGGGCGAACAGATCGCCCACCAGGCCATAGTCGGCGACCTGGAAGATCGGGGCCTCTTCGTCCTTGTTGATCGCGACGATGACCTTCGAATCCTTCATCCCCGCCAGGTGCTGGATCGCGCCCGAGATGCCGACCGCCACATACAGCTGCGGCGCCACCACCTTGCCGGTCTGGCCCACCTGCCAGTCGTTCGGCGCATAGCCAGAGTCCACCGCAGCTCGCGAAGCGCCAACGGCGGCGCCCAGCTTGTCGGCCAGCGCCTCGATGATCGCGAAGCTGTCCTTCGAGCCCACGCCGCGCCCGCCCGAGACCACGATCTTCGCGCTGGTCAGCTCCGGCCGGTCGCTTGCCGCCACCCGGTCCTCGACCCAGGACGAGCCTTCGGCCACCGGGCCGGTGACCGCCTCGACCGGCGCCGACCCGCCCGCGCCAACGGCGGTGAAGGCCGCGGTGCGCACCGTGAAGACCTTCTTGGCATCGCCCGACTTCACCGTCTGGATGGCGTTGCTANNAGCATAGATCGGCCGTTCGAAGGTGGACCCGTCCACCACCGCCGTCACATCCGAGATCACCATCACGTCCAGCAAAGCCGCCACCCGCGGCATGACGTTCTTGGCGAAGGCCGTCGCCGCGCCGCAGATGTGGTCGTAACCGCCCGCCAGCGACACGATCAGCGCCGCGGTGGATTCCGCCAGCCCGTGGCAATAGGCGTGGTCGCCCGCGAACAGCACCTTGGAAACGCCGTCCAGCTTGGCGGCTTCCGCCGCCGCGGCGTCACCGCCCTGGCCCGCCACCAGCACATGCACCTCGCCCAGACCGGCCACCGCGGCCAGCGTCTTGGCCACCGCATCACTCGAAAGCGAACCCTCGTTCACATCGGCAAGAAGAAGAACGGCCATCAGATCACCCCCGCCTCGTCCTTGAGTTTCGCGATCAGCTCGTCGACCGAGCCGACCTTCACCCCGGCCTTGCGCCCCGTAAGCTCCACCGTCTTCACCACGGTCAGCCGCGGCGTGACATCCACGCCGTAATCCGCCGCCGTCTTCGCCGCGAGCGGCTTGGACTTGGCCTTCATGATGTTGGGAAGCGAGGCATAGCGCGGCTCGTTCAGCCGCAGGTCCACCGTCAGCACCGCAGGCTCACCTTGATCACCTGCAAGCCGCCATCGACCTCGCGTGATGGTCGCGGCGCCATCGGCAATCGCAATCTCGGAACAGAACGTGCCCTGCGACCAGCCGAGCAGCGCCGACAGCATCTGCCCGGTGGCGTTCATGTCATTGTCGATGGCCTGCTTGTACCAGAACCAGGCCCGGAGCCTCGTCCTTGACCACGGCGGCCAGCAGCTTCGCCACGGCCAGCGGCTCGATGTCTGATGCACATCCGACGCCGCCTCGATCAGGATCGCCCGATCCGCACCCATGGCCAGAGCGGTGCGCAGCGTCTCCTGCGCCTGCTTCACGCCGATGGACACCACCACGATCTCCGTCGCGATCCCCTTCTCCTTCAACCGGATCGCCTCTTCCACGGCGATCTCGTCAAAGGGGTTCATCGACATCTTCACATTCGCAAGATCGACCCCGCTCCCGTCCGCCTTCACGCGAACCTTCACGTTGTAGTCGATTACCCGCTTCACAGGCACGAGCACCTTCATCGGCGGCCTTCTCCCATGTTTGGTGGGCCCCCGCGCAAGCCGCAAGGGGCCGGTTCAAGCTCTCGGCCCGTCCTAGCGAAAGACGCCCTCAGGATACAGACCAAAAACGACCCGATTCAGCGGCGGGACGCCGCGTTTTGATCGCATCCGCCGATCAGCCCGCCCTCAGCGGTTCGCGCCGGGCACCCACAGCACATCCGCCCTGCCCTCGTCATTGGCGATGCGGCCCGCCACGAAGAACCAGTCCGACAGCCGGTTCAGATAGCGCACCGCCTCGGGGTTCACCGCTTCCTGCCCGGCCAGTTCCACCACCAGCCGCTCGGCCCGCGACACCGTCCGGCACAGGTGCAACTGCGCCGCCAGCCGCGAGCCNCCNGGCAGCACGAAGCTGCGCAAGGGCGTCAGCCGCGCATTCATCGCGTCGATCTCGCACTCCAGCCGGTCGATGNNCGCCGCCACCATGCGCAGGGGCGTGTAGGGCAGCTCGGCATCCTTCTCCATGTCGGGCGTACAGAGGTCGGCGCCCAGGTCGAACAGGTCGTTCGACACCCGCTTCAGCGCCTCGTCCATCTCGCCCGAGGCTTCCAGCCGCGCCAGCCCGACCGTGGCATTGGTCTCGTCCACCGTGCCATAAGCACTGACCCGCGCCGAATGCTTTGGCACCCGCGCGCCATTGCCCAGGGCGGTTTCGCCCTTGTCCCCGGTCTTCGTATAGATCTTCGACAGAACGACCATGGCCTACCCTTGCTGCGCAGCCAGGCGAACAGCACGATCAGCACCACCGCCACCGCCTGAGCCGCCACGCGATAGCGCATCAGCCGGTTGGAATGCTTGCGGTTGAACTCGCCGCCCCGGGCAAAGCCGCCCACGCCCACCATCAGGATGGCCAGAACCACAAGACAGGCCACGGCGGCCAGGATGAACAGGGGATCGTGCAGCATGCGTCTCTCCAGCGGGGCCTCACCATCTAGCCCTGCCGGACCCAAAAGCGAACCCCCGCTTCTTCTTTGCCCAAATACTCACCTGCACCGTTACCGCAGACGCGCCGCCAGCCATCCGCGCCCGATTTTTCGCATGAAAATCGCCCCTCAGGCCACCCTCGGCCCGCTTCAGGTCCACGCTCACCAGCTGGCTCACCCCNTGCTCGGCCATGGTCACACCGAACAGCCGGTCCATCCGCGCCATGGTCACGGCGTGGTGCGTGATCACCAGGAACCGCGTCTCGGTGCGCCGCGTCATCTCGTCCATCAGGTCGCAGAACCGCGTCACGTTGGCGTCGTCCAGCGGCGCGTCCACCTCGTCCAGCACGCAGATCGGCGCGGGGTTAGCCAGGAACACGCCAAAGATCAGCGCCAGCGCCGTCAGCGTCTGCTCGCCCCCGGACAAAAGCGACAGTGTGGACAGCTTNCTGCCCGGCGGCTGCGCCATGATCTCCAGCCCGGCCTCCAGCGGATCGTCCGATTCCACCAGCACCAGCCGCGCCTCGCCGCCACCGAACAGATGGGTGAACAGCGTCCCGAAATTGGCGTTCACCTGTTCAAATGCCGTCAGCAGCCGCTCGCGCCCTTCGCGGTTCAGGCCCGCAATACCCTGCCGCAACTTGCGGATCGCCTCTTCCAGATCGGCCTTCTCCTGCGCCAGTTGCCCATGCTCCTCGGACACCGCCCGCGCATCCTCTTCCGCCCGCAGGTTCACCGCGCCCAAAGCCTCGCGTTGCCGCTTCAGCCGCGCCACCTCGGTGTCCAGCACCTCGGCATCCGGCATCGTCGAAGGGTCGGCCTTCAGGCTCGCCAGCAATTCCGCCGGGTCCATCTCCGTCGCCTCGGCGATGCGCTCGGCCGTCACCGCCACCGCTTCCCGCGCCGCTTCCGCCCGCGCCTCGGCCCGTGCCCGCGCCTCGCGTGCCTCCGATCCCGCCCGCTCCGCCTCGCGCTCGGCCTCCTGCGCCGCCCGCAAGGCACCTTCCGCCGCCGACAGCGCGTCCTGAGCCTTCGCGCGCCGCATATCGGCGGCCGAAATCGCCTCGGAGAGTTCCTCGCGCTTGATGGCAATCTCTTCCGGCGCCGCCATCGCCTCGTCCAGTTCCGCCTCGGCCTCCTCGCGCCGCTGGCCCAGTTCCTCGGCCCGCTTCTCCGCCGTCTCCAGCCGGTGCTTCCAGCCCGACAGCTCCTTCATCGCCTCTTGCCGGCGCCGCACCCGCGCCTCGCCCTCGCGGCGCAACTCGTCCTGCGCCGACCGGCGCGAGATCATGGCGATCCGCGCCGCCTCTACCGCAATGCGCGCCGTTTCCACCGCGCCCCGCGCCGCATCCAGGTCCGGCAGTTCCGCCATCCCCGCCTCGGCCTGTTCCAGCCGCACCCGGGCCGACACCGCCTCGTCCTCGAACCGCGCCACGGCCATGCGCGCCGCTTCCAGCTTGCCCCCGGCAATCGACCGGTCCGCCTCGGCGCGCGACAGTGCCCGGTCGGCCTCGGTCACGCGCTGATCCGCCGCGCGCCGCGCNTCGCGTGCCAGCCGGTCCGCCTCGGCCAGCTGCGCCAGCCGCGCCGTCAGCGCCTCGTGCGCCTGCCGGGCGCCTTCGGCCCGCGCCGCCACATCCTCCAGGTCGCGCTTCAGCTGCACCAGCCGGTTCAGCTGCTGCAAGCGCAGCGCCGCGGCCGAGGGCGCATCCTCGGCCCCAGCCCGGAACCCGTCCCACCGCCACAGATCGCCCTCGCGCGACACCAGCCGTTGACCAGGCCGCAGCGCCGCNCTGCAACGCCGCCCCCGCTCGCGCGCCACCACGCCGATCAGCGCCAGCCGCCGCGCCAGCGCCCCNGGCGCCGTCACATGCGCCGACAAGGGCTCCACGCCCTCGGGCAACGGCTCCACCGCCTCATAGCCCGGCAGCGCCACCCAGCCCGAGCCTGTCGTGACTTCCGCCGCCCGCAGGTCGTCGCCCAAAGCCGCGCCAAGCGCCTTTTCCCAACCCGAAACCACCGTCAGCCGGTCCAGCATNCTGGTGCCCGGCCCCCGATCGCGCTCCACCAGCCGCGCCAGCGCCGCCACCTCGGCGCGCAGCGCATTGGCCTCGCCCTCGGCCGAGGACCGCGCCGCCCGCGCCTCGCTTTCGCGGCCCTGCGTTTCCGCCCGCGCCGCCTCGGCCGCTTCCAGCGCTGCCTCGGCCCGCTCAGCCAGATCGACAGCCGCCTCGCGCGCCTCGCCCGCGGCCTCCATCGCCTCGCGGCCCGTTCCAGCGCTTCGTCCGCCACCTCGACCGTCGCCCGCGCCCGCGCCGCCTCGCCCNTCGGCGCGCTCCACGCTCACGCGCACCTCGGCCACCAGCCGCTGCGCCGACTGGTGCCGCGCCGCCAGCCGCGCCGCATCCTCGGTCGCCTCGCTCATCAGCGTCTCGCGCTCGGCCAGCGCCGCCCCCGCCTCGCGCGCCGCCTCCACCGCTTCGGCCAGACGCTCGTCATGCCCGTCATGGGCGCGCAGCAGTTGTTCGATCTCCCAGTCCAGCCGGGCAATCGTCTCACCCGCATCGCGGTTCAGCCCCGCCTCGCGCTCGATGTCGCGCCCCAGCGTGGCGATCCGGCCCCGCAAGGCGCTAATCTTCTCCTGCGCCCGCGCCTCTGCCTCGCCCAGTTGATCCCGCTGCACGACCAGCCGCTGCAGCACCGCCGCCGCAATCGCCTCTTCTTCGCGCAGGCGAGGCAACCCCGCCTCGCGCTCTTCCCGCGCCTTCGATGCCGCCCGCGCCGCCGCCTCGGCCTGCCCGGCCGCCACCAGCCGCTCGCGCAAGTCCCGCTCGGCCTCTTCCCGCGCTGCTTCCGCCTCGCGCCAGCGCCGCCAGAGCAGCATCCCNTCGGCGCGCCGCAACTCTTCGCCGATCTCGCGGTACCGCGCCGCCGCCCGCGCCTGCCGCTGCAAGGTGGCCAGCTGCCCCGCCAGCCCGTCCAGCACATCGTCCACGCGCAGCAGGTTCTGCTCGGCCCCNGAAAGTTTCAGCTCCGCCTCGTGCCGCCGCGCATAAAGCCCCGAGATCCCCGCCGCCTCTTCCAGAATCCGCCGCCGCGCCTTGGGCTTGGCGTTGATCAGCTCGGAAATCTGCCCCTGCCGCACCAGCGCCGGGCTGTGCGACCCGGTCGAGGCATCGGCAAACAGCATCTGCACATCGCGCGCCCGCACCTCCTTCTGGTTCGCCTTGTAGGCCGAGCCCGCATCCCGCGTGATGCGCCGCACGATCTCGATCGTGTCGGCATCGTTGAAGCCCGGCGGCGCCAGCCGCTCGGCATTGTCGATCACCAGCGCCACTTCCGCGAAATGCCGCGCGCCGCGCGTGGCCGCCCCGGCAAAGATCACGTCCTCCATGCCGCCGCCGCGCATCGCCGTGGGCCGGTTCTCGCCCATCACCCAACGCAGCGCTTCCAGAAGGTTCGACTTGCCACAGCCGTTCGGCCCCACGACGCCGGTCAGGCCCTCGTGGATGATCAGGTCCGTGGGGTCCACGAAGCTTTTGAAGCCGTTCAGGCGCAGCCGGGTAAAGCGCAAGGAATCCTCGACTCGAAGGCAGGGCAGGGGCGGCAATGGTCCGGCCAACCGCGCCGCGTGTCAACGGTCCTCCCCGCATGTCGCCACTCCCCCACGTTATCCACAACATCTTGGGCACGCTCCGGCGAGGAAGGCCCAGGGGGCCTGATGAGCCCTTGATCCGCAGCCCGTCCGACGCTTTCCTGCCCGAAAGGAGTCCGCCCATGCCCTGACCCCGCCCATCACCGGCCGCTGCCTCTGCGGCACCATCCGCTACCGCATCGACTCGGCCCCGCTCTGGCAAAGCCACTGCCATTGCGACAGCTGCCGCCGCGCCACCTCCTCCNCCTTCACCAGCTTCTTCGGCATCCGCGACGGCACCTTCGAATGGCTGGGCGAAGCCCCGGCCACCTACACCTCGTCCNCCGGCACCTGGCGCGACTTCTGCCCGCACTGCGGCAGCCAGATGACCTACCGCTCAAACAAGTTCCCCGCCGAGACGCATTTCTACGCCGCCAGCCTCGACGACCCCGCCGCCTACGACCCGCAGGCGCATTACCATTCCGCCGAGATGNCTGCCCTGATCCACCTGAACGACGGCCTGCCCCGCNAAATGACGCCCTGTCGCGCCGAAGACCCGCTCGACTGGCAGGCCATCCTGACCCTCATCCAGGACAGCTTCGCCTTCATGGAGGGCCGCATCGACCCGCCCTCCTCGATGCACCGGCTCACCCCGGCCGACATCGCGGCCCAGGCCCGACAGGGCGAGGTCTGGGTCATCGGCCAGCCCNCCGTCGCCTGCGTCTTCCTCACCGTGAAGCCATCCGCGCTCTACATCGGCAAACTCGCCGTCGCGCGCAGCCACCGCGGCAAGGGCCTCGCCCGCGCGCTGATCGACATGGCCGAATCCCGCGCCCGCGCCCTCGGCCTGCCCGCACTTGAACTGCAAACCCGTGTCGAGCTGACCGAAAACCACGCCACCTTCCGCGCCCTGGGCTTCACGGAAACCGCCCGCACCGCGCATGAAGGCTTTGACCGCCCCACCTCGATCACCTTCCGCCGTCCGCTCGCCTAGGCTCGCGGGCAACCGGAGGCCCTACCGGCGCCGCGCCATCAGCCAGATGAAGAAGATGCCGCCGCACAGGCCCGTCACCACGCCGATGGGCAGGTCCTCGGGCGCCATCGCCACGCGGGCCACGGCATCGGCCCAGATCAGGAACACCGCGTAAGAAAGNGCCGAACCCGGCAGCACCACGGCATTGTTGCCNCCGGCCACCAGCCGCACCAGATGCGGCATCATCAGCCCGACAAAGCCGATCAGCCCGGAAAACGCCACCATCACCCCGGTGATCAGCGCGGCCACCACAAACACCGCCAGCCGGAACCGCGCCACCGGAATGCCCAGCGTCGCCGCCGTCTCGTCGCCCAGCGACATCGCGTTCAGCGCAGAGGACTGCGCCATCAGCCACAGCCCCCGNGGCACCAGCACCGCCAGTGGCCACAACAGATGCGGCCATTGCGCCAGGCCCAACCCGCCCAGCATCCAGAACACCACGGTATGCGTGGCCTTGGGATCGCCCATGAAGATCAGGATGTTGGCCGCTGCCATGATGACAAAGCTCACCGCCACCCCCGCCAGCACCAGCCGGTCGGCCGAGGTCGCGCCCGCCACCTGCGCCACGCCCAGCACCAGAAGCGTGGCCACCAGCGCGCCGCCAAAGGCCATCAGCGGCACCGTCAGCAGGCCCAGGAACAGCCCNGTGTGCATCAGCGCGGCAATCGCCCCAAAGGCCCCGCCGGACGAGATGCCCAGCAGATGCGGGTCCGCCAGCGGATTGCGCGTCACCGCCTGCAGCGCCGCGCCGACAATCCCCAGCCCGGCCCCCACCAGCCCCGCCAGCACCACGCGGGGAAATCGGATTTCCCAGATGATGTTGGCATGGGCGCGGCTCCAGTCCGGGGCCACCAGCCCCGGCACCAGATGATCCAGCGCAATGCCCCAGACAGTGCCCAGGGGCAGGTCCACCGCCCCCACCGAAACCGCGACGACGACCGAGACAACCAGATCCCCGCCGCCGCCAGCGCGATCACGGCGCGCTACCCATGCGGGCGAAGGTGACAAAGGCGGTCGTCTCGGCCATGGCTCAGTCCGCGAAGCGGCGACGAGCGTCTTCACCG
This sequence comes from Exiguobacterium profundum, assembly GCA_013693875.1. Lineage (GTDB taxonomy): Bacteria > Pseudomonadota > Alphaproteobacteria > Rhodobacterales > Rhodobacteraceae > Neotabrizicola. The sequence goes on along the minus strand of CP059262.1, from coordinate 4,060,935 downwards.
CCTCGATGTTGCGCGGGCCGGGCGTCGCCTCGACATATTCCAGCACGACGAACCGGTCGTTCTTCACCGCGTCAATCTCGGCAAAGGCGGGGTTCGACTTCATGAAGGCGATCTTCTGCTCCGCCGTCACATCGCCATAGTTCACGATCACCACCACCTCGGGGTTACGCTCGACCACCGGTTCCCAGGCGATCTCGGCCCAGGACTTGTCCAGGTCGTCCATGATGTTCACGCCGCCCGCCGCCTCGATCATCGCCGTGGGCATGGCATAGCGGCCCGCGGTGAAAGGCGCCNNTTCGCCCGAGTCATAGACGAAGACCCGCACCGGATCGCTCCGGTCCACGCCCTTCGTCACCTCGGCCAGCTCCGCCTGCCAGCTACCNACCAGCGTCTGCGCGCGATCCTCGACGCCGAAGATCGTGCCCAGGTTCAGGATGTCGGCATACATGTCCTGCATCGAGCTCTTCTCCTTCGGCCCGATGTGGATGCAGCTCTCGGTCAGCTCATAGACCTTGATCCCCAGGGGTTCCAGCGTCTCGGGCGTCACCTCGCCGCCGACCTTCATGCCATAGTTCCAGCCAGCAAAGAAAAAGTCGGGCTCGGCCGCCGCCAGCACCTCCTTGGTCGGATACTTGGCCGACAGTTCCGGCAGTTCGGCCACGCCTTCGCGCATCACCGGGTCCAGCGTCTTCCAGCCCGAAATGCCGGTATAGCCGACCATCCGGTCGCGCAGGCCCAGGACCAGCATCATCTCGGTCAGGTTCACATCGTTGGAAATCGCCCGNGCTGGGGCCTGGTCGAAGGTCACGTCGCGGTTGCAGCTTTTCACGGTCACGGGGAAGGCAGCGGCCGCGGTGGCAGACAGCAACAGGGCAGCAAGGGAAAGGCGGATCATGGATGTCTCGCAAGGATCACAGATGGAAGGAAAGCGCGGCCGGTCGCCCGAACGGTCGATCCGGCTGCGCACGTCGAAGGCCTGGCCAAGCGTGGCCTCGGTCAGCGCCCGGTCGGGCGGCCCGTCGGCCAGGATGCGCCCCTGCCGCAGCACGATGATGCGGTCGGCATGTTCGGCGGCCAGCGTCAGGTCATGCAGCGTCGTCACCACGGTCAGCCCGGTGCCGCGCAACAGCGCCAGCAGTTCCAGCTGGTGGCGGATGTCCAGATGGTTGGTCGGTTCGTCCAGCACCAGAACCTGCGGTTCCTGCGCCAGGGCGCGGGCCACCATCACCCGCTGGCGCTCGCCCCCNGACAGCGTGCCAAAGGGCCGGTCGGCCAGTGTCCCCAGGTCCAGCCGCACCAGCGCGGCGGCAATCACCGCCTCGTCGTCCGCGCCGGGCGAGGACAGGTTGCTGAACAGCCCGCGCCGGTGGGGCAGACGGCCCAGTGCCACGATCTGCCGCGCCGTCAGCGCGAAATCGGTGGGCTGTTCCTGCAACACGGCCGCCACGATGCGCGCCGCCTCGGGCGCGCCCATCAGCCAGATGTCGCGGCCCCGCAGCAGCACGGTTCCGCGCCGCGGCGGCTGGAACCGGTAGATCAGCCGCAGAAGCGAGGATTTGCCCGCCCCGTTGGCGCCGCAGATCGCCAGGATTTCGCCGCGCGGCACCTGGAACGACAGGTCATGCAGGATCCGGGGCCGCCGACCNGGTCCCCAGGTGACACCGCGCAATTCGATGTCGGGGGTCATTGCACGACCTCCTCGCCCGTCACGATCAGCGCGGCGGGGATGCGGGCCAGCACATGTTCGGCCAGCCTGCCCGGCCTGTCGGCGGCACGGCACCAGCCGTCTTCCAGATCGCGGTACAGCCGGGCAAAGGCCACAAGGTCGTCGATGTCCTCATCGGGTCGGATATCGCCGAACAGCCAGGTCGCCTTGGCCGTGGCGCGCCAGGCCACCGTGCAGGGCCGGTCGCAGCTTACCATGCAGGCCGTGCCCGAAACCTCGAATCCATCATCCAGCCCGGCAGCAGCAATGGCCTCGCGCAAACGCTCCAGCAGCTGAAGGCCCGGCTGGCAGGTCTCACCCTTGTGACGGCAGGTCTGGCAGACAAGGATCTGGTGCCGCGCGCGCGCGCATAGGGGCGTGGCCACGGGCCGACGCAGAAGATCATCCATCGCAACTCCTTCCGGGGCACCCCGCCCGGCGTGTCATGGCTTCGATGGCAGGTCTCCTGACTTGCGGGTCCTTGCTCGCCCCACCTTCCCGGCCCGTGAAGGCCAGTGGTGATCGGGGTTGCTCGCCGCCTACAGTTGCGGGGGCAGTCGCGGATTTGGCGCCTGATGGCTACACCTCACCGCGTTCCTTTTCATCCGGCCAACGTCTTTGACAGGCCGGAAACCATCCTGTGCAGGTGAGGCCAAAGGCCCAGCGATGTCAAGGGACCGCTGTCGCACCGGCGACCGGGACGAGTTCGCGGGCAGCCAAATCATGAACGCCAAGTTAAGACGCCAATGCAAGTTCTTGTTTTTATGGGATGTGATCAAGCGTCCGAGCTCGGACGCCTAAAGCGAGGCCTCCACCCGCAGCGGCCCCGGCACCAGGTCCCTGCCCTCCAGCACCAGCGCCGCCATCACTTCGCCCACCAGGGGCGCGACNGCCAAAGCCGATCTTGAACCCCCGTTGGCCACCCAATGCCCCGGCCGCCCCGGCCATGCCCCCAGCATCGGCGCCCGGCTCCGCGCCCTGGGCCGGATGCCCGCCCAGCGCTCCAGCACCGGGGCACCCGCCAGCGCNGGCACCGCCGCCACCGCCCGCGCCAGCAGCCCATCGGCCAGCCCATCCGGCCCGTCCCCGGACCACTCGGTTTCAGAGGTCGATCCCACCGCCACCGTCCCGTCGGCATGGGGCACCACATGCAGCCCNCCGGCATACAGCTGAGCCGCCTCCGGCCCCGCATCATAGGCCAGCCGCAGCGCCTGCCCCTTCACNCCCCGCCCGACCTCGCGCCCCAGGTCCGCCGACAGCGCCGCCAGCCCCGCCGCGCCGTTGGCCCAGACCACCTGGCCCTCGTCCTCCGCATCGCCCAGCACCACCTCGCCGCCCATCACCTCAAAGGCCCGCACCAGCGCCGCCCCCGCCAGCCGCGGGTGCAGCCGGGCCGACAGATGATCCTCCACCAGCCAACCCGACCCGCTCACCGGCTCCCAATCCGCCCCGGTGGCCCGCACCAGCCGCCACATCCCCGGCCCCCAGCGCAGCAGCGCCGCCTCCCCGGTCGTCCGCGCCGCCGCCACCGCCGCCTCGTCGGGCAATGGCTGCAAGCGGCCCACCCGGCCATACCCCGTGGGCAGGCCGGACAGGGCGGCCACTTCACACCACCAGCCCGGCGCCATCTTCAGCGCCTCCAGCTGGAACGCCTTCACCTCATCCCACTTGCCCGGCGCAAAGGGCGACAGCGCCCCAACCAACCCGCCACTCGCCCCGGCGCCAAGGGCAACACTCTCCACCAGCCGGACCTTCGCGCCACGCCACTGGCAGGCCAGGGCCACCGACAGGCCAAAGATGCCGCCGCCCCGCACCGTCACATCGACCCTTGCCATTGCTTACCCCTTGACCATACCTCCGCCGCTCCCCTCGGCTTAGGCCAGATGACCGCACCCGACCAGACCCCGCTCGACTGGCGCGACGGCACGATCCCCGTCTCGACCCGTTTCGACGACCCCTATTTCTCGCTGCAAGGCGGGCTGGAAGAAACACGCCATGTCTTCCTCGCTAAGAACGGCCTGCCGCACAGGTTCCGCGATGGCTTCCACATCGCCGAACTGGGCTTCGGCACCGGCCTGAACATGCTGGCCACGCTCATTTCCTGGCACGCCAGCGGCCAGCCCGGCACCCTGCGCTTTACCTCGCTCGAGGCATTCCCGCTGACCACCCCGNACATCGCCCGCGCCCTCGCCGCCTTCCCGCAGGCGCAATCCGTGGCTTNNCCCTTCCTCGACCAGTGGGACAGCGGCCAGACCCGCCTGTCCCTGCCCGGCATGGACCTGCACGTCCTCCTCGGCGACGCGCGCGAAACCCTGCCCGCCTGGGGCGGCCAAGCCGACGCCTGGTTCCTGGACGGCTTCGCCCCCGCCAAGAACCCCGAACTCTGGTCCGAAACGCTGATGGCTGAAGTCGCCGCCCACACCGCCCCCGGCGGCAGCTTCGCCACCTACACCGCCGTTTACCATGTCCGCCGCGCGCTGCAAGCCGCGGGCTTCACTGTCACCCGCCAACCCGGCTTTGGCCGCAAGCGCCACATGACCACAGGCCGGAAGACATGAGCCGCAATCCCACGCTCGGCATCTGGCTGATGGTCGCCGCCGTGGCGACCTTCGCGGCACAGGACGGGTTTTCGCGCCACCTTGCTTAANGCACCTACAACACGCTGATGGTGGTGATGGTCCGCTACTGGGCCTTCGCTTACTTCGTGATCCTGCTGGCCCTGCGCCTACCCGAAGGCTTCCGCGCCGCCATCCACTCCCGCCGCCTGCCCGCCCATATCCTGCGCGCCCTGCTGCTGGTGGCCGAGATCTGCATCATCATCTGGGGCTATACCCTGATCGGCCTGATCGAAAGCCATGCGGTCTTTGCCATCTGCCCGCTGCTGATCGTGGCGCTCTCCGGCCCGATCCTGGGTGAGCGCATCCAGTGGCAAAGATGGGCCGCCGTCGCTGCCGGCGNNATGGCCGGGGTTCTGGTGATCCTGCGTCCCGGCGNNCTTGTCTTCTCCTGGCCCGCGCTTCTGCCCTTCGCCTCGGCGCTGATGTTCGCGCTTTACTCGGTGCTGACGCGGCTGACCACGCGGGACGAGCCCACTTTCCCGGCCTTCTTCTGGCCCGGCGTCATCGGAGCCGTGATCATGACGGTGATCGGCCTGCCGCACTGGCAGGCGCTGACGCCGGTGGATACCGGCTTCCTCGCCCTCTATTCGGCGCTGTCGATCCTGTCGCACTGGCTGCTTCTGAAATGTTATCAGGCGACCGAGGCGGCACGCGTCCAGCCCTATGCCTATCTGCAGATCGTCTTCGTCACCATCATCGGCATCACGGTCTATGGCGAGCATCTGGCCCTTCCGGTTGCCATCGGCACCGGCATCGTGGTGGCGGCGGGGCTTTACGCCCTGTCGCTGGAACGGAAACGCGCATGACCCCGCAGAACACCCGCCTTGGCATCTGGCTGATGATCGCCACCTGCGCGGTCTTTGCTGCGCAGGACGGCATCTCGCGCCACCTCGCCGCCACCTACAACGTCTACATGGTGGTGATGATCCGCTTCTGGTTCTTTGCCGTCTTCGTGACGGCGCTGGCCATGCGCCAGCCCGGCGGGCTGANNAGGGCGCGCTCGGCCTATCCCTGGCACCAGATGGCCCGCGGCGTGATCCTCATCGCCGAGGTCTGCGTGATGGTCGTGGCCTTCACCAAGCTGGGCCTGATCGAAAGCCACGCCGTCTTCACCTGCTATCCGCTGCTGGTGGCGGCCTTGTCCGGCCCGATCCTGGGTGAAAAGGTCGGCTGGCGGCGGTGGGCCGCGATCCTGGTGGGCTTCGTCGGCGTGCTGATCATCCTGCAACCGGGGTCCGGCGTGTTCTCGCCCTGGGCGCTGGTGCCATTTGCTGCGGCGCTGCTCTTTGCCGTCTATGGCCTGCTGACCCGCTTCGTCGCCCGCCGCGATGCCGCCTCGGTCAGCTTCTTCTGGACCGGCATCGTCGGCGCGCTGGCGATCTCGCCCCTGGGCCTGACGCATTGGCAGACGATGACCCTCNCCGACTGGGCCTGGATGGCCACGCTCTGCTGCACCGCCGTGCTGGGTCACTGGCTGTTGATCAAGGCCTATGCCGTGGCCGAGGCCAGCACGGTCCAACCCTTCGCCTATCTGCAGATCGTCTTCGTCTCGGTCCTTGGCCTGACGCTGTTCCACGAGGTGCTGCGCCCCAACGTGGCCATCGGCGCCAGCATCGTGGTGGCCGCGGGCCTCTTCACCCTGTGGCGGGCTCAGGTCCGGGCGCAGGCAGAGCGCGCGGCGCTGCAGGGAAACCCCGCCCCGGCGCAGGCCGGGGCCTCTGCTTACAAGGGTAGCGCGGGTTGACCACAGGCCCCGGGTCAAGCCCGGGGCGGGGTCGTCCCTGCGCAAGCAGTCAGTCGAAAAACGGCGTCATCTGCGCCACCACGACCGAATTTTCGGCCAGCGCCCGCGCCATCAGCGCCTTTTCCTCGTCGTCGATCTCTTCCCCGGCGGCCAGCCGTTCCTCCAGCGTGCCCAGCCCNTCGACCTCCAGCGGCGCCAGGTCCGCGTCGCGCAGGATCGCCACCGTCTCGCGCACCGCCTCGGCCTCGTCCACGCCGCTGGCATAGCACAGGAGGCCCGCCCCGGTGGCCCTGTCCGGCAGCCCGTCGCCCGCGTGNCCACCGACCTCGATCAGCAGCGAATAGACCTGCTGCGCCCGTTTCACCTTCACCGGCTTGCCATCGTCGTCCATGCTGCCCTCCAGCCACGGACCCGGTCTGCCCGCGCCCCCGCCGCTGTCAACCGGCGGGCACCGGCGCGAAGGTCACGAAGCGGCCGATCAGGAAGCTCATCACCGCGGCGGCAGCCGAGGCCACAAGGTAGACCCCGGTATCCGCCACGAAATCCCGCGTGACGAACAGCGCCGAGGCGCCAGAGACAAGCGCCAGGCTCGCCCCCTGCGTCGCCGCGTACAGGGGAAACGCCATCCGCCGCGTGCGCTCCACGCCAAAGGCGAACCGGCGCTGGCAGTAGAAGGCCGGCGGGATGCAGGCCAGCCACACCACCACCGCCGTCGCCACCGGCGGCGTGCCCGCCAGCGAGATCAGCGCCGAGGAACTGGCCGAGAAGATCAGGCTGAACAGCCCGCCCACCAACAGGAACCGCAGAAAGGAGGCCATCACCCGTCCCCCATCGCCGCGCGGTCCACCCGGAACACCGCCAGCGCTTTGGCCTCCGGCAAGGCTTAGACCAGCCACGCCACGCGCGGCCTTCCAGCAGGTCATGCGCCATGCCCAGGCTCTTGCCATAGTCCGAACTGCGGCAGACCACGACAAGGTCGATGTCCGACGCCGCCAGCGCCTTCCTCATGTTCGCCTCGTCGCGGAACGGGAAGAACTCGTTCCAGAACCCGGTGGCCGACCGGTGATAGGGCGCCGTCACCCCGTCATGATGCGTCAGCAGGATCAGCGGCACGGACAGGTTGCTGGTCGTCAGCACCGTCGCCTTGGGCAGGGCGTCCAACTCCTTCAGGCTGGCCGCATCGCGGCAGCCATTGTCCNNCAGGAAGCGCTTCNNCACCGCCGCCGCATCCGCCCGCGTCATCTGCGCCAGGCGCGACACCACCATGGTCAGGGGCTCGACCACCACCACCAGCGCCATCGCCGCGATCATGGTCAAGGACGCCGCCCGCGTCCCCGTCCGCTTCCACCGCACGATCAGATGCGACAGCAGGAACCCCGCCAGGAAGGCCACCGCTTACACCGCCAGCAGCACCATGCGCATCTGCGCAAAGGTGCCGATCAGCCCGAAGCCGCCGATCACCAGCATCTGCCCCACCGCATCGCGGGTTTCCGCCGCCATGCGGTCGCGCATCCGCCACCACAGCACCGCCGAGCCCAGCACCGACACCGCCGTTTACGCCACGATGGCGGCATAGCTGAGCGGCTTCTGGACAGGAACAACAGCCCCGGCNTGCGCCTCGGTGATCTGCGTGGAAATCGCCTTCTGCACCTCGGCTAACAGGGCGGCATAGGGGCCGGAAAGACAGGGCACCAGCAGGGGCGCCGCCAGCCAGCACCCCGCCAGCGCCACCGCCAGCATCAGCGCCGCCAGAGGCACCGGCCCCATCCGCCCGCCCAGGACCAACGGCAGCACCGACGCCGCCGCGCCCGCCGCCACCAGCGACAGCACCGGCGTCGCCAGCTCGTCGCAATAGGGCGCAAACCATTCCGCGNNCGCCGTCTGGCCCACCATCAGCAGCGGCGCCAGCACCAGCACCGCCGCAGCAAACCCCGCCAGGAACCGCGCCGCGCCATCCATCGCCAGCGCCGCGCGCAACCCCAGCATCACCCAGATCACCAGGATCAGCGGCAGCATCTCCAGCCCCACGGTCAGCGACCCGCCGCCGCCGCGCTTAAGAATGGCGCCGCGCACCAGGGCCCGCCCCGGCCAGACCATGGCAAAGGCCATGACCGACACCATCAGGATCTGCACGTTGTGATGGTCGATGCGCCCGATCTTGAACGTCACGTTCACCACCGGGTTCCACATCAGCAGCACCGCCATCGCCAGGACCGAGGCCAATGGCCCCAGCACCCGCCATGTGCCGCGCCCGACCAGCGCCACCAGCAGCGCCAGCAACAGGCTCGGCCAGGTCACCAGGGTCAGCCGTTCCGCCACTTCCGGCGCAAAGACCTGCTCCAGCCCGTACAGCAGCCCGCCGATCCCGGCATCCAGATAGCGCGACCAGTGCATCGGCACGCCGTCCGGCGGCAGGATGCGATACTGCATCATGTCGAACCAGCCCTGGCTTACCAGCCAGTCGCGCACCTCCATCAGCCGCATGATGTCGTCATTGTCGCCATGCACGAAACTGTCCATGACCGCGCCAAAGCGCCCGACGGCCCGCGCCACGATCATCGCCGCCACCAGCAGAATCGCCACCGGCATGAAGCGCCATCGCCCGCCCGGCTTCAGAATATCGTCGTCCACGTCACGCATACCGCCCCCGGATTGCGAAGAACCATTGCCAGAATGGAAACGCTAAACTCGGGGCATAATCATGGCGCAGCGGGTGCAAATCCGGGGATTTCCCACCATCACGGCCACCAAAAGACACAAGAGCCGCCCCAGAACCGCCGCATCTGCCCGCGAACCTTTGACCAACGGAGCGACTCTGTTCCGATGCCAGAAGGGTTTGGGGCAAACCATGAAAGAACTGACCATCCTGATGCCGTGCCTGAACGAGGCGGAAACGCTGGCCGCCTGCATCACCAAGGCCATGGGCTTCCTTGCCCGCACCGGCATCGACGGCGAGGTGCTGATCGCCGACAACGGCTCGACCGATGGCAGCCAGGCCATCGCCGAAAGCCTGGGCGCCCGCGTGGTGGCTGTGCCGCNNAAGGGCTATGGCGCGGCACTTGGCCNNGGCATCGCCGCCGCCGAAGGCCGTTACGTCATCATGGGCGACAGCGATGACAGCTATGACTTCTCGCGGCTCGATGCCTTCGTGGCAACGCTGCGCAACGGCGCCGACCTGGTGATGGGCAACCGCTTTGCTTNNGGCGGCATCGCCCCCGGCGCCATGCCGCTCTTGCACCGCTATCTCGGCAACCCGGTGCTTTCCACCATCGGCCGCGTGCTCTACCGCACCCCGGTGCGCGATTTCCATTGCGGCCTGCGCGGCTTCAACCGCGCCGCGATCCTGAACCTGCGGCTGGATACGCCCGGCATGGAATTCGCCTCGGAAATGGTGATCCGCTCCACCCTCGCCNTGCGGATCGAGGAAGTGCCGACCACCCTGTCCAAGGATGGCCGCTCGCGCCCGCCGCACCTGAAAAGCTGGCGCGACGGCTGGCGCCACCTGAAGCTGTTGCTGACCTTCGCGCCCTTCTCGCTGTTCCTCTTCCCCGGCCTGGCACTTCTGGGCGCAGGCCTCGCCGCCTTCGCCGCGCTGCTGACCGGCCCGGTCACGCTGTTCGGTGCCCGCTTCGACACCGCTTCGCTGATCCTCGCCTCGGCGCTGGTGCTGACCGGCTTCCAGCTGGTCTGGTTCCACGCCCTCGCCCGGCTCTTCGCCGTGCGGTTCGACCTTCTGCCGACCTCGCCGCGGTTCGAGCGGCTGCGCAACTGGCTGACGGTCGATGTCGCCTGCCGCTACGGTGCCGCTTTCCTGATCCTCGGCATCACCGTGGCGCTGGCCGCCATCACCGCCTGGGCGCGCACCGGTTTCGGCGACCTCGACCCCGGCACCATCGCCCGCCCGGCGGCGCTGGCCGTGGTTCTGGCCACGCTTGGCGTGCAATCCGTCACCAACGGCTTCCTCTGGGGCCTGCTGAACCAGCGCGTGCCGCAGCCCGCCGCGCCCCAGGCCGTCNCCGGCCCAGGCCTGACCGGCCTTCGCCCCGGCGCAGGCCGGGGCCTCGGCCCGACACGCAGCCCCGGTCCCGGCCGGGGCTTTGCCGTTCCGGCCCGGCAAGCCTGGCCTCAGATGCCCCGCATCTCGTCCAGCTTCAGGACCCCCGCCATCGCCTCGCGCGCGCTCGGCCTCGCCGGCTTCGACCGCGGCCACCAGCCGGTCGTAAGATGGCGCCTTTTCCCGCGCCAGATCCTCGGGAAACAGCCCGACCCGGCCCATGATGCCCCGGGCGATGCCGAATTCCACGATCCCGGTCGCCGCGCGCAGGAACGGGTTCTGGCTGGCCTCGCAGATCGTCCGGTGCAATTCGAACTCGGCCAGCGCATGCGGCTCGGGCATCGCCGTGGTGGCAAAGCGCTGGTTCAGCCAATAGCGCAGCATCCGCACCTGGTCGGCAGTGCGATGCAGCGCCGCCTCGGCGGCGGCCTCGGTCTCGATCATGTGCCGCATCACGAAGAAACTGGCCAGAAAGCTTTCGTCCGGTCCCGCTTCGTGAATCCAGGACAGCACCTGCCGGTCAAACAGGTTCCAGCGGTTGCGCGGCAGCACGCGCGTGCCGACCTTGGCGCGCGCCTCGACCAGCCCCTTCGCCTCCAGCGTCTTCAGCGCCTCGCGCAGCACCGTGCGCGACACGCCATAGCTGTCCATGATCTCGGTCTCGTTGGGCAGGATGGACCCGATCGANAACCGCCCCGAAGCGATGCCGACCCCNAGTTCCGAGATCACATAGGAATGGAAATTCCGAGCCGAAGGACGCCCGGCGAGCGCGCGTATCAGGCTCCCGGGTTCGCTCATCTCAGGTCTTCCAGAGAACCTTCCTGCGGGGGCCGAGGCGGTGAAGATCAGCCGCTGCAGCACGATGAACATAAACAGAAGTGCGCCGATGACAATCTTGGTCCACCAACTGCTCAGCGTGCCGTCAAAGACGATGTAGGTCTGCACCAGCCCCTGCAGCATCACGCCGATGAAGGTNGCGGCAACAAAGCCGTAACCGCCCGTCAGCAGCGTGCCGCCGATCACCACCGCCGCAATGGCGTCCAGTTCCACGCCCAGTGCCGACAACGAATATCCGGCCGAGGTGTACAGCGAGAACACGATGCCAGCCAGTCCCGCCAGGGTAGACGACAGCATGTAGATCTGGATGGTGGTGCGGGCCATCGGCACCCCCATCAGCGCGGCCGAAGTCTCGGACCCGCCGATAGCATAGACATAGGACCCGAACCGCGTGCGGTGCGCCAGCAGCATCCCCACCAGGAACACCGCCAGCATGATCCCCNNCACCACCGTCAGCCGACCCCCGCCCGGCAGCAAGAGGTAGGACTTCGACACCGCCGTATAGAACTCGTGCTTGATGCCGATGGAATCGGGCGACAGCACCGAAGCTCCGCCGCGCGCCAGGAACATCCCCGCCAGCGTCACGATGAACGAGGGCACCTTCAGGTAATGGATCGCCGCCCCCATCGCCGCGCCGAACCCCGCCGCGACGACCAGCGCCACCGCAAAGGCCGCCAGCGGGTGCAGCCCCACCCACATGATCAGCACCGCGATCAGCACCGTGGTAAAGCCGATCACCGCCCCCACCGACAGGTCGATCCCGCCCGACAGGATGACAAAGGTCATCCCCACCGCCGCGATGCCCAGAAAGGCGTTGTCGGTCAGGAAGTTCCCCAGAACCCGGGTCGAAAACATGCCGGGATAGCTGGCCACCGCGGCCAGATAGGCCAGCGCAAAGATCGCGGCGGTTGCCGCCAGCGGACGAAGGCTGCGGTTCATGGCNGCGGTCTTTCCTTCAGCGGCCTTGGCAGCGGCCAGGGCCGGGCGGCGGCGGAACAATCCCGCTGCCATCGGCGATTGCAGGACAAGGATCAGGATGATCACCCCGGACTTCACCACCAGGTTGAACTCTGGCGAAAAGCCGGAAATCAGGATGCCGGTGTTCATCGCCTGGATGATCAGCGCCCCCACCACCGACATCGGGATCGAGAACCGCCCGCCCAGAAGCGAGGTCCCNCCGATCACCACCGCCAGGATGGCGTCCAGCTCCAGCCACAGCCCGGCGTTGTTCGCATCCGCCCCGCGGATGTCGCCGGTGACGATCAGGCCGGAAATCGCAGCACAGAACCCCGCGAAGGCATAGACCATGATCAACAGCAGGCTGGAAATCCCCGCGAACCGCGCCGCGGACCGGTTCACCCCCACCGCCTCGATCAGAAGCCCAAGCGCCGTGCGCCGCACCGCCAGCGTGGTCAGCACCATCAGCGTGAAGGCAATGACCACCGGCATGGGAAAGCCCAGGAACGACCCCGTCCCGATGAAGATCAGCAGCGGATCGGTGAAGGTCACGATGAAGCCTTCGGTGACCAGCTGCGCCAGGCCCCGCCCGGCCACCATCAGCACCAGCGTCGCCACGATGGGCTGCATGTCCAGAAGCGTGACCAGCGCGCCGTTCCACAGCCCGCACAACAGCCCCACCGCCAGCGCCGCCACCACGGCAACCGGCGCGGGCCAGCCGCCCACCACCATCACCGCCGCCACCGCCCCTGCAATCGCCATCACCGCGCCGACCGACAGGTCAACGCCCTTGGTGGCAATCACCATGGTCATGCCGATGGCCAGGATCGCCACCGGGGCGCCGCGGTTCAGCACGTCGATCAGGCTGCCGAAGAACCGGCCATCCTGCCAGGAAATGTCGAAGAAGCCCGGAAACAGCATCCAGTTGATCAGCAGCACCGCCACCAGCGCGGCAAACTGCGGCCGGGCCAGGCCCGCCAGGGAAACCCGTCTCATCTTGCCTCCGCGCTGTGTTCGGCAATCGCCGCGACAATCACCGAAGGCGTGATCGCCTCGCCCTTCAGTTCCGCCACCATCTCGCGCTCGCGCATCACCACGACGCGGTTGGAATAGGCCACCACCTCGTCCAGTTCCGACGAGATCACCAGCAGCGCCAACCCGTCCTCGCGCAGCCGGTTGATCGTGCGCACGATCTCGGCATGCGCGCCCACGTCGATGCCGCGCGTGGGCTCGTCCAGAATCAGGAAACTCGGGTCGATGGCCAGCCAGCGCGCCAGGATCACCTTCTGCTGGTTCCCGCCCGACAACAGCTTCACCGGCATGTCATGATCGGCCGCCCGGATGTCCAGCGCCTCGGCAAAGCGCCCGGCGATCTCGTCCTGCTCGTCGCGGTTCAGCGCCTTGAACCAGCCCAGCTTGGCCTGCAGCGCGATGATGATGTTCTCGCGCACTGACAGGTCGCCGAAAATGCCGTCCAGCTTGCGGTCCTCGGGGCAGAAGCCGAAGCCCGCCGCCACCGCCTGTGCCGGATTGCGGATCGTGGCGGGCTTGCCGCCCACCGTGACCTTGCCGCTGTCGGCCTGGTCCACGCCGAACATCAGCCGCGCCATCTCGGTCCGGCCCGATCCCAGAAGCCCGGCCACGCCCACCACCTCGCCCTCGTGCAGGGCAAGGGTGAAGGGCGCCACGCGGCCCGCCTTGCCCAGCCCCTCGAACGACACGCGCACCGGCCCGGTCGCGCCCTCGGCCACCGCTGTCGGCGTATGCTCGAAGGCCAGATCCTTGCCCAGCATCATCCGCACGACCGAGGTGGGCGTCAGCGCATCCAGCCGCTCGCTGCCCACCTTGCGCCCGTTGCGCAGGATGGTCACGCGGTCGGAAATCGCAAAGACCTGGTCCAGGAAATGCGTGATGAAGACGATGGCCAGGCCGCGCGCCTTCAGCCACCGNATCACCTCGAACAGCCGCTTCACCTCGTTGCGGTCAAGGCTGGCGGTCGGCTCGTCCAGCACCAGCACCTTGCCCGAAAGCTCCACCGCGCGGGCAATCGCCACTACCTGCTGCACGGCCACCGAAAAGGTGCCCAGCTCGGCGCGCACGTCCACTTCCAGCCCATAGGTCGACAGCACCTCGCGCGCCCGCGCTTCAATGGCTGATCGTTGCACCAGGCCGAACCGCGTGGGCTGGTGGCCCAGGAACAGGTTTTCCGCCACCGACCGGTTCGGCAGCAGGTTCACCTCCTGATAGACCGTACCGATCCCCGCGGCCTGCGCCTGNCAAGGGTCGCGAAAGGCGACCGGCACGCCGCCCACCAGAACCTCGCCCTCGTCGGGCTGGTAGGCTCCGGTCAAAATCTTGATCAGCGTGGATTTTCCCGCGCCATTCTCACCCAGAAGGGCATGAACCTCGCCGGCCCGCGCCTCGAAATCCACCATGTCCAGGGCGCGGTGCTGGCCGAACACCTTGCAGATGTTCCGCGCCTGCAACACCGCAACGCCGGACCCGCCGTTGCCGTCTGCCATGTTTCCGCATCCTCTCCCGTCACGACTTTGAACGTGTCGCGCAGGAAAGCAATGCCGCCGACCGGGGTCCCGGTCGGCGGCCGCCTGTGATCTGCTCAGTAGCCCNAGGCCCTTGCGGGTGTCGTATTCAGCCTGGGGATTGTCCGCCGGAGTGTACAGCTTCGACTCGGTGATGATGAACTTCGGCGGCACGGTGCCGCATTCAGATAGGCGNTCCAGCGCGTCGAAAGCCGGGCTTACCATGTTCGGCGTCAGTTCCACCGTGGCATTGGCCTCGCCCGCCACCATGGCCGAGAAGATGTCCGGCACGGCGTCGATCGACACGACCAGGATATCCGAGCCCGGCTTCAGGCCCGCATCCTTGATCGCCTGGATGGCGCCCACAGCCATGTCGTCGTTGTGGGCATAGACGGCGCAGATGTTCTTGCCGCCGTCCTCGGCCTTCAGGAAGCCTTCCATCACTTCCTTGCCCTTCGACCGGGTGAAGTCGCCGGTCTGGCTGCGCACGATGGTGATGTTGGCATGGCCCGCGATGGCTTCCTCGAAGCCCTGCTTGCGGTTGATCGCGGGGGACGAGCCCACGGTGCCCTGCAGTTCGACCACGGCGCAGGTCTTGTCGCCGACGGTGCCCACCAGCCATTCGCCNACCACGCGGCCTTCCTTCACCTGGTCCGACGCCACCGAGGTCAGGTACAGATCCTCGGGCGCCTCGACGCCGCGGTCCAGCAGGATGACCGGGATATTGGCTTCCTTGGCTTCGGTCAGCACTTCATCCCAGCCGGTCGCCACGACGGGGGCCACCAGGATCGCATCCACGCCCTGCGCGATGAAGCCGCGGATGGCCTTGATCTGGTTTTCCTGCTTTTGCTGCGCGTCGGCGAACTTCAGGTCCACGCCACGGGCTTCGGCCTGCTGCTTGGTGACCGAGGTCTCAGCGGCGCGCCAGCCGGATTCCGACCCGATCTGCGAAAAGCCCACGACCTTGCCTTCCAGGCCCTGAGCCCAGGCAGCCGAAGACAACAGGGCGCCGATGCCCGCGGCCAGCGCGAGCCTCTTGATGACAGTCATTGATTCCCTCCCAAGGACAAAGCCGGACTCCCCATCCGGCCTGACTCGCAGGCTACATAAAGTAATACTATATGGGAATAGATTTGTTGCATCGCCGCCCGACGGGGCAAAACCGGGCCGGAATCGGCCCGTCGCGGCCCGCCAGCCGGCGCCGCCGCCTGCGCCCCCGCGATGCGCCATTTCTTAAGTCCAAGTTAATCTGGACTTGCAACGCCTTGAAATCATTGATTCCAGGAAAGCGTCCGAGCTCGGACGCTCAGCGCGAGGGGATGGCGCTCTGGGCGGCGCGGACAAAGTTCAGGGTNGGCGCCGACAGCGGCGCCCCNCGCCGCCAGGCCAACCCCACCTGGACCGAGGGCAGGTCGCCCGACACATCCCTGATCTCGATCCGGTCCCCTTCCAGCGACCAGGGCCGGTAGACAAGGCTGGGCAGGATCGCCAGCCCGGCCCCGGTGGCGACCAGGCTGCGCACCGCCTCCACCGACCGGGTCCGGAAGGCGATCTGCGGCTTGACCGCCAGCGCCCCCATCAGCCGCCGGGTACTCTCCTCGATCTCGTCCACCATCAGCTGGATCAGCGGCTGGCCTACCAGCTCATCCAGCGCGATGGCCTCCTGCTGGGCCAGCGCATGGCCGAGCGGCAGCCACAGCCGATAGGGCGAGACAAGGAGGGTCTCCACATGCAGGGCCATGCGGTCCTTGACCGACGAGGTCAGCAGGACAGCCACGTCCAGCTCNCCNCCGATCAGCAGGTGCTGAAGGTACTCGCCATTGTCCTCGATCACCGACAGCTCCACCTGCGGATAGGCCCGCCGGAACCGCGACAGGATATCCGACAGGACATAGCCCGCCACCAGCGAGGTCACCCCNAGCGACAGCCGCCCCGTCATCGCCTCGCCCTCGTCGCGAAAGGCGGTGCGGGCAATGGCCACGTCTTCCAGGATCTGCCGGGCATGGCGCAGGAAGGCCGAACCCTTGTGGGTGATCAACAACCCNCGAGCCTGCCGGTCGAACAGGGCGACGCCCAGGTCATCCTCCAGCGCCCGGATCGCCTCGGTCACCGAAGACTGCGAGATCGACAAGGCCCGCGCCGCGCCACTGACCGACCCGGCCTCGGCCGCGGCGATGAAGAACTGAAGCTGGCGCAGGGTGAAGGCCATCTCACGCGCCCGCGGGAACGGCGCGCCTCCCTCTCCCTTGCGGGAGAGGGATGGGGTGAGGGGCAGAGGCTCATCCCCTCGCCATCTCGGCCGCCAGCGCATCGTGGTGGAGGGCCACGAGCGCCTCGTAGGCGGCAAGCTTCTCGGGCGTAAAATGCCCCGTCTCGGCCAAGAGGTTCACCGTGCCCACCACCTCGTCGCCCGAAAACACCGGGATGTTCACCGCCGAGCCCAGGCCAAGCGAGGTGATCAGGGCATGGTCGAAGAACACCACGGCGAACTCGGGCGCGGTGTTGGCGACAAAGGTCTGGTGGTCGCGGATGACATGGTCGTACCAGGCGTTCCGTTCCATCGGCTTGGTGCCCGACACCGGGTATTCCACCGGATGCGAGGTATAGGCCCGCCGCGCCAGGTCGGCGGCGAAGTCGTTGGTGGTGATGGTGAACAGGATGGTGCCCAGGGCGGCGGCTTCGCGGTGGAGGTCGTCGTAGATCATCGGGCGGGTCTTTCCTTGCGGTCGAGGGTGATCCAGGGCTTCGGCGCGGCAGGGGCGGTGGCGCCTCGCCCTGCCAGACCATCAGGCGCACGGCCAGCGGTTCCTCCGGGTCGTCGGGCAGGGCAAGGATGTCCCAGGCCAAGCCGAAGCCTTCCAACAGCAGGCCCTCGGCATAGAAGGCGATCTCTTCGGCCTCCAGCGCCTCGGTGGCCACGTCGCTGGCGGGCCAGGCGCCGTCTTCGGCCCAGATCACCAGGCCTTCGACGCCGGGGGCGTCTTCGGCCAGCCGGGCGAGGGGNGCGAGAAAGTCTTCGATGCTGTCGGTCATGCCTACCTCCGGGTCATCGCCACGCGGATCAGCGCCCGTTCCAGCACCGCCATGGCAGGCGCGCGGCTGGAGGAACGCAGGGTCAGGTCGCAATCCACCAGCGTGGCCAGCGCCGATTCCAGCGCGCGCAGGCCCCAGGCGGCGGACTGGCGCTGCATCGCCTCGCGCCGGGCGCCGAAGAAGCGGGCGCGCGACGAACCGCCGGGGTCGGTGACGGCGACATGCAGGGCGCGGAAATGGCGCAGGGTGCCGATGCAGATGCTGACGGCGGTGGTGCCCTGCGCCTCCAGCCTACGCAACAGAAGACAGGCGCGGTCGGGGTTGCGGTCGCCCACGGCCAGCACGAGGTCGTCCAGTTCGGTTTCGGCCGAGGCGGGGGCGAGCAGGGTCACTTCGGCACCGGAAAGGGGCGTGGCGTCCTGCCATTTGTACAGGGCAATACGATCCAGCGTCTGGCGGAAATCGCCGGGCTCCAACTCGCGCGCCAGGGATTCCAGCGCGGGGGCGGCGTCGGGGGCAAGGCGGGTCAGGCTTACGCGCGCCAGCGTGTCGGCGATTTCCTCGGCCGATGGCGGGTCGTCATAAAGACCGATGGACACCGCGGCGCGGTGCTTGTCGAACAGCGCCTTCAGCGCCGACTTGCCCGTCAGCAGGCCCGCCGTCACCACCAGCACGGCATCGTCGGGCTGCCAGTCGGCCAGGGCGGCCTCGATCTGGGGNGCAAGGCTGTCGGTCGCTTCTTCCACCAGCACCACGCGCGGGCCGGGGAAGAAGCCGCGCTCTTTCAGCGTGTCGGCCAGCCGCGCGCCGTCGCGGCGCAGGTCGGCGCCGGGGATGCGGGTCAGGCGCATCTCGGCCTCGCCCTGCGGGCCGATCAGCGAGGCCACGGCATCCTGCCGCTTCAGCGCGACGTGCATGGGATCAGCACCGAAGATCAGCAGCCCGGCGCGGCCGGGATCGGGGCGGCGCAGGTAGCGCGCGGCCTCGGCCCCTTTCAGAATCATGGCAGGGCTCCGGCCTTGGCGATCAGCTGCGTCACCACCTGATCGGCCAAGGCCTGCATCAGGCGCTGTNNAGCATCCACCTCGGCGGCCTGGGTAGCCACCGTGGTGCCCGAGGCAAACCAGGCGGTAAAGCTTTGCGCCGTGCCAGAGGCAAGCGTCTTGCTTACTGAATCCTTCAACGCCCAGTTGGCCACGCCGGACAGGTCGTGGCGCAAAACCTCGTTCTGCTGCGTGATGCCGATGGCGAATGTCTCGGTCTTGATGCCATAGGTCAGGGCGAAGGCCTCTGCCTCGGGCTTCACAAGCCGTTCCTCGACACGCGCGACGAAGGCGTAGTCGAATGCGGTCGAAGGGTCGGTGGCCCGCACCCGGCCTCGCAGGGCCTTGGCCCCGCCCGAGGGGCCATAGGCGGGCGTGAAGCCGCAGGCGGCAAGCGCCGCCGCGGCAGAGAGGGTCAGGAAGGCGCGGCGGTCAGACGACGACATTGACGATGCGGCCGGGGACGACGATGAGCTTCTTCACCGGTTGCCCGGCCAGGAACTTCACCACACCCTCGTCTGCCAGCGCGATCTTTTCAACCTCGGACGCCGGCATGTCCTTGGGCACGCGGATTTCGGCCCGGCGCTTGCCGTTGATCTGGATCGGCAGCACCACCTCGTCATCGACCAGCAGGGCCGGGTCGGCCTTGGGCCAGGCGGCCTCTGCCACCAGCCCTTGCCCGCCGAGCATGGCCCAGATCTCCTCGGCCAGGTGCGGGGTCATCGGCGACATGAGCTGCGCCATGATCCGCATCGCGGCCTTCTTCGCCTCGGCCCCCGCCTGCGACTTCTGCAGGGTGTTGGCGAATTCGTAGAGCTTGGCGATGGCCTTGTTGAAGGCAAAGCCCTCGATGCCCTTCGTGACCTCGTCCACCGCCTTGGCGGTGGCGCGGGCCAGCGCGTCATCCTCGGCAGTGGGCGCGGTCGCCAGCACGGCGATCTCGTCCGCCATGCGCCAGACGCGGTTGAGGTGCTTGTAGGCGGCTTCCGCGCCCGCTGCCGTCCATTCCACGTCGCGTTCGGGCGGGCTGTCGGACATCACGAACCAGCGCGCGGTATCGGCGCCATAGGCGGCGATGATGTTCATCGGNCCGACGACATTCTTCTTGGATTTCGACATCTTGGCCGAGGGAATGACCTCGACCGGAGTGCCGTCCTTCAGCGTCGCGCCGCTGTCCGACCGCAGGATGTCTTCGGGCAGGTGATAGACCGGCTTACCCTGCGCATCGCGGGTCAGGTAGATTTCGTGCGTCACCATGCCTTGCGTGAACAACGCGCTGAACGGCTCGACCGCCTTGGCGGGCAGGTGGCCGGTGCGGTTCATCGCGCGGGCGAAGAAGCGCGAGTACAGGAGGTGCAGGATCGCGTGTTCGATGCCGCCGATGTACTGATCGACGTTCATCCAGTAGTCCACATCCTCGGCCACCGTGGGCGTGGTGGCGCGGGGCGCGGTGAAACGGGCGTAGTACCAGGACGAATCGACGAAGGTGTCCATCGTGTCGGTTTCGCGCTTGGCGGGCTTGCCGCAGGCGGGNCAGGCGCAGTCGCGCCAGGTCGGGTGACGGTCCAGCGGGTTGCCCGGCTTGTCGAAGCTGACGTCATAGGGCAGCTCGATGGGCAGGTTTTCCTTCTTTTCCGGCACCACGCCGCAGTCGGCGCAATGCACCACCGGAATCGGGCAGCCCCAGTAGCGCTGGCGCGAGATGCCCCAGTCGCGCAGGCGGAACTTGGTGACGCCGCGGCCGTAGCCGCTCGCCTCGGCATGGGCGATGGCGGCGGCCACGCCCTCGTCACCGGTCTGCACCTCGGCGCTNTAAGCAAAGCCGCGGATATAGCGGACGCGCTCGGACTTCATGGGCACGAAGGCTTCGGGCAGCGCCTCATCAAGCCCTTGCGGGCTTTCCTCGGCGACGAAGACCGCCTTGATCGGCAAGCCATATTTCGTGGCGAAGTCAAAGTCGCGCTGGTCATGCGCCGGGCAGCCGAAGATGGCGCCGGTGCCGTAGTCCATCAGGATGAAGTTCGCGATCCAGACCGGCAGTTCCCAGGTCGGGTCCAGCGGATGAACCACGCGGATGCCGGTATCCAGACCGATCTTTTCCGCCGTCTCGATCTCTTCCGCCGAGGTGCCGCCGCGGCGCGCATCGGCGACAAAGGCCGCGACCTTGGGGTCGGCGGCTTCCAGCGCCTTGGCCAGCGGGTGATCAGGGGAGATGGCGGCGAAAGAGGCGCCCATCAGCGTGTCGGGGCGGGTGGTGTAGACCTCCAGCGCCTCAAATCCCTTGGGCGCGCCCTTGGTGGTGAAGGCGAATTGCAGGCCCTGGCTGCGGCCGATCCAGTTGGCCTGCATCAGGCGAACCTTTTCCGGCCAGTGGGTCAGGCCATCCAGCGCCGCCAGCAGGTCCTCGGAATAGTTGGAGATGCGGAAGAACCATTGCACCAGTTCGCGCCGTTCCACCGCCGCGCCGGACCGCCAGCCCTTGCCGTCGATCACCTGTTCGTTGGCCAGCACCGTCATGTCCACCGGGTCCCAGTTGACCACGGCGGCCTTGCGGTAGACCAGGCCTTCCAGCATGTCGAGGAACATCGCCTGCTGCTGGCCGTAGTATTCGGGGTCGCAGGTCGCCAGCTCGCGCGACCAGTCGATCGACAGGCCAAGCGGCTTCATCTGGCCCTTCATGTCGGCGATGTTGCCGTAGGTCCAGTCGCGCGGATGGCCGCCGCGTTCCATCGCCGCGTTCTCGGGGNNCATGCCGAAGGCGTCCCAGCCCATCGGATGCAGCACCGAATAGCCGNNCATGGCCGCCTTCTGCCGCGCCACCACGTCGCCCATCGTGTAGTTGCGGACGTGCCCCATGTGGATGCGCCCGGAAGGGTAGGGGAACATCTCCAGCACATAGTACTTGGGCTTCGCCGGATCGCGCCGGGCGGTAAAGGTGCTTACTTTGTCCCAGGCGGCCTGCCAGGTCGGTTCGATGGTCTTGGGGTCGTAGCGCGACATGGGATAGCCCTGTTCCGGCGGCAATTGCGCCAGCGGATTACACCGTGGCCGGGGCCAAGGTCCAGAGCGGGCAGATTACAGGTTGCTGTCCTGGATGCGCAGCTGGCGCGCGCGGTTCAGGATCGCGTCTTCCACCGCGCGCAGCGTGTCGGGCGAGACCGGGCCGGACTTAGTGTTCAGCGACAGTTTCAGTGACCGGGCGTCCAGCGCCGGGTCCTGGACATAGATCGTCGCGCGATAGGCACGGCCGCCGCCGGGCGGGGCGCCATAGCCGGTGACGATGACGCCGGTGAAGGGATCGACGGTCTCGATGGGCAGGAAGTTCAACACATCCAGCGAGGCGTTCCACAGATAGCGATTCACCGCGACCGTGGTGTTGGGATCGGTGTTGTTCTCGAACAGATCCCAGACCGTGTCCTCGCTCGCCAGCCAGGGCTGGTAGGCGTCGCCAAGACCCTCGCGCAGCGGCGCGGACTGGTTCCAGTCCGACGGCCGGTCTGCAGGGTTGGGATTGCTGTCCGACAGACCAGTAGATTGGCCGCACCCTGCCAGGGCCAGAGCCGTAAGAGCGGCCAGGATGACGCCGGACAGGTGAGGAAGACGCATGAAAGGCCCCGGTTCTTTGCCGGTTCTGTATCTTACGCACCCGCGAGTGCCAAGGGATTTCGACCCGATCACGATAGCTCGGCGCTGGCCTGCCATGTCCTTGCGGAAGTGGTGACAGGCCGGTGGCCACACTGTGGCAAACCTGCACCATGGCCTGCGATCTTCCCCCGGCCCGACGGTTCGCGTTGCAAAGAGAGCCCTGACGTTGGAAGAAGGGGCATACCCAATTCGGATCCCCTGGGTTGGGCCGCACCGAGGGAAAAAATGAAAAGTTCCTGCTTGCGACCTCCGTGCTCGTTGCCNACGGTAGCGTCGCCGCTGCTGAAGTGACCCTGTCGGGCGACGCCCGCATGGGTGTGATCGATCCGTTTGGCGAACAAGACATCAGCTTCACCTCCCGCGCCCGTGTGACCTTCACCCTGTCGGGTGAGTCGGACAGCGGTCTGGCGCTCGGCGGTTCGTTCCGTGCTGACAACGCCATGCGGCCTGACGATCCAGAACGGCGTCGACGGCGTGTTCGACCCGACCGACCCGGACGACCTGAACGTTGGTNNGGCGCGACCCTCGGCCGTGCTGGCTCGGTGTTCATCTCCGGCACCTTCGGCAAGCTGTCCATGGGCGACGTCGATGACGCGGCTCTGTCGGCTGTCGGTCAAGTCTCGGGCGTCGGCCTCACCGGCCTCGGCGACCTGAACGAAATCTCGTACATGGGCACGGAAGGCAACTTCTTCAACGACCCGACCGCTCTGTACGAATACTCGACCAACGGGTTCACCTTCTACTTCTCGATGACGAACCCGAGCTACGTGCCCTTCGACACCAATGACGATGGCGTCATCGACGACGGCGAAGGCTTCGGCACCGACGAAACCATCGCGGCTGGTGCCAAGTACGCGATCGACAACTACTCGTTCGGCCTCGGCTATGAAAACGCCGCGTTCGAAACCACCGGCGGTCAGGAAAACATCGTTCTGGGCGCTTCGGGCACCTGGGGTGGCTTCACTCTGAAGGCCGTGGGCTCCTATGCGAGCGGCAACGTGGAAGGCTCGCAGTACGCCTTCTCGGTTGACTATGCCATGGACGCCTGGGGCTTCACCGCCTTCTACAACGACGAAAGCGGCCTGAATACGGCAGCGACACCGACTTCAACGACGCCAACGGCGCGCTTGAAGGCGACCAGTGGAGCACCTCGGCTGCCTACGGCATCGGCGTGTCCTACGACCTCGGTGGCGGCGCCTCGGTTGTCGGCGGCTACGCCTACAACTCGACCGAAGATGCCAGCACCTGCGACGACACCGGCCGTTGCGACGAAATCGGCGGTATCTGGGACCTCGGTATCGACATGTCCTTCTGATCCACCCGGATCGGATTTCGGAAAGAGCGGGCTTCGGCCCGCTCTTTCATTTTCGGCGGGGCGTGATTGCCTGCCGCCGGATTGGGAGGAGCCGATGCCCCTGGCAGACATTCTTGGGCGAATTGCAGGTGCGGAGCGGACGGCAGGGCGCGCGGCCGGATCGGTGCGGCTGATCGCGGTGTCGAAGGTGCAGCCGCTGGAGCGCGTGATTGCCGTGCTGGACGAAGGCCACCGCGTCTTTGGCGAAAACTATGTGCAAGAGGCGCAGGGCAAGTGGCCGGATCTGCGCGCGCGCTATGGCGCGGTCGAGTTGCACATGATCGGGCCGCTGCAAACCAACAAGGCCAAGGTGGCGGCAGAGTTGTTCGACGCCATCCACACGCTGGACCGGCCTTCGCTGGCCGAGAAACTCGCGCGGCTGGCACAGGCGCGGNGGGCCTGTCCGCAGCTGTTCGTGCAGGTGAACACCGGGGAAGAGCCGCAGAAGGTAGGANTCTTGCCGGGCGAGGCCGATGCGTTCATCGCCCAATGCCGCGGCATGGACCTGCCCCTGGTAAACGCCATGTGCATTCCGCCCGAGGGCGAAGACCCGGTGCCGCATTTCCGCGCCCTGGTAAGCATCGCCCGGCACAACGGGCTGGCGGGCCTGTCGATGGGCATGAGCAGCGATTTCGAGGCAGCGATTGCCGAAGGCGCCACCCATGTGCGCGTGGGCAGCGCCATCTTCGGTGCGCGCAGCTACGGCTGATCAGGCCAGCCAGACCCGCGCATAGGGCGGCAGCGCCAGGTTGCCGTGGTGGGTTTCCACCGGCCGATCCGACAGCAGATCGTGCATCCGCGAGGCGCCCTGAGCGCGCACCCAGCTTTCCGGCAGATGCAGCCAGCCTTCCGTGAAATTGAACAGCCCCAGCACCGTGCCGGTCGGCGCCAATCGCGCGATGGCGAAAAGGCCGGGCTGGTCGGGATGCAGGATGCGCGTGGGGTTGTTCGCGTGCAGCTCCGCCGTGGTGCGGCGCCGGGCCAGGATGTGCCGCACCCCNTGGAACACCCGCGACGCAGGTGAAAGGCCGTCATCCCGTGACGCGGCCGCCGCCCAGTCCATGCGAGGGCGGTGAATCCAGCGGCTGTCATGGGCATGGTCGGGCTGGTCCAGATAGCTGCGGTCGTTCAGAGCCGCCAGTTCGTCGCCCATGTAGACCAGCGGAATNCCNCCGAATCCCGCGATCAGCGCGTGCCCCATCAGGATGCGCTGCACCGCAAGGTCGATCTCGGCGCCGTCGCCGGTTTCCAGCGCCTGCTCCAGCCCGGCCAGCGAGGCAAAGCTGCCGGAAATGCGCTTGTCACCGGTAGCCGGGTTTTCCTGGAACAGCGCGCCGCGCGCAAAGGTGCCGGGAAAGCCGCCCTCGTAGAAGTCCGACAGGAAGGCCCGGTGCGCCACGCCCGACAGGCCCAAAGCCGCGGCGTCTTCATCGGTCACGGCCCAGCCGATATCGTCGTGGCAGCGGATATAGGTGGCATAGGTGGCATTGGTCAGCCGTTCCGGGAAATGCGTGCCCAGCACATGCGCCATCAGCCGCGTGTCGCGGGTGGCAAGCGAAGACCAGAACTGCACCATCAGGCTGTTGTGATAGGCCAGATTACCCTCGCGCCCGTCGTGCTTACCGCGGCCCAGATAGGGCAGCATCTCGGCTGGTGCGACGATGGCCTCTTCCAGATGGATCACCGCTGGCGCCGCGATGCGCGAACAGGCGCGAAGGGCCTGCAGGATCATGTGAACCTCGGGTTCCGACTGGCAGCGCGTGCCCATGCGTTTCCACATGAAGGCCACCGCATCCAGCCGCAGCACATCGACGCCGCGGTTGGCGAGGAACAGCATGACCTCGACGATCTCCAGGAAAACCTGGGGNTTGGCCCAGTTCAGGTCCCATTGATGTTCGTTGAAGGTGGTCCAGACCCATTTACCGAAATCCGGGTAATGGGTGAAGTTGCCGGGCGCGTTGTCGGGGAAGACCTCGACCAGGGTCCTTTCATACTGCTGCGGCAGGTCGGGGCTGTCGAACATCAGGTAGTAGTCCTGATACTTCGCATCCCCCTTCACCGCCTTCTTCGCCCAGGCATGTTCCTTGGCGGTGTGATTCAGCACCAGATCGACGCAAAGCGAGATGCCGCGGCTGCGAAAGGCGGTCGCCACCGCCTCGAAATCCGCCATGGTGCCGAAGGCGGGGTTGATCTGGCGGTAGTCCATCACCGAATAGCCGCCATCGCTGTCGCCGGGGCGCGGCTTCAGGCAGGGCATGAGGTGGACATAGGTGATGCCCAGGTCGGTCAGGTAATCCAGCTTGTCCAGCACCCCCTGCAGGGTGCCNTAAGCAAAGCGGTCGATGTAGAAGACATAGNNTACCATGTCGGGGCGCTGGAACCAGTCGGGCTCCAGGTCGCGCTTCAGGTCCAGCCGTTTCAGGTCGGCGGGGCGGGCCGCCCAGGCCTTCTTCAGCGCCTTCAAAAGCTTTTCGCGGAAGGCAGCATAGTCTGGATGGGCGCCATACAGCGCCTCCAGCATCGGCCAGAGATCGGGGGCCGAGCGTTCCAGCCGCAGCCCGAAAAGCGCGTCATCCGGCGCGGGCAGTGCCTTGGCCATCGATTCCTCCCTCGCTCCCTGGGGCAGTCTAGGCGTGTCAAAGCGCTTTGGGAAGCCGGTCAGCGGCGGATGATCACGCGCGATCCGGGGGAAGCCGCCAGGCCAGCCTCAGCAGGTCGGCCGGATCGAAGGCCACGCAGCGGCGGTGGGATGGCGCGGGCGACGCCAGCGGTGCAGGAAGATCGCCGAGCCGCGGCCGGGTTCGGCATCGGGCCAGTTCCAGTCGGTGATCAGGACCAGGTCATACAGCGGATCAGCCCGCCGCAACCGTTCATGCGAGAAGCGGTGCGGCGCGCGGACCGGATGGTTGTAAGCCGGGTCGCGCCCGTCATCCGACCACAGGTCGCCCGGCCCGATGGGCTGCGCCCAGTCCGGCGCCTGCGCCACCCGGTCGGGGCGGTAAAGACAGCCCACGATGCGCAGGATGCCATCCGGCGTGCCGCCGTCGCCTTCCCGCTTTGCCGCCGTAAGCACGATGCCCGCGTCCGACCGAGCAGGGGTAGGACCGGCCCGCCAGCCGCGCGCTCCATCGGGTGACGATCAGATCGCTCACAACAGGTGCCCCGATTTCGCGGCCTTGGTCGCCAGATAGTCGTTTTCGGCGGTGTGCCCCACCTGCAAGGGCACCCGCTCCACCACATGCAGGCCACAGCGTTCCATCATGGCGATCTTCTTCGGATTGTTGGTCAGAAGCCGTACCGTGCGGAAGCCCATCTGGCGCAGGATGTCGGCGCCGATGCGGAAATCGCGCTCGTCATCCTCGAAGCCCAGGCGGTGGTTGGCTTCCACCGTGTCAAAGCCCTGATCCTGCAAGGCATAGGCGCGCATCTTGTTGGCAAGGCCGATGCCGCGGCCCTCCTGGTTCAGGTACAGCAGAACCCCGGCGCCTGCCTCGCCCATCTGCGCCAGCGCGGCGCGCAGTTGCGGGCCGCAATCGCATTTCAGGCTGCCCAGCACGTCGCCGGTGAAACAGGCCGAATGCAGCCGTGCCAGCACCGGCTGGCTGCGGTCGGGGCGGCCGATTTCCACCGCATAATGCTCTTCGGCGCCGCTGTCGGGGCGGAACACATGCAGCCGCCCGGCCCCCGCCGCCGCCATGGGCAGGCGGGCGGCCACCACCGGATGCAGCACGGTCGGGTCATCGTCGGCCACTTCGGCCACGCTCACGGCCGTCAGCCCGTGCTGTCGCGCCAGCGCCGCCGCATCGGGTGGCGCNACCAAAACGGCTGCGGGCAGAAGGTGGCTTTCCTTCGCCAGCCGGATCGCCGCGCGGTGCAGGTCGGCGGCGCCGTCGCGCAACGACCGGAACGGCCCCTTCATCGGCAGACGCAGATCGTCCACCGGATCGGCCATCGCCTTCAGCCATTCGGTGCCCGCGTCCTCGGGCACCGCCAGCCGCGCCAGATCGCCGTCATAGGCGCGCGCCTTCAGCGTTTCCGCCCGCCGCACCGTCAGCGCCAGTTCCAGCACGCCAAGCGCGCGCAGATCGGCCAGCCGCGCGGCGGTCAGTGCTTCGACCGCCAGCATGACCGCGCCTTCTCCTTCGGCCCCAAGGACCACCGGCACACCCAGACGCAGATCGCTGCGGGCGCGGGACAGGCGTTCCAGGGGCGAGGGGGCAAGCGTCATGACCCTCCTTTAGGTAAGCATGAAGCAAATTGAAACAATTGGCGTGATTTCCACACCTCTGCGTGAATCGCCTGTCACATCTCTTGCCGCACCCGTGACCCGTCCGCATCTGCATCCTCGCAAGAAACGGAGGCCTCACATGGCGACCCTTCGCAAGATCCTTCTGGTGGACGACGACGACGACCTGCGCGAGGCGCTGTCGGAACAACTGGTGATGACCGAGGATTTCGATGTCTTCGAGGCGCGGACTGGCGCCGAAGGCATGGAAAAGGCCAAGGCGGGCCTGTACGACCTGGTCATCCTTGATGTCGGCCTGCCCGACACCGACGGGCGCGAACTGTGCCGCCGCATGCGCAAGGCCGGGGTGAAATGCCCGATCCTCATGCTGACCGGCCATGACAGCGATGCCGACACCATCCTTGGCCTCGATTCCGGCGCCAATGACTATGTCACCAAGCCCTTCAAGTTCCCGGTGCTTCTGGCCCGTATCCGCGCGCAGCTGCGCCAGCACGAACAGTCGGAAGACGCGGTGTTCCAGCTTGGCCCCTATACGTTCAAGTAAGCGATGAAGATGCTGGTGGACGAAAAGGACAAGAAGATCCGCCTGACCGAGAAAGAGACGAACATCCTGAAGTTCCTCTACCGCGCGCAATCCGGCGTGGTGGCGCGGGATGTGCTGCTGCACGAGGTCTGGGGCTACAATGCCGGCGTCACCACGCACACGCTGGAAACCCACATCTACCGCCTGCGCCAGAAGATCGAACCCGATCCCGCCAATGCGCGGCTGCTGGTGACGGAAAGCGGCGGATACCGGCTGGTTGCCTGAAGGTCTTATTGTTGCCCGATTCGGCGCATATATACTGATCTTGTAGGCAGTGTTGCCAATTCCTTCCCCTCGCCGTGTCGGGGTCATGACACGGCATCCTCCCTGTTGGACCTGGCCGGGCATCATGCCCGGCCTCTTTGGTCAGCGCAGGGCGCGCCCNTTGATGATGGCCTCGGCGCCAAAGCGGGCGCGGATCGCATCCGTCGCACGTTCGGCCGCCGCTCGACGGTTGGCCTCGGGGTCCAGAAGGTCGCCGGTCAGGTCCGCCTCGGCGGGCGCAAGATCAGATATACCGACGCCGATCAACCGGAACGGCCCCTTCACCCCGGCATGATCATAGAGCGCCCGCGCCGCCCGGTAGATGCGGTCGGCCATCTGCGTCGGCCCGTCCAGCGCATGGCTGCGCGTGACCTGCTGGAAATCGCCGCGCTTCAGCTTCAGCGTCACGGTGCGCCCGGCAAGGTCCTTGGCCTTGGCCCGGTCGGACACCTGTTCTGCAAGCCGCCACAGATGGCCATCCAGCAGGTCGGGGTCCGAGGTATCCTCGAANAAGGTGGTCTCCTTCGAGATCGACTTCGGCCGCTCGTCCCGGTTCACGCTGCGCCGGTCTTCGCCCCGCGCCAGCCGCCACAGGTGATCGCCCATCCGCCCGAACCGGGCGGTCAGGTCNGCCCGGTCCCACCGCAGCAGGTCGGCGATGGTGCGGATNGCGGCGGCTTCCAGCGCTGCCTGGGTGGCGGTGCCGACGCCCCAGATGATGCGCACCGATTTCGGCCTCAGGAAATCGGCCGTCTCGGCCTTGCCCACCACGGAAAACCCNCGCGGCTTGTCCAGGTCTGACGCGATCTTGGCAAGAAACTTGTTGTGGCTAAGCCCGACCGAGCCGGTCAGGCCCAGTTCGGTCTCCATCCGCCTGGTCAGCCGCGCCAGCATCACGGCTGGCGGCGCACCATGCAGGCGCGCGGTGCCGGTCAGGTCCAGAAAGGCCTCGTCCAGCGACAGGGGCTCGATGGTAAGCGTCAGCTCTTCCATCATCGCCCGGATCGCGCGGCTGGTCTCGACATAGGCGCTCATCCGCGGCTTCACCACCACCGCCTGCGGGCAGAGCTTCATCGCCTGAAACATCGGCATGGCCGAGCGCACGCCATGAATGCGCGCCAGGTAGCAGCAGGTGGACACCACGCCGCGGCTCCCGCCGCCCACGATCACCGGCACATCGCGCAGCGCGGGGTTGTCGCGCTTTTCGACCGAGGCATAGAAGGCGTCGCAATCCATGTGCGCGATGGACAACGAGTCCAGCTCGGCATGGGAAACCACGCGCGGCGACCGGCAGGCCGGGCAGCGCGGNGCGGCATCAAAGCGGGTCAGGCAATCGCGGCAGAGCGCAGGCATGGCGCGATGATACCGGGCGGCGCGGCGGTGGGGAACGGGGTTTCGCATTGGCCCGCGCTTGCCTAGTCTGGCTGCGGTCTTGGAGGGGCGCAATGCGACACTGGGTTCTGGCGGTGATGACGGCCCTGGGCGGTAGCCCTGGCCGAAAGCCTGCCGCCGCCCGAAATGGTGGAGGGACGCGCGGTGAAGGCAACATGCGATGCGGCGGCAATGTCGGCCTGGGTGCAGGCGTTCCGACCCAAGGCCTTGGCCNCAGGCATCTCGCCCGGGGTCTTCGATGCGGCGCTGGAGGGCGTTGCCCCCGATCCGCGCGTGCTGGACAAGGATTACAACCAGACCGAGTTCACCAAGACGATCTGGGATTATCTGGACCGCGCCGTTTCAGAAGACCGCATTGCGGGCGGGCAGAGGGCGCTGAAGGCCAATGCCGCGCTTTTGCAGCAGATCGAGGCGCAGTACGGCGTGCCGAAAGAGGTGGTGGTGGCGATCTGGGGGCTGGAAAGCGACTACGGCGCCTTCCGCGGCGATTTCCCGGTGATGCGGTCGCTGGCCACCCTGGCCTGCGGCGGCCGCCGCGCCGCCTTCTGGGAAGGCGAGGCGCTGGCGGCGCTGCGCATCCTGCAAGCGGGGGATGTGACACCTGCGGCCCTACAGGGAAGCTGGNGCGCGATGGGCCATACCCAGTTCATGCCCTCGTCCTATCTGCGCCTGGCGGTGGATTTCGACGGCGACGGCCGCCGCGATATCTGGGGCAATGACCCGACCGATGCGCTTGCCTCAACGGCGGCCTATCTTGCCGCCTCGGGCTGGGTCCGCGGCCAGCCCTGGGGGCTGGAGGTCACGCTGCCCGCGGGCTTCGATTACCTGCAATCGGGCGAGGGCGTGTTCAAGTCGCCCGCCGAATGGCGCGCCCTGGGCGTGGCGTAAGCGGCGGGGGCGNAGCTGCCTCCGGGTGGCCCAGCCGAGCTGCGCCTGCCCGGTGGCCACCGCGGCGCCGCCTTCCTGACCTTCGGCAATTTCAAGGCGATCGAGGCCTATAACCTGGCCGACGCCTATGTCATCGCCGTCGGCCACCTGTCCGACCGTATCNGCGGCGGCCCGCCCATCGCCGCAGGCTGGCCGCGCGAGGACCGCGCCCTGGTGCTGGAAGAACGGGTCGAGCTGCAACAGCGCCTGACCGATGCCGCTNTCGACACCGGCGGCGTGGATGGACGCATCGGCCCGAAGACCATCCGCGCCATGCAGGCCTGGCAACTGGCCNGTACCNTGCCGCCGGACGGCTATGCCAGCCTGAACGCCCTGGACGCCTTGCGCTAGGGTGCCGTCCGCGCGGGCATCGAGCCCGCCCGGACGGCGCTGCCGCGGAAGGCGAACCGCCGGTGGCGCGGGCTGGAGATGTCGCATGAGTATCTGGGCAAAGAAGAAGCCCGTTAGGGGATTCTTCACCTTGCCTGGCGAGGCTGGTCCGGCGGTACAGGGAGGAGTCCCGATGACCGCCAAAGGAGAAGCCCTCCCGGTTGCTCGCGGAGACCTCCGCGTGGGAGAAAGACCCTTGCGCCGGGAGGCACCCTCCCCGTTTCTTCTTTGCCCAAATACTCCCGCCGGAGGCTGGAACCTTCGCGGCCTCTTCGGCCGCGAAGGTGACAGGAAAGGCTTGCCGCCGCACTTCGCGGCGGCGCAATCGGAGCCGACTCACTGGCAGGGCGGGCGGGGTTGCGCTAGATTTGTTCTTCCTTTGTTCATGTTCGCGCCATGGCCTTCGCCGAGCTGTCCGCCCAGACCAACTTCACCTTCCTAAGCGGGGCCTCGCACCCCGAAGAGATGATGCGTGCGGCCNGCCGGGGCGGGGATGCGGCGCTGGCGGTGGCGGATGTGAACTCGGTCGCGGGCATCGTGCGCGCCCATGTTGAAGCGCGCGAGATCGCGCGGATCACCGGCGCAGCCCCACGGCTGATCCCGGCGGCGCGCATCGTGCTGGCCAATGGCTGCGCCGTGACCTGCCTGGCCGCCACCCGCAAGGGCTGGGCCGGGCTCTGCCGCATGATCACCCTGGGCCAATTGCGCGCGCCCAAGGGGGAATGCGCACTGCATGAGGCCGATCTGATGGAATTCGGCGCGGGGCTTATCATGCTGGTGCATCCCGGCTCACGCTCGCAGCCCTGGCGCGGGCTGGCGGCGCGGCTGGCGGCTGCCTTTCCCGGCCAGGTGCATCTGATGCTGGCCCCGCGCTATGACGGGCAGGACCCCGCCCGCTTTGACCGGCTGTCCAAGACCGCAGCCGAGCTTGGCATCCTGCCCGTCGCCTCTGCCCTGCCGATGATGCATGTCGCGGCACGGCGGCGGCTGGCGGATGTGCTGACAGCGATCCGCCTGGGGTGCCGGGTCGAGGACCTGGGGCGCCGCGCCGCCCCGCATGCCGAACAGCGCCTGCGCGGCGAGGCCGAGATGCTGCGGCTGTTCCGGGGTCACGAGGCCGCCGTGCATCGCACGGGCGAGATCGTGGACGCCTGTCGCTTCAGCCTGGACGACCTGCGCTATGAATACCCCTCGGAAATCACCNGGGGCGAGACGGCGGCGGGGCGGCTGGAACGGCTGGCGCAGNGCCTTGTCTGGCGCTATCCGAAGGGCGCGCCGGAAAAGGTGCGAGCGCAGATGGCGCATGAACTCGCGCTGATCGGCAAGCTGGGCTACGAGCCCTATTTCCTGACCGTCCACGACATCGTCGCCTTCGCCCGTGGCCAGGGCATCCTGTGTCAGNGCCGCGGCTCGGCGGCGAATTCGGTGGTCTGCTATGCGCTTGGCGTCACCTCGGTCTCGCCCGAGATCGGCACCATGGTCTTCGAACGCTTCGTCAGCGAGGCGCGCGGCGAGCCGCCCGACATCGACGTGGATTTCGAACACGAGCGGCGGGAGGAGGTGATCCAGCATATCTATGCCCGCTACGGCCGCCACCGCGCGGGCCTCTGTGCCACCGTCATCCACTACCGCGGCAAGCGCGCCGTGCGCGAGGTTGGCCGCGCCATGNGGCTGACCGAAGACACGCTGTCGGCGATGTCCAGCCAGATTTGGGGTTGGGGCGGGCCGGGCGGCATTTCCGACGACCGCCTGCGCGAGATCGGGCTGGACCCCACCGACAAGCGGCTGCGGCTGGCGATGGCGCTGATCGACGAAATCCAGGGCTTCNCCCGGCACCTGAGCCAGCATGTCGGCGGCTTCATCGTCACCGAGGGTANNCTGGACGAGCTGGTGCCGATCGAGAATGCCGCGATGGAGGGGCGCACCGTCATTTGCTGGGACAAGGACGACATCGACGCGCTGAAAATCCTGAAGGTGGATATCCTGGCGCTTGGCATGCTGTCCTGCATCCGCAAGGCCTTCGACCTGGTCGAGCGTCATCACGGTCGGCGGCTGACGCTGGCCACGCTGCCGCCCGAAGACCCCGCCACCTATGAAATGCTCTGCCAGGCCGACTCCTTGGGCGTCTTTCAGGTGGAGAGCCGGGCGCAGATGAACTTCCTGCCGCGGATGCGGCCGCGCGCCTTTNATGACCTGGTGGTGCAGGTGGCGATCATCCGGCCGGGGCCGATCCAGGGCGACATGGTGCATCCCTACCTGCGCCGCCGCAACGGGCAAGAGGTCGTGACCTTCCCGTCCGACGAGCTGGGCCGCGTGCTGGGCAAGACCCTGGGCGTGCCCCTGTTCCAGGAACAGGCGATGCAGATCGCCATCGTCGGCGCCGGGTTCTCGCCCGAGGAAGCCGACCGCCTGCGCCGGGCGCTGGCCACCTTCAAGAAGCACGGCAATGTCAGTGCCTTCCGCGACCGCTTCATGGAGGGCATGCGTGCGAAGGGCTATGACGAGGATTTCTCGGCCCGCTGCTTTGCCCAGATCGAGGGTTTCGGCAGCTATGGCTTCNCCGAAAGCCATGCCGCCAGCTTTGCGCTTCTGGTCTATGCCTCGGCCTGGCTGAAGCGGCACTATCCCGGCATTTTCGCCTGCGCGCTGCTGAACTCGCAGCCCATGGGATTTTACGCCCCGGCGCAGATCGTGCGCGATGCGCGCGAACATGGCGTCACGGTGCTGCCGCCCTGCATCAATGCCAGCCACTGGGACAATGTGATGGAGCCCGATGCCGAGGGGCGGCTGGCCCTGCGCCTGGGCTTCCGCCAGATCACCGGCATGACCGAGGACGAGGCTTTGTGGATCACCGCGGCGCGCGGCAATGGCTACCGTGCGGTCGAGGATGTCTGGCGGCGGGCGCGGGTTTCATCGGTCCTGCTGGCGCTGCTGGCCGAGGCCGATTGTTTTGCCGTGCTTGGCCTGTCGCGCCGCGATGCGCTGTGGGCCGCCAAGGCGCTGACCCCGGCCGAGCCGCTGCCGCTGTTTTCCGGCGATCTGGAGGGCGAGGGGATTTCCGAACCTTCGGTCATATTCCGCCAGATGAGCGAGGGTGAAGCGGTGGTCGAGGATTACGTCGCCATGCGCCTGACCCTGCGCAGCCACCCGCTGGCGCTGTTGCGCCCGCTGCTGACGCCGCCCGAGGGCACCCTCGCCCCGGCGAAGGCCGGGGCCCCGATCCGCCAAGGCCCCCGTCCGGATAACCGGTCAAAGACCCAGAAGCCCCGGCAGGTCGGCCATGGCGCGGAAGGGCAGGGCGCCCTCGCGGATCATCGCCGCACCGTCGCCCCGCGGCGCATAGGCCAGGCAGCGCATCCCCGCCGCACGGGCGGCACGGGCGCCGGTCGGGCTGTCCTCGACCACCGTGCAGCGCGCCGGTTCGGCGTCCAGCGCGCGGGCGGCATGCAGCCACAGGCCGGGGTCCGGCTTCGGTGTGCCAAGCGTCTGGCCCGAAAACATGCGGCCCTGCAGCCGCGCCAACAGCGCCGGGTGCTGGCCGATCGTGATCTCCATCTTGCGGTCCGACCCGTTGGACCCCACGGCATAGGGGATGCCTGCCGCATCCAGCCGGTCCAGCACGTTCAGGATACCGGGCACCAGCGGCACGCCCTGTTCCAGCCGGGCATACAGTAANCCATAGAACCGCGGCACCCAGTCGCCAGGCAGCGCCGCGCCCAGGGTGCGGGCACGGTCGGCAACATGGTCNAGCCCCAGCACCTCGGCCTCCATCCGGGCGCGGGGCAGGGTCAGGCCATGCGTGGCAAACTCGTCCATCAGCAGCTCGAAGGCGATGTCCTCGCTGTCNGCGAGGATGCCGTCACAGTCGAACAGAACGGCGGCGGGGGTCATGCCGACCTCCATCCGTCAATCCTGGCGCGAAGGCCCTCGGGTGAAACATCAGAGGGCAGAGAGTCATACGGTAGCGCGATGTAGTCCAGTGGAGAGAAAAGCAGAAGCAGCGCGCCGGGAAACTCGACGATCTCGACAATGTCGCTCCAGGGAAAGAGAGCACCTCCATCATGCAGTCCGGCTTCGGACAGCGTGACCCGGATATCCCGCTGCCGCTGCCGGAACGGGGCAGAGCGGACGGCCTGCCGCAGCCGGGCGCCGTTTCGGTCTTCAACGGCAATCGCGCACAGCAACCCGACAAAGGCCGGAAGGATCCAGCTGGCCCCCCGGCGGAAGAGAGTCGCGCCCAAAGGCCAGCGCCATCGCATAGAATCCGCCGAGAAACCCCAGAAGGCCCGCCAGAGCCATGAACCAAGGACGCAGCAAGCCATGGAAGCGGTTGATCAGAAAGGGCGTAACCACGAACGGGTCGCGCCAGACTTGCGGGACGACGAGGGTGATCTCGGTCATGCTTACGCCCGCAGCAGCGTGACCAATGTGTCGCCATACTTCCGCTGGTCCAGCATTTCAAAGCCCGCAGGCGGCACCGGCGCCGTGCCCTCCTCCCAGACCACCATCGCGCCGGGGGCCAGCCAGCCGCCTTCGACGCACGAGGCCAGCGCCGCCTCGCCCAGACCCTTGTGATAGGGCGGGTCCAGGAAGATCAGGCCATAGGCGGCGCCGCGGTTCGGCCCCATGCGCGTGGCATCGCGGCGCCAGACATCCGTTGTGCCCATGGCCTGCATCTTCTCGATGTTCGCCCGCAACAGCGCCCGCGCCGTGGCGCCGTCATCGACAAAGGCCACGCGGGCAGCACCACGCGACAGCGCCTCCAGCCCAAGCGCGCCGGTNGCGGCAAACAGGTCCAGCACGCGCGCGCCAGTGACCGGATCGCCATGCCCGCCGTTGATCAGCAGGTTGAAGATCGCCTCGCGCACGCGGTCCGAGGTCGGGCGCAGATGGGCGGCCGGATCACCTTCGCCCACCTCCGCCAGTTTCAACCCNCGCCGTGCGCCGCCGATGATGCGCATTACTTCAGCAGCGCCTTCAGGTTGGTGGCCAGGTCCGCCACCGCCGCCGGATCGGGGGATTTCCCCATCTCGATCAGCCGCTTGCCCACCATATAGGCCCGCGGATCGTTCATCGCGTCCACCGCCAGCAGCGTCTCGTAAGCATAGTACCAGAACGACACGCCCTCGCCCTCGGGTCCCCGCGTCACGATGCGGTCATAGCCGGTGTTCAGCCCGGCGATCTGCAGCTTGCAGTCGTATTGGTCCGACCAGAACCAGGGCTTCGCCTCGTAAGGCGCGTTTGCGCCCAGCATGTTGTCGGCCACCGCCTCGGCCATGTCGATGGCATTGCCCACCGATTCCAGCCGCAGTAAGCCGCCCTTCCAGGGGAAGGACGCGCAATCGCCCGCCGACCAGACATGCGGCGCCGAGGTCCGNCCGAATGCGTCGCAGGCAATGCCGTTGTCCAGTGCGATCCCTGCCGCCTCGGCCAGCGCCGTGGTAAGCGCAATGCCCACANNAGCGATGACGAAATCGGCAGCCAGCTCGCGCCCGTCCTTCAGCCGCACGCCGGTGACCCTGTCCTCGCCCAGGATGCGGTCCAGCCCGGTGGATTCCAGGATCTCCACACCCTGNCCGGCATGCAGCGCGCGGAAATAGTCCGAGGTCTCGGGCGCCGCCACCCGCTGCAGGATACGCGGCGCCATCTCGACGACCGTCGCCTTCACCCCCAGCTTCGCCGCCACCGCCGCGGCCTCCAGCCCGATATAGCCGCCGCCGACGATCACCACGCGNCGNCCGGGCGTGAATTCGTCCCGCATGGCATCGACATCGGCCAGCGTCCGCACGGTATAGACCCCGGCCAGATCGCCGCCGATGGCCGCGGGCAGCCGCGGGGATNNCGCGCCGGTGGTCAGCGCCAGTTCGTCATACCCCATCACCTCGTCGCCCAGGCTCACCGTCCTGGCCGCGGTGTCGATAGCGGTCACTCGGCGCCCCAGGCGAAGGGTGATGTCGTTCTCGGCATAGAATTCGTTCGACCGCAGCCACAGCCGTTCCTCTTCCATCTCGCCCAGCAGATAGGCCTTTGAAAGCGGCGGGCGCTGGTAGGGCGGCGTGGCNTCTTCGCCGATCAGCGTGACCGGCCCCGTGTGGCCCTGCGACCGCAGCCGCGCCACCAGCGCCGCCCCCGCTTGCCCCGCCCCGATCACCACGACATGCATGGCCTTCCCCCTCTGGCCGATATCCGGGCCGGACCCTATAACCCGAGGTCAGGGAAACGCAACCGAGAGGCTTATTCCATGACGATTTCCGAAGGCGCCGCGCTGCCGGACGGCACATTGCTGATGATGGGTGACAAGGGCGCCGAACAGGTTTCGGTGGCCGAGCGGCTGAAGGGCCGCAAGGTGGTGGTCTTCGGCCTGCCGNGGGCCTTCACCAGCACCTGTTCCACCGCGCACCTGCCCAGCTTCATGCGCACCAAGCCGCAGTTCGACGCCAAGGGCGTGGACGAGATCATCTGCATCTCGGTCAACGACCCCTTCGTGATGAAGGCCTGGGGCGAGGCGACCGGCGCCACCANNAGTAGCATCACCCTGGCCGCCGATGCGGATGGCTCCTTCACCAAGGCCATCGGCATGGGTTTCGACGTGCCCCACCTGGGTTTCTTCGGCCGGTCCAGGCGCTATGCCGCGCTGGTCGAGGATGGCGTGGTCAAGGTGGTGCAGATCGACAAGTCGGGTGAGTGCAACATCTCGACCGGCGAGGCGCTGCTGGAAGCCATCTGACCGCGGCTCATCAAGCCCTGCCGGGCTTTCCTCGCCAAGCGGCGCGCGAGGAGAGCCCGGCAGGGCTCGATGGCGCAATGTCAGCCCGGCTGTTGCGCGTGGTGAATCTCGCACAGGCACTGGATCGGCTGGCCCAGATCGCGCTGTACCTCGGCCGCCCCGGCCAGCGCATCCATGCGGGCGGCCAGGTCGGTATCCAGCTTCGTCAGCCCCTTGGCGCTGTGCGTGGTCAGCGTCACATCCACCACGTTGTAGACGTTCAGCCATTCCGGGTGGTGGTTCGCCTTCTCGGCCGCCAGCGCCGCGCGGGACATGAAGCCCCAGGCTTCNGAAAAGCTCTTGAACTTCCACACTTTGCGGATGGCATCCTTGCCCTTCACCGCCGCCCAGCCCGTGTCTCCAAGACCGGGCAGCAGGGCGTTGCGTTCGGCTTCCGTCAGCAGCGTGCTCATCCCTGTGTCTCCTTCACCCGCGCCTCGTCGATGGCGGCAGCCCGCGCCAGCGCCGGACGCGCCGAGATGCGCGCCCAATAGGCGGCCAGCGTGTCGTTGCCCGGCATGGTGCCAAAGCGCAGGCCCCAGCCGATCTGGCTGCCGACATAGACATCCACCGCCGTGAAGCGGCCGTCCACGAAATAGTCATTCGCCGTCAGATGTCCGGTCAACGCGGCCACCACCCGGTCAAGCGAGCCATAGCCGGTGCGCCCGGCCTCTTGCGGCGTGCCGGGCTTCCAGCCAGGCGAGGTGTTCACCACGGCCTGTTCCACCGGCCCGGCGCCAAAGAACATCCAGCGATAGAAGCTGGCGCTGTCCTTCGCCATCAGCCCGGCCTCGGGGAAGGCCTGCGCCAGCCAGGTGCAGATCGCCGCGGCTTCGGTCACGACATGGCCGTCGCAGACCACCATNGGCACCTTGCCCATCGGGTTGATTGCCAGGTACTCCGGCGCCTTCATCGTGGTGGCATAGTCCAGCCAGACGGTTTCATAGGGCTGGCCAAGCTCTTCCAGCATCCAGCGGACGATGCGGCCGCGCGACATCGGGTTGGTGTAGAAGGTGATCATCAAAGGCTCCCTCGGGGTTCAATCTCGTTCGTCCACACCGCCGCGGCGGAAGGGGCCGAAGGCCGTCAGCACCTCGATCTCTTCGTCCACGGCACGCCGTTCCGCCTGAAGATAGCGGTCTATCGCGTCGCGCAAAGCGGGATCGGCGATCCAGTGCAGGGAATGCACCGGGCTTGGCAGATAACCGCGCGCCAGCTTGTGTCCGCCCTGCGCCCCGGCCTCTACCCGCGGCAGGCCCTGCGCAATCGCCCAGTCGATGGCCTGATAATAGCACAGCTCGAAATGCAGGAAGGGATAGTCGGCGACGCAGCCCCAGTAGCGGCCGAACAGCGTATCCCGCCCGATGAAGTTCAGCGCCCCGGCGACCGGCCGGTTCCCGTCGAAGGCAAGCACCAGCAGCATGTCGTCGCGCATCGTGGCGTGGAAGGCGTCGAAGGCGGCGCGGGTCAGGTAGGTGNNGCCCCATTTGCGCCCGCCGGTGTCCTGGTAGAAGGCCCAGAACGCATCCCAGTGCCAGGCCTCGATCCGCCCGCCGGTCAGCGCCTGGATCGTCAGCCCATGCGACTGCGCGCCCTCGCGCTCCTTGCGGATCATCTTGCGTTTGCGGCTGGACAGGTCGGACAGGAAGTCGTCAAAGCTGCCATAGCCCCGATTCAGCCAGTGGAACTGCTGCGTCACGCGATGCAAGGTGCCCTCGACGCCTGCCAGCGCCTCGGCCTCTTCGGCGGTGCAGAAGGTGACGTGCAGCGAGGACAGGTCATTGCCCTGCGCCAGCCCGATGGCCGCCCGCAGCAGCGCCGCCCGGTCTTCCGGCGCACACAGGAACCGGCGCCCGGTGGCGGGCGTGAAGGGCACGGCGACCTGCAGCTTGGGGTAATAGCGCCCGCCCGCGCGCTGCCAGGCATCGGCCCAGGAATGGTCGAAGATGTATTCGCCCTGGCTATGGGTCTTCACATACAGCGGCAGCACAGCAGCCAGTCCACCCCCGCGCCGCAAGGCCAGCGGCCGCGCCGTCCAGCCCGTGCCCTTGCCGGTGGAGCCCGAGCCGTCCAGCGCCGTCAGGAAACGGTGCGTGGTGAAGGGATCGACAGGGCGGCCCGTTGCGCCCTCGGGGCAGGCCACGGCATCCCAGCTTTCCGCCGGGATTTCCGAGAGGCCGTCGTGAAGCGTCAGGTCTGACATGGCGCGCGTCCGTCCCGCGTCGAAGCCGGGGGCCTTCTGCCCCGGACCCCCGAGGGTATTTGGGCCAAGATGAAGCTGGAGGGCCGGAGGACAAGGGCCGATCAGCCCGGAAAGGCCGCGGCATAGCCTTCGAAGGTCACATTATCGGCAACCCGCCGCGCCTCGGCTTCGGCACCGGCGCTGCGGATCGTCCAGCACAGCACGGCAGCCCCCGCCGCCTTCAGCTCGGCCACGCGGGCACGGCCCAGGTCCTTGGCCTCGTGGCTGATGAAGCTGGCGCCGACGCGGTCGTAATCGGAATCGCCCGCAGATGGGCACGGGTGGCGCGGTCCAGCGGATACCAGCTTTTCAGGTCATAGGCGGCGGTGGTGATGCCGCGCGGCCATTCGGGCGCCAGTTTCGCCAGATGGGCGATGCAATGCGGGTTGAACGACATCAGCGCCACCGGCCCGGCATAACCCGACAGAACCTCGGCCGTCGCCTTTTCCAGCGCACCGTCGGTCTGCACCAGCCGCAAGGTCTGGTCCTTCAGCTCGATCAGCAGGGGCACCCGCCCGCCGACCAGTTCCAGCACCTCGGCCAGCGTCGGGATGCAGTCCGTGCTGTCCTTCAACCGGATGCGGCCCAATTCGGCCGCGGTGCGATGGGCCACGGGCCCCTTTTCATGGGTCAGCCGATCCAGATCGTCATCATGGAACACCATCGCCACGCCGTCTTTCGACAGCTGCAGGTCGATCTCGATGCCATAGCGGCCTCGACCGCGGCGCGGATCGCGGCGGGCGAATTCTCGATCCGCCCGGCCTTGCGGTCATGCAGCGCGCGATGCGCCAGCGGCAGGCGCAGGAAATCCGCAGGCAGGGGCACGCGCATCACGGGCGGATCTCGAAGATCCCTCGATCTCGACCGCCACGCCCAGGGGCAAGGACGCCGCCGACACCGCCGACCGCGCATGCCGCCCGGCATCGCCAAGCGCCGCCACCAGGAAGTCCGAGGCGCCGTTGATCACCTTGGGCTGGTCGGTGAACTCGGGCGTGGAGTTGACGAAACCCACCAGCTTCACCGCCCGCACCAGCCGCGAAAGGTCGCCGCCGCAGGCCTTCTTCACCTGCGCCAGCAGGCTGATCGCACAGGTTTTCGCGGCATCCGCCCCCGCCGCCACATCCAGGTCGGCGCCCAGCTTGCCCTTGATCAGCCCGCCCGCGTTCTGGCTGATCTGGCCCGGAACATGCACCAGATTGCCCACCACCACGAAGGGCACATAATTGGCCATGCAAGCATGCGGCGCGTCGGGCAGGGTCACGCCAAGCTCGGCAAGGCGGGTCTCGATCTGGGTCATGGCATCCTCCGGGTTGCGCCCCGGAAGCTAGCCGCGAGGCCCGCCCCGGCAAGGGGCGGGCTGCACTCACAACTCGCGGAAGGCCTTGGCGAAGTAGTCGGTGAAGGGCTTCGTCAGATAGGCGATCGGCGTGCGGTCGTCGGTCTTGATGAAAGCTTCCACCGGCATCCCCGGCAACAGCTGCAGGTCGCGCAGCTTTTCCATCTCGCCGGGGTCCAGCGCGATTTCGGCGCGGTAATAGGTCTGCCCCGTGCGCTGGTCGGTCAGGGCGTCGGCCGAAACCATGGTGACATGACCCTCCAGCTGCGGCGTGGTGCGTGCCGAGAAGGCGGGGAACATCAGTTCGGCCGCCTGGCCCATGTGGACCTCGTCGATATGGATCGGCGGCACCTGCGCCATGATCACCAGCGGGCGGTCCTGCGGGATGATGTAAAGCACCGGATCGGTAAGCCGGATCACCGACCGCGGCGTCGTCACCGACATGCCCAGCACGATGCCCGACACGGGTGCCCGGATGTCAGACGTTCGATCTTTTCCTGCAAGGCGCGCAAGCGTTCCGCCAGTTCGCGTTCCTTGGCGTAGGCGTCGCGCAGCTGTTCGTTGGCATCTTCGCGCCGCGCCGCCTGCAGGCGCAGCACTTCCAGTTCGATCTCGGTGATGCGGCCTTCGGATTGCGCCCGGCTGGCTGTCAGCTCGCCCAACNTGGCCTTCCAGCCGCGCCTGTTCGCGCTGCAACGATGAAACCCGGCTGGCCTGCGCCAGACCCTTTTCCAGAAGGCCCTGCTGGTCCTTCAACTCGCTTTCGATCAGCACCAGCTGCTTTGACTGGGCGTCTAGCTGGGCGTCGATGCCGTCGATCTGCGAGTTCATCTGGCCCTGGCGCTTGCCCAGCTGTTCCAGCTGCTTGGCCAGCGTGTCGCGGCGGGCCTCGAACAGCTTGACCTGGCCGTCGACCAGTTCGGCCACATCGGGCCGGGTCTTCGACAGCTCGGCCAGCTCGCCGGTGATCTCCACCTGATCCTCACCGTCGCGTTCCGCCTCCAGCCGCGCGCGGCGGGCCAGGAACTCGAACAGCTGGCCTTCCACGATGGCCAGCTCGGATCGGGTCACATTGCCGTCCAGCCGGATCAGCACGTCGCCCGCCTGCACGGTATCGCCGTCCTTGACGAAGATCGTCTCCACCACGCCGCCGTCCGGATGCTGCACGATCTGGCGATTGCGCTCGACCTCCAGCATGCCACTGGTCACCACGGCGTAAGCGATGGTCGTGCCGAAACCCCAGCCGAACAGACCCACCACCAGAATGGCAACCCCGACAAAGCCCAGGACGAGCGGACCCCGCGCCGAAAACTGCGCCGGTTTCTTGCCGGACGGCGCCGCCGCCATGGGCGCCAGCGTCAGCTGCGGCGCGGCCACG
The DNA here is from genome assembly GCA_013693875.1 of Exiguobacterium profundum. GTDB lineage: Bacteria > Pseudomonadota > Alphaproteobacteria > Rhodobacterales > Rhodobacteraceae > Neotabrizicola. The sequence goes on along the minus strand of CP059262.1, from coordinate 4,017,881 downwards.
CTCATGCGGCGGCAGGCGCCGCCGCGGCGTCAGTAAGCGGCTTGGGCGGCACGGCCGCTTCGGGCACCTGCGCCCCGACGGCGTCCGGAGTCTTGGGCGCTTCGGTCATGTCACACCTCCCGGTCCGGTCGATCGCACGATTTCGGTATGGTTCTTCACCATCTCGCGCAGCACCTGGTCGCGCGGGCCAAAGGCCCGGCGCGTGCCGTCCTCCAGCACCAGAAGCAGGTCGCATTCCTGAATGGCCGTAAGCCGGTGCGCCATGATCAGCACGCCGCGGCCCTGCTCTTTCATCTGGCGGATCGCCGTGTTCAGCGCCACCGACCCGTCGTTGTCCAGGTTCGAGTTCGGCTCGTCCAGCACCAGCAGCACCGGATCGCCATACAGCGCCCGCGCCAGCCCGATGCGCTGGATCTGCCCGCCNGAAAGCCGGCTGGCCACCGCCGAAATCCGCGTGTCATAGCCATCGGGCAGCTTCAGGATCATGTCATGCGCCGCCGCCTTCTTCGCCGCCTCGACCACCTTGGCGGGGTCGGGATGCGGCGCCAGCCGGGCGATGTTGTCGGCAATCGTGCCGTCGAACAGCGCGATCCGCTGCGGCAGATAGCCGATATAGCCGCCCAGAACATCGGGGTCGTACTGGTCCAGCGTGGCGCCATCCAGCCGCACCTTGCCCNNGCCGTAAACCACACCGATCAGCGCGCGCGCCAGGCTGGTCTTTCCGGCCCCCGAAGGCCCGATAACCCCCAAAGCCTGCCCCGGCGCCAGGGTAAAGCTGACCATGCGCAGCACCGCCTGGTTTTCACCGGGCGGGATCACCGTCAGCCCCTGCACGTCCAGCACGGCATTCGGCCGCGGCAGATTGGTGCGCGGCGGTTCCTCGGGCTGGCGCGCCAGCAGTTCGCTCAGCCGCCGTAAGCCTTCCTGCGCCCGCGTCACCACCGCCCACTGGCCCACCGCCTGTTCAATGGGTGCCAGGGCGCGCCCCATCAGGATCGACCCGGCGATCATCGCACCCGAGGTCAGCTCGCCCTGCAGCACCAGCCAGGCGCCGACCCCCAGCATCGCCGATTGCAGGAACTGCCGGAAGGTGCGCGAGGCCACGGAATAGCCGCCCGCCAGATCCGACGCCTCGACCGAGGTCCGCAGCGCCACGCCGCGTGCCGCCTGCCAGCGGTCGAAACCGGCACTGGTCATGCCAAGCGCCTGGATCGTCTCGGATTCGTTCTTCAACGCGTCCGAAACCCGTTCCGCCGCCATGGTGGCGTTGTTGGCACGCGTCAGCGGCAGCTTGGTCGAGGACTGGTTCAGGATCGTCACGATCACCAGCACCACGCCGCCGCCCACCGCCAGCCAGCCCAGAAGCGGGTTGAAGATGAAGATCGCGGCGGCAAAGACCGGGGTCNNAGGAATGTCGAACAGCGCCAGCAGCACGGGCGAGGACCACAGCCGCTGCATCGCCTCCAGATCGCGCTGCGCCGCCAGCGCGGCAGGGTCGCCCGGTTCATCGTCAGGNCGCCGCACCGAGGCGGCAAAGACCCGGCGGTCCAGCTTTCCNTGGAACCGCGCGCCGATGCGCGCCATCAGCCGCGACCGCGCGTGGTCCAGCACGCCCATCATCAGGAACAGGAAGGCCACCAGCGCCGACAGGGCAACCAGGGTCGGCTCTGACCGCGACCCCAACNNGCGGTCATAGACCTGCAGCATGTACAGGGGCCCGGTCAGCATCAGAAGGTTGGTGAAGATGCTGAAGATGAAGACCGAGATCAGCAGACCCCGGCTGTCCGAACGGGCGGCGCGCAGTTCTGCGGCGCCGCGGTTGGTGTCGATTGCGCTCATAATGCCTGCATCTGTTGCATGTCGCCCGGTCGGTGTCTTGGCCGGGCAGATTGGTCCCGCTTTGCTCGTCGGCGGTTCGCCGCCGGTTGCCTTGGGTTGGCGCCCAGCCTATGCCTTGCCTTCCCGGATCGGGCAACATTTACTTATCCGTCGGCTACCGGAAAGAAGAAAGATGGCAGTCTTGGGCGTCTCTGGCATGGTTTGGCGGTCGGCCGGTCTGGTTGCGACGGCGGCACTGCTGTCCGGCTGTGGCGCGCCGTCGGGCGAGGTCCGCGATGAATACGAAGCCGAAAACCGCGCCGTCCACGAAATGAACGTCGAATTCGACAAGGCCGTGTTCCGCCCGGCGGCCGAAGGCACAGAGGGTCTTCTGCCCGACGAGGCCGAGGTGGCGATCATGAACGCCGCCGACACCTGGAATCCCCGGCGATGCGGTGAACTACCTGTTGCAGGCCAAGCCGGGCAAGGCGGTGGAAGCCACCCTGCGCTTTGCCATCAATGCCACCGTGGGATTGGGCGGCATCCTTGATCCGGCCACCGCCATCGGCATCCCCAACCATTCCACCACGCTGGGCGACACGCTCTATGTCTGGGGCGTGCCCGAGGGCAACTATGACGAACTGCCCCTGCTTGGCCCGACCACCGACCGCGACACCGTAAGCAAGTTCGCGGCGGCTGGCTGAACCCGTGGGCTATGTCGTGACGCCGACCCAGGGCGTCGTGCTTCTGGTGCTGTCGGGCGCTTCCATGCTGGTCGAGCGGGGCCGCTATTCCGATACCTTCGATTCCGTCCTATATGAAAGCGCGGACAGCTACGCGCAGACACGCCTTCTCTACATGCAGAACCGCAGGTTCGAACTGGGCGACACCGGCGCGGCGGATGACGGGTTCATCGACCCCTACGCCGAAGACGGTGCCACCGGAACGGATCTTAGAGCGCCGTGCCTTTTGGTTTCGAGGACCCCTATGCCGAATGACATTTCCTTCACCCGCCGCGGCCTTCTGGCCGCCAGCCTGTCGGGCGCGCTGATCGCCGCCCTGCCGCGCCCGGCCGCGGCGCTGGATGATGCCCAGGCCAAGGCGCTGGTCGGCCAGGCCCTGGCCGAAATCGACGCCACCATCAACTCGGGCAAGTCCGAAACCGCCATGTACGGCGATTTCGAACGCATCTTCGCGCGCTATGCCGATGTGCCGGTGATCGCCCGCTCGGTGCTTGGCCCGCCCGCCAAAACCGCCTCGGCCGCGCAGATGAGCGCCTTCACCAAGGCCTACCAGGGCTATCTCAGCCGCAAATACGGCCGCCGCTTCCGCGAATTCATCGGTGGCCGGATCGAGGTGACAGGCGCCAAGCCGGTGAAAAGCTACTACGAGGTCGTCTCGGTCGCCTATCTGAAGGGCGAGGCGCCCTTCGACCTGCGCTGGTACGTCTCGGACAAGTCGGGCAAGAACCTGTTCTTCAACATCATCATCGAGGGCGTGAACATGCTCTCGTCCGAGCGCACCGAAATCGGCGCGATGCTGGACCAGAACGGCGGCAGCATCGACAAGCTGATCGCCCAGCTGAACAAGAGCTGATCGCGCGCCCCGTAGGATGGGCAATATTGCCCATCCTACGGGCCCCTCAGTTATCCCCGCCCAGGATGCCGCGCAGGATATCCCGATCGGATCCTTGCGCTTCTTCTCGCCCCCGGCATTGCCGGACGAGGCCGTGACCTCCACCTGCACCGGCGCCAAGCCGTTCCGGCACGATCATCGGCAGGGGCTTCGGTTCCACGCCCTCATGCACCCGCAGCATGACCTCGTGCCAGATTTCCGCCGCAAGNCCGCCGCCCGTCACCCCGGTCAAGGGCGTGTTGTCGTCATAGCCCATCCAGACCCCGGCGACGTAATCCGCCGAAAAGCCCACGAACCAGGCATCGCGTGCCGCCTGGGTGGTGCCGGTCTTGCCTGCCACCTCGCGGTCAGGCAGCCGCGCNCGCCCTCCGGTGCCGCCCTCGACGACCTGGGTCATCATGAAGATCAGCTCTTCCGCCGCCTCCTGCGAAATCACCCGCTCGCCGATGCCGCCGCCTGCGCCCAGCAGGGGCTCGGTCTCGCCCTGCAGGGTCAGCGCGTCGATGCCGTAGGGCGTGACGGAACTGCCGCCGTTCAGGATGCGGCAGGCTCCCGTCATCTCCAGCAGCGTCGATTCCGACGCGCCAAGCGCCAGCGCNGGCCCCGCCGCCAGGTCGCTTTTCAACCCGAAGGCCGCCGCCACCGTGCGCACATTCTCGCGCCCCACCGCTTCGGACACCCGCACTGCCGGGATGTTGCGGCTTTCCTTCAGCGCCTGCACCAGCGTGACCGTGCCCTTGAACTCGTCGTCGTAGTTCGAGGGCGACCAGGGGCCCGACCCCGGCGTGGTGATGGTCAGCGGCGTGTCTTCCACCGTGTCCCAGGGGCTCCAGCCCATGTCCAGTGCCGCGGCATAGACAAAGGGCTTGAAGGCCGACCCGGTCTGGCGCAGCGCCTGCGTGGCGCGGTTGAACGACCCCGCCGCCTCGATCTTGCGCCCGCCCACCATGGCGCGCACCGCGCCGTCGGCCGACATCACCACGATGGCCGCCTGCGCCTTCGATCCCTCTTTCACCTTGGTCTCGAAGACGAAGGCCAGCGCCTCTTCCGCCGCCTTCTGCACGCGCTGGTCCAGCGTGGTGGCGATCACCACATCTTCCGTGGTCTCGGTGGTCAGGAAGGTNGGCGCCGTCTCCATCACCCAGTCGGCAAAGAACCCGCCCGACCGGCTCTGCGCCGCCTCGGACAGTTCGGCCGGATGCGCCAGCGCCTCTGCCGCCTCTTCCTTCGTAAGATAGCCCTGCTCCTGCATCAACCCGATGATCACCGCCGCCCGCTCGCGCGACCGTTCCAGATTGTTCGTCGGCGCGTAATAGCTTGGCGCCTTCAGCAGGCCCGCCAGCATCGCCGCCTCGGCCGAAGCGTCNACGTCGCGCGCCGATTTGCCGAAATAGCGCTGCGACGCCGCCTCGAAGCCGCGCGTGTGNGCGCCCAGATAGGCGCGGTTGAAGTAGATCGTCAGGATGTCGGTCTTGGAATACTTCAGCTCCATCGCCAGGGCGAAGGGCACTTCCTTGATCTTGCGCATCAGGCTGCCCTTGCGGCAGTCCGCCTCATAGGCCGCCTCATCCTTCCACTGCGTCGGATCCCAGGCCACGCCCAGGCACAGAAGCTTGGCCACCTGCTGCGTGATCGTCGANCCGCCGTTGCCTTCGAACGGCCCGCGTCCTTCGGCCAGGTTGATGCGGATGGCGCTGGCAATGCCGCGCGGGCTGATGCCCATGTGATAGTAGAACCGCTTGTCCTCGGTCGCCACCACCGCATGCAGCAGGTTGGGCGACACCGTGTCCGCCGTGACCTGCCCGCCAAAGGTCTCGCCCCGCCAGGCAAAGGGCGCGCCATTGGTATCCAGAAACGTCACCGACCCNCGCGCGCGCCCGTCCAGCAGATCGGTCACCGGCGGCAGCTTGGCGTAGAAATAGAAGGTGGTGGCCGCCACGGCCAGGCCGACCAGCAACCCCACCCGCCAGCCGATACCCCAGACGATCCGCCAGATCAGCGCAAAGAACCCCACGATCAACCCCGAGATCAGGCCGCGCCGTTTCACCGGACGCCGCGGCGCCGCCTTTGCCGCTGCCCGCGGCTTTGCCGCCTTCGGTTGCGCCTGCTCGCGGCCCGCATACCTGCGATCCGCGACAAGCGGCCCCTTGCCCTTGCCCGTCGATGCCATGCCCGATCTGCCTTTTCCTCCGGCCACGGCCGGGGCGCCTTTTCCGAACCATAGCCGCAGAAAGCGAAAATGTGGAGAAGCCGCGCTCACGATTCGCTTACCAATTCAGCACAATATTTAGGCAGTATGACTGATTTGTGCAGAAATTGTGCGAAACGCTCGCCTTGAAGGCGCCCGCTGCGGCGCTGGTGCCTTGTGCTGCGCTGCGGAAAGCCGCCCTTCTATCGGACAAGGGCCGCCTCGGGCCCTCGACCATAGAGGGGAACGCCGTGAAACTGATCATTGCAGCAATCAAGCCGTTCAAGCTCGAGGAGGTCCGCGAGGCGCTGACCGCCATCGGAGTGCGCGGCATGATGGTGACCGAGATCAAGGGATTTGGCTCGCAGTCGGGCCACACCGAAATCTACCGCGGGGCGGAATATGCCGTGAACTTCGTGCCGAAGGTCCGGCTGGAAATCGTGGTCGTCGGCAGCCTGGCCGAAGCCGTTGTCGAAACCATCCAGACCACCGCGAAGACCGACAAGATCGGCGACGGAAAGATCTTCGTCCTGAACGTGGAACATGCCGTGCGGGTGCGCACGGGCGAAGCCGATGACGATGCGCTGTAAGAACAGGCGGGAAGGGGAAACCAAGGATATGCTGAACAGAACTCAAACCCTCGGCCTTGCGGCGCTGGGCGCGTCGCTCGCGGCCGCCGTGCCGGTCTGGGCGCAAGAGGCGGTCGTCGAAGTCGTCGCGCCCCATCAAGAACCCCGATGCCGCCGCCATGGCGGCATGGTGAACAAGGGCGACACCACCTGGATGCTCGTCAGCTCGGCCCTGGTGCTGCTGATGTCGGTTCCGGCGCTGGCCCTGTTCTATGGTGGCCTTGTGCGCACCAAGAACATGCTCTCGGTGCTGATGCAGGTCTTCATGATCGTGTCGATCGGCGCGATCATCTGGGTGACCTACGGCTACAGCCTTGCCTTCACCTCGGGCGGTCCGTTCATCGGCGGCCTGTCGAAGATGTTCCTGTCGGGCGTGNAAGCGGCANCCTTCGCCGCGACCTTCTCGAACAACGTCTACATCCCGGAATATGCCTTCGTCATCTTCCAGATGACCTTCGCCTGCATCACGGCCNTCATCGTTGGCGCCTTTGCCGAGCGGGTGAAGTTCTGGCCGCTGATGGTCTTCACCGTGCTGTGGCTGACCGTGATCTACTTCCCGATGGCCCACATGGTCTGGTACTGGNGTGGCCCGGACTTCCTGGCTGACCTGCCGGGCGACTATGGCCTGCTCTGGGGCTGGGGCGCGCTCGACTTCGCGNGCGGCACCGTGGTTCACATCAACGCCGGTATCGCGGGTCTCGTCGGCTGCCTGGTCATCGGTCCGCGCCTTGGCCACCTGAAAGAGGCGATGCCGCCCCATTCGCTGACCATGACGATGATCGGTGCCTCGATGCTGTGGGTGGGCTGGTTCGGCTTCAACGCCGGTTCCAACCTCGAAGCCAACGGCCTCGCCGCGCTGGCCTTCATCAACACCTTCGTCGCCACCGCTGCCGCCGCCTTCGCCTGGAGCATCGTGGAACAGATCCGCCACGGCCGTCCCTCGCTTCTGGGTGCGGTGACGGGCGCGGTGGTACNNCTCGTGGCCATCACCCCGGCCTCGGGCTTCGCCTCGCCGATGGGCTCGGTGGTGCTGGGCCTGGTCGTCTCGCCGGTTTGCTACTTCTTCGTGTCCACCGTGAAGGGCAAGCTGAAGTATGACGACAGCCTCGACGTCTTCGGCGTCCACTGCGTGGGCGGCATCATCGGCGCCATCGGCACCGGCATCCTCGCCGCGCCGTCGCTGGGTGGCCAGGGCTGGTTCGACTACACCGTGTTCCCGGCGGTGCCCGGCGAGTTCGACATGGGCGCCCAGGTCATCACCCAGATCAAGGCGGTCCTCGTGACGCTGGCCTGGTCGGGCATCGGTTCGTTCATCCTGTTCAAGGGGATCGACATGATCATGGGCCTGCGTCCCTCGGCCGATCTGGAACGCCAGGGCCTGGACCAGACCGAACACGGCGAAAGCGCCTACAACTACTGACATCGTGCCGGGCCGGGAATTACCCCGGCCCGCCGCGTGGCGCCTTGTCGGGTCCTCCCCTGACCGGCGCGAGAGCGGACGGCCCGTGCGTTCCTCCCCGCACGGGCCGTTTCGTTTTCCGCCCTTCTCTCTGCCACCCCGGCTCCCTACCTTCACCGGGAAGGAGCCTCCCATGCACCATTTCTCGCTGCTCGACCTCTCGCCGGTCCCCGAGGGCCAGACCGCCGCCGCCGCGCTGGCCAACACCGCCGCGCTGGCGCAGATGGCCGAGGCGCAGGGCTATCACCGCTTCTGGCTGGCCGAGCATCACAACATGCCCGGCATCGCCAGCGCCGCCACCGCCGTGGTCATCGGCCATGTCGCCGCCGCCACCAAGACCATCCGCGTCGGCGCCGGCGGCATCATGCTGCCGAACCACGCCNCCCTGATGGTGGCCGAGGCGTTCGGCACGCTGGAAACCCTGTTCCCTGGCCGCATCGACCTCGGGCTCGGCCGCGCGCCCGGCACCGACATGGCCACCGCCCGCGCGCTGCGCCGCCACATGGCGCCGGACGACAGCTTCCCGCAGGACGTAGTGGAACTGCTGTCCTATCTGGATGACGCCCCTGAATCCGCCCCGGTCCGCGCCATTCCCGGCCAGGGCAGCCATGTCCCGGTCTGGATGCTCGGCTCCAGCCTCTATGGCGCGCAACTGGCCGCCTATCTGGGCCTGCCCTATGCCTTCGCCAGCCATTTCGCCCCCGCCGCGCTGGACGACGCGCTCGCCACCTACCGCGCCACCTTCCGCCCGTCGAAGTACCTGGCAAAGCCCTATGCGATGATGGCCCATGCGCCTTGTCNNGTCGCCGATACCGACGAAGAAGCCCGCTACCTGCGCTCCTCACAGGTGCTGGCCTTCGCCCGCCTCCGCTCGGGCCGCCCCGGCAAGCTGCCGCGCCCCACGCATGACCTGTCCGAGGTTCCCNCCTCTGTCATGGCCGGTGTCGATGCGNCCCTGTCCTGCGCCGCCGTGGGCGCGCCTGACACCGTCCGCCGCCAGCTTCAGGCGCTGATCGACCGCCACCAGCCCGACGAGCTGATGGTGACCGGCATGATCCACGATCACGCCGCCCGGCTGAAATCCTTCACCCTCGGCGCCGAAGTGCTGCGCGACCTGGTGCGCGAGCCCGCCTGACCTACACCCCGCGCGTGGAAGATGCGCCCCAGCAGGTTCATTAGAAGTTGCGCCGCCAGGATCGCCGTCGTGCCCGTGTGGTCATAGTCCGGCGCCACCTCCACCAGGTCGATGCCGACAATGGGGTTGCGCTTGGCCAGCCCGGCCAGCAACTCCAACCCNTCGTAATAGGTGAACCCACCGTGCGAGGGCGTGCCGGTCCCCGGCGCGATGGACGGATCAAACCCGTCGATGTCGATGGTCACATAGGTCCGCACCCCCGTCGGGATGCGGTCCAGCACCGCCGCCACCCCTAGGCTTCGCACCTGCCGCACCGACAGGATATCCGCCCCCATCGCCCGCGCCGCGTCGTAACCGTCCTTGGCAGTGGAACTGACGTTGCGGATGCCAAGCTGGGTCAGCCCCGTCACATAATCCCGCTCTGCCGCCCGCCGCATCGGGCTGCCATGCCCGTACCGCACGCCGTGCCGCTCATCGACGAAATCCAGATGCGCGTCGATCTGGACAATGTGGATCGGCCCCTTCGCCGCGCAATCCGCGTCGAAGGCGGCGATGCAGGGNATGTTCACCGAATGGTCNGCCCCCAGCACCACCGGCAGAGCCCCCGCCGCCAGCATCTTGCGCACGCCGTATTCGATGTTGGCATGGCTCTTCAGCGTGTCGGTATGCACGATGTCCGCGTCACCAATATCCACGATCCGCACCTTGTCGGCGGGCAGATAGGTCACGTCGTCCTCGTGGTCATAGGCGCCGCCATGGCCAAAGGAAAACAGCGTGGACGCCTCGCGGATCGCCCGCGGCCCGAACCGCGCCCCCGCCCGCCACTGCGTGCCAAAGTCGAAGGGCGCCCCCATCACCGCCACATCGGCCCCGATGGCATCCCAATCCGGCTGGTAAGGGTTCTTGCCAAAGGTCGAGATGCCCACGAAGGGCAGGTTCAACCGCCCCGTTTCATAGCTGTTGCCCATGCCTGCTCTACCCCGCGAAATCTGCCGCCCCTTCATGAAACGCCCCGCGGCCGCTGTCCACCCGCAGCCTCAGCCCCGCACGAACGCCTCCAGCCCCGCCCGGTCCGTCACCGTGACCTGGCCGTAGCCCAAGGTCAGCCAGCCCCGCACCGCCAGCGCCTTCAGCACCCGGTTCACCACCTGCCGCTCGGCATTGGCCATCTCGCCCAGTTGCGCCTGGGTCAGGCGCAGCGGCTGGCCGTCCGGGGCCGCGTGCAGCAGCGTCGCCGCCACCCGCTTGTCGGTCGCCCGCAGCAGCAGCACGCCCAGGGCCGCCAAGGCCATGTCCATGCCGTATTCGCTCATCATCATCACCGACCGCTGACAGGCCAATGACATCCGGGCAATGTCGCGCACCCGCGACAGGGGCAGGTAGAACAGCGAACTCGCCTCGATCACCGAAAAGGCCATGCTGCGCGGCTGGTCGCGCATCGCAGGCCCGTACCCGAACCAGGCGCCCGGCCGCAGGATGGCCAGGCGCAACTCGCCATCAGCTGCTTAAGCAGATGCGCGCCGATGCCGCCCGCCGCCAGGCCATAGACCCCGCCAGGGTCATCCGCGACATGGAACAGGAACCCGCCCGGGGCCACGCTGACCAAACGCGCCGCCGCCAGCACCTCGGCCTGGAACGGCTCGTCCTGATCGGCCAGCCAGCCGCGCCGCCGCACCACCCGTTCCGCCGCCCCCGGTCCATGCGCGCGCTCCCTTGTCGCCGCGAGTTTGTCGTATCGGCGACAATCTCGCAACCATCGCGCGACTACCATCCCGGTCACAACCGTCTGTCGCAGGATCTGCCATGACCGACCTCACCCGCCGCCTTCTCCTTGCCACCGGCCTTGCCGGGNCTGGGTACGCTTCCTTCGGCCGGGCCTCGGCTCTGACCGGCTCGCTGACCGACCTTGGCGACCTGATGGCCGCCGCGCCCGCCGCCACGATCTACACCGCCCGCGAAATCGTCACGCTCGACCCCGCCCGCCCCTCGGTACAGGCGCTGGCCGTGGTCAACGGCCGCATCCTCGCCATGGGCAGCCTTGACGAGGTGACGGCGGCGCTTGGCGACCAGCCCCACAGCCTGGACAGCCAGTTTGCCGATGCCGTCATCGTGCCCGGCTTCGTCGCGCAGCATGACCACCCGGTTCTGGCGGCGCTGACCATGTCCTCGGTGATCCTGTCGATCGAGGATTGGGTGCTGCCCTCGGGCACCGTTCCGGCGGTCAAGGACAAGGCCGATTTCATCACCCGGCTGACCGCCGCCGCCAATGCCCTTTCCGATGCGCAGGCCCCCGTGCTGACCTGGGGCTACCACCCCGATTTCTTCGGCCCGCTTACCAAGGCCGACCTCGACGCGATCAGCACGACCCGCCCGATCATCACCTGGGCGCGGTCCTGCCACGAGATGATCTTCAACACCNCCGCGCTCCAGNCGCGCGGCATCACCGCCGACTTTGTCGCCGGATTCGACGCCACGGCAAAGTCGCAAACCGCATTCGACGACGGGCGGTTCTGGGAGCAGGGCCTCTTCGCCGTCATGCCCAAGGCCGCGCCGCTGGTCGCCTCGCCCCAGCAATTGCAGTCCGGCCTGGAATTGACCCGCGACTACATGCACGCCAAGGGCATCACCATCGGCAACGAACCCGGCGGCATCCTGTCAAAGCCGGTCCAGGACGGCGTGAACGCGGTGTTCTCCAGCCCCGACATGCCGTTCCGCTGGTCCTTCATGGTCGATGCCAAGTCGATGGTGGCGAAATACCCCGACGACGCCGAAGTCATCGCCCAATCCCAGGCGCTGGCCTCCTGGTACGGCGGCATGACCAGCCTCGCACCCTTGCAGGCCAAGCTCTTTGCCGACGGCGCGATCTATTCCCAGCTCATGCAGGTGCGCCAACCCTATCTCGACAACCACCACGGCGAATGGATGATGGACGAGGACGTGTTCCAGCGCGCCTTCCGCATCTACTGGGATGCTGGCTGGCAAATCCACATCCACGTCAACGGCGACGCCGGGCTGGACCGCGTGCTGGACACGCTGGAAGCCAACCTCCGCCGCAACCCCCGCTATGACCACCGCACCGTGCTGGTCCACTTCGCCGTCTCGGCCCCCGACCAGGTCGCCCGCATCGCCGCGCTTGGCGCCATCGTCTCGGGCAACCCCTATTACGTCGCCGCCCTCGCCGACCAATATGGCAAGGTCGGCCTCGGCCCCGAACGCGCCGACGAGATGGTGCGCCTGGGCGACCTGAACCGCGCCATCCGCTGGTCACTGCATTCCGACATGCCCATGGCCCCCGCCGACCCGCTGTTCCTGATGTGGTGCGCCGTGAACCGCCTTACCNCCTCGGGCCGAACCGCGGCCNCCGACCAGCGCGTCACCGCCGAACAGGCCCTGCGCGGCGTCACCATCGAGGCCGCCTGGTCGCTGAAGCTGGAAGACGAGATCGGCACGATCACCNCCGGCAAGCGCGCCAACCTCACCGTGCTGGCTGACAACCCGCTGACCGTGGACCCCGCCGCGATCCGCACCATCGCGGTGCAGGCCACGGTGATGGAGGGCCGCGTCTTCCCGGCCGGACAACCGCAGCGCAAGGCGTCCTCGACGCCGCGCCGGGCGAACAGTCCTNTCACCACCGCCGCCCTCTCCCACGCACTGAAGGTCAGCCACAGCCACTGACCCCCGCTTGCCTTCCCCGCCCCATCCGCTCTCCTGCCGCCAAGCAGGAGAGCGCCATGCAGAACACCCTTCGCATCTGGGACGCCGTCGATACCCACCGCGACGATCTCGCCGCCCTGGCCGACCGCGTCTGGTCCACGCCCGAAACCCTTTACGCCGAACGCCTCTCCTGCGCCGCCCATACCGAAACCCTGCGCGCCAAGGGCTTCCGCGTCACCGAANACCCTCTTAAGATCCCCACCGCCGTCATGGGCGAGNGCGAGGGCGGCCCCATCATCGCCATCCTCGGCGAATACGACGCCCTCNCCGGCCTGTCGCAGGTCGCGGGCATCGCCGAACCCCGCCCCGTCACGCCAGGGGCCAACGGCCACGGCTGCGGCCACAACCTGCTTGGCGCCGCCTCGCTGCTGGCCGCCTGCGCGCTGAAAGACTGGCTCGCCGCCACCGGCACGCCCGGCCGCGTCCGCTATTACGGCTGCCCGGCCGAGGAAGGCGGCGCCGCCAAGACCTTCATGGTCCGCGATGGCGCCTTCGCCGATGTCGCCGCCGCCATCACTTGGCACCCCGACGGCATGACCCGCGTCGACGATCCGCCCTCGCTCGCCAACACCCGCATGGATTTCGCCTTCACCGGCCGCGCCGCCCATGCCGCCGTCGCCCCGCATCTCGGCCGCTCGGCGCTCGATGCCGTCGAACTCATGTCGGTCGGCGTCAACTACCTGCGCGAGCACATGNCCCCCGGCGCCCGCGTCCACTACGCCTATCTCGATCNNTTAAGCGGCACCGCGCCCAACGTGGTGCAGGCGACCGCCAAGGTCCGCTACTCCATCCGCGCCCTCGAACTCGCCGACATGCTGGCGCTGGTGGAACGGGTGAAAGCCATCGCCGAAGGCGCCGCCCTGATGACCGGCACCACCGTCACGCCGCATATCTTCTCCGCCGTTTCGAACAACCTGGTGAACGAGGTGATGGATGCCACCATGCACCGCGTGCTGGAAGAACTCGGCGGCGTCCCCTTCGATGCCGCCGACCGCGCCTATGCCACGGCCATCCGCGCCACCCTCTCGCCCGAGGATCTTTCCGCCCCCTGGCGCGGCATCGCCGCGACGCCCCGCCCCGATCCGCTGTGCGACTGGATCGTGCCGCTGCGTCCGNGGGGCGAGCAGATGATCGGCTCCACCGACGTGGCCGACGTCACCTGGGCCTGCCCCACGACCGAGGTCCTGGTCGCCACCCACGCCATCGGCACGCCGGGGCACAGCTGGCAGATCACCGCCCAGGGCAAATCCCCCGCCGCCCACAAGGGCATGACCCACGCCGCCAAGGCCATGGCCCGTTGCGGAGAACTCCTGTTTTCCGACCCCGCCCTGCTGGCGAGGGCGCAGGCCGAACACGCCGAGCGGCTGCGGGTAACGCCCTATGTCTGCCCGCTGCCGNGGGATTTGCGGCCGCCGGTGGGGTGAGGGGGAGAATCGAGTCCAAGAGAAGACATGGTCACTCCAAAATTCCTTGGCAGTACTGAAAGATATCCTCTGCCCTTGCGGATAGAAACGAGCGGTGATCGCCGTCCGCGAGTGCCGTCGCGGCCCGCCTCGTTATTAGTTGGCTTTCTAAGGCGGCGAAGCGCCCAGCCTCTAGCGCGTCAAGAACCATCCTCTTTCCGTCCAAAGTCGCGTTTTCGTAGTCAAGGCTGATCAAGACGGAATTGCAGAATAACTTCGAAGAGGAAAGTGATGAGTTCAGCGCCGCGGATGCCTCTTCCCTACTAAGAACACCTACGAACTGGGAGGTCGAGCTGCTGGAAAGGTACTCAGCACTAGGAATNCTCGACCCCGTTAACAGATCTTGCGCCCTCGTCCGCGCAAGCACCATGCGGAATGAGTTCGTGAGCGCGGCGCCACCCGCNACCGCCCTCATAAGAAAATCCCTACTATTGAACGTCGCTTGAACGGTAGCAGAAAAGACCCTTTCGCGACGCAGGTCCGCCCAGTCCGAAAGCAGTTTCGAAACATAGCTATCTGGTTTGCCCTGCAGCTGTTCATTTAGGCCGCAGGCCCAGAACCACCGTATGAACTGCTCTTCTACATCATGGATAGACCCTTGGTGAGTCAGCATGAATGCCAGAAGAATCTGCCCTTGGTATGAAACCACCTCTGGGGATCTTATGCTGAAGTGGTGGCGCAAAAATCGGCGNGTTGCCTTCATAGCATCTGGCAAAGCGTCAAATGCATTGTGAAGATCGCGCTCATTCTGATTTCGCAATTCCACAAGTGANTCGGAGGATATGTTTAGCCGCATCATTGTTGCGATGCACTTGACAACCGTGTCAGCGTCAAGCGCCCAATTAAACTCACTCAGCCTCGCCGTGACGTCGTTCAATCTCTGTGACAAATCGAATGTGCTTGACCACGTGATCGCCCTCATGAAGTCGACGGAGTTTAGCCTCGTGCCAGTGGAGTTAACACGCTCGAAGATCCCGACAACCCTATCAACATCACCGCTCTGTATAGTGACGGTTGGGATCATGTACTCTTGGAATGCGGCTTGCAGTTTCAGCACTGTGTCGAGTAGAGCGTCACCATCTGGCTCGGACGCCAGCACAGCCTGTAGGTCCAGTAGCTTCTTAGGAGAGAACAAGCTCGCAAGGGGCACAGANGATCTGGCCTCGCTGGGGAGTCGATCTAGGTGATGAAATCTCATTTGCCTAAGATCATATCCGACATTAAGCTTCTCATTCGACTTCCCACTGGAGTAGTTGAATACTCCATAGAGCGTTGTGAGTCGCTGCATCCCATCGAGTACGTAGTTCATTGGGAATGTGTCAGGGACATCGGGAAACGCGGTAAGAGTCCGAGGAGCTACGTCAAGCATTTTCTTGTCTACACGCCAGAGGAGAAGGCTGCCAATGGGGTAGCTCTCATACACGCTGTCCAGCAAGCCCAGAATCTGCTTCTCCGTCCAAACATACTCTCGCTGGAAGGCCGGTATCTTTATTTCACCGCTGGAAATTTGGCGAAATAGGGTGACTAGATGAACAACGGAAGGTTGAGGTGCGCTGATGCGATTTGACATCCGATTCTATTTCGCCTCATCGGGTTGCGTGTCTTCCTGGTGTGCCGCTTGGGCGCCAAAACAGAGTTGCGGAATTCCAATATTACACCCTCGAGCAAGTGCAAGCCATGACTTATGTAATATGGACGAAATTCTTTGAGTTTACGTCCCAGCGCCAGCCGGGTGTCGGTTGCTCGCCGAGACGGACGGCCTCGTATTGAATGTGTGTGGGATCCAATCACTTCAGCCAATTGCGTCGTGAATTGAAGTTCGACAGACACCGCTGCTGGGCCGGTCCCGGCAAAGTCATCGATGGGCTGCCTGTAATAGAAGTGCCAAGCGTGATAGCCGAGCCCAGTAGTGATGTCACGGTACTCGGACTCTATTCCTAGATCGGCACAGGCGGCCTTAAGCATTTTACAGACAAACTCAGGTCCGTCCATATACTTGCAAATGAACCGTGTGCGAAATAGATCATCAAGGTTGTGATGAAAGTTCTCTAGCGTTAGCTCTGCGTCACCTTTCTTTTTCGGCGGATGACGTTGAGTCTATATATTTTATTTAGAACGCTCTTAAATGGCTTGTGGTTCAGCGTTGCGGAAGATGGGTCCGTAAGGAAGAGCATATCTGGCTGGATGTAGCTATCCTGAAAGCTTGATAAAGCGCGCAAATGTCATTGAACTTGCTTGCCTTGATTTCGCTGGTTAGGCCATTCAGATAAGTTTCATAATAGCCCTCGGACAGGAAGAGTTTCTCTTTGCAGTCTTTGAGGAGCTGTTCACAATACTGTTCGTAGGTCGGCTTTGGCTCTTCCGGCAAAGTCACCCCAATCTGCGAAGGCAAAGTTGAACTATCGTAAGGCTGGGTTCGCCCGGTTTCAAGGATGACGTCGTGCTTTTATCGCATTGTAGGTTGGGTGGAACTCACCTCTTTCCACGGTTTGCAGGGTATGAGCTCGTGCACACCCGTCTTCAATCTCTGGGGCATCCCGGCAACAATCCAGTAGGGCGGGGCTCCACCCCGCCCCCAATCCTTAAGTCCAAGTTAATCCGCCCGACTAACCCCTTGATATCAAACACCCGGACCAGGCGTCCGAGCTCGGACGGTCTCGCGGAGCCAGTCCGGGGCCAGCTCCACCCTGTCGCAGCANAAGCGGGCCAGGCGGTCCAGCTCGGCCATCAGTAACCCTCGNCGGCCCGAGCCCCAGCGGACNCCCGCCTCCGGCCAGAAGGCCCGCACCCGCAGCACCCCNCGCCCCCGGTCGGCCCTGGCATCCAGCCGCCCCACGATCCGNGTCCCCTCCAGCACCGGAAAGACATAGTAGCCCCAGACCCGTTTCGGCTCGGGCACATAGATTTCGATCCGGTAGAAGAACCCGAACAGCCGCTCGGCCCGGTCCCGGTCGCGCAGCATCGGGTCAAAGGGCGAGAGCACCCGGACGCGCCCCGGCGGCTCGGCCACCGCCTCGCGCGCGCGCGCCAGCCCNGGCCAGGCCACCGACCGCCGCAGGCTNGCCGTCGGCCCCTCCACCTCCACCGGCTCCACCCGCCCCGCGGCCAGCGCNGCAACCACCCATCCCTTCGCCGCCTCGGGCGTGACCAGCGCCCAATAGGCCGCCAGTTCCCCGCTGGTGGCAAACCCCAGCCGGTCCAGCGCCGAAGAACAGGCCCAGTCCAGCGTCTCGGTCTCGGAAGGCTCCGCCTCCCGAAGATGCCCCGGCAGCACCCTTTCGGTCAGGTCATAGACCTTGCGGAAATTCTCCCGCCGCGTGACCGACAGCTCGCCCACCCGCCACAGATATTCCAGCGCCGCCTTCGACGGGTGCCAGTCCCACCANCCCGCCCGACCCGCGCTGTTCCCTTCCCCGACCTCCGCCGCCGAAACCGGCCCGTGGTCCGCCACCCGCGCCAGCACCTCGTCGAACTTCTCGTGGAACCCGTCGCGCTGCCAGCCCGTCCAGCGTTCCACCAGCCGCCCCCGGTCGCGGGCAAAGCGGTGCTTCCAGTGCCCGAACACCTCGGCTTACAGGATCGAGGCATCATGCGTCCAGTGCTCCCACAGCACCCGGTCCCGCTCCAGCGCCAAGNNCGCCAGGTCGTCGGGCCGGTAACTGGGCCGCCGCGCCCACAGGATCATGTGATGCGCGCGTTCGACCGTGGCGATGCTGTCCACCTGGACAAAGCCGATGCGCCGGATCAGGTCCAGGAGCGCCGGGCCTTTGGCCGGGCCGTCGGGCGGTTCGGCCAGGGCATGGACGTCCAGGAACAGGCGGCGGGCGAGGGGTTCGAAGGACGGGATTGGACATGGCCGACAGAACCGCGGCCGGGTCGCGGGGTCAAGGCCAGGGGCGACCGAGCCAGCTTTGGCTGACGACATGGCCATGGGCATGGGCCGGAAAGGGCTTGCTGAAACGGCCCGCAAGGCGGGCGTGGCTGTAGCCGAGATCGCTGGCCTTGGCGACCTTGAGATCGGTCCGCAGGTCCAGAAGGATCAGCCCCGGCCCCGATTCTGCCAAGATATAGCCCTTGCCACCCAGGCGGTTCTGCAAATCCTCCCACCCCGGGCATAGGCGAAGTCGTGGGCGAGGAGCGCCCGAAGGGGCGCGATGAGCCGCTCATCAGGCCTTTCGGCCTTCTTCGCGCGCATTCGGCGGTACAGTTCCCGATCCACAGCCTCACGCAGAATGGCCGCCACGGTGGTGGCGTCCTTCGATGCCTCGGCTTCAAGTGCCGACCAGACAGCAGGGGGAAAGACAATCGGGCGTTCCATGGGCCGACACTGATCCATGAAGGTTAATCAACCCTGAAGCCCTGCCTCGGCTGCAATCTCGGCCCGGCTTTTCCGCGCCCGCTCGGTGGCCGACTTCAACTGGCCGCAGGCGGCCATGATGTCCTCGCCNCGCGGGGTGCGGATCGGGCTGGCGTAGCTTACCTTGTAGACGATATCGGCGAAGGTCTCGATCCGCTCCCAGTCCGAGCGTTCATAGGGCGCGCCGGGCCATTCGTTGAAGGGGATCAGGTTGATCTTGGCCGGGATGCCGGAGATCAGCTTGACCAGCCGCCGGGCATCGGCATCGCTGTCGTTCACGCCCTTCAGCATGACGTATTCAAAGGTGATCCGCTCGCTGTTCGACAGCTTCGGGTATTCCCGCAACGTGTTCAGCAGCGTCTCGATGTTCCAGCGCTTGTTGATCGGCACCAGCTTGTCGCGCACCGCGTCGGTGGTGGCGTGGAAGGAAATTGCCAGCTGGCAGCCGATCTCGGTGGCGCAGCGCGCGATTTCCGGCACCACGCCCGAGGTCGACAGGGTGATGCGGCGGCGGGACAGCGTCAGCCCCTCGTTGTCCATCACCACTTTCATCGCGTCGCGCACGTTGTCGAAGTTGTAGAGCGGCTCGCCCATGCCCATCAGCACGACGTTCGACACCAGGCGGGTTTCATCCTTGGGCTCGCCGGGTTTCGGCCATTCGCCCAGGTCGTCGCGCGCCAGCATGACCTGGCCCACGATTTCCGCCGCGGTCAGGTTGCGCACCAGTTTCTGTGTACCGGTGTGGCAGAAGGTGCAGGTCAGCGTGCAGCCGACCTGGGAGGAAATGCACAGCGTCCCCCGGTTTTCTTCGGGGATGTAGACCGTCTCGACCTCGTGCCCGCCAGCGATGCGCACCAGATATTTGCGCGTGCCATCGGCGCTGATCTGGCGGCTGACGATCTGCGGCACCTCGACCACGAAGTTCTCGGCCAGAAGCGCACGATAGTCCTTGGCCAGGTTGGTCATCTGCGCGAAATCGCGCAGGCCCCAGTGATAGATCCACTGCCAGATCTGGCCCACGCGCATCTTGGCCTGCCGGTCCGGCGTTCCGGCGGCGATCAGGGCATCACGCAGCTGGTCGCGCGTCAGGCCGACAAGGTTCACCGGCCCGCCCTCGGGCAGCTTGCGGGGNATGGTGACAACATCCTGCGTGATGGGGGAGGTGGGGTCGGTCATGGCATCCTCGGGCGTCAAGACGCCGGATATAGGCTATCTCTGGGAAAAACAAAACGCCCCGGCAGGACCGGGGCGCGGAAAGACGGGCCGGGCTCGCTTACTTGCAGCGCTTTTCGGCCTCGGTCATGGCGGCGGTGAAGCCGCGCAGGCTGAAGGTGTCCTTGGTCTGGGTGCCCTTGCCGGACTTGGCGCTGATCACCGCGGTGGCGCCCTTCTTCAGCGCAGCCAGCAGCGCGGCATCGTCTTCGGCGGCACCCGGCCAGGCCCATTCGCCATCGGTGAACAGATCGAAGCTGTTGCCATCCACGTCCACCTTGACGGTCGAACCCGAGGCAAAGGGATAGCCGCCCGAGAAGGAAATCTCGCCGGGCTTGCCGGGCCGGAAGGTGACAAACAGAAGGATGTCGCCGCGGCGCACCTGCACCGGCTGGCCATCGCGGGTGTTCACCGTTTCCTTCGGCTTCGACACGCCCCAGCATTCCTTGGGGCTTTCTTCGGTGAAAACGCTCCAGTCCGTCATCGTGGCGACGACGTTGGTGGATTCCTGCGCCTGCGCGCCGGTGGCAAGCACCGCCGCCACCGCAGCGCCAGAGAGCGCGCGAACGATATGGGAAATCATGTCTGTCACAGCCTCCAGCCGCCTCTGCCCGGCCCTCTGCCCTGGGACCGCTTGTCCTGCGGCCTTTTCATATGGCGGAAGGCTCATCAACCCGATACCTCTCAATATCGCAGAATGCGGGCTGCATGAAAGCCCTCTGGGCAGATTTTCGCGCAAGCGTGAGGGAAGGCGCCGATGGGTCAGGCTGTTGGATTGGTAGAACAGTGGCGGGGCGGGCGGCTGGAATGCCGCCATCTGGGCCATGCCGTGGTGGTGGATGCCAGGGGCAGATCGTGGAAAGCTGGGGCGACCCCGGCGCGGTGATCTATCCGCGGTCGTCCTGCAAGATGCTGCAGGCGCTGCCGATGGTGGAAAGCGGTGCGGCGGACGCGGCCGGTCTGACCACCGAACAGCTGGCGTTGTCCTGCGCCAGCCATCGGGGCGCCGCCATCCACACCGCCCGTGTCGGCCGCTGGCTGGCCGATCTGGGCCTGGGCGAATCCGCCCTGCGCTGCGGCAGCCACTGGCCTGGCGATGTGCCCGAACGCGACCGGCTGATCATCTCGGGCGAAAAGCCCTGCCAGATCCACAACAACTGCTCGGGCAAGCACGCGGGCTTTCTGACCTTCACCAGACACCTGCGCGCCGGGCCGGAATATGTGGAGGCCGACCATCCGATCCAGCGTGCCATCCGTGCTGCCTTTGAAGAGGTCACGGGCGAGGACAGCCCCGGCTATGGCATCGATGGCTGCTCGGCCCCGAATTTCGCCACCACCGTTCTGGGTCTTGGCCGCGCCATGGCCGCCTATGCTGCGGCCGAGGGTGGCACAGCCCGGTCGGACGCCATGGTCCGCCTGCGCGAAGCCATGATGAAGCACCCCGAACTGGTGGCTTACGAAGGTGAAGCCGACACCGAGCTGATGCGTGCCGCCGGTGGCAAGGCGGCGATCAAGGGTGGCGCCGATGGCGTGCATGTCGCCATCCTGCCCGAACACGGGCTGGGCGTCGCGCTGAAGATCATGGACGGCAGCGACAAGGCGCACGAGGCCGCCATGGCCTCGCTTCTGGTCCGGCTTGGCGTGATCGACGCGAACCATCCGGCAGCCCTGCGCTGCCTGCAGCCCGAGATGCGCAACTGGCGCGGTCTGGTTACCGGCGGTCTGCGCATCGCGCCCGAGTTCCAGTAAACGAAACGGCCCCCGGGATCGCCTCCGGGGGCCGCCGAATGTTGAAGGGCCCCGGGACTTGCCCGGAGGCCGTCTTGCAGTGCAACCGAAAGGAACCGCCCGTCGACCGGGTTGGGTGGGGGCTTTCTGCCCGACCGCCGGGCGGCCCTTCACTGGCTACAGGTACATGTATGCCAATGGATCGCGGCGACAGATGGGCAGGATTCGGGCTTCGGCGCGGTCTTTGCGCGACGGCCTTGGGAACCATCCCCAAGGCGGCGAGGAATGCTTGATTTGTGACGTTTGCCAAGTAATCTGACAGGATGACGGTCCAGACGCCGACCCTTTCCCGCTCTCGCCACACCTGGACGATCAGGTCAGTTTCGACCGACGCGAGCTTGCGCTGATCCTCTCGGTCTATGGCCGGATGGTGGCCCTGGGTGAATGGCGCGATTACGGACTGTCCTGCCTGCGCGACCGCGCGGTGTTCTCAATCTTCCGCCGCACCGCTGAAACTCCGCTGTACCGCGTGGAGAAACACCCCGCCTGAGGTTGCGCCAGGGCATCTACGCCGTCGTCGGCATGGATGGTCAGGTGCTGCGGCGAGGCCATGACCTCGCCGCCGTGCTGAAGGTGCTGGAGCGCAAGTTCATCCGGCCCGTCGGGCTGGATTGACGCCTACGGCCGCCG
Organism: Exiguobacterium profundum; assembly: GCA_013693875.1. Taxonomy (GTDB): domain Bacteria; phylum Pseudomonadota; class Alphaproteobacteria; order Rhodobacterales; family Rhodobacteraceae; genus Neotabrizicola. The sequence continues at coordinate 3,995,853 of CP059262.1, read as the reverse complement.
CCGCCCGATGACATCGCCTTCGCCCTGCGCCGCGATGCGGGCGATGCAGGCTGCCGTGTCCTCGTAAGCCACCGACATCGTGGCGCCATTGGCATGGATCAGCCGGTCGGGGCTGACCGCCACCGCAACATGGCCCTTCCAGAAGATCAGGTCGCCGCGCTGCAACGGTTCGTCCGCCGCCAGTTCCCGTCCCACCGCCATCTGCTGGTCGGCATCGCCGGGGCAGGCCACGCCACAGGCCAGCAGCGAGGCCTGCGCCAGCCCCGAACAGTCGATCCCGGCGCTGGAATTGCCGCCCCACAGATAGGGCGTGCCCAGGAACAGTTCCGCCACACCCGCCGCATCCGCGGGCCGGTCGTCCAGTGCCGCCAGATGGCAGGTACACAAAGCCCTGCGGCGTGCGGGCAAAGCGGCCCATCTTGCCAAGCCCGGTTTCCAGCACCGCCACCCGCGCGCCAAGCGTCAGCGCCGCGATCTCGGGCGCCTGCACCACCGCGTCGGAATACAGATGCGAGGCCCGCGCGCCCAATGCGTGGGCTCGGCGCCGCCAGTTTCCAGCGCTGCCGCGGAAAGCCAGCCGCAATAGCCGTCCTTCGCAGTCATCACATAGGCAAAGCCGCCGTCTCGGTCGATCACCGTCACCGCATCGCCCAACAGCAGTTGCCGATCCCGCGCCCCGCCCGGTGACTTCAGCAGGTTCACCAGCGGCTGCGCTACCCGCGCCAGTTCGCCTTCGGTGAAGGCTGCCGCCTCGATCCGGCCCTTCAGCGAGACATGGGCCACCCGGCCCGAAAACGGCGTGTCGCGGCGGTCCATCCTCATACCCCCATCAGCGACGGCAGTGCCGACAGCACTGCCCGCGCGCCCTGTCCGGTGCCGCCCTTGGTGCGAGANGACAGGTCGGCGGGGGCATGGGCGTAGATGTCGAAATGCACATAACGGGGGACCGACACGAACCGCCGCAGGAACAGCGCCGCCGTCACCGATCCGGCGAAAGACCCCGGCGGGCAGTTATCCAGATCGGCGATGCCCGGCTCGATCATCACCTCGTAGGGGTCCCAGAAGGGCAGCCGCCAGACCGGGTCGAACCCCGCCTTCGCTNNTACTTCCAGCGCCGTGGCCACCGCATCGTCGGTGGCGTAATANGGGGCCAGGTCCGGCCCCACCGCCACCCGCGCCGATCCGGTCAGCGTCGCCATGGAAACCAGCAGGTCCGGCGCCTCCTCGTCCGCCCAGGCCAGAGCATCGCCCAGGATCAGCCGCCCNTCGGCATCGGTGTCGTTCACCTCCACCGTCAGGCCCTTGCGGCTGGTCAGGATGTCGCGCGGCCGCAGCGCCCGGCCGGAAATGGCGTTTTCCACCATCGGCACAATGACACGCAGCCGCACCGGCAAGGCCAGCGCCATGATCATCTGCGCCAGCCCCAGCACCGTGGCCGCGCCGCCCATGTCCTTCTTCATCAGGTGCATGCCAGAGGTCGGCTTGATGTTCAGCCCGCCGGTGTCGAAGCACACGCCCTTGCCAACAAGGGTCAGCTTCGGCCCGGCTCCCCAGGTCATCGACAGGATGCGAGGCGCGCGGTCAGAGGCGCGGCCCACGGCATGGACCATGGGAAAGCCCGCTTCCAGCGCTTCGCCTTTCACCGCTTCGACCTCGGCGCCGAACCGGCCCGCCAGCGCGCGGAAGGCGGATTCCAGCTCGTCCGGCCCCATGTCGGCGGCGGGCGTGTTCACCAGGTCGCGGGTCAGGAACTCACCCTCTGCCATGGCCAGCAGGCGGCTTGCGTCCACGCCCTCCGGCGCCACTAGCCGGGGCAGGGGCTTGTCGGTCTTGGCCGGGCGATAGCGGTCAAAGCGATAGCCCGCCATCAGCCAGCCAAGCGCCGCTTCGCTTTGCTGTTCGGGCGTCAGGTCGCCGGAAAGCCGCCAGTCGCCCGCAGGCAGGCTGGCCACCGCCTTCGCCAGCCCGAACCGCAGCCGCCGCCGCGCCTGATCCGAGCCAAGGCCCACAACCGCCGCCTCAACACCCCCCGCACCCGGAAGCAGCCGCGTTTCGCCATAGCCCGCCTCGAAGCCGGTGTCCTTCAGCCAGGCCCCCAGGACGCTTAGCGCCGCCGCACTCCAGGCGTCCAGAGCATCGGGGGCGACCACATGCAATCTGCGGGCGTCGGGGCTGTCGGGGGCAAAGGCGGGGGTCATCAGGGGGCTCCGGTCGTGTCGGCGCTACCCTAGAGCGCGGCGGCGGAGGGAAGCCGCCCCACTACCGCTCTCGCCCCGGAACCTGCGCGCCCCAGCCCTCGGCCTGGGCCGAGGGCGTTCACGCTTGCGCTCAGCCCACCCGGCAGGCCGCCATCACCGCCATGTTCAGGATGTCGTTCACGGTAGAGTTCACCGAACAGACCTGGATCGGCTTCTTCACCCCGGTCAGGATCGGGCCAATCACTGTGGCCCCCGCCATTTCCTGCATCAGCTTTACCGAGATCGAGGCCGAATGCCGCGCGNNCACCACCAGGATGTTTGCCGGGCCGGACAGGCGGCAGAACGGGTACTGCCCCATGATCTCGGGGTTCAGCGCCACATCCACCGTCATCTCGCCCTCATACTCGAAATCCACCCGGCGCGCGTCCAGCACGCGCGGCGCTTCGTGCATCTTGGTGGCGCGCTCGCTGACCGGATAGCCGAAGGTCGAGAAGGACACGAAGGCCACCCGCGGCTCCAGCCCCAGGTTGCGGGCGACGCGGGCAGCGGCCGTGGCGATATTGGCCAGGTCCTCGGATTCGGGCCATTCATGTACCAGCGTATCGGCGATCAGCACGATGCGCCCNTTGTGCAGCAACGCCGTCACGCCCACCGCGCCATCGGCGGCGGTGGCATCGAAGACATGGTTGATCAGGCTGAGGACATAGGCCGACTTGCGCGTGGCCCCGGTCACCAGCCCGTCACCATGGCCATGCGCCAGCATCAGCGAGGCAAACACATGCCGGTCGCGCCCGGCAAGCCGGTTGATGTCATACCGGTCGTGACCCTTGCGCTGCAGCCGGTTGTAGAGAAAATCCTTGTAGCTATCGAGGTGGCGGCTGTTGGCGGCGTTCACCACCTCCAACTCGCGCACCGCGTCGCCCAGGCCCGCGCCTTCCAGCTTTTCCTTCACGTCGCTCTCGCGCCCGACCACCAGCGCGCGTCCCAGCCCCGCGCGCTGATAGGCCACCGCCGCGCGCAGCACGCGCGGATCGTCGCCTTCGGCAAAGATCATCCGCGCCTGCGCCTGCCGTGCCCGGGCATGGATGCCTTGCAGGATGCTGGCCGTCGGGTCCATCCGCGCCTTCAGGCTTTGCTCATAGGCCTTCAGGTCGATGATCGGCCGCCGCGCCACGCCGGTATCCATGCTTACCTTGGCCACCGCTTACGGGATGACATGGATCAGCCGCGGATCGAAGGGCGTGGGGATGATGTAATCCCGCCCGAAGGCCAGCTTGCGGCCATAGGCCATCGCCACCTCGTCCGGCACATCCTCGCGCGCCAGCTTCGCCAGCGCCTGCGCGCAGGCGGCCTTCATCTCGTCGTTGATGGCGCGGGCGTGGATGTCCAGCGCGCCGCGGAACAGGTAGGGNAAGCCCAGGACGTTGTTCACCTGGTTGGGATAGTCCGACCGCCCGGTGGCCACGATGGCATCGGGCCGCACGGCATGGGCCTCTTCCGGCGTGATTTCCGGGTCGGGGTTCGCCATGGCGAAGATCACCGGGTTCTCGGCCATGCCGGCGACCATCTCCGGCGTCACCGCCCCCTTGGCCGAGACGCCCAGGAACACGTCGGCCCCCTTCATCGCCTCTTCCAGCGTCCGCGCCTCGGTCTTCACCGCATGGGCCGATTTCCACTGGTTCATGCCCTCGGTACGGCCCTGCCAGATCACGCCCTTGGTGTCGCACATGATGCAGTTGTCATGCCGCGCGCCCATGCTCTTCAACAGCTCCAGGCAGGCGATCCCCGCCGCCCCGGCGCCGTTCAGCACGATCTTCACGTCCTCGATCTTCTTGCCCGTCAGCTCCAGCGCGTTGATCAGCCCGGCGGCGCAGATCACCGCCGTGCCGTGCTGGTCGTCGTGGAACACCGGGATGTCGCAGATTTCCTTCAGNCTTTCGATGATGAAGCATTCCGGCGCCTTGATGTCTTCCAGGTTGATGCCGCCAAAGGTGGGCGACATCAGCTTGACCGCCTTGATGATCTCGTCGGGGTCCTCGGTCGCCAGTTCGATGTCGATGGCGTTCACATCGGCAAAGCGCTTGAACAGCACCGCCTTGCCCTCCATCACCGGCTTCGAGGCGAGCGCCCCCAGGTTGCCCATGCCCAGGATGGCGGTGCCGTTCGACACCACGGCCACGATGTTGCCCTTGACCGTATAGTCATAGGCCGTCTCGGGCCGGTCGGCGATCGCCTGCACCGGCACGGCGACGCCCGGCGAATAGGCCAGCGACAGGTCGCGCTGCGTCGCCATCGGCTTTGACGGCACGACGTCGTATTTGCCGGGACGCGGGTCCAGGTGATAGGCAAGCGCCTCTTCGGGCGTGATCTTGGGTCGAGACATCCGGGGGCCATCCAGAAAATGCTGTCCGACGCTCATAGCGCCCGGAAAGCAGGCTGCATAGCGTCGTTGAAGCCGGACGATGGCAGAGATGTCAGCGCGAGGCGTCGGCAAGACGTTGCGACAGCAGCAGGTCCAGTGCCGGACCGATGGCGGCACCCTCGAAGATCTGCGGATCGCTGCCGAACAGCGTGAACCTGAGCAATTCCTTGCCGCGCACGTTGCGCCGTGCCACCTCGAAGGCCTTGCGCGGATCGGGCTCGGCGCGCAGCGCCAGGTCGAAGAACGACTGCCCGAACTCCGTCCAGGCCCGGCCGTCGGCACAGCCGAACGAGGTCCGCCTGGCGCTGGCCGCCGTCACGATCAGGCGGCCTGGGGCGGCGAGATCGTCGATGAACGACCCCGCGAAGCAGGCCTGCAGCACGATCACCGCCGAGCCGATGCCGCTGTGGTCCAGCATCCCGGCCAGTTCCGCGGCGGTCAGGTCGGTGGTGCCCGCTTCGTCGAAGGACAGCGAAAACCGGTCCGGCGCCCCGTGCGAGGTCAGCACCAGGAAAGCCACGTCCTCTGGCCCCATGCGGGCGCCAAGCGCATCCAGCGCGCGGGACAGATTGGCGCGATTGGCCAGCGGATATCGGGTGGGGTCGTCCTCGCTGTTGGCCAGCCGCAGGGTGCGCGGCCCCGAGCCGTACTGCGCATCCAGCACCTCGGCGATGCCATCGACCTCGGACAGGAACACCGATTGCGACGCCGTGCCGCCCAGGGTCAGGGCAAAGACCTCGGGCAGACCGGGGCGTTGCGCAAGGGGCAGCGATCTGGTCCGACAGAAGGCGGTCCTGCGCGGTGTAAAGCGCCTCGATGTCGAGCGGCTGGTAGTCGGCTTCGTCCCAGGGCGCGACAAGCAGCGGGTCGAAGAACAGAAACTGCTCGAACAGCAAGGCGGCACCCAGAAGGCGGCCGGGGCCAACCCGGCAAGCCGCCGCAAACCGGGACCGCCTGCCAACCACAGCAAGGCCAGCATCGCGGGAAGCTGCACGATGGCGATGACCAGCAGGGGTCAGGCTCGGCATCGGGGTTCCTGGCATACCAAAGCCAGACCAGCGGCGTGGTCAGCGCGCCGATGGCGAAGGTCAGCGCAATGGCCGGGGCAAAGAGATCGGTCCGGCGCAGGACCAGGGTTCCGATCAGCAATCCCGCCATGAGCGCCGCACAATGCGCCAGGGCTGCCTGCACGCCCCAGAACGAGAATTCAACGTCCGGGCCGTAGAAGAGCCGCTCTGAAACCAGTTCCGATATCCCGTAGGCCAGGATCGAGGCCACGGCCAGAAGGGCAGGGCGAGAAGAGACAGGAGACATGGCGGCACCGGCAAAGCAAACGAGACACGGCCAGCCATGCCAAGGGATTGTGGTGCAAGTTCGGCAGTCCCGCGTCCATGTCGTTTTTCGCCGTCACATGTCGGCGCACCTTGCCCGTTTGCGGCGGCATCGGGCATCTATGGGCCAAATCGGAATCTGGAGAGCCCGGCCATGAAAACCCATGTCAAAGCCCTTGTCGTCGGCGGCGGCGCCGTCGGCACCGGGATCGCCTATCACCTGGCCAAGGCAGGCTGGGACACGATGCTGGTCGAACGCGACGAGCTGACCTCGGGCTCGACCTGGCACGCAGCGGGCCTGCTGCCGCTCTTCAACATGAGCTACGCGACCACTCACATCCACAAATACTCGGTCGATTTCTACAAGGGGCTGGAGGCCGAAACCGGCCTGAACCCCGGCTTCTATGTCGTGGGCAACCTGCGCATGGCGCAGCGTCAGGAACGGATGGACGAATACATGCTGTATTCGTCGGTGGCCGAAACCGCCGGGGTCTATCATGAGTTCCTGACGCCGAAAGAGATCAAGGACCGCTGGCCGCTGGTGCGCACCGAAGACCTGATCGGCGCGCTGTATCACCCGCAGGACGGCTACATCAATCCGGCCGACGTGACGCAGGCCATGGCCAAGGGCGCGCGCCAACTGGGCGCCACCATCGAACGTCGCATCCAGGTGGATGGCTATTTCTGGACCGGCGACGAATGGATCGTCACCTGCCGCAAGATGGAAGAACGCGGCGGGATGCTGCTACCCTCGGAAGACAGCTTCACCATCCATGCCGAACATGTCGTCACGGCGACCGGCAACCACGCGCAGCGCACCGCGAAACTCTTGGGCATCAAGATCCCGGCGATTCCGGTCGAACACCAGTACATCGTGACCGAGCCCGACCCGGCGCTGGTGGAATGGCGCAAGACCAATCCGCAGCACCCGGTGCTGCGCGACGCCGATGCCAAGTGGTATGTGCGCGAAGAGCGCGGCGGCTGGATCCTTGGTCCCTATGAGAAAGGCGCTCCGGCGCGGTTCGAATATGCCGTGCCCGACAGTTTCCGTGCCGACCTGTTCCCGCTGGACCTGGAGCGGATCGAACAGGAATACATGTCCTTCATCCACCGGATCCCGTCCTCGGAAACCGTGGGTCTGAAGGACGATTACAACGGCCCGATCTGCTATACCNCCGACGGCAACCCGCTGGTCGGCCCCGCGCCGGGCCTGCGCAACATGTGGCTGGCGGAAGGCTTCTCCTTCGGCATCACCGCGGCGGGTGGCACCGGCTATTACCTTGCCCAGATGATGGTGAACGGCGAGGCCGAGATCGACATGGCCTCGCTGGACCCCAAGCGCTTCGGCGGCTGGATGACCACCGAATACGCGGCCCGCAAGAACGAGGAATGCTACGACCACGTCTTCATCCTGCATCACCCGGACGAAGAACGTGAAGCCTGCCGCCCGCTGCGCACGGCCCCGGCCTATGACCGGCAGAAGGACATGGGCGCGCAGTTCGGCCAGGTGAACGGCTGGGAACGGCCCAACTATTATGGCCCGAAAGACGCGCTTACCGGTTTCGACCACGACAGCCGGTCCTTCCGCCGCGGCGCCTGGTGGCCCTATGCCGTGGAAGAGGCCAAGGCCATCCGCGAAACCGCCGGCATCATCGACGCCTCGGCCTTCACCAAGCATCTGGTGCGCGGGCCGGGTTCGACCGAATTCCTCGACTGGCTCACCTGCAACAAGCTGCCGAACGTCGGCCGCATCAACCTGACCTATGCGCTGACCGATGCCGGCACGGTGCGCACGGAATACACCATCGTCCGCCTGAAGGAGCACGAGTATTACCTCATCTCTGCTTAANGCGCCTGGACGGCCTATGATGCCGACTGGCTGATGAAATCGGCGCAGGACTTCATGGCGNATGGGTGGGGCCACCTCGACATCCACGACATCACCACGCAATGGGGCGTCTATGCGCTGGTACNNCCGAACTCGCGCGCCATCCTGGCCGAAATCGTCAAGGACGCTGACCCGGCCACGGTGCTGGGCAACAAGCGCTTCCCGTGGCTGTCGTACCGCGACATCGAACTGGGCATGTGCCCGGTGCGTGCCGTGCGCGTGGCCTATACCGGCGAATTGGGCTGGGAACTGCACTATCCCATCGAGTTCGGCCGCTATCTCTGGGACCTGATCTGGTCGGTCGGCGCCAAGCACGGGCTGAAGGGCGTGGGCGCCCGCGCGCAGAACTGGCTGCGGCAGGAAAAGTCCTACCGCGCCTTCGGCAACGAGCTGGGCCGCGATGCGACGCCGCTGGAAGCCGCGCTGGACCGCTTTGTCGACATGGGCAAGGAATTCCGCGGCAAGCAGGCGGTGATCGACACCGGCGTGCGCGCCAAGTGCTGCACGCTGCTGATCGACGGCCCGGCGGATGCCGATCCCTGGGGCAAGGAAGCCCTGCTGCTGGACGGCCAGAAGATCGGCCGCCTGACCTCGGGCGGCTATTCGGTGGCCTTCGGCAAGCAGATCGGCATGGGCTATGTCCGCCCCGATCTGGCCGAGCCGGGCACCAAGCTGAAGGTGAAGATCCAGTTGAAGGAATGGGATGCAGTCGTCACCGAGGACAGCCCCTTCGACCCGAAGAACGCCCGCATCCGCGTGGACGGCTAAGCGAGGGCGGGGCGGCTGCCCGCTCCCCCGCCGCCCGCGCTAGTCTTCCGGCAGGCCCTGGATCAGGGCGGCAAGGCGGGCGGCGGCGCGGTCGATGTCGTGGCGGTCCAGCGCGCGGCGACGGGCGGCGCGACCCATGGCCGCCAGCCGATCCGGCGGCGTGGCGGCCAGGGCGGCCGCGCGCCAAGGCCCGCGCATCACCGGGCGGCACCAGCCAGCTGGTTTCCGGCGTCACCAGTTCCGGCAGGCGCGATCAGCGTCCCGATCACCGGGCGACCGGCGGCCATCGCCTCCATCGCCACCACGGGCAGGCCCTCGGCGAAAGAGGGCAGCACCAGCGCCTGCGCCGCGGCCAGGGCCGCGCGCACGCCGGATCTGTCCTGCCAGCTAAGCAAAGGTCACGGCGTTGGTCAGCCCAAGCCGATGCACCTGCGCCTCCAGCGCCCGGCGCAGGGCGCCGTCGCCGACCAGGGTCAGCCGCAGGTCGGGCAGGGCGGGCAGTGCCTGCGCCACCGCGTCGATCAGAACGGGGAAACCCTTCTGCTCGGCGAACCGCCCCACGGCCACCAGATGCGGCCCGCCTTCGGGTAGGGGCGCGGGTTCGGGAAAGCGCCAGGGCTCGATGCCGCACGGCACGACATGGATGCGCGGCCAGTCTGACAGATTGGCCCACCGGCACAGCTGGCTTCTGCCGAAGGACGAGACCGCCACGGCAAACTCGGCATGGGCGATCTTGGCAGGCAGCGACAGGGCAACAGGGGAATCGAACTCTTCCGGACCATGGGTGGTGAAGGAAAAGGTACGCTCCCAGCAGGCTGGCCAGCATGGCGACCGTGGCCGGGTTGGTGCCGAAATGGGCGTGCAGGTGCTTCAGGTCCAGATCGCGGCAGCGCCGGGCGACATGGGCGGCTTCGGCCAGATAGACCAGGTGGCGAAGGCGCGCATTGGCGCGGCTGCCGCAGGCCAGCGCCAGGCGCAGCGCCATGAAACTGCGGTGCGGGCGGTGGATCATCCAGCCCAGGGCGGATTTCAACAATGCCCAGCCCCCGATGGACAACACATATTCCGTGCGTTCCCGCTCGGCGATGTCGGCGGGATCGACCAGCGGAGCCTCGTCCGCGCGCATGGCGATGCGGTGGACTTGCCAGCCCATGCGTTCCAGCGCCTGAATCTCGCGGCGGATGAAGGTGGTCGATCCGCGCGGGTGGGTGTTGATCAGGTAGCCGATCTTCATGCGGCCTCCTCGCGCGGCGGGCCGGGTCACATGGGGCCAGAGGTGCCGCCGGGGTCGCGGGCATGTGCGGGCTCCTCCCTTGCGGCGCCGGTTCCTGAAGCGATGGGATGCCGGGCGCCTATCGCGACGCAAGCCCAAAGTCGCGGCAGGTGCGGGGTCTGCCAAGCTGCGGCGCAGTGGCAACATTGCCGGGGCCACCGCAATTGCCCTTGGGTTCGCCCGCGATTGTGCCATATTCCTGCGCCAATTTACCATCCGGGCTGCGACGAACGAAAGTGCTTTCATGAAGATCGAAGAGACCTCCCTTCCCGATGTGCTTGTCCTGACGCCCGCCCGGCACGGCGATGCGCGCGGCTGGTTCACCGAAAGCTGGAACGCCGAACGCATGCGTGCCGCGGGGCTGGACCTGGCCTTCACCCAGGACAACCATTCGTTTTCTGCCACCAAGGGTAGCTGCGCGGGCTGCATTACCAGGCGCGCCGCGGGCGCAGGACAAGCTGGTGCGCTGTACCCGGGGCGCGATCCTGGATGTGGCGGTGGACGTGCGCAAAGGCTCGCCCGCCTATGGCAATGGACCGCGGTTGAACTGACAGCCGAAAACGGCTTACAGCTGCTGGTGCCCAAGGGCTTCCTGCACGGCTTTGTCACGCTGACCCCGGATACCGAGGTGCAGTACAAATGCACCGATGTCTATGTACCCGAATGCGACGGCGGCGTGCGGTGGGATGACCCGGATATCGGTGTTGACTGGGGCTTTCCGGCGCGCCGGTGCTGTCGGGCAAGGACCAGGGCACGCCCCTGTTCCGCGACTGGGTATCGCCGCTCGTGTATGAAGGTGCGGCATGAAGATTCTGGTGACGGGTGGGGCGGGCTTCATCGGCTCGGCCGTGGTGCGTCTCGCGGTGGCGCGCGGGCATGAGGTGGTGAACCTGGATGCCCTGACCTATGCCGCGAATCTGGAGAATGTGGCGGGGTTTCGTCGTCCAACCTCTATTCCTTTGAGCAGGCCGACATCCGCGACCGCGCGGCGCTGGACCGGATCTTTGCCACGCACAACCCCGATGCGGTGATGCACCTTGCCGCCGAGAGCCATGTGGACCGGTCGATCGACGGGCCGGGCGAGTTCATCCAGACCAACGTGACCGGCACCTTCAACATGCTGGAAGCGGCGCGCGCCCACTGGACGCGGGCGGGCAAGCCCGAGGGGTTCCGGTTCCACCATATCTCGACCGATGAGGTGTTCGGCACCCTGGGCGAGACGGGCAAGTTCACCGAGGACACGCCCTATGCGCCGAACAGCCCCTATTCGGCCTCGAAGGCGGCCAGCGACCATCTGGTGCGGGCCTGGGCCGAGACCTATGGCCTGCCGGTGGTGATGACGAATTGCTCCAACAATTACGGGCCGTTCCATTTCCCGGAAAAGCTGATCCCGGTGGTGATCCTGAACGCGCTGCATGGCTTACCGATCCCGGTCTATGGCCAGGGCCTGAACGTGCGCGACTGGCTGTATGTCGAGGACCACGCCGACGCGCTGCTGCTGGTGGTGGCGAAGGGCGAGCTGGGCCGCAGCTACAACATCGGCGGCGAGAACGAGGCGCGGAACATCGACATCGTGCGCACGATCTGCGCCCTGCTGGACGAGATGCGGCCCGAAGGCGCGCCGCATGACCGGCTGATCACCTATGTGACCGACCGGCCGGGGCACGACCTGCGCTATGCCATCGACCCTCGCGCATCCGGCAGGAACTGGGCTGGCGGCCCTCGGTCACGCTGGAGGAAGGGCTGCGGCGCACGGTGCGCTGGTACCTGGACAACGAGGCCTGGTGGCGCCCGCTGCTGGAGCGGTCGGGCGTGGGGCAAAGGCTGGGGACGAAGGCATGAGGCTGCTGGTCTTTGGCCGCACCGGCCAGGTGGCGACGGAACTGGCGCGGCGGGTGCCGGATGCGGTGTTCCTGGGGCGGGACCGGGCCGACCTGATGGACCCGGCGTCCTGCGCGGCGGCGGTCACGGACTGCGATGCGGTGATCAACGCGGCGGCCTGGACGGCGGTGGACAAGGCCGAAAGCGAAGAGGCGGCGGCGACGGTGGTGAACGGCGATGCGCCGGCGGCGATGGCGCGGGCCTGCGCGGCGCTGGGCGTGCCGTTCCTGCATGTGTCCACCGACTATGTCTTTGACGGCGAAGGCACGCGACCGTTCCTGCCCGGCGATCCGACGGGGCCGCTGGGCGCCTATGGCCGGTCAAAGCTGGCCGGGGAACTGGGCGTGCGCGGCGGGGGAATGCGGCGATCCTGCGGACCTCCTGGTGGTGTCGGCGCATGGCGCGAATTTCGTGAAGACCATGCTGCGGCTGGGGCGCGAGCGCGACAGCCTGAACGTGGTGGCCGACCAGGTGGGCGGGCCGACGCGGCGGCAATTGCCGCGGCGCTGGTCACCATGGCGCGGGCGATGGTGGCGGGGCAGCCGGGCGGGACCTATCATTTCTCGGGCGTGCCGGATGTCAGCTGGGCGGAGTTCGCGCGCGAGATCATGGCGCAGGCGGGGCTGGCCTGCGTGGTGAACGACATCCCGACCAGCGCCTATCCGACGCCGGCGAAGCGGCCAGCGAATTCGCGGATGGACTGCTCGTCGCTTGAACGCGACTTCGGCATCGCCCGGCCGGACTGGAAGGCCGGGCTGACAGAGATACTGGTGGAACTGGGAGCACGGTCATGAGTGGGCGCAAGGGCATCATCCTGGCGGGCGGGTCGGGCACGCGGCTGTGGCCGATCACCATGGGCGTGTCGAAGCAGCTCTTGCCGATCTATGACAAGCCGATGGTCTATTATCCCTTGTCGGTCCTCATGCTGGCTAAGATCCGCGAGATCGCCATCATCACCACGCCGGACGACCAGCCGCAGTTCCAGCGGCTTCTGGGTGACGGCAGCCAGTGGGGCGTCACCTTCACCTGGATCGTGCAGCCCTCGCCCGACGGGCTGGCACAGGCCTATCTGCTGGCCAGGGATTTCCTGGATGGCGCGCCCTCGGCGATGGTGCTGGGCGACAACATCTTCTTCGGCCACGGCCTGCCCGAACGGCTGGCGGCGGCGGATGCGCAGGAGGTGGGTGGGACGGTGTTCGGCTATCACGTCGCCGACCCGGAGCGGTATGGCGTGGTGGCCTTCGATGCCGATGGCACGGTGAATGCCATCATCGAGAAGCCCGAGGTGCCGCCGTCGAACTTTGCGGTGACGGGCCTCTACTTCCTGGACGGCCGCGCCAGCGACTTCGCAGCGCAGGTGAAGCCCTCGCCGCGTGGTGAACTGGAGATCGTGGACCTGCTGGAAGTCTACCGCGCCGAAGGGTCGTTGCGGGTGGAAAAGATGGGGCGGGGCTATGCCTGGCTGGACACCGGCACGCATGGCAGCCTGCTGGACGCCGGAAATTTCGTCCGCACCCTGACCGAACGGCAGGGCCTGCAGGTCGGCTGCCCGGACGAAATCGCCTATCGCCTGGGCTGGATCGGGCGCGATCAATTGGCGAAGCGCGCCGAGATCTTCCGCAAGAACGACTATGGCCGTTACCTGGCCGGGATCGTGAACGAATAACCCGGCGTCGCCGGATCGGCGACAATTGTCGCAATCTTTGTGGCGAAGGCGTGGCGCCGTCCGGGCGGCCCTGTGGCGGGGCCGTGGCGCCACTGCGGCATGACCCGCGGCGCGAATCGTTTTCGCAGTCAGGGGCGAGCTTTACGGGCCGCTACACCCTTGACGGGAAATTACAATTTCCGGTTGTGCCGCGCCGTTCATGTCAACGGACAGTTTCCGAAACTACCCGGATTGGCGTAGCGTCACTTCCCTTTCGCACCTCGCCGGGGATGCGCGGGCAGGGTAGAATGACCATGTGAAGAGTACGGGTGAGAACCCGGGATCAACGAGTGAAAAGGACCGCAAAATGCGGAACGCCCTTTGCCCAAGCGGATGGGAATCCATGCAAAGTCACGGCTGAACGCCGAACCTGGCTGATCTGAGTTTCCGAATTGTTGCGAAGGAATGCACAATGACGGCGCATTTGCCGGAATTTCTAGACGTGCCCAAAGGCACCCTGTCCAAGGCCGTGGCGCTGCCCGCCATGGCCGGAGGGGCATGGTGGCGTCAACCCTATCGCAAGGGGCTGAAGCGGGCGCTGGACGTTGCCGCCGTGCTGCTGGCCACGCCGGTGCTGGTGCCGGTCGTCGCCGCCGTTGCCGCCGCCGTGGCGCTGGAGGGCGGCCAGCCCTTCTATGCGCAAGAGCGTGTCGGCAAAGACGGCAAGACCTTCCGCATGTGGAAATTCCGCAGCATGGTGCGCGATGCCGACAGCCGCCTGGATGGCTATCTGGCCGCCAATCCCGAGGCGCGGGCGGAATGGGACCTGACGCAGAAGCTGAAGGATGATCCCCGCATCACGCGGGTCGGCCGCTTCATCCGCCGCAGCTCGATCGACGAGCTGCCGCAGTTGTGGAACGTGCTGACCGGCGACATGAGCCTGGTCGGGCCGCGGCCCATGATGCTGTCGCAGCGCGTGCTTTATCCGGGCTCGGGCTACTTCCGCCTGCGGCCGGGCATCACCGGATTCTGGCAGACCGCCGGTCGCAACCGCACCACCTTCGAGGCGCGGGCCGAGTATGACGATGCCTATGACGCAGAGCTGAGCCTGGTCACCGATGTGAAGGTGCTGGCGCGCACCGTGAACACCGTCCTGAATTGCACCGGGTACTAGGCGCCCGGTCACGCGCCAGGCGTCAGACCAGGACCGCCGACACCAGGAACAACAGGATCGCCCCGGCGCCAAGCGCCAGCGTGGCGCGCGGCGTTTCCGCCAGCGTGTCGCCCAGCTTTTGCCGCAGCGCCTCGGCCTTGCTGGCCCGACGCCGGGCGCCCCGGCCGGTCGCCACCACGGGCAGCACCAGCAGGGGGCGCAGGCCGGTCTGGCGCTCCATCTGCGCGGCGGTGCGCACCACGGGGCGCAGGTGATCCAGCAGGAAGGCCAGCGCCAGCCCAAGCATCAGGCTGGCCATGGCGCCCGCGACCACGGTCTTCTTGCCGCCCGACCCCACCGGATAGGGCGGCGTCAGGCGCGTTCCAGCATCATCACCCGGTCGCTTTTCTGGCTGTCGGCCAGGCGCACCGCGGTTTCCGCCTCGGCCAGCCGGGTGATCACCGCCGAATGCTGGTCGGCCAGTTGCTGGCGGCGGCGATCGAAGGCATCCAGCGCCTTTTCCACCTCGGGCATGCGGGCCAGGTCGGACTGGATCTGTGCCACCCGCGCCGTCAGGGCCGCCTGTTCCTGCTCGACCTGCGCGATCTCGGTCTCCAGGCTTTCCTTCTGGCGCTGTTCGGTGGTGCGGCTGCTGCCGGTCTGGGTGATCCGGTCAAGGCTGGCCTGGGCGGTCAGGCGGCGCTGGTCCAGCGCGCGCGACTGGGCGTCCAACCGCAGCAGTTCCTGGTTCAGCGGGGCGGCCTGCGTGGGCAGGGCGTTGGGGTTCAGGCTCTTGAACGCGGCGATTTCCGCATCCAGCACCCAGTTCACCCCACAGCCGGGCCTCTTCGGCGCGAAAGAAGTCCAGCGCGGTGCGGCTGCGGGTCAGGTGGGCCTCGGTCCAGCCGTCCAGCAAGGTCTGGGCCAGATCGTTCGACACCCGGGCCGCCTGTTCCGGGTCAGACAAACCCGTGGTGATGGCCAGGGCCGACAGCACGTTCTGCGATCCGCTGCCCGGCGCGGCAAGGCCATAGATCGGCTGAAAGCGGATCGATTGGCGCAACAGCGCGACCTTCTGGTCGTCGGACAGCGGCACACCGACCAGCACGCCCTGACGCGCCGCAAGCTCCAGCAGGGCATCGCGCGTGGTCAGGCGGCGCGATGGTTTCCAGCAACACGCCCTCGCCCCCGACGCCCCCTGGCCGGGGCGCACCACCTCGCTGGTCTCGACCTGGATCACGGCCGTGGATTCATAAACGTCGGGGCGGGTCTTGGCGTAGACCGCCGCCAGCAGGGTGCCCAGAACAAAGATCGCCACGATCATCAGGATGTGGCGGCGGATCAGGCTGTAAAGTTCGCCCAGGTTCTGGATCTGGCCCATCGCGCCTATCTCGTGCGGGCGGCATCTTCGCCGCGGTTCAGGATGGCCGCAAGGATCGGCAGCTGCCCCTCCAGCAGCCGGACGCAGGCGTTCAGGTCGGCAGGCGAGGTGCGGGTGCCATCGGCGACCAGCAGCACGGCATCCAGCTGCGGTTGCAGCGTCAGCACCTCGTCGCCCTCCAGCAAGGGCGGCAGGTCATGGATGATCAGCCCCGGCTCCAGTTGCACCGAAATCGCTTCCAGCGACAGGTCGCAGCTCCGCGCATGCAGGATCGCCGAAGGGTCCTGTTCGGCCCGGCCGTTCAGACCCAGGGCAAGGCCAGACCCAAAGCGCAGGAAATGCGATTCCAGCGGCTGGTCGTCCATCAGAAAGGCGCGCAGCGGCGGCACATCGGCCAGGCCGAAAAGCCGGGCCAGGGCGGGGCGCCGCAGGTCAGGTCGACCAGCACCGTGCGCCCATCCGGGCGGCGGGCGAAGCTGAGCGCCAGGTTCGCCGCCACGAACGAGGCGCCGCAGCCCCGGCGGGGCGCAGTCACGCCGATGCGGCTCCAGCCGCGCTCGGCCAGGGCATGCAGCATCTGCGTTCGCAGCAGGTCAAAGCGCATGGCGGGGCTTTCCGCCTCGGCCCGCGGAAACAGACCGTTTCCGGCCAGCGCGGGAAGATCCGGCTCGATCCGGTTCAGCGAGGACCAGACCCGCGAAGAATTTACCAGCGCGGCCGGTGTCGTGCCCGAAAAGATGTCGCGCGCCCGAATCTGCGCGGCGACCGGACGGCGCTCGGGCAGGGCGGGCGGCAATGGCTCGCCCTGGCGCCGGAACAGCGTCACATTGGCCGAACGCGCGGCGGGGCGGCTGTCTTCCTTTTTGCGGTCATCTCGGAAGAACCCAAATCCTCGCGCTTCTGCAGAAACGGCATCAATATGTTGTGGTCACGCATCGTTTCTTCAGGCCCAAGGAGGGGTTTACCAGGCTGGCCGAGCCCGCTGCAAACAAAGGCCCCCTTTGACGGACGGGGCCGGGTCACATGTCACCTGCCGCCCCGAACGGTTCAGGACGTCACGCGAAATCAGGTCGTTCCGGGCCCCCGCCCAATCCCTTGATCTCTACCCGATATGGCCGATTTATGGAAGAAGCGGGGCTTCACCCGATGTGGCGGCACCGCTTACCAGACCCGCGTCAGGAGAGTGCCCGTGCCACAAGTCAGCCCGCCCAACCCGCCGCCGGTGACGGTGGATGCCGTGCTGATCGGCCGCAACGAAGGCGCGCGGCTGGCGGCGGCCTGGCGGCGCTGGCCGGGCAGGTGCGGCGGGTGGTCTACGCCGACAGCGGCTCCAGCGATGGTTCGCCCGAACTCGCCTGTGGCTTACGCCACTGTGGTGTCGCTGGACATGAGCCAACCCTTCACCGCGGCGCGGGCGCGCAACGCAGGGCTGGCGGCGCTGGACCCGGCGCCGGATTTCGTGCTGTTCCAGGACGGCGATTGCGAGCTGCGCGGTGGCTTCCTTCCCGCCGCCCTGGCGGCCTTCAGTCAGCACCCCGCGCCGTGGTGGTCTGCGGGCGGCGGCGCGAAAGGCACCCCAGGCTTCAGTCTGGAACCGGCTGGCGGATGCGGAATGGGATACGCCGGTCGGCCCGGCGCGGCCTGCGGCGGTGATGCCCTCATGCGTTACGGCGCGGTGCAGGCGGTGGGCGGATACCGCGACGACCTGATCGTTTACGAAGAGCCGGAACTCTGCCTGCGGCTGATCCGGGCGGGGGCGAGGTCTGGCGCATCGACGCCGAGATGACCTGGCACGACGCGGGGCTTCTGCGCTTTGGCCAGTGGTGGCGGCGCATGGTGCGGGCGGGCCACGCCTTTGCCGAAGGCGCCGCGCTGCATGGGCATGGCCCGGAACGGCATTGGGTGAAAGAGACGCGGCGCGCCCTGGTCTGGGGCGTGGCGCTGCCGCTGCTGGCGGTTGGGATTGGGCTCGTCACGCCCTGGGGCTGGCTGCTGCTGGCCGCCTATCCGGCGCAGGTGCTGCGGCTGGCGCTGCGCGACGGCGGCGACCGGTTTGCCTGGGAAAGGGCGCTTCATGCCGTGATCGGGCGCTTTGCCGAGGCGCGGGGGCGCTTGGCTTCTACCTGTCGCGGCTCAGGGGTCGGCGGGTGCGGCTGATCGAATACCGCTAGCCCATGCGCTGGCGCAGGGCGCGGGCGGCCTCGCCCGGCAGGATGGCGGCGCAGGCGGCATAGCGCGGGATCATCCGGCGCGGCTGCATCAGCGCGCGCCAGAGCCATTCCAGGGACAGGGCGCGAAAGCTTACCGGGGCGCGGTGCTGCGTTCCAGCGATAAAGTCCAGCCCGGCCCCGATCGAGGCAAACCCGGTGCGGGGCGCCAGGCGCGCCGCGGGCGGCCAGACGTTCCTGTTTCGGCGCGCCAAGGGCGATGAAGGCAAGGCCCACGTCTTCGTCGCGCAGGCGGGTCAGGATGGCGGCGGCCTCGTCGCCCTCGGGATCGAAGCCAAAGGATGGCGCGATGGTGCAGGCGACCGCAATGCCCGGCACCTGCGCCTTCAGCGCGGCGGCCGCACTGTCCAGCGCCTCGGCGGTGCTGCCGATCAGCGCCACGGAAACGCCCTGCCGCGCCGCGGCCTGGGCCAGCGGCAGGACAAGATCGGCGCCGGGCACCAGGCTGACCGGGCGGCGGGCCAGCCGCGAAAGCCAGACCACCGGGTTGCCGTCGGCGACGACGATATCCTGCCGCTGGTAGGCGGCACGAAAGGCGGCATCGTGGCGCAGCTTCACCATGTGGTCCAGGTTCAGCGTCGCCAGCGCAAAGCCGCGACCTTCGGCAAGGCGGCGGTCCACCTCGGCCAGCAAAGCCTCGCGGTCGGGATGCGTGATCGCGACATGATCGCTGCCGAAGCGAAACTCCACCCTGGCCCTCCTGCGGCTGGTGCCGCAGTCATAGCATGCTTCCACGCAAGGAAGAGCGAGGCTTAGCGCGGAAATCGTTGCCGAACGGGAAATGTTACGTTTCCGCGCGTTCCGGCGACATCATCACGCGCATCCACAGTGGATTTTTCGCGCCGGAAGGGGTTCTTGAACCCACAGACCCAAGGATACCGCAGGTGCCGAACGCCATTGCCCTTCTTGCGCTTCTCAGCTGGCCGCTGGTCACGGTTGTGCTGTGGCAGCGGCTGGACCCGGCGCGCGCGCTGATCTGGACGATCCTGGGCGCCTATCTGATCCTGCCGCCAAGCCAGGCCGTCATCGCGCTGCCCGGCCTGCCCGACCTGGACAAATACAGCATTTCGAACCTGATGGCCCTGGCCTGCGCGGTCTTCCTCCTGAAGGACCGCGTGAGCTTCTTGCCCGAATCCTGGTTGGGCCGCTGCCTGGTGGGGCTGTATGTCTTCAGCCCCTTTGCCACGGTGCTGACCAACGATGATCCTGTCGTCGGCCCCGGGCTTTGGCTTCCGGGGATGACGCTGTACGATCCCTTTCCGTCGTGGTGGGGCAGGCCATCACGATCACCCCTATTTCCTGGCACGGCGCTATCTGGCCACGCCCTATGCGGCGCGGGCGATGCTTGTCGCACTGGTGGCGGGCGGGCTGGCCTATGTCCCGCCCATGCTGGTCGAGGCGCGGCTGAGCCCGCAGATCAACATCTGGGTTTATGGCTTCTTCGCCCACGACTTTTCGCAGGCCGTCCGCTTTGGCGGCTATCGGCCGATGGTGTTCCTGCCGCACGGGCTTTGGCTGGCGCTGTTCGTCCTGATGGCGTTCCTGTCGGCCCTGACCCTGGCGCGGCTGACCCCGGCAGCCGACCGGGTGAAATGGGTGGGTTTCGCGCTGATCCTGGCCTTGGCGCTGGTGCTGGCGCGGTCGGTGGGGCCGATGTTCTATGCGGTGGCGCTGACGCCGATGATCCTGCTGGCGGGGCCGCGCGCCCAGGTTCTGCTGGCCGGGGGCTGGCGGCACTGGTCATCGCCTATCCCTGCTGCGCGGCTTGCATCTGGTGCCCATCGACACGGTGATGGCGCTGGCCCACGGCATCAGCGCCGAGCGCGCGCAAAGCTTCGAGTTCCGGGTAATGAACGAAGAGGCGCTTCTGGCCCACGGCGCCGCGCGGCCCCTGTTCGGCTGGGGCGGCTATGGGCGCAACCTCCTGCACGACCCGGTGACGGGCAGGGCGCTCAGCGTTTCGGACGGCATGTGGATCATCCGGCTGGGGATGAACGGCTGGATGGGCTACATCGCCGAGTTCGGGCTTCTGGCCATGCCGCTTATGCTGCTGGCGCGGGTGTCGCTTCGGCAGGTGCCCGCGCCTGCGGTGGCGGCGATGGCGCTGATCTATGCCGCGAACCTGGTGGACCTTCTGCCCAACGCGACGCTGGTGCCGCTGACCTGGCTGATCGGCGGCGCGCTTCTGGGTCAGGCCGAGGCGCTGCGCCGCTCAGGGCAAGCGGCACAGACCGCCGCCGCCATGCCACGCGCACGGTGCTGTAGGCGGCATCCTCACGCCCGCGTTGACGGGTCGGCCCTGCCTGCGGCTTTCGGTTGCATCCGGCTTTCACGACCGGCCAGTCACGGCAGGACGCATGTGGAAACACAGAGTTGTTGCAGTCCCCGCCTCGCAATGGTCGTCGATCTGCCATAAATTGCAGGTGCTTTGCGATCCGGTTCCTGACCGCTGAACAGGTGGAAGACATTTGACATCTCGACCCGAAACCTGGTCCGAGACGGACATCGCCATTGTCGGCATGGCAGCGCATCTTCCGGGTGCATCGGACATTGCTGCCTATTGGCAAAATCTTCNNGACGGAATCGAAAGCATCAAGTCGCTGACACCGGCCGATCTGGCCGCGGCGGGGGAAAGCCCGGCCCGGATGGCGCGGCCGAACTATGTGCCCGCCGCCGCGCCGCTGGACGGGTTCGCCGATTTCGACGCCGATTTCTTCGGCTTCTCACCCAAGGAAGCCGCGATCCTTGACCCGCAGCATCGCCATTTCCTGGAAGTGGCCTGGGAGGCGCTGGAAAACGTTTACCACCCGCCCGAGGCGTTCAAGGGCGCCATCGGCGTCTATGCTTACTGCGGCATGGGCAGCTATTTCTACTTCAACCTGTGTTCGAACCGCGACCTGGTCTCGTCCACGGGCATGTTCCTGTTGCGCCACACCGGCAACGACAAGGATTTCCTGTCCACCCGCGTCAGCCACATCTTCGACCTGAAAGGCCCGTCGGTGAACATCCAGACGGCCTGCTCGACCTCGCTGGTGGCCGTGCATTACGGCATCCAGGCGCTGCTCAATGGCGAATGCGACATGGCGCTGGCGGGCGGCGTGACCATCGAGCTGCCGCAGGGCCGCGGCTATCTGTACCATGAAAACGAGATCCTCTCGCCCGACGGCCATTGCCACGCTTTCGACCATCGGGCGCAGGGCACGGTCTTCGGCTCGGGCGCGGGCTGCGTGGTGCTGCGGCGGCTGAAGGATGCGGTGGCCGATGGCGACCATATCTGGGCGGTGATCAAGGGCACGGCGATCAACAACGACGGCGCGGCAAAGGCCGGCTATCTGGCGCCCTCGGTCGAAGGCCAGGCGGCCTGCGTGGCCGAGGCGCAGGCGGTGGCCGGGGTGGCTTCGGATGCGGTGTCCTATGTCGAATGCCACGGCACCGGCACCTATCTGGGCGACNCGATCGAGGTCGCGGCGCTGACCCAGGCGTTCCGCGAAACCGGCACCGGCGTGGGCACCTGCCGCATCGGCAGCGTGAAAACGAACATCGGCCATACCGACACCGCCGCGCACGTGGCGAGCCTGGTGAAGGTGGCGCTGTCGCTGCATCACCGGCAGTTGCCGCCCTCGCTCGGCTACGAAGCGCCGAACCCGACGATTGGTTTCGAAACCTCGCCCTTCCGGGTGAACGACCGGCTGACCGATTGACCGCCGCTGCCGCTGCGGGCCGGGGTGAACTCGCTTGGCGTGGGCGGCACCAATGCCCATGCGGTGCTGGAACAGGCGCCCGAACGGGCGGCATCCGAGGAAAGCCTCTGGCCGTTCCAGCCCATAGTGGTTTCGGCCCGGTCCAAGGCGGCGCTGGACGCGGCTTCGGTCCGGCTGGCATCGCATCTGCGGGCGCACCCGGACCAGCCGCTGGCGGATGTGGCCTACACGCTGAAGGAAGGCCGCCGCGCCTTTGAAAAACGCCGGGTGCTGGTGGCGTCGTCGCATGACGAAGCGGCCAGCCTGCTGGAAGGCAACGACACCCGCCGCGTGTTCACGCACGAGGCGCTGGAGGCACCCGAGGTCGTGTTCCTCTTCCCCGGCGGCGGGGCGCAATATGCCGGCATGGCGCGCGACCTGTACGAGACCGAGCCGGTGTTCCAGGACTGGATGGACCGCGGGCTGGCCGTGCTTCAGCCGAAGCTGGATTATGACATCAAGGCGATCTGGCTGCCCGAACCGGGACGGGAAGCCGCCGCGAATGACCGGCTGAAGCGGCCTTCGGTGCAGCTGCCGCTGATCATGATCACCGAATACGCGCTGGCCAAGCTGTTCGAAAGCTGGGGCGTCACGCCCTCTGCCTTGGTCGGCCATTCCATGGGCGAAAACACCGCCGCCGCGCTGGCCGGGGTGATGAGTTTCGAAGACTGCATCGGGTTGGTCCACCTGCGCGGCCAGCTGTTCGACACCATCGCACCGGGCGGCATGCTCTCCGTGCCCCTGTCCGAAACGGACCTGCGGCCAAGGCTGACCGGCGATCTGGACATGGCCTCGGTCAATGCGCCGGGGCTGTGCGTGGTGTCCGGCCCCGATGCCGCGCTGAAGGTACTGGCAGAGGTGCTGGCCGCCGAGGGTGTGGAGACTCAGCGCATCGCCATCGACATCGCCGCCCACAGCCGGATGCTGGAGCCGATCCTTGGCCGCTTCGGCGCCTACCTGCGATCCATCCGCCTGTCGCCGCCGCGCCTTCCCATCATTTCCAACCGGACCGGCCAGCCCCTGACACCGGCCGAGGCGACGGACCCCGACTACTGGGTCCGCCACCTGCGCAATACGGTGAACTTCCAGTCCTGTATGGAAAGCCTGAAAACCGACATCCCCCGCGTCTTCGTCGAAATGGGCCCGGGCCGCGCGCTGTCGTCGCTGGCGCAGGCCAATGGCATTCCCGCGGCACAGGTCGTGNCGGCGCTGCGCCATCCAGACCAGGCGATGGCCGACGATGCCTGGCATATCCTGACCGTGGCGCGGCTTTGGGCCTGCGGCGTGGCGGTGGATTGGGAACCGGTCTGGNTAGGCGCCAAACGCAACCGCGTGGTGCTGCCGACCTATCCGTTCCAGCGCAAGACCTATTTCATCGCGCCGTCCGAGACCAAGGCCGAGGCCGAGGCGCATCTGCCCGAACGCCGCGACGATATCGCCGACTGGGGCTGGCGCCCGGTCTGGCGCCCCAAGGAAGCCGCCTGCGACTGGGATGTCGAAGACGGGCTGGCGCAGGCACCGAAACAGTCCTGGCTGGTCTTCCTGGACGAGGCCGGGCTTGGCCGTGCGGTGGCCGCGCGGCTGAAGGCGGCGGGGCACCCGGTGGTGACGGTGCGGGCGGGCGATGCCTTCGCGCGCGACGCCGATGGCTATGTCCTGGCCCCCGAACGCGGGCGCGAGGGTTATGACGCGCTGATCCGCGATCTCGTGGCCCACGGCCACGCCCCCGACCGCATCGCGCATTTCTGGGGCGTGACGGTCGGCGAGACGTTCCGCCCCGGATCGTCCTTCCTGCACCGCACCCAGGAACAGGGCTTTTATTCGCTGATGTTCCTGGCCCAGGCGATTGCCGAGGAAAACCTGCCCCGCCCGATCCATCTGACCGCCGTGACCAACGGGGCAGTGCAGGTGAAGGGCGAGGCGCTGCGCTGGCCCGAAAAGGCCACGCTGCTTGGCCCGGTTCGGGTGATCCCGCGCGAACTGCCGGGCTTCACCTGTTCCACGCTGGACGTGGTGCTTTCCCCGGCAAGACCCCGGCGGNAAGGGCTGGCCCTGTCGGTGCTGGAGGATCTGCTGGCCAGCCCGGGCGAGCATCTGGCCGCGCTGCGCCAGGGTAAGCGCTTTGAACAGGTTCTGCGCGCCGAGCCGTTGGCCGAACAGACGTTCGCTTTCCCGCGCGGCGCCACGGTGCTGATCACCGGCGGTTTCGGCGGCATCGGCCTGACATTGGCCGAAGACCTGATCCGCCGGTTCGAGGCGCGCATCGTGCTTCTGGCCCGCCGCCCGCTGCCGCCGCGTGAACACTGGCAATCCCGGTTGTCCCGCAACGGCCCCGCCGACCCGGTGAACCGCCGAATCCTTGCGCTGCTGCGGCTGGAAGCCCTGGGCGGGCGGGTCGAAGTTGCCGCCGCCGATGTCTGCGACGTGGAAGACATGCGCGCCGCGCTGACCATTGCCGAAGGCAAGCTCGGCCCGGTGAAGGTGGTGATCCATGCCGCCGGCGTGGTGGATGACGGCCCGCTTCTGACCAAGACCCCGGCCGAGGTCGAAGAGGTCTTCGCGCCGAAACTGCACGGCACGCAGGTCCTGTCGCAACTGTTCCCCGACGGCACTCTGGACCTGATGGTGCTGTTCTCCTCGACCTCCACCCTGACCGGCCCGGCCGGGCAGATCGACTATGTCGCCGCCAACGAATACCTGAACGCCTGGGCGAAATCGCGGGCGGGCGGCAAGACGCGCGTGGTGGCGCTGGATTGGGGCATCTGGCAGGGCGTCGGCATGGCGGCCGAGGCGCTGGCCGACCGCACCGGTGACCGCCCGCCTTCGCCCCGCCTGCCGATCCGCGCGCCCCTCCTGGATGAAGAGGGGTTCGATCCCCGCGGCAACCGCGTCTTCTTCTCGCGCCTGGCCACCGACCGCTGGCTCTTGGACGGGCACCGCCTGGCCGATGGCACGGCGCTGGTGCCGGGCACCGGTCTTCTGGAATTCGCCGCCGAGGCCATGGCCGCCCAGGGCGAAGGCACCGCGCTGGACATGCGCGACTTCACCTTCTTCCGGCCGCTGGTGGTGGATGCCCCGGTTCAGGCGCGGGCAAGGCTGGTCCGCAGCGACGAGGGCTATGCCTTCGACCTGCAATCCGAGGTTTCGCTGGCGNGGCGCAGCGGCTGGCAGACCCATGCCACCGCTAGCCTGGCGCCCCTGAACGGGGCCGCCNCCCGGCTGGACATTGCCGCGACCCGCGCGCGCATGGGCGTGCCGGAAACCGGCACCGGCCTGCGCACCGGGCAGGAAGACCACCTGCGCTTTGGCCCGCGCTGGCGGGTGCTGTCGTCGCGCGCCTTCGGCCAGGGCGAGGCGCTGGCCGACCTGGCGCTTCCCNCCGAATTCGCGGCCGAGCCGGGCCAGGGCTGGCTGATGCACCCCGCCCTGATGGACATCGCCACCGGCTGGGCGATGAACCTGATCGCTTACTACCGCCCCTCGCATCTGTGGGTGCCCGTCGCCTATGCCCGCCTCCGGCTGTGGCGCCCCTTGCCCGCGCGCATCGTCAGCCATGTCCGCAACGCCGCGCCANACCGGGCGGAGGGGCCGGTGGCGCGGTTCGACATCACCCTGGCCACGCCCGAGGGCGAGGTCTGCGCCGAAATTGCCGGCTTCACCATCCGCCGGCTGGACGGCGCGCTGACCCTGTCCCCGCCGCAGGCCCGCGATCTGGAAATCGAGGGCGGCGCCGCCAGGNCATCCTCGCCCGCCGAGGAGCGGCTGTTGCACAGCTTTGCCCGCGGCATCCGCCCCGAGGAAGGCGCCGAAGCCTTCCAGCGCGCCCTCGCCACCGGGCAAAGCCAGATCGTGGTGTCCTCGCTGGACTTGCCCGCGCTGGTCGCCCTGACGCGCGCCGCCGAGGCCGAGCGCCCCGAAGGGCAAAGCTTCGACCGCCCCGACCTCGACACCGAATATGTCGAGCCGCGCAATGACATCGAACGCACGCTGGTCGGCTTCTGGCAGGACCTTCTGGGCGTGGCGCGCGTGGGGGTCGAAGACAGTTTCTTCGACCTCGGCGGCCACTCGCTGATCGCCGTGCGGCTCTTCGCCATGGTGAAGAAGGCCTACCGCGTGGATTTCCCGATCTCGGTGCTGTTCGAGGCGCCCACCGTGGCCGCCTGCGCCCGGCTGATCGAGGCCGAGATCGGCCCGCAGGACAGCGCTGCCGAGACAAGACCAGCGGCGCCCGCGCGCCGCTTCACCCACCTGGTGCCCATGCACCAGGGCGAAGGTGGGCCGCACCAGCCGTTCTTCCTGGTCGCCGGCATGTTCGGCAACGTGCTGAACCTGCGCCACCTGGCGCAGCTGATCGGCGGCGACCGGCCCTTCTATGGCCTGCAGGCGCGCGGGCTGTACGGCGATGCCGCGCCGCATGACGACTTCGTGGCGGCTGCGCGGGATTACCTGGCCGAGATGCGGCAGGTGCAGGCGAAGGGGCCGTACATGCTGGGCGGCTTTTCCGGTGGCGGGCTGATCGCCTGGGAAATCGCACGGCAACTGGAAGCGGCGGGCGAGGATGTCTCGCTTCTGGTGCTGCTGGACACGCCCATCCCGCTGCGCCCGTCACTGTCGCGCGCCGACAAGGCGGCGATCAAGGCCGCGGAACTGCGCGAAAAGGGTCCGGGCTTCCTGATCGACTGGGCAAGGCAGCGGTGGGACTGGGAACGCCGCGGCAAGCACGAAAAGGCCGAAGACAGCGCCGAGGGTTTCCACAACGCCGCTGTCGAGGCCGCCTTCCGGGCCGCGCTGCCGCGCTATGAAATGACCCTTCGCAATGGCCGCACCGTGCTGTTCCGACCGCCGCTTGACCGGCGCTGGAAGGTCACGGGCGGCAGATGGGTGTCGTCTGCGCGGGAATATGTCTTCCCCGACAACGACCTGACCCGCTTTGCCCCCGCCCTGAAGGTCATCGAGGTGCCGGGCGACCATGATTCCATGGTGCTGGAACCCAATGTCCGCGTGTTGGCCAAGCGGCTGAAAGCGGTGATCGCCGAAGCCGAAGCCCCGGTCGAGCCCTTTTCGCAGGCGGCGGAATGACGGGCGCGCGCCCTCCCTCACCCTGACCCTCTCCCCAAGGGGAGAGGGAACCGCGCGAGACCGGAACGGCCGCGCGGGGTGATGCGGGCCGGTTGCTGCCGGGCGCAACGGATTCCCTCTCCCCTTGGGGAGAGGGTCAGGTGAGGGGCGGCGCACCCGTCGCCGCCGGAATGCCCGCATGACCGGCCCCACCGTCCTGACCGTCATCCTCAACTGGCGCACGCCTGACATGACGCTGCGCTCGGCCGAGGCGGCGCTGCGCGCCATGGAGGGCATCGACGGCGCCATCACCATCGCCGACAACCACTCCGGCGACGGCTCCTTCGAACGCCTGTCAGCCGAGGTCGCGCGCCGGGGCTGGGATCGGGTGCGGGTTCTGGACTCCGGCCACAACGGCGGCTTCGGCGCTTAAGAACAACTTCGGCATCCGCGCCGGGCTGCCGGGGGTCTCCGGCCGGATTTCGTCTATATCCTGAACTCCGACGCTTTCCCGGCGCCCGACGCGCTGCGCCGCCTGCTGGACCACCTGACCGCCCAACCCGAAGCCGCCTTCGCTTAAGAAGCTACATCCACGGCCCCGATGGCAAGGCCCACGAGACCGCCTTCCGCTTCCCTCCATCGCGGGAGAGTTCGAGGGCGCCATCCGGTTCGGCCCGGTCAGCCACTGCTGCACAAGGCCATCGTCCCCTGCCGGTGCCCGACCGCACCACACGGGTGGATTGGCTTCGGCGCCTCGGTCCTCATGCGGATGGACGTGCTGGACCGCATCGGCCTCTTCGACGAGACCTTCTTCCTGTATTACGAGGAAACCGAACTCTTCCACCGCGCCGCGCAGGCGGGCTATGCCACCGATTATGTGCGGGCGAGCGAAGTGGAACATATCGGCTCGGCCTCCACCGGCATGAAGACCTGGGACCGCATCCCCCGGTTCTGGCTCGATCTGCGGCTGTACTACTTCACCAGGGTCCACGGCGCGGGGTACGCCGCGCTGGCAACGCTGGCCCGCCTGACCGGCGGGGCGCTGTGGCGGCTGCGCTGTTTCCTCCAGCGCCGCGATCCGGTTGATCCACCTCATTTCCTTGCCGACATGGCGCTGCATTATGCGACCCATGCCGCCAGGGCCTGCCGCCAGCGGCCACTTGGCACCACCCCGCCCGGCCTGACCGGGGCGGGACACAGGAGCATGACATGAGCCTTTCCGCGATCCTCATCGGCAGTGAAAGCCTGACGCGCCAGTGCGGCGAGATGTGGCTGGCCCGCGGCCACCGGCTGACCGCCGTCATCACCGCGCAGGCGGGCACCGCGGCTTGGGCGAAGGCCGCGGGCATTCCGGTTCTGCCCCGGGATCGCNTGCCCGAAGACCGAGCCGACTGGATCCTGTCCATCGCCAACCTGTCCGTCATCGGACCCGACCTGCTGGCCCGCGCCACCAAGGGCGCGGTGAACTTCCACGACGGCCCGCTTCCCGCCCATGCCGGGCTGAACGCGCCGGTCTGGGCGATCCTGGCTTACGATGCCCGCCATGGCATCACCTGGCATCTGATCGAGGGCGGCGTGGACGAAGGCGACGTGGTTGCCGAACGGGCGCTGNACATCGCGCCCACCGACACCGCCCTGACCCTGAACACGCGCTGCTTCGAAGCGGCGCTGGACAGCTTCNCCGAGGTGATGGCGGAACTGGAAGCCGTTCCCTACCGCCGCAAGCAGCAGCTGCCGCATCTGGCCCACCACCGCCGCGCCGACCGGCTGGCGGCCCAGGGCCTGCTGGATTTCGCCAAACCCACCGCCGATCTGATGCGCCTGATCCGCGCGCTGGATCATGGCGCTTATGCCAACCCGCTGACCTTGCCCAAGATTCTGGACGGCGAGCGCCTGCTGGTTCTCGGCCAGGCCGAACCGGCACAAGGCCACGGAACGCCAGGCACAGTGCTGGAGGCCACACCTGCCGGACTGGTCGTCGCCACCGCCGACGGCGCGATCCGCCTGACGGGCCTGCGCGACCTGACCGGCGCCGCGGTCTGCCCGACCACGGTGAAGGACCTCGTCCTTCTGACACCGGAAACAACCGCGCGCTGGACCGAGGCCCTGGCCCGCACCGCCCCGCAGGAAGCCGCCATCGCCCGTGCCCTGGCCGACCTGCACCCGGCCAGTCTGCCCGTCACCGACACCGGCATCCCCGGCATCCGCCATATCGCGCTGACCCTGCCTGCCGATCCCCTCACACTCCCCGCCNTCGCCGCAGCCGCCGTCCGGCTGACCGGACAGACGCAGGCCGACCTCGCTCGCAAGGCCGATGAGGCGCCCGGCATGACCGGCTGGCAACCCCTGCGCGTTGACCTGGGCCAGCCGCTTTCGGCCCTTGCCGCAAAGCTGGCAAGACCTGCTGCGCCCGGTGGCTTTGCCGCCGACCTTCTGCTGCGCGACNCCCGGCTGAAGGGCCTGCAGCCGCCGATGATCGCGCTCAGCGAGGGCGAGGCGCTGCCGGGCGCCGTGCTGACGCTGACGCCCACGACGCTGCATTACGACGCCGCCCTGCNNCTGACCTATGCCGAAGCCCAGGCCATCGCCGCGCGCCTGGCCTGCTTCGTCGAGGCCGCCGCCAAGACCCCCGACGCCGCCCTGACCGACCTGCCCATCCTGCCCGAGCGCGAACGGCAGGACCTGATCCACCGCTGGAACGCCACCGACCGCGCCTTCCCGGCAGACCTGACGCTGCATGCCGCCATCGAGGCGCAGGCGGCCCGCACCNCCGATGCCCCCGCCGTGGCCTTCGAGGGCCAGACGCTGACCTATGCCCAGCTGAACGCCCGCGCCAACCGCGCCGCGCATGTGCTGATGCAGATGGGCGTCACGCCCGGCACGCTGGTCGGCCTTGCCACCCGCCGCAGCCCCGACCTGATCGTGGGCGCCCTGGCGATCCTGAAGNTTTACGGCGCCTATGTGCCGATGGACCCGGCCTATCCCGCCGACCGCATCGCGCTTTATGCCGAGGACTCGGGCTGCCCGGTGATCGTGACCTNNGCCGCGCTGGAAGACAGCCTGCCGACTGGCCCAGACCTGCTGGCGCTGGACCACGACGGTCGCCTCGCACAGGCCCCCGACTCCAACCCCGCCCTGGCCGTCGCAGGCGAAGACCTCGCCTACATGATCTACACCTCCGGTTCGACCGGGCGCCCCAAGNGGGTGATGGTCGAACACCGCAACGTTGCGAACTTCTTTGCTGGCATGGATGACCGCATCGGCACCGAACCCGGCACCTGGCTGGCGGTCACGTCCCTGTCCTTCGACATCTCGGTGCTGGAGCTGTTCTGGACCCTGGCGCGCGGCTTCAAGGTGGTGATCTCCTCCGACGAAGACCGCGCCACGGTGTCCTCGGGCCGCATCGCCAGTGCCCAGAAGATGGATTTCTCGCTGTACTACTGGGGCAACGACGACGGCGCGGGGCCGAAGAAATACGAACTCTTGCTGGACGGCGCCAAATTCGCCGACAGCCACGGANTCTGTCGCCGTCTGACGCCCGAGCGGCATTTCCATGCCTTCGGCGGACCTTATCCCAACCCCTCGGTCACGGGTGCTGCCGTGGCGGCGGTGACGAAGACCATCGGCGTGCGCGCCGGGTCCGCGNTCGCGCCGCTGCATCACCCGGCGCGCATCGCCGAGGAATGGGCGGTGATCGACAACCTGACGAACGGCCGCGCCGGGCTGGCCATCGCAAGCGGTTGGCACCCGGACGATTTCGTGCTGCGCCCCGAAAACACCCCGCCCGACAACCGCGCCGCCATGTTCACCGCCATCGACCAGGTGCGGCGGCTGTGGCGGGGCGAGGCGGTGGATNTTCCCACGAAGACCGGCACCTTCGCCGTGAAGACGCAGCCGCGCCCGGTGTCTGCTGAGTTGCCGATCTGGGTCACCACCGCCTNNAAGAACCCCGAAACCTGGCGCGAGGCCGGGCAGATCGGTGCGCATGTGCTGACCCACCTTCTGGGCCAGTCCATCGAGGAGGTGGCCGACAAGATCGGCATCTACCACGCCGCCCCGCGCGCCGCAGGCCATGATCCGGCTGATTTCAAGGTCACCCTGATGCTGCACACCTACCTGTCGCGCGACCGCGAGCGGGCGCGTGAGGTGGCGCGGGGGCCAATGAAGGATTACCTGCGCTCGGCCGCGGGCCTGATCAAGCAATATGCCTGGGCCTTCCCGGCCTTCAAGAAACCGCAAGGCGTGACCAACCCGGCGGAAATCGACATCCGCGCGCTCACGCCCGAGGAACTGGAAGGCATCCTCGACTTCGCCTTCCAGCGCTATTTCGAGGATTCAGGCCTCTTCGGCACCGTCGAGGACGCGCTGATGCGGGTCGAGGGGCTGAAGCGCATCGGCGTGACCGAGGTCGCCTGCCTCATCGACTATGGCATCGCGCCCGAAGTGGTGATGGAGGGGCTGTATCCGCTGGCCGAAGTGGTGCGCCGCGCCAATTCCGGCGGCGGGGTCGAGGCCGACGATTTCTCCATCGCCGCGCAGCTGATCCGCCACAAGGTCAGCCACCTGCAATGCACGCCCTCGATGGCGCGCATGATCGCGATGAACGACGAGGCGCGGGCGGCGCTGGCCCCGGTCAAGACGCTGTTGGTCGGCGGCGAGGCGCTGCCGGGCGCGCTGGTGGCCGACCTGAAGAAGGCGACGCAGGCTCGGCTGCTGAACANNTACGGCCCGACCGAGACCACGATCTGGTCCTCGGTCGAAGAGGTGCTGACGGTCGAGCCGGTGACGAACATCGGCACACCCATCGCCAATACGCGGTTGTATGTGCTGGACGAAAGCGGCGCCCCGGTGCCAGTGGGGCGCCGGGGAACTCTGATCGGCGGCGCTTNNGGTGCGCGCGGCTATTGGCAGCGGCCCGACCTGACGGAAGAGCGGTTCAAGCCCGACCCGTTCCACGGCGGCCGCATGTACCGCACCGGCGACCTGGTACGGCGTCGGGCGGATGGCAAGCTCGACNTCCTCGGCCGCGCCGACCACCAGGTGAAGCTGCGCGGCTACCGCATCGAACTGGGCGAGATCGAGGCGGCGCTGGAGGCACAGCCGGGCGTCACCCAAGCTGTCGTTCTGGCGCGCGAGGACCAGCCGGGCGACACGCGGCTGGTGGCCTATGTCACCGGCCCGGCGGAAGAGGCGGCGCTGAAGGCCGCGCTGGCGGTGCATCTGCCGGATCACATGGTGCCCGCCCATGTGGTGCGGCTGGACAGCTTCNCCCTGACCCCCAACCGCAAGGTGGACCGCAAGGCCCTGCCCGCACCCAACGCAGTGCAACGCGCGCCAGAGGCATTCGAGGCGCCCGACGAGGGCCTCGCCGAACAGATCGCCGCGGTCTGGGCCAAGGTGCTGGGCGTGCCCAAGGTCGGCGCGCGCGACAACTTCTTCAGCCTGGGCGGTCATTCCCGCNTGGCCGTGCAGGCCCACCGCGAGCTGCGCGACGGGCTGGGGCTGGCCAAGCTGACCGTCACCGACATCTTCCGCTTCCCGGTGCTGTCGCAGCTGGCGGCGCATCTGGAAGGGNCCGAAGTCCCCGCCACTGCAACAGAGGACCGCGCCGCTGCCCGGCTGGACGCCATGGCCCGACGCCGCGCGATGCGGGCGGGCCGCCTGGGCGAGGATGCCTGAGCAAGGCGGGGCTCTGCCCCCGCGCCCCCGAAGGTTGCGCCGGAAGCAGAAGCCGGTACGTTGGTCCGGGGCTGGCTTCCCGCCATTTGCCATGGCCGCGGTTGACNCCCGCGCAGAAGCCCCGCACGATCCCGACACCCCGCCCGGCGCGGTGCCGCAGCGCGCCCGCGAATTCGCCGTTACCGCCGCGCCGCGCGCGATGCGGCGCGGCAGGNCAGGACTTGCGCTGAATCGCTCGCCCATGGGCGAAGACCGCGCGCCGGTCTGGCCCGCCGGTATCACCGGCAGCATCAGCCATTCCGACCGTCTTTGCCTTGCCCTCGTCGGCCCCTCCGCCAGCGGAACCCTGGGGCTGGACCTGGAACCCGACGCCNCCCTCGCCCCCGCGCTCTGGGACACGGTCCTGCGCCCGGCCGAGATCGCCGCCCTGCCCGAAGGTCATGAGGCGGGCCGCACCGCGCTGGCGATCTTCGCGGCCAAGGAAGCCGCCTACAAGGCGCAGTATCCGCTCACCAGACGGCTCTTCGGCTTCCACGATCTGGAAATCACGCTGTCGCCCGGCCGCTTCCGCGCCACCTTCACTNGCCCCCCATCCCCCTTCGCCCCCGGCGACACCATCGAAGGGCAGTGGGGCCGCGCCGCAGGTCATGTCCTCGCGCTGGCGGCGATCCCGCCCGGGACGGTGCCGCGGCCGACCGACCGCGCGGAGGAAATGATCCCGCCCCGGGCCTGACCCGGGGCCTCGCCCTCTGCCCGTGAACCGCGCCGACCGGGACAGCCGAGGTCTCGGGTCAAGCCCGACGGGGTATCCCCGGCTTCGCGGGCCGCCCGCCCTACCACCAGCCCAGATGCGCCCGCGTCGCCCGCTCGGCATCATAGGCCGCGCCGTCGATCTCGCCGCGCGTCGCTTCTTCCAGCATCTGCCCCACGCTTGGCAGCCCCTCGGAACAATCGCCCGCGGTCCACAGCGCCGACCGCTGCAAGGCCCGCGCGCATTGCGAATAGACCTCGGCGATGCGGATCACGATGACCGTGCGCGGATGCCGCCCGTCGCGCTCGAACTGCGCGCACAGCCCGGCATCGGCGGTCAGCCGCGCCGTGCCGTTCACCCGGACCGAGGTGGTGGACCCCGGCACCAGGAAATACAGGCTCACCCGCCCGTCGCGCAGGATGTTGCGCAGCGAATCGATGCGCTCGTTGCCCTTCCAGTCGGGCAGCAGCAGCGTGCGCGCATCGGCCACCGTCACCACAGGCCCCTGGTCGCCACGCGGGCTGCCATCGGTGCCTTCCGGCCCGACGGTGGACAGCAGGCAAAACCGCGACCGTTCGATGAAGGCGCGATAGGACGGCGTCAGGAAATCCGTGACCTTGCGCAGCGCCGGTGCGCCGGGCGTGCCGTAATGGGCGTGCAGGGCATCCAGGTCGGTGATCCAGTCCATCAGCGCGTCCCTTTCGGTTTGCGGGGTTTTGGCGCGGCAATGCCGCCGCCACGGCGCGCAGCGCCTCGGCCAGAACGTCCGGTTCATCCAGCCAGGCATCGGCCACCAGATGCGGCTTGGCACCGGGGTAGGGCGGTGCTTCCTCGGCCCCCGGCAACAGCGCACGCGCCACGTCCAGCGGTTTCACGAACAGCCGGTCGTCGCAGATCAGCGCCACCACCTTGCCTTCCAGGTAAAGCGCATATTCCCCGAACATCTTGCGCGCCGAGGCACCCGGCACGGCATCCAGGATCGGCGCAATGGTTTCGGCCCGCGTCGCCATCTCAGCTACCCGAAAGCCCGCCTCGGCCATCAGCCGGTCCGAGGCAGGTTCGATCATCTCTTCCAACCGGCGCATGAAGGTNGGCACCGGCAGGCCCGGCGGGATTTCTTCCATGAACTCCACCACCGCCGTGCCGGGCATGCGCAAGAGGCTGCGCTTGGGCCACAGCACGCCGACATTGGTCGCCACCGGCACGCAGGGCTGGCCCAACTGGTCATAGATCAGCCCGGTGCCGATCTTGTAGGGCAGCCTGGCGCCCGGCGCCACGCGGGTGCCCTGGGGATAGATGATCAGCTGGCCGGGAAAGCCCGCGCCCTTGGCGACATCGGCCTTCATCTTGGTAATCGCCGCCCCGCGCTTGCCGCGGTCCACCGGAATGCAGCCGATGCGCAGCGCGTATTGGCCCAGGAACGGCACGAACATCAGTTCCCGCTTCATGATGAACCGCGCCCGCGGCACGGCATGAAAGATCAGGATGATGTCGAANAAGCTTTGGTGCTTGGCAGCAATCACCGCCTCGCCCGTGGGCGGCGTGCCCCGCACCTCCGACCGGATGCCGCACAACAGCCGCGCGGTCAGGATCACCCAGGCGCAATAGGTGTGGCAGGCCGTCAGCGCCGCCCCGCGCGAGACCAGCGCGAAGGGGGCGAAGACCACGGCCAGCACCGCCATCGCCAGGTACATCTGCACGATGAAGATCACAGACAGGATCCAGCGCAGCACGATCATCAGGTCAGTTCCCTCAGCTTGCGCAGGGCCGCGGCGCGGGTGGCGAANAAGGCCACGGCGCTTACCAGCACCGGCAGCGCCAGGGGTAGNGCCCAGGCCCAGCCCTGATAGCCCAGCCCGGTCAGAAANGCCCCCGCCTCGTCCACGCCGGGCAGGAAGGCCACGCCGATCATGCCCGCCGCGGTGCCCGCCGCCGCCCCGCCCAGGGCGCGCAGGGTAAAACGGCGCACGAAGGCGCGGGCGATGTAACTGTCGCGCGCCCCAACCAGCCGCAGCACGCGGATCACCTGCGCATTGGCCGCCAGCGCCGCCGTGGCGGCCAGCGTGATCATCGCCGCCAGCGCCGCCCCGATCAGCGCGATGGACAGGATGCCCAGAAGCCGCAGCCGNCTGGCCGCCTCGGCCAGCGGCCGGCGCCAGCGCGTGTGGTCGTCCAGGATGGCGCCCGGCGCCTCGGCCGCCAGCCGCAGCTTCAACCCNTCGCTGTCGTAACCGGGGTCACCCTCGGTAATCTCGATCAGCCGGGGCAGGGGCAGCGCGTCCACCGGCAGGTTCGGCCCGAACCAGGGCTCCAGCAGCGCCTTCTGTTCCTCGTCGGTCAGCGCCCGCGCTGCGGCAATGCCCGGCGTCTGGCCCAGGATGTCCAGCACGATCTGCGTCTGTGCCGCCAACTGGTCGGTGGGCGCCGATATGCGGATGGTCGCCGTCTGCGCCAGGGCGCCCGACCAGCGCTCGGCCAGCCCCGAGGCCAGCGACAGCGCCAGCGCAAACACCGCCAGAAAAGCCATCGCCCCCGCGGTGAACGAGGTCAGCCGCGCCGCGGGGCCCGAGGGCGGCACTACGCGGTCGGCCTGCCGGTCACCGCGCAAAAGGCTGCCCGCGTCGCGCACCTTCCCGCTCACAGGTCGGCCCCCGCAAGCTGCACGCGGCGATTGCGGATGCGCAGCACCCGCGCCGCCACCTGNGCNTTCGCGTTGCGGATCAGGTTCAGGTCATGGGTGGCGATCAGGATGGTCTTGCCCATCCGGTTCAGTTCCACCAGCAGCGTCAGCAGGCGCAGCGACATCTCCCAGTCCAGGTTGCCGGTGGGCTCGTCCGCCAGAATGACGTCCGGCCCCATGATCACCGCACGCGCCACCGCCGCGCGCTGGCGTTCNCCGCCCGAAAGCGAGGGCGGCAGGGCATCGGCATGGTTCTGCAATCCCACCCAGGTCAGCAGGTCCGCCACATCCTGCGGATTGGGCTGGCGGTCGGCCACCGACAGGGGCAGCGTCACGTTGGTGATCAAGGGCAGGTGGTCCAGGAATTCCACGTTCTGATGCACCACGCCGATGCGGCGGCGCGATCGCGCGATGTCGTCGCGCGTCAGGCTGCGCACCTCGTGGTCAAAGATCGTCACGCGGTCGGTCGGCATCAGTTCGGCATAGGCCAGCTTGATCAGCGCCGACTTGCCCGCCCCGGACGGCCCGGTCAGGAAATGGAACGACCCCGGCGCAAGCCGCAGCGAGACCTCCGACAGAAGCTCTCCNCCGCCATAGCTGTAGGCGACATTGTCGAAGGCGATCACATCCTGCCCCGTCCGGTGATGCGCGGCAGAATTGCCCAAGGCGCGCACAACTTCAATGTGCCTGCTTCCGGTATCGCCACAAAGACTTGGAGTGAAGCGGCATCGTTGCTACAACATAAGGCAAAACGGAAACAGGCCGGAACCCCCATGCGGCTGATCTGCCCCAATTGCAGCGCGGAATATGAAGTTGACGACGGCGCCATCCCGGACTCCGGGCGGGATGTGCAATGTTCCAACTGCGGCCATGCCTGGTTTCAGCTGCCGCCCCATCTGGAAGCCGAGGCCGAGGCCGAGGCCGAGGTTTTCGACGAACCCGAACCGCCCGCCACCCCGGCGGTCCAGGCGGTCGCGGCCGCCGTGCGCCTGCCCGGCGGCGCGTCGGAAGAGGCTGATCCCGACGACGACGGGGACGCTGACGACGCCGAACCGTCCCCTGCCGAACCGGCGCTTGCGCCGCGCAGCCTGGACGATTCCGTGCTTGCCGTCCTGAAGGAAGAGGCCGAGCGCGAAGCCACCGCCCGCCGCGCCGAGGCGATGCGCACCATCGAAACCCAGCCCGACCTTGGTCTGGACAGCGCCGTGGCGGGGGCGGTGGCCGCCAGCGCCGCCGCCGAACGCGACGCCAAGGCGCGCCGGAAGCCGGTCGAGGTCATCCCCTCGGCCGAAGACATTGCCCGCGAGGCCGAGGCCGAGGCGGGCGCGCCGATGCCGCGGGCCTCGCGCCGCGGCCAGCTGCCCGACATCGAGGAAATCAACTCGTCCCTGCGCGCCACCGGCGACCGCGACGGCGCCGTGACCGAGGTCGCCTTCGGCGAAGCGCCCCGCCGCGGCAGTTTTGGCCGCGGCTTCCTGCTGATGATCCTGCTCGCCCTGATCCTGGCCGTGCTGTACCTGATGGCGCCGAAATTCGGCGCCCAGGTCCCGGCCCTGAAACCCGCGCTGGACGGCTATGTCGGCGCCGTCGATGCGGCGCGGCTCTACCTTGACGGGATGTTGCAGAACGCCACCGGCGCCGTCGAAAAGGTCGCCCCCGCCGGGCGGCTGAGCCTCGCCCCGGCGCCACCCTTTCAGAACAGGTCCAGCAGCCGCTTCAGGTAATCGCGCTCGTCTTCCGGCCGCGCCATCTCGCCCGACCGCCGCCGGATTTCGTCCAGCAGATCCTGCGCCCGGCGATAGACATCCGGCCCCTGCAGCATGTTGCGGTCCGACCCGATGCGGGCGCTGTCGCCCGGCTCGCGCCCCAGCGGGTCGCGCTGGCTGTTCGGGTCCAGGCTGCCCATCTGGTCGCCCTCGGTACCGCCGTCCTGGCGCTGCGCCTCGGCCATCGCCTCGCCAAAGTTGCGCATGCCCTCGCGCAGCGCTTCCATCGCCTCGGCCTGGCGGTCCAGCGCGCCTGACAGGTCGCCCTCGCGCAGCGCGCGCTCGGCTTCCTCCATGGCCCGCCCGGCGCGGTCCAGCTCCTCGCCCGCTTCGCCCTTTTCCGTGCCGTCGCCCGGCAACTGCCCCCGGCCCAGCTGGTCCAGCCGATCCTGCAACTCCTGCTGCCGCTCGGACAGCGTGCCTCGCCCNGGCGCTTGGCCGTCCTGCCCGTCCTGCAAGTCGCGGAACGTGTCGTCGGCCAGCCCCTGCTGGTCACGCAGCGCATCCTGCATGTCGCGCATCGCCTGGCCGCCCGGCCCGCCCTGACCCTGACCTTCGGTCACCTGCATGTTCTGCATCAGCTGTTGCAGCATCTCCATCAGCTGCTGAGCCTCGGCGGTCTTGCCTTCCTCCATCAGCTTCTGCAGCTCGTCCAGCATCTGTTGCAGCTGGTCGCCGGTCATCTGCATGCCCTGCATGCCCTGCGCCTGCGGGCTGTCCGGGTTGGCCTCGGCCCGCTCGGCCAGCTGGCGCATATAGTCGTTCAGCGCCTCGCGCATCTCCTGCATCAGGCGGTCGATCTCTTCCTTCGACGCGCCGTTGCGGATCGCCTCGTTCAGCTGGTCCTGCGCCCGTTCCAGCCGGGCACGGGCCGAATCCAGACTGCCTTCCTCGATCAGCAGCGCCAGATCCCACAGCCGTTTCACGAAATCGTCGCGCGCCTCGGGCGTCAGGCTGGCCTTCTGCGCCTGCAACTCGCGCGTCAGAACCCGCAGCTTCAGATAGGCGCGCTGGCTGCGGATCAGGTCCTCGGGCCGGTTCTGGATGGCGTTCAGCACCTCGACCGTGCGCGGCGCATTCGCGCGCGTCCACATCAGATCGCGCCGCATCTCGATCAGCGCCGCCGCCAGCGGGTCAAAGAACCGCTTGCCCGGCAGCACCACCGCCAGAGGCGCGGCTTCCCCNGTGCGGCCCGAGGCATCGGCCACCGCAAAGCTTACCGTCACCGGCATGTTGGCCAGCACGCTTTGCGACAGGTCGTCCACCAGCACCTCGGAGAACGCCGCACGGTTGCCGCTGACCGGCAAGGGCAGGTCCAGCACCACCGGCGCAATCGGCTCGGGCTCGGTCGCCAGGCCAAAGCGGCGGTTCACCGCGGCCAGGTCCAGCGCAATGGTGACCGTGCCCCCGGCAATGCCGTAATCGTCCTCGGCCTTGAAGCCCTGCTTGAACCGCCCGTCGCCCTCGCGCCCGATCTCTCCCTCGGGCGCCACGGTCGGCGCCTTGTCGGGAACCGCCACGATCTGGAACACCCGGCCACCCGGCCCGGCAATCTCGACCCGGCCCGACTGCACCACTTCGAAATCCTGGGCCGCCTCCGAAGCCGCNGGCACCTCGGTGCGCGCCGACACCGTCTCGGACAGCGTCAGGTCGCCGATCTCGCCGTAAAGCCGAACGGAAATCTTCGTGCCCGTCGGCAGCGTCAGCCGGTCACCCGTCTGGTCGGGCAGGTACAGCGCGGGCTTGCCGGTATAGGTNGGCGGTTGCGCCCAGCCCTCCCAGGTTGGNCCCCGCCGCCACATCGCCCGCGCGCCCG
Organism: Exiguobacterium profundum; assembly: GCA_013693875.1. Lineage (GTDB taxonomy): Bacteria > Pseudomonadota > Alphaproteobacteria > Rhodobacterales > Rhodobacteraceae > Neotabrizicola. Next base: position 3,956,195 of record CP059262.1, on the reverse strand, counting down.
GCGCCAGCGCCGCCACTTCGGCCACGCGCAGCACCGATCCGAAGGCCAGCGCGATGACAAAGGCCGTCAGCGCGACATAGCGCAGCGCAAAGGGGTCGCGTTCGGCCAGCCGCAGGTTGGGTGCTACGGGCTTTGCCTGACGCGCCCGTTCCGCCATGCGCGCCAGATGCGCGGCCCAGACCGCGCGTGAAGCCGGGTCGTCGCCGCCCACCGCCTGCGCATCGGTCAGCGCCGCCAGCGGCCGCCCTGGCAGCACCGANTCCAGCCGCGCCATCGCCTCGGCCCGCATGGGCTTGCGAAAGGCGCGCAGGCCGTTCACCAGCGTCCAGACCAGCCCCAGCCCCGCCAGCACCAGCACGATCCAGATCGCCTCGATCGGCGCCGAATCCTGAAAGCGGAAGGCAAAGGCCGCCAGCACCGCCAGAAGGATGGACCAGAACGGCCAGAATGCCCGGCTCAGCCGCTCGGCCCACAGCCCAAGCAGGGTCAGGCGCAGGGGCCAGCGCAGCTGCCGCGTCAGAAGTTCGGGCTCTGGAATCGCCATTCGTCCTTCCGGGATGTGCCCGCCCGGTGCGGGCGCAGGATCACAACCACGCAGGAATGGTATCGCGGTTCAAGATTTCGTCAAAGCTCGGTCGCGCGCGGATGACGGCGAAGTGATCCCCNTGCACCAGAACCTCGGGGATCAGCGGGCGCGAGTTGTATTCGCTCGCCATCACCGCGCCATAGGCCCCGGCCGAGCGGAAGGCCACAAGGTCACCCTCGGCCATCACCGGCAACTCGCGCCCGCGCGCGAAGGTGTCGCCGGTCTCGCAGATCGGCCCCACCACGTCGAAGGGTTGCACCGGGCTGGCCGGGGCNTCGGCCACTGGCAGGATGTCGTGATGCGCCTCGTACATCGCCGGGCGCACCAGATCGTTCATCGCCGCATCCAGGATCAGGAAATCCCGCCCCTCGCCGTTCTTCACATAGATGACCGACGACACCAGCAGCCCCGAATTGCCCGAAATCAGCCGCCCCGGCTCGATCTCGATCTCGCAGCCCAGGCCCCCNAGCACCCGCTTCACCATCGCGCCGTAATCCGACGGCAGCGGCGGCGCCTTCGACCGCGTGTAGGGAATGCCCAGGCCCCCGCCCAGGTCCAGCCGCTCGATCACATGGCCCTCGGCGCGCAACCGCCCCGTCAGTTCGGCCACCTTGGTATAGGCCGCCTCGAACGGCGCCAGGTCGGTCAGCTGGCTGCCGATATGCACGTCGATGCCCACGACCCGCAGCCCCGGCAGCCGCGCCGCCTCGGCATAGACCTCCGACGCCCGCGCAATCGGAATGCCGAACTTGTTCTCGGACTTGCCGGTGGCGATCTTCGCATGGGTCTTGGCATCCACGTCCGGGTTCACGCGCACCGCAATGGGCGCCACCACGCCCATGGAGCTGGCCACCTCGGACAAGGCCCGCATCTCGGGCTCGGATTCCACGTTGAACTGGCGGATGCCGCCTTCCAGCGCCAGCCGCATCTCCTCGCGCGTCTTGCCGACGCCGGAAAACACGATGCGGCTGCCCGGCACCCCCGCCGCCCTGGCCCGCCGGTACTCGCCGCCCGACACCACATCCATGCCAGCGCCCAGATCGCCCAACAGCTTCAGCACCGCCACGTTGGACAAGGACTTGATGGCAAAGCACACCAGATGCGGCAGCGGCGCCAGCGCCTCGGTGAACAGGCGGTAATGCCGGGTCAGCGTGGCCGCGGAATAGACATAGAACGGCGTGCCCACCGCCGCGGCGATCTCGGGGATCGCCACATCCTCGGCATGAAGGGTGCCGTTGCGGTACAGGAAATGGTCCATATCGGGCTCCAGCCGGGCATCGGCGAGGGGATAGCGGCCGGACCGGCGAACAGCAAGTTTCTTCGAAGAAACTTGCAAATTCCTTCGAAGGAATTTGGCCCCGGATCAACCACCGCCGAACGGCTTCACGATGCCGATCTGCGCATCGCCGGTGATCGTCAGGCCGGGGTTCGGCCCGGCCTCGGTGTCCGGCGGGATCGGGTCGCCGTCGATGCCGCAGGCCGCCAGCAGAACCAGCATCAGGGGGCAAGGCGTTTCAGCATGTCATCCTCTCAACCCAGCAGTTGCTTCCAGCGCGCCACCTGCGCGCGCACCTGATCCGGCGCCGTGCCGCCATAGGATTGGCGCGACCGGACGGAGTTCTCCACCCCCAGCACCGAATACACTTCCTGCGTGATCCCCGGATGCGCCGACTTCATCTCGGTCAGCGACAGGTCGGGCAGGTCGCAACCTTGGTCNTCGGCCAGCGCCACCAGCGCGCCGGTCACATGATGCGCCTCGCGGAAGGGCAGGCCCAGACTACGCACCAGCCAGTCGGCAAGGTCGGTCGCGGTAGAGAACCCGCTCGCCGCCGCCGCCGCCAGCACCGCGCGGTTGGCGGTCATGTCGCCCACCATCCCGGTCATCGCCGCCAGCGCCAGCATCAGGCTGTCCGCCGCGTCGAAGACCTGTTCCTTGTCCTCCTGCATGTCCTTGGAATAGGTCAGCGGCAGCCCTTTCATCACCGTGAACAGCGCCACCGTCGCCCCCAGAATGCGCCCCAGCTTGGCGCGCAGCAATTCCGCTGCATCGGGGTTCTTCTTCTGCGGCATGATCGAGGACCCGGTGGTCCAGCGATCCGACAGCCGCACGAAGCGGAACTGCGCCGAAGACCAGATCACCAGCTCTTCCGCGAACCGCGACAGGTGCATGGCGCAGATCGAGGCCGCCGACAGGAACTCCAGCGCGAAGTCGCGGTCGGCCACCGANTCCAGCGAATTGGCCGTCGGCCGGTCAAAGCCCAGTTCCGCCGCCGTCCTGTGCCGGTCGATGGGGAAGGACGTGCCCGCCAGCGCCGCCGCGCCCAGGGGGCATTCGTTCATCCGCGCCCGCGCATCCATGAACCGCGACCGGTCCCGCGCCAGCATTTCCACATAGGCCATCATGTGATGCCCCCAGGTCACCGGCTGCGCCGTCTGCAGATGGGTAAACCCCGGCATTACCCAATCCGCCCCGGCCTCGGCCTGCGCCACAAACGCCTTCATCAGCGCCGTCAGCCCGCCCACAGCCGCATCGCACTGGTCGCGCACCCACAGCCGGAAATCCACCGCCACCTGGTCGTTGCGCGACCGCCCGGTGTGCAACCGCTTGCCCGCCTCGCCGATGATCTCGGTCAGCCGGCTTTCCACGTTCAGGTGGATGTCCTCCAGTTCCACCCGGAACGGGAACTGACCGGCCTCGATCTCTGACAAGACCGTGAGCAGCCCTTCCCGGATCGCCTTCGCATCGCTATCCGTCAGGATGCCCTGCGCCGCCAGCATCGCGGCATGGGCGCGAGAGCCCGCGATGTCCTGGGCGTAAAGGCGGTCAAAGCCGATCGAGGCGTTGATCGCCTGCATGATCGCATCGGGCCCCTCGGCAAAGCGCCCGCCCCACATCGCGTTGGCCTGGATGGGTGCGGTATCGGCGGTCTTGGTCATGGGCTGCCCTTCGGAGGGAACGGGAATGCGGCTGATGGCGGTGCTTTATACGGCCCTTCTTCTGGGTGCAAACCCCGTGGCGGCGGATGTCCCCGCCGCCATGGCGCTGCGCGCCGGCGACATGCAGAAGCTCGCGCCCACTCAGCCGCCCGCCGCCCTGCCCGCGACCGGGCTCCTCGACATGCAGGACCAGGCGCGCAGCCTGGACGACTATCGCGGCAAATGGGTGGTGCTGAACTTCTGGGCCACCTGGTGCGCCCCTGCCGGCGAGATGCCCTCGCTCGACCGCCTGCAAGCCGCGATGCCGGACATCGCAGTGGTACCCGTCGCCACGGGCCGCAACGACCCGGCCGCCATCGACCGCTTCTTTGCCGAGGCCGGGGTGAAGGGCCTGACCGTGCTGCGCGACCCGAAATCGCAACTCGCCCGCGCCATCGGCGTGATGGCCCTGCCGGTGACGCTGATCCTGAACCCCGAGGGCGAAGAGGTCGCCCGCCTGATCGGCGACGCCGAATGGATCTGCCCGAGGCACAGGCGGTGCTGAAGGCGATGGCAGAGTAGCCGATCACCCTGCTTCTTTCGCGCCGACAAGGGCGGCCTCCTGTGGAGGCCGACCTGGCGCGTTGGCGATTTTCCAGAAAATCGCCAAGGGGCTGTCAGATATCCCCGCACATCAGGGCACGGGGCGTGCCTGCCCGGCAGGTGCTCTTCGCGCCTGCCCCGCAGGGTAGGCGCGGCCCGTGCGCCGGGCGCACGGGCGGTCTTGTTGCCCCTGTTGCGCTGTGCCCGCGGCGATGGCCGCGGGCATGGCTGGCTGCGGATCCTCACCCATGCGCTTACCATACCGCACATAAGCAAAGGCCGACCCGTCCGGCGCCCAGTTGGGTACGTTCATCGTGCCCTGCCCGCCGTTGAACTCCAGCACCTGCCGCCGGTTGCCGCCCTCGGGATCGGCCAGTACCAGCGCCACCGGCAAATCCGCCGGATGCCCCAAAGTCCCCGGCGGATAGGCCAGGTACAAGAGATGCCGCCCGCAGGGCGAGGGATGCGGGAACCAGTTCACGAACTCATCCGCGAACAGCTTGCGCTGCCCCGACCCGTCCGCCGCCATCACCCAGATCTGCGCATGTCCGTCCCGGTCGCAGTTGTAGTAAATCCGGCCACCATCCGCGCTGTAATCCGGCCCGTCGCAATGCCCNTCGCCATGGGTCAGCCGCGTCTCGGCCCCGCCCTCCACGCCGATGGTATAGACGTCGATCACCCGGCTGCCGCCCCGCGCCGCCACATAGGCCAGCCGCGCGCCATCGGGCGACCAGCCGTGCCACCAGCTCGGCGCCTCGGGGCTGACCAGCCGCAACTGCCCGCCCCCGGCCGGCNNGATGACGAAAATCTCCGACCCCCGCCCGCGATGCGACGACAGCGCGATCCACTTGCCATCCGGCGAAATGCCATGGTCGTTGTTCAGCCGCAGCGCATGGCCGGTATCCAGCGGCACCAGCCGCGGCGCGTCCAGGGGCACCCGGAACAGCCGCCCGCCGCCGTTGACCAGCAGATGGTCGCCCGCAGGCGCCCAGTTCGGCGCCTCGATCACCGCATCCTTCTGCAACACCACGCGCGACCGGCCCGAAGCCAGGTCATAGATTTCCAGCGACGACCGCATCGCGCCTCCTCCCGGCTCGGACCAGTCCAGACATCCGGTGACACCGGCCGCGCAATCCGTTGATATGCCTTGCCCTGACAAGGCGCCCCGGTTCGGGCGCCCCTCAGTCCCGTTCTTTCACCTTCAACAGCTTCTTCGGCCGCATCTCCTCGGCCGCCTTGAACAGGCTGAAGGTCTGGCCGACATAGTTCACCACGCCCGAGACCTTTTCCATATAGGACACCAGCTCGGGCGTGCGCTCGGCCTCGACCACCTGCACCGGCCGGTCGGGGCCTTCGCCCTCGAACTGGCAATAGAACAGCGGTTCCCCNCGGCGCAGCACGATGTCCTTGGCTTACTCGTGCCACTCAAAGGCCCACATGATCGGCCGCGGCCAGATGTTCAGCGGGAACCGCCCGCCAAAGATCGTGCCGGGCAGCGGGTCGCGCCGGTAATGGGCAAAGGTGCCCAACTGGGTCAGATAGACCGTCTCGTCAGCGATGAAACAGTAGGGCAGGTGCAGCTGGATCGTCGGCCGGTCCGGATACCGCCACTCGGCCTCGTTGACCAGCGTCAGCACCTCGTTCAGCTTGTTGGCCCGGATGGAACTGGACGTGCCCGCCCGGTTGATCAGCACCGGCTTGCCCTTGTCGTCGCGGGCAAAGCCGATATTCAGATCGAAGGGGCACTTGATCATGAAATAGCGGCTTTCCAGCTGGATCACCGCCGGGCAGCGGCTGGCCGATTTGGAATGGGTCTTGTTGGTCTGGCGGAACATGATCCGCTCGGGCGGGTCATACAGAACCGCACCCTTGTCCGAGCTCAGATACCAGCCCACGGTGATCGGNGCCGGATTTCGGCCCTCTTCGGGGCGGTCGAATACGATGTCGAAATGCATGGGCGAACCTCTCTCTGCCGCCACGTTCCGCCGCGTCCGCCCGGCTGTCAACCAGTCAGCGCCGCCTTCAGAGCCGCCACCGTTGCCGCATCGGTCCGCTTCAATCCCGGCCCGGCAAAGCCAAGCGCCTGCTCTGCCGCGCTGCCCGGCGCCGGGCGGGAACACGAGGCATGAATCTCGCGCAGCGGCAGATGGGCCAATNNGCCTAAGAAGGCCGCCAGCGTGACGCCCGATCCCGGCATCACCGCGATCCGCCCCGCCGCCGCGGCAAAACTCGCCTCCAGCCGCGCCAGCCCGTCCACCGCCTTCACCGCCCCGCCCGAGGTCAGGATGCGGTGGAACCCCAGCCCCACCGCCACCTCCACCGCCTCGGCCACGTCGGGCACGAGGTCGATGGCCCGGTGCAAGGTGCAATCCAGCCCCGCAGCCGCCCGCCGCAGCACCGCCAGCGCGCCCGCATCCAGCCGCCCGTCCGCCAGCGAGGCGCCGAAGACCACGCCCGCCAGCCCGGCCCGACGCACCGCGGCGATGTCTTCCGCCATCGCCTCGACATCGGCCGGGGTCAGCCGAAACCCGCCCGGCGCCCCGCGCACCATGGCATGCACCGGCCGCCCGCAGCGCCGCGCGGGCCATCAGCCCGGGCGAGGGGTCAGCCCGCCGATCTCCAGCGCCGCGCACAGCTCGATGCGGTCGGCGCCCCCGGCAATGGCGGCATCCAGCCCTCGGGGCTGNTCCACGCAAACCTCCAGCAGGATCATCCCATGTCCCCTTCGAAAGCCGCCGCCGCGCCAATCAGCCCCGGCTCGCCGGGGCATTCCGCCGGGCGCAGCAACGCCGCCCCGGTCGGCCGCAACACCCGCGCCCGCACCGCCCGGTCCAGATGCGCGACCAGGTCCGCCGCCCGCGACAGCCCGCCCCCNGCCTACACCACCGAAGCGCCCACGACGTTCAGCACCATGGCCAGCGGCCCGGCCATAAGCTCGGTCCAGACCGCCACCGTGGCACTGGCCGCAGCCTCGCCCCGGCGCCAGCCGTCCACGATCTCTTCCGACCCCGCCGCGTCCTGCCCCAGCACCCGGTGCAGCCGCTCGATCCCGCGCGCGCCGCCGATGGTATCCAGGCACCCGACCTGCCCGCAACCGCAGGGCAGCGCCAGGTCGCCCGCCAGCACCGGCCCATGCCCCCATTCCCCGGCGAACCCGCCCGCGCCCTGCACCACGCGCCCGTCGATCACCAGCCCGCCGCCCACGCCGGTGCCCAGGATGATGCCAAAGACATTGCGATGTCCCCGCCCCGCGCCATGATGCGCCTCGGCCAGCGCAAAGCAGTCGGCGTCGTTCAGCACCTTCACCGGCAGCCCAAGCGCCGCCTCCAGCTCCGGCCCCAACGCCCGCCCGTCCGCGCAGGGGATATTCGCCACCTTGATCCGCTGGCTGGCCGGATCGACGATCCCCGCCACCGACAGCGCAATGCCGCTTACCCCNGCCGCGAACCCGCCCACCGCCGCGACAAACGCCGCGAAATCCGCCGCGGGCGTCGGCACCTCGCCCAGGGGCACCACATCCGCCCCCGCCACGCGGGCGGCGCGGATGCGGGTTCCGCCGATGTCATAGGCCACGATCATGCCGCTCCTTCACCGCTTCCTAGCAAGCCACAGGCCGCTTGACAGCCCCGCCCGCTGCCCCAAACCGCCCCGACCCCGAAAAAGGAGAGCCCGATGTCCGACGACCGCCTCATCGTTGCGCTGGACGTGCCGAATGTCGTGCAGGGCCTGNACCTCGCCGCCCGCATCGGCGATGCCGCCAGCTTCTACAAGATCGGCCTCGGCATGCTCACCGGCGGCGGCCTGGCCCTGGCGAACGAGCTGAAACAGGAGCACGGCAAGCGCATCTTCCTGGACATGAAGCTTTTCGACATCGGCGCCACGATCGAGGCGGCGGTGCGCGGCATCGCCCAATACGACCTGGATTTCCTGACCGTGCAGGGCGACCCGCAGGTGGTGCGCGCCGCGATGGAGGGCAAGCGCGGCAACGGGCTGAAGATCCTGGCCGTCACCGTGCTCACCTCGCTGGACCGCGCCGACCTGGACGCCAACCTGATCCGTCCCGGCGACCTGGCCGAAATCGCGCTGGAACGCGCCGCCCGCGCTTTCGAGGCCGGGGCCGACGGCGTGATCACCAGCCCGCAGGAAGCCGCCGCCATCCGCGCCCTGCCCGGCGCAAAAGTGGCTGATCGTCACCCCGGCATCCGGCCCGCGGGCAGCGCCACCGGCGACCAGAAGCGCATCGCCACGCCGCGCCAGGCGATCCTCGACGGCGCCGATCACATCGTCGTCGGCCGCCCGGTCTGGCAGGCTGCCGACCCCGCCGCCGCAGTGCGCGCCGTCATCGCGGAACTGCCGTAAGCGCCTGCCAGGCCAGATGCGTGCGCCGCTGCAACTCGGCCACCGCATCGGGCCGGGTCAGCCAGATATCGCGCGGCATCACCTCCCAGCGTTGCCCCTCGTCGCCAAAGCGCACCGCGGCAACCTCGTCCGCGCGCAGAAAGCCCGCAAAGAACACCGACCGCCGCGCCGCATCGACCAGCGAGGGGAACACCCGCCGCCACACCAGCCGCTCGGGCGCCAGCCGCAGCCCGAATTCCTCGTCCAGCTCGCGCAGCAGGCAGGCCTCGGCGCTTTCCCCACCCTCGCGCCCGCCGCCCGGCAAATCCCACATCCCCGGCCAGCGCAGATCGGGCCGGTCGTCGCGCTGATAGACCAGCACGCCCGCGCCACAGAAGAACGCCGCCTTCGCCCCGACGAAGTCGTCGGGCTTAGTTGTCATTGATGTCGCGGTCCCACAGCTTCACCTGACCCTTCCGCACGCCCATGGTGCGGCGCAGCCCCACCCAGGCCACCAGCGAGGCCAGCGCGAACACCGTCAGCAGCACCGGCAGGTTGCCGCCCGCCAGCGCCCCCAGGCCCAGAAGCACCCCCACCAGCACCGCGCCAAGCGCAAATCCCAGGAAGATGTAGCCCGGCGCCAGCACCTCCAGCACGCCCAGCACAAAGCCCCCGGCCACCCAGGCCCACCAATAGGACCACAGCATCACGCCCGCCCCTTCAGCATCTTGAACGCATCGCCAAAGGCGTCCAGGGCCTGCGTCGGAATCAGGATCGTCTGTTTGCCATCGCCCGTCGCCACCGCCGTCAGCGCCTCGACCTGTTTCAGAGCCACCTGGAACTGTGCCGCCTCCAGGCCGCTTTCCTTGATCGCGACAGCGATGACGCCGGTGGCATAGGCCTCGGCATCGGCGGTGATGCGCCGCGCCTTGGCCTGCTGCTCGGCCGAATAAAGGTCGGCATCGGCGGCCAGTTCCACCGCGCGCTTGCGGCCCTCGGCCTCCATCACCTGCGCCCGCCGCGCCCGTTCGGCGTTCAGCTGCTGCAACATGGCGGCGCGCGTCGCGTCATCCAGGTTCACGTCCAGGATTTCGGCCCGTGTCACCTCGACACCCCAGTCGTCCACCATGGCCGCCACCTGGTCGCGCACCCGCTCGATCAGCTGCGCCCGGTTCGATTGCACCTGATCCAGCTCGATCTTGCCGATCTCCGACCGCACGATGCCAGCCACCGTGGTGGCAATGGCGGCATCAATGTTGCTGATGCGGTAGACGGTCTTTTCCGGCTCGGTGATGCGGTAGAACACGCTGGTTTCCACCTTCACCAGCACGTTGTCGGATGTGATGGCATCCTGCGTGGCATTGGGCAACTGGCGTTCCAGAATGGAAATCTTGTGGGCCACGCGGTCCAGGAATGGCCAGACAAAGTTGATGCCCGGTCCCAGCACCGCATGCAGTAAGCCAAAGCGTTCGACGACGAACTTCTGGCTTTGCGGCACGATGCGCACGCCCAGATAGATGCACAGAAGGATGAAGGCGGCGACGGCCAGCCAGACGGCGTTGCCGCCCAAGAGGTCCATGAGGGTCTCCCTGTCTGCCCTTACGGAAGAATGGGTCGCGGCGGCGCGCGTTGCAAGGGGCGTGACCAGCCGCCCGCCCTGGCCGCACCCGGTTGACCGCGCCGCCCGGATCGGCCCATCCTGCCCGGGCGCAATGCAGGGGAGGAACAGGATGCCATCTGCCGGAACCTCGAACTTCGGCACCGTCGACGCTCATGTCGTGCCGCTGATCGCCCTGTCATCGCCCGGCGGGTTGCAGGCCACCGTCACGCCCTGGNGGGCGCGGCTGGTCTCGCTCTCTGTCCCCGACCGCNGTGGCCATCTGGCCGACATCGTTCTGGGCCACGACCGGGTTCAGGATTACCTGGCCTACCCCACCTATTTCGGCGCGACCTGCGGCCGCTACGCCAACCGCATCGCCCAGGGGCGCTTTGTTCTGGACGGGTCCGAGGTCGGGCTGGACCGCAACGAAGGCACCAACACCCTGCATGGCGGCAGCCGGGGCTTCGACCGCAAGCTGTGGTCGATCACCTCGAACGCGCCCGATCAGGTCGTCTTCGCCACCACCTCGCCGCATGGCGAAATGGGCTTTCCCGGCCATGTCACGCTGAAGACCATCTATCGCTTCACGCGCAACGACCGGCTGGAAATCGCGATGGAGGCCGAAACCGACCGCCCCACCGTGATGAACATGGTGAACCACGCCTATTTCAACCTTGCGGGGCATGACAGCGGCCCGGTTCTGGGCCACGAACTTGGCTTGGCTGCGGAGTACTACACCCCCGTCACCGCCGATCTGCTGGCCACCGGCGAGATTCGCCGGGTCGAGGGCACGGCCTTCGACTTCCGCCAGCCCCGCCGCATGGTCGATGCCCTGCGCGCCGACCCGGCCATGACCGGCGGCTATGATCACAACTGGTGCCTCAGCGGCCAGCCCACCGACCCCGGCCTGCATCTCTGCGCCACGCTGCGCGATCCGGTCTCGGGGCGCGGGTTGCGCCTGTCCACCAACCAGCCGNGGGTGCAGGTCTATACCAGCGGCATGCTTCCGGCGCCGGTTCCGGCCAAGGGCGGCGGCAGCTATGGCCGCTTTGCCGGGGTGACGCTGGAAACCCAGCATTTCCCCTGCAGCCCGAACCACCTGCATTTCCCCTCGGCCCGGCTGGACCCCGGTCAACGCTATCGGCATCTGATGGATTTCACCTTCACCGCCGATTGACCCGGTCTTGGGCCGAGGCTCGGCGTCCCGGACCTCGGACAATTATGAAGTCCAAGTTAATTCGAGATCGTAACGTATTGATATTGCTGGGTCTGGTGAGGCGTCCGAGCTCGGACGCCCCTCACAGCCCCAGCGTCATGTCCCGGTGCGGGATCTTANNGGCATCGTCATAGACCGGCCCTTCGGCCCGGAACCCCAACCCCTCATAGAACCCCAGGGCATGGGTCTGCGCCCCCAGCTTGGCGACCCGCAGCCCCCTCTCCCGCAGCCGGTCCACCGCCGCCCGGATCAGCGCCGCCCCGATCCCCTTGCCCCGCGCCCCGGCCAGCACCGCGACCCGCCCGATCTTGCCCGTCTCNCCCTCGACCAGCATCCGCGCCGTGCCCACCGGCTCCCCGTCCCACAGGGCCAGCAGATGCTCCGCCTCCCCGTCGCGCCCGTCCACCTCGTCGGCCAGGCTGACGCCCTGCTCCTCGATGAACACCACCCGCCGGATCGCCAGGCAGGTCGCCAGGTCCTCGGTCAGCCCGATCCCCAACCTCACGCGAAATAGTCCCGCAGGATCCGGCCATAGATCGCCTTCAGTAAGCCGATCTGCTCCACCTCCACCCGCTCGTCCACCGCATGCATGGTCTTGCCGACCAGCCCGAACTCCACCACCGGGCAATGGTCCTTCACGAACCGCGCATCCGAAGTCCCGCCCGAGGTCGACAGCTGCGGCACCACCCCNGTCTCGGCCGTCACCGCCTTGGCCACCATCTCGGACAACTCCCCCGGCGGCGTCACAAAGCTCTCGCCCGAGACCTGCACCGCCATGGCGATCTTCACCCCGGTCTCCGCCTCCACCCGGTCCGCCTCTTCCCGCAGCCGCGCCGTCAGGCTCTCGCCGGAATGCAGGTCATTGTACCGGATGTTCACCGTCCCCCGCGCTTCGGCCGGGATCACATTGGTCGCCGGGTTGCCGCAGTCGATGGTCGTGATCTGCAGGGTCGAGGCGTCGAAATGGTCGGTGCCCTGGTCCAGCGGTTCGGCCGTCAGCCGGTGCATCAGGCTGACCAGGGCATGCAGCGGGTTCTTCGCCCGATGCGGATAGGCCGAATGCCCCTGCACCCCGGTCACGGTGAACCACGCGGTCATCGAGCCGCGGCGGCCGATCTTCATCATGTCGCCCAGGGTCTCGGGGCAGGTGGGTTCGCCCACCAGACAGTGGGTCATCCGCTCGCCGTTGGCGGCCATCCAGTCCAGCAGCGCCACGGTGCCATCGGTCGCGTCGCCCTCTTCATCCCCGGTGATCGCCAGTACCACCGCCCCGTCGGGCGGCGTCTGGGTCACGAAATCCACCGCCGCCGCAACAAAGGCCGCCACGCCCGACTTCATGTCGGTGGCGCCGCGGCCATACAACCAGCCGTCCACCACCTCGGCGCCGAAGGGGTCGCGCGTCCATTTCGCCCGGTCGCCCACCGGCACCACGTCGGTATGGCCGTTGAAGCCGAAGGCGCGGTTGGCGCCCTTCTTGCCCCACCGCGCGAACAGGTTCGAGGTCACCCCNCGGTCCACCCGCGTGCAGGCAAACCCGGCCTGGCTCAGCACCTGTTCCAGCAGCACCAGCGCGCCGCCTTCGTCGGGCGTCACCGAGGGGCAGCGGATCAGCGCGGCGGTCAGGGCGACGGGATCGACGGGGGTGTGGGACATGGCGCTCTCCTGCGGCTGATGGCGCAGGGATAGCCCGCGCGCCGGGGCGCGGCAACCGGGGCGCGGCAACCGGGGCACTGTGGCCGGGCCGCCACCCACGCGCCCTGGCATGAGGGCACCGGGACGTCCGTACATGACTTCGCGACCCGTCCCGCCTAGGTTGGCCGCAACAACAACGTCCAGAGGCAGGACCGGGCAGGGCCAGCGCGCCCCAAGTGACAGGTCGACGGGCTCTGCCAGGCAGAGACCCCGGTGCTGCCGATGGACAGGCAGGAGAGCAGATGGCGCCAGTAAACAGACGGGCACGGGCAGACGCAGCGGCGGATACGCCGGGCGACTGGCTGATGCTGTCCGGCACGCCACGCCCGAAACCCCAGCCCCCAGCCNTGCTGGACCGCGGAACCCTGGTGCTGGAACTGGCCCTTCCGCTGGTTCGCAACGCCCTGATCCTGGACCATCGCAGCCGGTTGGGCTGGCCACGCGCCCTGTCGCTGACAACCGAGTAAGCGGGGCTGGTCGTCACGCATCTGCAGGGGCGCAGCCTGATCCGCCATATCCTGCCCGGTCCGCTGCCGACGGGCGAAGGCATCGGGCGCATCGCCTTTGCCTGGGATGCGCCGTCTCGTCTGTGGACGCTGCGCTTCGAGATCGCAGGCCGTCCCGAGACGGCGCTGGTGGCCAGTGGCGCCGAAGTCATGCCGCCGCTTCTGGACGATGTCCTGGATCTGTGTGCCGGGCAGGCGTNNACGCGCCAGCACGCATCGGTGCTGTGGCTGGGGCTGAGCGGCGGGATGGGGCTGCCGGTTCAGCGGCCCTGGATTGGCCTGCGCAGCCCGGTGGAAACGCCGGTCGGGCCGGTGGCGGCGGGCCTGCTGCGGCCGGGCGATACCGTCATCACCGCCGACCTTGGGTTCCGCGAGGTGCAGGCCGTGCGGCGCGTGACCGTGCTGGCGCGCGGCAGCCTGGCGCCGATCCTGCTGCGCGCGCCCTATTTCGGGTTGCTGACCGACCTTCTGGTCGGCGCCGACCAGCATGTGCTGAGCGAGGACGTGGCGGTGGAGTACCTGTTCGGCGAGGACCGCGTGCTGGTTCGGGCCGCCGATCTGGCAGACGGGCTGCGGGCCGTGCCCGACCGCCGCCGCACCGTGGCGNCAGGGGTCGAGATCGACCTGGGCGCAGAGGCGCTGGTGCTGTGCGACGGGGTGGCCCTGAGTTCGGCGGCGGCGCCGCGCGACCGGTGGGGCCATTCGATCCGCTTACTGGACCGGCACGAGGCGCAGGCGCTGGCGGGATTGCGCCGCACACGGGGCGCAACCTGGCGGCGTGATAGGGTGTCCGGGGTAGGATGGGCGATATCGCCCATGCCTCACGGGATTCAGGCCAGCCAGGGCGGAAGGCCGCGACCACCTGGTCGTAAAGCGCGCGCTTGAAGGGCACGATCGAGGCCAGCATTTCCTCGGCGCCGACCCATTTCCAGGACGAGAATTCGGGGTGTTCGGTGGCGATCTTCACATCGGCATCGGTGCCGGTGAAGCGGTAAAGGAACCATTTCTGGCGCTGGCCGCGGAACTTGCCGCCCCAGACCCGGCCCACCAGTTCGGGCGGCAGGTCATAGGTGATCCAGTCCTTGGTCTTNTCCAGGAACTCGGCCTTGTCGGCGGTGACGCCGGTTTCCTCCCACAACTCGCGCAGCGCGGCCTTGCGCGGCTTTTCGCCCTCGTCGATGCCGCCCTGCGGCATCTGCCAGGCGGGCGAGGGGCTGTCGATGCGCTGNGTAACGAAGATCAGGTGGCGGGGNTTGATCAGGACGATGCCCACGCCGGGGCGATACGGAAGGGACTGCGGATCGGACGTCATGTCTGTGCGGGGCGGCCGGGCGGGCCGCCCTCCTTCGGTTACTGCTTTTCGNGCCTCGGCCACGTCGGCGCCCTTTGGCGCCACCGCATTCAGACCACGCAGGATGTCCACGGCATAGGCCAACTGGTAATCCTCGTCGCGCAGCTTGGCGGCTTCCTCGACGCGGGCGCGTTCCTCTTCCAGCTGCTTCTTTTCCTCTTCGGTCATCGAGTCGTTCGACAGCACGCCGCGCAGGCTGGCTTCGGTGCGGGCGTTTTCGTCCTTGTCGGCCGCCGCCGCCTCGGTGCCTTCGCCTTCCTTGGGTTCGGGCTGGTTCACCACGATGTCGGGCATCACGCCAAGCGCCTGGATCGACCGGCCCGAGGGCGTGTAGTAGCGCNNCGTGGTCAGGCGCATGGCGCCGTCGCCTTTCAGCGGGATCACGGTCTGGACCGAGCCCTTGCCGAAGCTTTTCGTGCCCACGACGATGGCGCGGTGATGGTCCTGCAGGGCCCCGGTCACGATTTCCGAGGCCGATGCCGAGCCGCCGTTGATCAGCACCACCACCGGCTTGCCTTGGGCCAGGTCGCCCATGGTGGCGTTGAAGCGTTCGCTGTCCTGCGGGTTGCGGCCGCGGGTCGAGACGATCTCGCCCTGGTCAAGGAAGGCGTCCGAGACCTTGATCGCCTGGGTCAGGAGGCCGCCGGGGTTGTTGCGCAGGTCGACGACGAAACCGTCGACCTTGTCGATGCCGCCCAGGGCCTCGACCTGCTTCTTCATCTCTTCTTCCAGGCCGGGGAAGGTCTGGTCGTTGAAGGTGGACACGCGCAGGACGACCGAATTGCCCACGACGCGGCCCTTGACGGCGGTCAGCTTGATGGTGTCGCGGATGATCGAGACGTCGAACGGGTCGGTCACGCCTTCACGCACCACGGTGATGATGATCTCGCTGCCCACCGGGCCGCGCATCATGTCCACCGCTTCGTCCAGATTCAGGCCCATGACGCTTTCGCCATCGACATGGGTGATGTAGTCGCAAACCTTGATGCTTACTTTGTCGGCAGGCGTGCCGTCCATCGGCGAGACGACCTTGATCACGCCTTCTTCCTGCGTGACCTCGATGCCCAGGCCGCCGAATTCGCCCTTGGTCTGGACCTGCATGTCCTCGAAATCATTGGCGGCGATATAGCTGGAATGCGGGTCCAGCGAGGTGAGCATGCCATTGATCGCGGCTTCGACCAGCTTCTGGCTGCCGACGGGTTCGACATATTGCGCACGGATGCGTTCGAAGATGTCGCCGAAGAGGTCAAGCTGTTCATAGACCGTGGTNCGGCTTACCTCCTGTGCCACCAGCGGCCCGGCGATCTGGGTCGTCAGCAGCACCCCGGCCAGCGTGCCGCCCATGACGGCCATCAGGGTCTTGTTCATTCAGTTCATGTCCTTCGTTGCGGCGAACCATGCCATCGGATCAACGGGCTCGGCGCCCTGCCTCAATTCCAAGTAAAGCGTCTCCGTGTCGCGGGCGCCACCGTCCTGAGCGGCTGCGACGAGGAATTCCTGCACCCCTGGATCGCCTCCGCCCATCAGGCCGACCGGCGCCCCGGCGGCGATGACCTCTCCCACCTCGCCATAAAGCGTCTGCATCCCGGCGAGAACCAGGAGATAGCCGTCGCCGGGCTCCAGGATCATCACATTTCCGTAGTTCAGAAGCGGGCCGACATATCGGATCGTGGCGGGCCAGGGCGTGGTGACCAGGGCGCGCGGGCCGGTGGCCAGGGTCAGGCCGGGACGGCGCACGGCGGCATCGGCCTCGCCGGGGCGGCGGAGCAGCGAGCCCAGAACGGGCAGGGGCAGGCTGCCCATGGCCTCTGCGAANGCCGGGGTTTCGCCGGGGTTGGGGTCGGGGGCCAGACCGGCGGCGAAGGCATCCAGCGTGTCGGCGCTGTCCAGAAGCTGCTGCATCGCCGCGGGGTCTTCGGTGAACCGCTTGGGCAGGTCAGTGCGGTCGGCGATGGCCTGGCTGAGTTCGGTGCGCGCTTTCTGCGCGGCGGCCAAGCCAGCCGACAGGGTTTCGGCCGACGCCTTTTCCAGTTGCTGCAGTTCCGCCAGTTCGGTCAGCTGCGCCTTCAGCTTTTCGGACTGGGCCTGCAAGGCGGGCGTGACATCGGCGATCAGCATGCCCGACCGCGCCATGCCAAGCGGGCCGTCGGGGTGCAGCAGCAGAAGCGGCTCGGGCGTCGCTTCCAGCGTGGACAGCGTGCCCAGAAGCTGCGCCACCTGATCGCGCTGCGCCTCGAATTGCAGTTTCAGCGTGGCCTCGCGCAGTTCCGCCTCACGCAGCGCGCCGCGCAGGGTGGCGAGGCCGTTCTCATAGGCGCGGATGGTGGCGGTCAGCGCGGCCACTCGGTCGCGCGAGCCCGAGGCGGCGTCCAAGGCGTTGATCGCCTCTTGCAGCTGGCCGGAAGCCGCCGCTGCCTGCTCGGCCACCGTTTCGGCTTACGCGGGCAGGGCCAGCACGGCGAGCAAGGTGGCAAGAGACAGGCGGCGCCGGATCATGCGCGGCGGATCAGGCTGTGCCCCGTCATCTCGGGCGGCTGCGGCAGCTGCATCAGGTCCAGAAGCGTGGGCGCCAGATCGGCCAGTCGTCCGCCGCTCATGCTGGCGCGCAAGGGGCCGTTCACCAGGATCACCGGCACCGGGTTTGTGGTGTGCGCGGTATGCGGGCCGCCGCTGACAGGATCGACCATCACCTCGCAATTGCCGTGGTCGGCGCAGACGACCATGGCGCCCCCGGCTTTTTCCAGCGCGGCCACCGCGCGGGTCAGTTGCAGGTCCACCGCCTCGACCGCCTTCACCGCCGCGGGCAGGCTGCCGGTGTGGCCGACCATGTCGGGATTGGCGAAGTTCACCACGATCAGGTCATAGCCCTTTTCGATGGCACCGACGAGCTGGTCGCCCACTTCAGGCGCGCTCATCTCGGGCTGCAGGTCATAGGTGGCGACCTTGGGCGATTTCGGCATGAAGCGGTCTTCGCTTACGAAGGGCTCTTCCCGGCCGCCGTTCAGGAAGAAGGTGACATGGGGATACTTCTCGGTCTCGGCCAGGCGGAACTGGGTCAGGCCCTGCCTGGCCACCCATTCGCCGATGGTGTTCACGATCTCCTGCTTGGGNAAGACCGTAGTCATATAGGCGTTGTGGGAGGTCGAATAGTCCACCATGCCCAGCATCGCCGCCAGCTTCGGGCGGGTGCCTGCGTCGAATTCGGCAAAGCCGGGCTCGCCGATGGCGCGCAGGATTTCGCGCGCGCGGTCGGCGCGGAAATTGATGAAGAAAAGGCCGTCGCCGTCCTTCATGCCCGTGTAATCGCCGATCACCGTGGCAGGCAGGAATTCGTCGGTCTTGCCGGCGGCATAGCCTGCGGCGATGGCTTGGGCCGCGCTGGCGGCGGTCGCCTGGCCCTTGCCATGCACCATCGCCTCATAGGCCTGCGCCACCCGTTCCCAGCGGTTGTCGCGGTCCATGGCGAAGTAGCGGCCGATCACTGTGGCGATGTGCGCGCCCTTCGGCAGCGCGGCCTCCAGTTCGGCCACCTGGCTANNAGCGGCGGAACTGGGCGGCACGTCGCGGCCATCGGTGATGGCGTGCAGGAGGACGGGCACACCTTCGGCGGCGATCACGCGGGCGGCTTCGGCGATATGGGTCTGGTGGGCATGGACGCCGCCGGGCGAGGTGAGGCCCGCCAGATGCGCGGTGCCGCCGGTTTCCTGCATCCGGGCGATGAAGGCGCGCAGGGACGGGTTGGTGGCAAAGCTGCCATCCTCGATCGCCAGGTCGATCTGGCCAAGATCCATGGCGACGACGCGACCGGCGCCGATGTTGGTGTGGCCGACCTCGGAATTGCCCATCTGGCCCTTGGGCAGGCCGACGTCATTGCCGAAGGTGACGAGTGTTGCGTGCGGGCAGGTTCCCCAGAGACGGTTGAAGGTGGGCACGTTGGCCTGGGCGGGGGCGCTGGTGGCGGGATCAGGACCGATGCCCCAGCCATCGAGGATGCACAGAACCACAGGCTTCGGAACGCTCATCAAACCGCCCTTTCGAAAGTCTCGCCCGGTCATATCCCCTTGGGTAGGCTGGGGCAACGCCACTGCCCAAGGTCTGGGAGTTTTCACTGGCGCGACCACGGAACCTGACAGGTTCCGTGCACGATTTCCGCGCGGAAATCGTGGTCCCGGGCGGATCAGGCGCGGTGATAGGGCGCGCCCGCCAGGATCGAGGCGGCGCGGTACAGCTGTTCGGCCAGCATGACCCGGACCAGCATGTGCGGCCAGACCATGCGGCCAAAGCTGAGGGCCGCGTCGGCGCGGTCGCGCAGCGACGGCGCCAGGCCGTCGGCGCCGCCGATGACGAAGGCCACATCCTGCCGCCCGCTGTCGCGCCAGCGCGCCAGCTGATCGGCGAAGTCCGGGGAGGACATGACCCTGCCGCGTTCGTCCAGCACGCAGACCAGCGCACCAGAGGGCACCGCCCGTTCAAGAAGCGCCGCTTCGGCGGCCATGCCGCCGCCCTTGCGGTCCTCGACCTCGTGTTCGGTCAGTGGCCCCAAGCCAAGGGCNTTACCGGTGCGGTCGAACCTTGTGCGGTAATCCTCGACCAGCGCGCGTTCGGGGCCGTCGCGCAGACGGCCCACAGCGCAGAGATGCACGCGCATCAGGCGCCCGTGGCCGCCTTTGCCCGCGCCGCCTGCGCCTCGGTAAGCAGCCACATCTTNTCCAGCTGATAGAACTCGCGCACTTCCGGGCGGAAGACATGGACGATGACGTCGCCGGTGTCGATCAGCACCCAGTCGCCGGTTTCCTTGCCTTCCATCTTGGCCGAGATGCGGAATTCCTGCTTCAGCCGGTCGGCCAGCTTTTCGGAAATCGCCGCCACCTGGCGCGAAGACCGGCCCGAGCAGATCACCATGTAATCGGCCATGTCCGACCGGCCGCGCAGGTCAATCTGCACGATGTTTTCGGCCTTGTCGTCGTCCAGCGAGGAAAGGACCCGCTCCAGCACCATTTCCGAGGTGAAGCCGTCGGTGACGGCGTGGCTGGGGCGCTCGGCCCGCGGTCCGACCGGTAACCCGGTCGAAGGGTCAGAATGTGACAGGACCTGGGTCCTCCATGCAGCNATGCCGATCTGCCCCGGCACCGGGCTTGGGGAAAGACTAGCATGCGGGCCGGGGAAGCTCAACGAATGCTGACCGGCAGGTGGGGCAGGGCGCCACTACCAAGGCTCGACGGCTTTCGAGCCGGGGTCGGCAAAGGACAGCAGGGCCGCCTGGCCGGTCTGCATGTCGACCGAATAGAGCCGCATCGGGCCAGCGGTCCCCTTGGGAAGCCATGCCGCTCTGTTGCCTGCAGCAGGACGTGGCCATCGGCAACCGCCAGCGGGACCAGCGACGGGTCGGGGCCATTGCCGGGATCGGCCATGTCGGCCAGACCGGGGAAGCCCGCCAACGACAGCGGCGTCTTGGCCTTCTGGCCGTCGGGGCCATAGAACAGCAGAGTACCCTTGCGGCGAGACCAGACCGCTCACGACAATCACCAGCCTGCGGCCTTCGGGATCGTAGATCATGCCGCTGGCATCGGCATTGCGCATGCTGGAGGCAACCGACCATTTGCTGCTCGCCGGGTCGTAGACATAGAGGTAGCCCTCGCCCCCGAGCGTCACGCCGTACATCTTGCCGGTCACCGTGTCGCGGGCGGCGCCCATGGGCCAGCTGACTTGCGGCACATCCAGCGTGATGGGAATGGTCTTCGTCTGGCCATCGGGCTCGGTCAGCCGGAAGCCGTCTTCGGTGAACACCAGGGTCTGGGGCGGCGCTTCGACCGCATCCGGCGCCAAAAAGCGGCGGAAGGCTTCGGGCTGGGTCGCCGGGTCTACCACCTGGTCGGCCAGATAGTCGTGCCGCAGGGCCGGATTGTCGTCCTGCGCGCTGGCAATGACGAACCCATCGACGGGGGCGGTGTATTCGCCCTGAAAGCTGTTGAGGCCGGACACCTGCAACAATTGCGGGACGGTCGCCACGAAGGCGCGGAACTCCTTGCCCTGCGCTTGATAGGTGTAGGGCAGGCCGACGCGCTCGACGTCGCGCTTGGGAAGGCCGTTCACGATGACCTCGGCGCGCCCGGCCGACGGCCCGCCCAGCACGACGCGGTCCAGGGTCGTTCCCGGCGTGGTCGTGACCAGCCAGCGCGCGGGCTCAAAGGAGGTCAGGACCAGCACCACCCCGGCGCCCGGCCGGTCCACGGTGACCGGAACCTCGGGCCCGCCGATTCGCGAGCCGCGGTGGACCTCTGCCTCGTAGATGCCGATGGCATGCACCTCGGTCTCGGCCGCAGCGGCCTGGGACAAAAGCAAGGCCGCGAGCATGGCGGCGAATTGAAACCGGAACTGACGCAACATGACGATTCACCCAGACACTGGCACGGATAGCCGTCCCTAGACTCGGAAGGTGTCCGAACTGTGTCGTAAATTCAACCATGAGGAGCAAGCGGCGCCATCCAGATCCATCGCATGTCGTTCCTCCGCACGGGCGGTCCACTCGTCCTGCGGTGAATCTGGGTTGGCAGACCTTGGCTTCATGCTCCGGCCCGCAAAACCCCTGCGATCACGCGGGGCGCGGCACCGGAACGTGATGTCGGCGGCCGTCGGTCAGGCCGTGGCCGCGAAGGCTGCCAGAAGGCCGGGCCAGCCGCCGGGGCTTGCGAAGACGCTTACCATTTCTGCCGCCCTGGTGCCAAAGGCATCAAGGCCCCGGTGTTCCAGATCCACACGCGTGCCATGCGTCCGGNNCGTGAAGGTCACCTCGACCTCGGTTTTCAGCGTCGGGTCAAAGCGCCAGTCGGCGGCGATCTGCCAGATCAGGATCAGCTTACCCGGCGGCTCCCAAAGCGCAACGCGGCCCCAGTCGCAGGGGGTGCCATCCTCGCCGATCTCGCGCCAGGCGCCGCCACTTTCNGGCTCCATCACCACGCCGGCAATCGGGGACTTTCCGATGGAATGGCTTTTCGGCCACCAGCGGCCCATGCCTTCGGTGAAGGTGCGGAAGGCACTTTCGGGCGGGGCCGCAACGTGGATCGAATGGGTGACGGGGGCGGGACGGATGGTCAGGGTCATTTCGGGGTCTCCGGGTCTGGTTTCACTTCGGCCGCGGCGCGGCGGCATCTTCTTCGGCGGCGGCCTTGAAGGCCGAAAGGTTCTGGCCCCACAGCCGTGACAGCCATTCGCGCAGGGGGCCGAAGCCAGCGGGGTCGATCTGGTAGATGCGTCGCACGCCCTGCGCCTTCACTGTGACAAGCCCATCCTCGCGCAGCCGGGCCAGGTGCTGCGACACCGTTTACTGGCTGACCGGCACGACGGCAGCGATTTCGGTGACCGAGGTAACCGCGCCCCAGCCGGTCGAGGATGGCGGCGCGGGTCGGGTCGGCGAGCGTTGCGAGGAGGCGGTTTGCATTAGGCATGGCTTATATAAGCGCACACTGATGAGATTCGGCAAGCGGAAAACCGGCTCACGCCAAATTCCGTTGCCGATGGGTGCGATTCCCCTATATCCACGGCCCATGATCCGCTTCTTCGACATGACCGACCACGCGCGCCTGCCGCAGCGGTTCAGCCGCGAGAACCGGTCTGTCCTCGCGCGACTTTCCTGATCTTCGATCACCCGCGTCCGGCGCCGCCCTTCGGCCGCGCCTCTCACAGCCATATCCATATCGGAGAGAGCCATGACCGCTCCGCGCACGCTCTATGACAAGATCTGGGACGACCATGTCGTCCACCAGGCCGAAGACGGCACCTGCCTGCTGTACATCGACCGTCACCTCGTTCACGAAGTGACCTCGCCCCAGGCCTTCGAAGGCCTGCGCATGGCCGGGCGCAAGGTTCGCGCGCCGGAAAAGACCATCGCCGTGCCCGACCACAACGTGCCCACGACGCTGGACCGCGATAATGCCGCGACCATGACCGAGGACAGCCGGGTGCAGGTCGCCGCGCTGGACAAGAATGCCAAGGACTTTGGCATCAACTATTACCCGGTGTCCGACATCCGCCAGGGCATCGTCCACATCGTCGGCCCGGAACAGGGCTGGACGCTGCCGGGCATGACCGTGGTCTGCGGTGACAGCCACACGGCGACCCACGGCGCCTTTGGCGCGCTGGCGCATGGCATCGGCACCTCGGAAGTGGAACACGTTCTGGCCACCCAGACGCTGATCCAGAAGAAGTCGAAGAACATGAAGGTGGAGATCACCGGCAGCCTCAGACCCGGCGTCACCGCCAAGGACATCACCCTTTCGGTCATCGGCGCCACCGGCACTGCGGGCGGCAACGGCCATGTCATCGAATACTGCGGTCAGGCGATCCGTGACCTGTCGATGGAAGGCCGCATGACCGTGTGCAACATGGCCATCGAGGGCGGCGCCCGCGCTTACCTGATCGCGCCGGACGAGAAGACCTTTGCCTATGTCATGGGCCGCCCCCACGCGCCGAAGGGCGCGAAGTGGGAGGCCGCCCTGGCCTACTGGAAGACACTCTTCACCGATGAAGGCGCGCATTACGACAAGGTCATCACCATCCGCGGCGAGGATATCGCCCCGGTCGTGACCTGGGGCACCTCGCCCGAGGACGTGCTGCCGATCACCGGCGTGGTGCCGTCGCCGGAAGATTTCACCGGCGGCAAGGTCGAGGCGGCGCGGCGCTCGCTGGACTATATGGGCCTGACGCCGGGCATGAAGCTGACCGACATCGCCATCGACACGGTGTTCATCGGGTCTTGCACCAACGGCCGGATCGAGGACCTGCGGGCCGCGGCCGAAATCCTGAAGGGCAAGAAGATCAAGGTGAAGCGGGCGATGGTCGTGCCGGGTTCGGGCCTTGTCCGCGCCCAGGCCGAGGAAGAGGGCCTGGCGCAAATCTTCATCGACGCGGGCTTCGAATGGCGGCTTGCCGGTTGCTCGATGTGCCTGGCGATGAACCCTGACCAGCTGGCGCCGGGCGAGCGCTGCGCCGCTACCTCGAACCGCAATTTCGAGGGGCGCCAAGGCTACAAGGGCCGCACGCACCTCTTGTCCCCCGCCATGGCGGCGGCGGCGGCCGTCACGGGCCACCTGACCGATGTGCGCGAGCTGATGGGCGAGACGGTGTGATGAACCGCGCAGGTTGCCATGGGGCGGACTCTGCTGAAGGTCTTCCTTCAGCGAAGCCGCATGGCGGCCTGCACCTCGTCCAGCGCCTCGCGCTGCCGTGGGCTGAGCGATCCAGAACCGGCGGAAACACCCGTTTGAACAAGCCGCATGAGGGGTTCCAACTGCCTGACGCCCGACAACTTGTAAGTGCGCCGGGCAAGGCGGCTTACGGCGGGAATGGCGCCACCGCATTGCGACACGAGCCAGCGGCCGAGGATCACCATCTCGTCCGCTTCAGGTGTTGTCAGCGCGAACTCGTCTGCCAGGGCTGTCCGCATGACATCAAGTTGGTCCCGAGTCGGCGGGCCGTCGAGTTCGATGAACGCAAGTGCAAGAGCCGCGCAAGAGATGCGGGGTCTTCGACAGCCTCAACGGGATGAATGTCGGCCTGTCTCTTGAATCCGAATCTGCGGGCCGCGAGTCGGACGTCGCTCGCGACGTCCATCAGTTCGGTGGCGATGTTGGCCGCGTTGCGCGATCTGCGCCAGAAGTAGTACCCCGCAGCCAAGGCACCGAGCAGGGCGATGAAGAACGGCATTTTCGCATCCACAGATACTCGAGACTGAAACGGACCTTGCCTCGGGGAATTGCCGGAAAGCAAGTGCTTCGAGGATCCGCATCGTTCCCAGGGTTTCGAACTGGAACGCCTGCTTACGCGCCCGCCCTCGATCAACAATCATCGTCCGGAATGCCACGTGCAGCGGCGCGACCGGATAAATCTAAAATCCAGCCAAAGGTTCCATCGACATGGACAAATTCACCACCCTGACCGGCATCGCCGCCCCCATGGCCCTGGTCAACATCGACACCGACATGATCATCCCCAAGCAGTTCCTGAAGACCATCCAGCGGTCGGGACTGGGGAAAAACCTGTTCGACGAGATGCGCTATGACCGCGACGGCAACGAGATCGCCGATTTCGTGCTGAACCAGCCGCAGTACCGCAAGGCCGAGATCATCGTCGCCGGGGACAACTTCGGCTGCGGCTCGTCGCGCGAACATGCGCCCTGGGCGCTTCTGGATTTCGGTATCCGCTGCGTCATCTCGACCAGCTTCGCCGACATCTTCTTCAACAACTGCTTCAAGAACGGCATCCTGCCGGTGGTGCTGCCGCAGGCCGCGGTGGATCACCTGATGGACGACGCCCGCAAGGGTGCCAACGCCCGCATCACGGTGGATCTGGAAAGCCAGACGGTCACCGCCTCGGACGGCACGACCTTTGCCTTCGACGTGGACCCCTTCAAGAAGCACTGCCTGCTGAACGGCCTGGACGATATCGGGCTTACGCTGGAAAAATCCGCCTCGATCGACGTGTTCGAGAAGAAGAATGCCCTGATGCATCCTTGGGCCTAAGCTGCTGAAAACCACTACATTTGGGGCCGTCCCTGGGGCGGCCCTTTTTTGTCTCAAACTTGATGCAATCTGGCGACACTCGCTCCGCGAAATGGCCTCAAAGGTTTCGACAATCTGACCAATGGGTTGCTGCACGAATCGAAAGAAGGCACAAATTGGGCAGGATTGAGGCAATCCGCCGTAAAGTGCGGAAGACAGACGGAACAAGGCCCCGGCACGGTACCGGGTCCGGTCGTCTGAAGGGTGGGCGAGCAGTGGCAACGCGGTGGACTGGCGCGGCGACGCGTGCATTACTGGTCATGGTGCTGGTGGCGACGCCTTCGGCGCTGTTGCCCTATGTCACCACCGACACCAAGCAGATGGTGGCACTGGTCGCCCTGTTTGCCGGGGCCCTGACCTTTGTCGAATACAAGTCCACCTATCCCGGGCTGATCGAGTTCCGCGACGCACCGCCGTTCAACCGCATCCGGTTCCTGATGGCCTTCTTCACCGTCTTCTTCCTGTCGGTGATTGCCCGTGGCGCGACCGAGCCGACCACCCTGACCGAATTCGCCCGTGCCGTGGGCGGATTGATCGGGATGTCGATGGACTTTCCCTATTCCCCGGTGCGTCTGGCGACGCTGATGATGTCGGACGGGGCGTCGCCCGAACAGGTCGCCTCGCTGCGCACCGCCGCGGGCATGGCCTATCTGACCTCGCTGATATCCTTGGCGATCTTTGTCATCGTGCTGAAGATCGGCGCCTGGCCGTCGCACCATACCGCCTTCAATGTCTGGGTGAACCTGCCGACCTTCGATCCCACGGCCGGTGGCGATGTGGTTGACCGCCTGCACCGCGACGCCCGCATTAACATCGCGTTAGGGTTTCTGCTGCCATTCCTGATCCCGGCGGTGGTGAAGATCAGCTCGTCGGGGTTCGAACCGATGACGCTGACCTCGCCCCAGACCCTGATCTGGACGACGGCGGCATGGGCTTTCCTTCCGGCATCTCTTTTCATGCGCGGCATCGCGATGGGTCGCGTGGCCGACATGATCGACGAAAAGCGCCGCGCTGGCGCGGCCGAGGAAAAGGCCAAGCTGGCCGCGGCCTGATCGCGCTTCTGCTTGCGCTGCTGCTGCCTGGTCTGGCCCTTGCCGAGACGCTTCGCCTTGCGGTCTGGAACGTCGAGCTGAACCGACCTGGCCCCGGTCTGCTCTTGCGCGACATCACGGGCGGCAAGGATGCGCAGGTCGAAGCGGCGGTCGAGGTGCTGGCGGCGCTGGATGCCGATGTGGTGCTGCTGATTGGGCTGGACTGGGACGCCCGGCTGGCAACGCTGGATGCTTTCGCTGAACGCCTTGCCGCCGTTGGCCCTGGCTATCCGCATCGCCTTGCCCTGCGGCCGAACACCGGCCAGCCCACCGGCCTGACCTGGATCGCAACGGCAAGCTTGGCGAGGCGCGTGATGCGCAGGGCTGGGGCGCTTTCCGGGCGAGGGCGGCATGGCGCTGCTGTCGCGGCTGCCCATCGACCTTGCCATGGTCCAGGATTACTCGGGCCTCCTTTGGGCCGATCTGCCGGGCGCGATCCTGCTTACCGGGATCACCGTCGAAGAACGCCAGGTGCAGCGGCTGTCAACCACCGGCCATTGGGCAGTGCCGTTGATCCTGCCTTCGGGCCATGGCTGACGGTGCTGGCCTTTGCCGCCACGCCGCCGGTCTTCGACGGGCCGGAAGACCGCAATGGCCGCCGCAACCATGACGAGGCCGCCTTCTGGCTGCGCCTGATGGATGGTGGCCTGACCCTGCTTGGGCGGCCGCCGCCCGAGGGGCCGCTTGTCGTGATGGGGACGGCGAATCTGGACGCTGCCGATGGCGACGGCACCGCAGATGCGCTGCTGGCACTGACGGAAGGTCCGTTCCGCGATCCGAAGCCCGCGGAACCGCCGCGCGCGAGGAACCGGACCAGCGGGGCGATCCCGCTTTGATACCGCGCTGTTCCCGGCGACGGGAGGATTGCGGGTGGATTATGTCCCGCCGTCGCCCGACCTGGACGTCGCGGCGGCGGTGTGCTGTGGCCGCCAGACGGTGACGCGCTGGCGCCCGATCTGGCTGCGGCGTCGCGGCATCGGCCGGTCTGGGTCGAGCTTGTGCTTCCCTGACACCTGTCTGCCTTCTTGTGTGGCCGCCGCGAGTTGCATGCCGCGCTGCGCCGCGCCAAGGTGGCGGGGCGGAGGGCTTGATGGGCGCTATCTGGAGAGTGATGAAGGGCACGCTGTGGCGGCTGAGCCATGCGCGCCTGGGGCTGATCGCGGCTTGCGTGGCATTCTATGCCATGTTCGCGCTGTTTCCGGGGATGACGGCAACGCTGGCCATCTTTTCCATGATGTCCGATCCCATGGCGGTCGAGGATTACACGGGCGTGGCCGAGCGGTTCATCCCGCATGACGCCTTTGTGCTGATCGAAGGCCAGATCGAGGCGCTGGTCACCGGGCCGCGCGCAACGCTTGGCNTGACGACGATCCTGTCCATCGTCATCGCGCTGTGGTCGGCGCGGGCCGGGGTGGCGGCGATGATGCTGGGGCTGGACGTGATCCACGACAGCCATGCGCGCAACGGCATCGTGGCCTTCCTGACCGGCATCCTGATCACGCTGTCGCTGATCGGGGTGATGATCCTGTCGCTGGCCGTTGTGGTGGCCGTGCCGATTGCGCTGGCCTTCTTCCACATGGATGCCTTTTCAGGCTGGATCCTGCAGGTCCTGCCCTGGCTCCTGATGCTGGTCATCGTGCAGGCGGTGCTGGCGATCCTGTACAAGTTCGGGCCGGAATGGGGCAAGGTGTCGGGCCGGATCATGCCCGGCACGCTGTTGGCCACCGTGCTGTGGGCGGCCTCGTCCATCGCCTTTTCGGCCTACCTGACCAACTTCGCCACCTATAACCGGGTCTATGGCTCCATCGGCGCCGTCGCGGCCCTTCTGATGTGGCTGTATTTCAGCGTCTATTCGGTACTTGCGGGGGCGNCGCTGAATGCCGAGCTGGAGCATTCGCCGCCGCCCCCGAGGATGTGAACGACGAGTTTCAGACGTAGCGGTTGACCAGGTTTTCCAGCCGTTCCTGCTTGCCGGAGCGCGGCTGCGGTTCCAGCCCTTCCGCCGTGACGCGGGCCGCGGCATCTTCCAGACCGCCCGTCAGCATCGCCTGCGCCGCAGGGTCTGCCAGCTTAAGATAGCGGTCGCGCCGGGCGGCTTCCAGGTGGTCGTCCGCCAGCATCTTTGCCGCCGATTTCAGCGCGCGGGCGCAGGTGTCCATGCCGCCGACATGGGCCAGAACCAGATCGGCCGGGTCCAGCGACTGGCGGCGGATCTTGGCGTCGAAATTGGTGCCACCGGTGGTATAGCCGCCGGCGCGGAGGATTTCGTAGAAGGCCAGCGCCTTNTCCGCATGGTTGTTCGGGAACTGGTCGGTATCCCAGCCGGACTGGTAGTCGTTCCGGTTCATGTCGATCGAGCCGAAGATGCCAAGAGCCGCGGCCAGCGCGATTTCATGCTCGAACGAATGGCTAACCAGGATGGCGTGGCCCTGTTCGATGTTGGTCTTGACCTCGGTTTCCAGCCCGAACTCCTTCAGGAAGCCGTAGACCGTGGCGACGTCATAGTCGTACTGGTGCTTGGACGGTTCCTGCGGCTTCGGTTCGATCAGGATGGTGCCCTTGAAGCCGATCTTGTGCTTGTATTCGACCACTTGCTGCAGGAAGCGGCCGGCATGCTGGCGTTCGGCCTTCAGGTCGGTGTTCAGCAGCGTCTCATAGCCTTCGCGCCCGCCCCACAGCACATAGTTCTGGCCGCCCAGCTTCATCGTGGCGTCCATGTTCGCCTTCACCGTGGCGGCGGCATAGGCATAGACATCCGGATCGGGGTTGGTGGCCGCGCCCGACATCCAGCGGCGGTGGCTGAACAGGTTGGCCGTGCCCCACAGGAGCTTGGCCTTATGGGTCGCCTGCTTCTCGGCCAGGTAGTCAACAATCTCGTCGAGGTTCTTCTTCGAAGAGGCGAAGGTCGCGCCCTCGGGCCGCACGTCGGCGTCGTGGAAGCAGTAGAAAGGCTGGCCGAGGATATCGAACAGTTCGAAAGCCACGTCGGCCTTCAGCTTCGCCAGCGCCATGCCGTCGCCGAACCACGGGCGTTCGAAGGTCTGGCCGCCGAAGGGNTCGCCGCCCGGCCAGGCGAAGCTGTGCCACCAGGCGACGGCAAAGCGCAGGTGATCTTCCATGCGCTTGCCGAGGATCACCTCGTCGGGGTTGTAGTGGCGGAAGGCGAATTCACTGGTGCTGTCCGGGCCTTCATATTTGATGGCCGGGATACCTTTGAAGAAGTCGGTCATGGCGGTGCCTTTCAGAAAGGGGCGATGGCGGATTGGGCCGCGCGATAGCGGGCATGGGCAGCGCTGAAGGCGTCCTTCAACGTGGGGTCGGGGGCGACAGAGCGGGCGATCTTCGGCAGCGTGGCGATCTCGGCCCCCGCGCCGGTGGCGGCCATCAAGGCCAGCCGCGCCGCGCCGAAAGCGCCGCCGAAATCNGCGGCGACGGGCACCTGCACCGTGCAGTCCAGCGCGGTGGCAATGGCTTTCAGCCAGTAGTCGGACTTCGACCCGCCGCCCACTGCCAGCAGGTGGTTCAGCTTCGTGCCGGTGGCCGCCAGCGCATCACGGCAATCGCGGATGGCGAAAGTCACGCCCTCCAGCACGGCCCGTGTGGCCGCGGCGCGGTCGGTGGCATGTTCCAGGCCCAGGAAGGCGCCGCGGATCGAGGCAGAGTTCAGCGGCGTCCGTTCGCCGCCAAGATAGGGCAGGAACAGCGTCCGGCCGGGAGCTTTCAGATCGCCCAACTCGCCGGTCAGCGCCCCGGCATCGCGGCCGGTCAGGNNCGCATACCAGTTCAGCGCATCGGTCGCGGCCAGGATCACGCCCATCTGGTGCCAGGTGCCGGGAAGCGCATGGCAGAAGGTGTGGACGGCAGTGGCCGGGTCCGGCTGGTAGCCGTCGTTGGCGGCGAACAGCACGCCCGAGGTGCCAAGCGAGACAAAGGCCTCGCCCGCCCGCACCACGCCGACGCCCACGCCCGACGCGGCNGTTGTCGCCGCCGCCGCGGCGATGACCACGCCCGCGCCCATTCCCCACCTTTCGGCAAGGCTCTTGCGCAGGGTGGCCGAGACTTCGGAGCCCTCGACCAGCCGGGGCATGTTGTCCCGCGACAGGCCGGTGGCTGCCAGGCAATCCTCTGACCAGTCGCGGGCGCCGGTGTCCAGCCAGGCCGTTNNAACGGCATCGGACATCTCGGCCACATGCTCGCCCGACAGCCAGAGGCGCAGGTAATCCTTCGGCAGCAAGACTTTGGCCACCCGCGCGCGGATCGCCGGTTCGTGGTTGGCGACCCACAGCAGTTTGGGTGCCGTGAAGCCGGGGAAGACGATGTTGCCGGTCACACGGCGGAACATCGGGTCGCCGTCCAGTTCGGCGGCTTCCTCGTGGCTGCGCGTGTCGTTCCACAGGATGCAGGGCCGCAGCACCTGATCCGAGGCATCCAGCAGCGTGGCGCCGTGCATCTGTCCCGACAGGCCGATGCCCTTGACCGCCGAAAGACCAAAGGCCGCCAGCTTGTCCATCACCGCCTCGGTCGCGGCGATCCAGTCGGCGGGGGCCTGTTCGGACCAGCCCTCGTGCGGGCGCGAGACGGTCAGCGGCGCGGTGGCCTCTGCCAGCACCTTCTGGTCTTCGTCGATGAGTATGCCCTTCAGCCCCGATGTGCCGAGGTCCAGACCGATGAACATGATCCTCCCTGTCCGCTTGACGTCTGCGCAAGACAGAGTCGCCACGCTTGCGGAACGGGCAGAAAATAGGCTTCATTATTTTCAGTTGTCAAAGTAAATATTGCCGATTGGCGGCGGCTTTGCCGTGCTGCAGCGGCAAGATCGGGTGCCGCAGCTGCGAAATGGCCGGAATAACTTTGGCGGGTGAACGAATGAAGCCCTGGACGCAGGACGAAGAGACGGGGCGGGNCGGGCTGTGGTCCGCTGGGGCCGCCGCTGTCGGAAATGCAGCGCCCGTTGCGCCAGCAGGTCTTCGAACGCGTGCGGGCGGCGGGCACTGCCTCGCGCTCGGCAGTGGCAAAGGATCTGGGGCTGAGCCCGGCCACCGTGGGCGCGCTGGTCGGCGATCTGGCGCAAGCGGGTCTGCTGGAAGAGGTCGAAACCCCGCGCGAGGCCGGGCGGGGCCGCCCGGCGGTGGCACTGGCGGTGCGCGGGCAAGCGCATGCCGTGGTGGGCATGAAGATCGGCGACCGCGAGGCGACCGCAGTTCTGGCCGATTTTGCTTAANGCACCACGCTGGCCACTGCCGCCCTGCCGCGCCCGGCCGGACCGATGCGGCTGGCCGAACTTGTCGAGGTGATCGCAGGGCTGTTCCTCCGCGTGACCGAAGGCTGGCCCGTGTCGTGGCTGGGCATCGGCATGCCGGGCTTTGTCGATTCCGCCACCGGTACGGTGCAGTGGTCGTCCTTCCTGTGGGACCGGGCCGAGCCCCTGGCCGCTGCGGTGCGAAATCGGCTGGGACTGCCGGTTTCCGTGGACAACGACGCGAACCTTGTGGCGCTTGCCGAGTTGTGGTTCGGCGCGGGCCGCGCGCTGGCTGATTTCGCGGTCGTCACCATCGAACACGGGGTGGGCATGGGCTTCGTGATGAACCACCGGCTGTATCGCGGCGCGCAGGGGCTGGGAATGGAGTTGGGCCACACCAAGGTGGCGCTGGACGGTGCCCTGTGCCGTTGCGGCCAGCGCGGATGCCTGGAAGCCTATGTCGCCGACTATGCGCTGGCGCGCGAAGCGGTGACCGCCCTCAACTGGGGCCATCGTGACGGCGCGCCGCAGGCGGTGCTGCTGGAAAGCCTTTACGACCACGCCNAAGGTGGCAATCCGCTGGCCCTGTCGATCTTTCGCCGGGCAGGGCGCTATCTGGCAGTGGGCCTGTCGAGCGTGATCAACCTGTTCGATCCGGCACTGATCATCCTGTCCGGCGAGCGCATGCGCTATGACTACCTGTATGCCACGGAAACGCTTGCCGAAATGGAAAGCCTGACCATTGCCACCGGCCGCCCGAAGCCGCCGATCGAAGTCCATGCCCGCGGCGATCTTCTGTGGGCGCGCGGGGCGGCGGCACTGGCGCTGACCGACCTGTCGGACCGCTTGTTGGCGCCGATACGGGTCTCTGCAACGGGTTGATCCTTTCGCTTCCCGCATTGCCCTTGGCATGCGGCGCGGCGATACTGGCAAGGATTTGAAACGGAGGATTCCCTTGGGGCAGCGTCGGCGGATCGGATCGGCACTTGGGGCGGCGCTGACGCTTTCGCTGATCCTGTCGGCGGGTTCTGCCGGTCTGGCCGAAGACATGGTGACGATCACCGTGCCCGGCGGCGACAAGGCGATGACGAAAAGCCTGACGGCGGCCTCGGGTCTGGTGGCCGCCGAACAGGAAGCCGGCAAGAAGGGTCCCAACGCGCAGGACATGTTCGCCGCGGCGCGGGCGGAATATGCCCGTCTGCTTGGCGCGCTTTACGCGCAGGGACGCTATTCGCCGGTGATCCATGTGCTGATTGACGGGCGCGAGGCCGCCGATATTCCGCCGCTGGACGCGCCGACGACGATCCGGCGGATCGAGGTGGTGGTCGATCCTGGCCCGTTGTTCGAATTCTCGAAGACGAATGTCGCCCCGCTGGCGCCGCATACGGAACTGCCGACCGGGTTCCAAGTCGGGAAANCTGCCGAAAGCGGGCTGATCAGCGCCGCCGTCGGTGCGGCGCAGGCCCGCTGGCAGGATACGGGCCATCCGAAGGTGAAAGTCACCGGCCAGGACATCGTGGCCGATCATGCCGCCAACACGCTGGCGGTCGACGTCTCGTTGGCGCCGGGGCCGAAGCTGCGGTTCGGGCCGCTGACCATCACGGGCGAAAAGCGCATGCGCGAAGAGCGTATCCGCGAAATCGCCGGGCTGCCCGAAGGCACGGTGTGGAGCCCCGAAGAACTGCGCAAGGCACAGCAACGGCTGCGGCGCAGCGGCGTGTTTCGTNCTGTCACCTTCACTCAGGACGAAGCGATCACTCCGCCCGACCTTCTGGGCCAGACCCTGACCGTGGTCGAAGAGAAGAAACGCCGCTTTGGCTTTGGCGCCGATGTCGGCACCACCTCGGGTCTGAACCTCTCGGGCTTCTGGCTGCATCGCAACCTGTTCGGCGGCGGCGAACGGCTGGAGATCGAGGGTCTGATCGACAACATCGGCGCCAGCGACAGCGGCGTGGACTACACCTTGTCCTTCAACCTGTCGCGCCCGGCGACATTCACCCCAGACACGACGCTGACAGGCGGTCTGTCGTTCGGCCGTCTGGACGAGGCGACCTACACGGGCGATTTCGTCTCGGTGGACGGCGGGCTGGCCCATGTGTTTTCGGACCGTCTGAATGGGTCGATCCAGATCGGCTACGACTACCTGAAGGGCTCCGACGAAACCGGCGACTTCGTTTACGAGACTGTGAACCTGCCGATGTCGCTGACCTGGGACAACCGCGACACCCNNTTGGATGCGACGCGGGGCGTCTTCGTCAACAGCGGGCTGATGCCGTTCCTGGGCTTTGGCGAAACCGATTCCGGCAGCAGCTTCACGCTGGACGCACGCGCCTACAAGGGCCTGGGCGGTACGGCGGGCGACCGACGGGTCGTGCTGGCCGGGCGCATCCAGTATGGCGGCATCTTCGGGTCCACCCTTCTGGGGACGCCGCGGGACTATCTGTTCTATTCCGGTGGCGGCGGCACGGTGCGCGGCCAGCCCTATCAGTCGTTGTTCATCACCACCGATACTCCGGGCGGGCCGCTGGAAACCGGGGGCATGGGGTTCTTCGGGGCGTCTGCAGAGGTGCGGGTGAAAGTGACCGAGACCATCGGCGTCGTCGGTTTCTACGACTGGGGCGAAATCAGCGCCGAGCCCAGCCTGTCTGACGCCGAAACGCAGGCCGGTGCGCTTTNNGGCCTGCGCTATGCCACCTCGATCGGGCCGATCCGCCTGGATGTGGCCGCGCCGGTGGAAGGCGATACCGGCGACGGANTCCAGGTGTATATCGGTCTGGGGCAGGCGTTCTGATGCGGATCTGCGCGCGCTTGTTCTGGCGGGAATGGTGGCGCTGACGCCCATGGCGGCGCAGGCCCAGTCCGACGACCGCAGCTTTCTGGAAGGGCTGCTGGAAGACAACCTGTCGGGCGCGGGGCGGCAGGTGACGGTGCGCGGCTTCACCGGGGCCCTGTCCTCGGTTGCCACGATCCAGGAACTGACAATCGCCGATGATCAGGGCGTCTGGCTGACGCTGAAGGACATCCAGCTGGACTGGTCGCGGTCGGCGCTGTTCTCGNGTCGTCTGGCGGTGAACACGCTGACGGCGAAGGAAATCATCGTTGCCCGCGCGCCGGTCTCTGAAGGTGTCGATCTGCCAGAGGCCGAGGCGCAGCCCNTTGCGCTGCCCGATCTGCCGGTTTCGGTCGAGATCGGCAAGATCGCCACTGAACGGCTGGAACT
Source organism: Exiguobacterium profundum (assembly GCA_013693875.1). Taxonomy (GTDB): domain Bacteria; phylum Pseudomonadota; class Alphaproteobacteria; order Rhodobacterales; family Rhodobacteraceae; genus Neotabrizicola. The sequence goes on along the minus strand of CP059262.1, from coordinate 3,921,281 downwards.
GGGCGCGCCGCTTCTGGGCGAGCCGGTGACAGCTACCGTCGAGGGCTCGCTGATGCTGGCGNGGGGCGAGGGGCGCGGGTCGCTGAAGGCGCTGCGCACCGATCCCGGCCCGGTCACCAAGCTGGACCTGTCGGGCAGTTTCGCCAATTCCAGCCGCCGGCTGGTGCTGGACCTGACCGCCACCGAANGAGTAAGCGGGCTGGTCAGCGGCATGATCAAGCTGCCGGGGCGGCCGGATTTCGCGCTGACGGTCAAGGGCGACGGCATCGTGGATGCCATGGCGGTGCGGCTGAACTTGTCCACCGCCGGTGAGGAACGCCTCGCCGGGCGTCTGATCGTCAATCGCGATGCGGCGCAGGCCCTGACCTTCGATGCCGATCTGGGCGGCAACGTGGCGCCAATGTTCGTGCCCGACTATGCCGAATTCTTCGGGCCGGACATCCGGCTGAAGGCGCTGGCCACCGCCCAGCCTGACGGGCGGATCGAGGTCGGTTCCCTGGACCTGACGGCACAGGCGCTGACGCTGACGGGTACGATGGCCCTGGCGGCCGACGGCTTGCCGGAACGCTTTGCGCTGGAAGGGCGCGTGGCGCTGCCCTCGGGCGCGCCGGTGCTGCTGCCCGTCCCCGGCGAAAGAACCATGGTTCAGGATGCCGACCTGAAACTGGCCTTCGACGCGGCGAAGGGCCCGGACTGGACCGGAACCTTGCTGGCGCGCGGTCTGTTCCGCCCGGATTTCGGCGCCGACGAAATGCGCATCGACGCCCGCGGCCGGATCGAGCGTGATGCCGGCAGCGACGGCAACCGGGTCGAAGGCATCGTCAGCTTTGCCGGTCGCGGTTTGCGCGCGGCTGACGAAGCGCTGGCTCAGGCGCTTGGCCCGCAGCTTTCCGGTGGCGTGCAGGCCGTCTGGACCGAAACAGCTACCNATCTGCAGATCAAGGGCCTGTCCATCGGCGGCAACCATTTCTCGGCCTCGGGCACCGGCACGGTGGACGATCTGGATACCGGCTTCCGCGTGNGTAGCGACGTACAGGCGCAGATCCTGGACCTGTCGCGCTTTTCCGGTCTTGCCGGGCGGCCGCTGGCAGGAACCGCACAACTTGCGGCAAAGGGATCGGGTTCGGCGCTGGATGGCAGCTTCGACATTGATGCCGACCTGCGCGGCACGAACCTGCGCATTGACCAGCCGCAGGCCGACGCGCTGCTGACGGGTGACTCGCATGTGATCCTGTCCGCCCGGCGCGACGCCGATGGCACGCTGCTGCGCAAGTTCAGCGCCGAGACGCCGGCGATTTCGGCCTCGGCTCAGGGAAAGCTGGCCAGCACCGGCAGCGACCTGACCGCCAGCCTGTCCTTGCCGGACATGACGGTGTTGGGTGTAAGCGCCCATGGGGCGCTGGCGGGCCAGCTGCATGTGGTAAGCACGCTCGACGCTTCGCACGGGCGTCTTCGCCCTGACCNNGGGCAGGACATGGCCATCGGCCAGCCTCAGGTGGACGGGCTCTTGCGCGGAACCAGCCGGGTCGATCTGGATCTGGCCCTGGCCGATGGCAAGGTTACGCTGAAGACGGCCCGCATCGACAATGCGCAGGTGAAGGCCAGCGCCACCGGCACGGTCGCCGCGGATGGCAGTGCGGCCGATCTGGCGGCGACGCTGGACCTGCCCGACCTGAGCGTGATGGGCCGCGGTTTCGGCGGCGCTGTCNCAGGCGCAGGCCAGGTCTCGGGCACGACCGAGGCCGGAACGCTGGTGCTGAACGGCACGGCGCGCGGCCTGGCCGTGGGGCAGGCGCAGGCCGACAGCCTGCTGCGGGGCACCAGCACGCTGCGGCTGGACCTTGCGATGCGCGGCGGCCGGGTCGAGGTCAGGGACGCGGCGCTGAACAACCCGCAGCTTCAGGTTTCGGCCACCGGCGCGCTGACCGGCGAGACGCAGGCGCTGACCGTGGATGCGCGTCTGGCCAACCTCGGCCTGGTGTTGCCCGAGTTTCCCGGCCCGCTGACACTGCGCGGGTCTGTTCAGCAGCGACCTTCGGGCACGACGCTGGATCTGGCGACGCGCGGTCCGGGCGGTATCGACGCCACCATCGCCGGGACGNCTGTCGCGGCCTTCGACCGCGCCGACCTGAGGGTGCGCGGCTCGGCCCAGGCGGCGCTGGCCAATGTCTTCCTGGACCCGCGGGCGATTTCCGGCCTGACGCGGTTTGACCTGCATCTGAGCGGCCCGCTGGCGCTGCGGTCCCTGTCCGGCACGGTTTCAATGGTAAGCGGCCGGTTCAGCGACCCGGGCCTTGGCCTGGCAATCGCGGCGCTGGATGCCAAGGCAACATTGGGCGCGGGGCGTGCCACGGTGGATGTCTCGGGGCGCGNNTCAGCGAGGGGGCGCATTCAGGCGAATGGCACAGTCGGGCTGGAAGCCCCCTTCGCCGGCGACCTGCGGGTGGGGCTGAACCGGGTCGTTCTGTCCGACCCCAATTTGTACAAGACCCGCGCCAATGGCGAAATCACCGTCAAGGGACCGCTGACGGGCGGGGCCGAGATCGCGGGCCGCATCGCCCTGATCGAAACCGAGGTGCGCATTCCGGACACGTTCGGTGCAGCGGACATTCCCGAAGGCATCCACCACGTCAACATGACCCCGGCGATCAGTGCCACGCTGGAACGTGCCGGTCTGCTTGGCGACCCGGAGACGGCCGGTCGCTCGGGCAGTGGTCCCTTCGGGCTGCGGTTGGCGATCTCGGCACCGAACCAGGTCTTCATCCGCGGCCGCGGGCTGGATGCCGAACTGGGCGGCGAGTTGCGACTTGGCGGCACGACCGCCGCCATCATTCCCACCGGCGGTTTCGACCTGATTCGTGGCCGTCTGGACATTCTGGGCAAGCGCCTGACCCTGACCCGGGCGACCCTGCGGCTGGAAGGCGACTTCGACCCCTACCTGGACATCCTTGCGGCGAACCAGGGGTCCAGTGTCACCACCTTCGTCGGGATCGAGGGCCCGGCAAGTGACCCGGAAGTGACCTTCTCGTCCTCGCCCGAACTGCCCGAAGAGGAAGTGCTGTCGCAGCTTCTGTTCGACCGCGACCTTACCAGCCTGTCGCCCCTGCAGGCGGCGCGGCTGGCCAGCGCGGTGGCGACCTTGGCGGGCAAGGGCGGTGCCGGGCTTCTTTCCAAGCTGCGGGGCGGGCTGGGGCTGGACGATTTCGACGTGAACACCAACGCCAAGGGGGCAACCCAGGTCACGGCGGGCAAGTATATCAACGACCGCACCTATGCCGAGGTTCAGGTCGACGACACCGGCGGCAGCCAGGTTCACCTGAACTTTGACCTGACCGATTCGATCACGCTGCGCGCGCGGTCCACGTCGGACGGCGATTCCGGCGTCGGCATCTTCCTGGAGCGGGATTACTGACCGGTCGGGCCGCGACTGGCCCGGCCTGTCATTGTGGCGTCATCCGTTCGACCGTCATGTAACCGACCTGTTCGTTGAACCACTGACGCGATTTCCACACGGTGCGGCCCTGCTGCCAGTAGTCGTTCACGAAGTTCTCGTTCGGGCTGGTGCAGGTCTGGCGCAGATGGCGCACCGGATAGGACAACCCGACAACGGTGACACTGGTGGCGCCCATGTCCTCGATCACGCAGCTGAACTCGGTCGCCACGGTTTCGTTCAGCCCGTTGAAGGCGCGGTTCACCCGCTTTGCCGGTCCCGGCCCTCGCGCCCTTCCAGCACCGCGATCATGCGCGGGTCGTCCACCGCAACCAGATCGGCACCCGCCCCTTGAGCCGATGATCATCTTAAGCGCGGAACTGCAGTGTCACCTTGTCGGGTGTGCGCCAGATCGAATAGGGCGCGCGATCCTGCGACAGGTACAGGACCGAGGCCAGGCCAAAGTTCGGGATCTGGGCGCGCAGGACGGTTTCGCCCATGCCGTTCACATCGGCGCGGGTCAGCGCCATGATCCGGTCGGAGGGGTTGCCGTTGCGGTCCAGCCTGGCCTGGCCCTGCGCGATCAGGATTTCCTGCAGTGCCAATCCGGGCGAGGTGACGTTCTGGCCAGCGGAACAGCCCAGAAGCACAAGCGGCAGCACCGCCAGCCCCAGGGCGCGACGTAGCATCCTTCCCATCACCGCCAGAACCTCCCCATTGCACTTCGTAATTGGCGGCATTGTCGTTGCGTACAATCGAATACAGCCGGTTGCGCAGGTTCAGCGGCTGGCCGCCGTCTCGCTGGACGGGCCGGATGGTGGTGCCGTACACCGTCTGGCTCGGCCGTCCGGTGAACCAGGTTAGCGGGATCTGCACCCGGATGCCCTTATCGAACGAACCTTCGCCGAAGTCGTCGGCNGAGACGTTCGTCAGGGTGAAGAACGCGCCGACCGAGAAGCCGTCGGCAAAGTACCGGCTGAACGAGAAGGTCGCGCCACGGTCTCCGGCAAGGTACTGGCCGACGTTCACCTGACCCAGATAGCCGTCGCCGAAATCGTAATAGGCCGAGACGAAGCCCGTGGCGATGGAATAGTCCTGCAGACCAAGCGCCATATCGAAATCGCGCTGCCCGACATAGGCAAGCTCGGCACTCAGGGCAAGCGGGCTGGCCACGGGTCGCCACAGGACTTCACCGGCGACACCCGCGTACATGTCTTCCAGATAGNNTACCTGCACCTTGGCCCACAAATCCTTGCCGGGCCGGAAGTACTGGGTCAGCGTCAGGTATTCCAGTTTCAGGTCCGGGCTTTCATACAGCGGCCAGTCCGTCCGCACATGCGGCAGAACCGAGTTCGACACCCGCGTCACATCGTCCAGCGTGCCGGTGATCGGCTGGCGCACCGAGCCTTCCACCACAAGCCCGCGCGAGATTTCGACATTGCCCTGCGCGCGCACGCCNACTTCCCAGCGGAANGGAGCGTCCGGGTCGAAGTAGCTGACGCGGACATAGGGTTCGATGCCGCCAAAGAAGTTGGGGTAGAACCCCGGCACGGCGGGCGCAGTNAGCAGATTGGCGTCAGCCATCTGGGTTCGCATCCACAGCGCCTGGCCAGGTTGCGCGGCGAATTCCAGCGATTCCAGATCAGACCGGCGGACCGTGATCTGCGATGTCGGCTGCCCCAGNACCACGGGTACGATGTGGAAGGTTTCGACTGACGCAGGCAGCGCCGCAGACATGGCGCGCGCGACGCGACCGACACCGTTGGGCGCGGAATCGAAGCGCAGATCCTGATAGCGGACTGTCGCCGATCCCGCCTGAAGGTCCAGCGATTCAAGCGTCAATCCGTCTTGTTCCAGCATCACCGTGAAGGTGCGCTTGATCTGGTCCTTCTGCGCCGTGTCGGACATCCAATCCGTCGTCCAGCCCCCGCGCGGCCGCGGCTCGATGTTGCGCGGCGCTTCCAGCGTCAGGGGCATCGGCGGCCGCGCCGGGTTCAGCGCGAAGGTCAGGTTCAAGCCGACCTCGTTGCCATACATGTAATAGGCGCAAGCGCGGACCCGTTCGGACAGCTGGTATTCGACACCGAAGTTGAACGGCGAGTTTCGTTCGAAAACGTCGCGGTCTTCGGTTTCAAGCGTGTAGGCATCCGAGGAATACTCGACCTTGAACCCCAGGCGATCCGAGGGCCGCCACTCGATACCGCCAAAGGGCGCCATGGGGCCGCGGAACCACTGGCCAAAGTTCGGCCTGCCGCCCTCATCTGCATTGGTGCCAGGACGCGGGCCNGAAGGATCGCCGACCGACCCGTAAGACCCAAGCCGCCCCCAGCCAAGGCCCGCCGTGACCTTGAAGCCCGGAAACAACTCTTTCGTGGCAGCGAGGTATTCGGCTGAATACAACCCCGTTCCCATCAGATCCTGCAGGCCAAGAGAGACGGCCGGAAGCCAGTTGGTCTCTTCCAGAAGCAGGACCCGAAGGTCGAAGCTTCGGTCGTAGTAGTTCTCATAACCGCCATAGTCCAAGCCGTTGATGCCGGAATAGCGGAAGGTTCCCGAAAGACGGTCAGCGAACTGGAAGGTAACTCCAGTCCGCCAGATATCCGAAAAACCGGCGACGCCGGTTGCCAGCGTGGTGTCCGGCAGGGCCTCGCCCGAGGGCATGTCGATCAGGCCGGGGTTCAGATAGAAGTTCAGCGTCGGCGCGCGCGGCGCCNNGGTCCTGGGCCATCGCCGGAAGGCAGGCGACCGTCCCCAGAAGGGCAGCGATTGTTGCGTTTCGAAGCGGTCGGCGCATGTCCATCCCGGATGATTGAGCCCCAAGTGAAGGGCGGGCGTTCGGATCGTGCAAGCCCTTCGCGACGGACCCGCACAGATTTCTTCGAAGCGTGACCTACGCCTTCGAGCGTGCGGCTTCGGCGGGGACTGCGGGCTGATAGCCCTCGACGCATTCGGTGATCACCCGGCGCACACCGTCACTGTCGCCGGTCGCAACGGCCGTCCGCAGGGCGCGCAAAGCNGCAACCACGCGGATTTCTGACAGNGCCTCGCGGGCGCGCATGATCTTCGGGTGGGGCGTGGTCAGGAAGCCCTCGCCGATCAGCAGTTCTTCGTGCAGTTTTTCGCCGGGGCGCAGGCCGATGACCTCGATGTCGATGTCGCCGTCGGGGTTCTCGGGGCTGCGCACCGTGTAGCCGGCAGCCTCGATCATCTGCACCGCCAGATCGCGGATGCGGGTCGGCTTGCCCATGTCCAGCACGAAGACATCCCCCGCGCGAGCCNNATCGACATCGGCAAAGGACCCGGCCAGAAGCACAAGGCGCACCGCTTCNGAAATGGTCATGAAATAGCGGGTGACGTCCTCATGCGTCAGCGTCACGGGACCGCCGCGGGCGATCTGCTCCTTGAACAGCGGGATGACCGATCCGGACGAGCCAAGCACGTTGCCGAACCGGACGATCGAGAACAGGCAGTTCTTCGACCGCCGGGCCAGATCCTGCACCACATGTTCGGCCAGACGCTTCGAGGCCCCCATGACGTTGGTCGGGCGCACCGCCTTGTCGGTCGAGATCAGGATGAACCGCTCGGCCCCGGCCTCTTCGGCCGCATCGGCCAGCACGCGGGTTCCCAGCACGTTGTTCGACACGCAAGCNAGCGGGTTCGCCTCGACGATGGGAACATGCTTGTAGGCGGCCGCGTGCAGCACCACCTGGACCTCATTGTCCACGATGGCCGCGCGCGCNATGCGACCGTCCGTAACCGTGCCCAGGACCGGCACGATCTCGACCCCGGTTCCGGCCGCGATATCCTGAAGCTCGCGGTCAATGGTATAAAGCCCGATCTCGCTGACCTCGAACATCACGATGCGGCGTGGCCGGTGCAGGATCAGCTGGCGGCACAACTCGCTGCCGACCGAACCATGNGCGCCGGTGACAAGGATCGACTTGCCGGTATAGGCCTCGGCGCCAAGCGGCAGCGCCTTGTCCATCTGCGACCGTCCCAGGAACTTGTCCGGCGCAACCTTGGTCAGCAANTCGATCAGGGTTTCGGACCCGACGATCTGGGCAAAGGACGGCACCGTCAGCACGTCCAGCCCGCGTGCCTGCAGGCTGCGCGCGATCTTTCCAAGCTTCGGCGTCGAGACGGAAGGCATCGCCAGCAGAACGCGGTGAATGCGCCGGTCCTGAACCAGCGCGTCGATGCGGTGCGCCGGAAACACGCGCAGCCCGGCCACGGTGTTGCCGTGCAGCGTGGCATTGTCGTCCACGAAGGCGACCACCGAAATGCTTTCGTGCGACCGCAGGGCCGCCGCCAGCTGCATGCCCGTGGTGCTTNNGGCGCCATAGATAAGCACGCGGGTCCGCTCGGTCCCCAGACGCAGGACCCACAGCAACAGGTTCAGCAGCGCAAAGCGCGAGGCGACGGACAGCAGGAAGAAGATGAGGCCGAACAGGAAGACGCCTGCCACGGGAAACCACAGGTCAAGCAGGACCCGGGCGGCCGCCACGGCGAATGTCACCACGGCCGCCACGGCGCCGGTGCGCAGGATCGCCGTCGATTCGTAGGCCTTCAGCTGGATGCGATGCACGCCCAGGCTCAGCGACGCCAATGCCGCCACCGGTGGCAACAGGCACAGGATGAAGAACAGGCTGTCGAACAACGCCGGTGGCGCAAGCGCGCCAAAGACGATGGCGCATGTCAGGTAGAACGCGACGGGCGCGAGGATGACGTCGATCATCAGCAGGAAGAACTGCTTCTGCCGCCGTGACAGGACGTCCACAAAGGCGAAGAGTTGGCTTCGGAACCTAAGCACTCCAGAACCTTCTTGTTCGGCCAGCCGTCACGGCCAGGCGGAATGAACTATGCAAACGTCACCCACTATGAGCACAGCATAGGGCGATGCGTGCAGTGCAGCAAGCGCCGCCAGGGCCGGTTTAGCGGCGGTTGGCAAAAAACGGCGAAGAAATGTTCGATTAGCTGTTTCGATGATCAATCTCAGGTCGAAACACAGCGACTGGTGCCGCTGATAGATCAAATCCAGGGCCGCCTTCCGCGGAACGCAGCGGCCGGAATAGACGGCGTCTGTTTCCGCTGCGGTGCGGCAAGCGGCGATCAGGCGCTCTTCATGGGCGTGATAGCGCAGGGTGGCCAGTCCGGTGATGCCTGGTCGGCATTTCAGCACCTGCCCGTAGATNCTNGGAAACCGCTCGACATAGGCCCGCAGCGGCGGTCGCGGGCCGACAAAGCTCATGTCGCCACGCAGGACGTTCCACAGCTGCGGGATCTCGTCCAGTCGCGTGCGGCGCAAGAAGCGTCCGGTCGCGGTGATGCGGGCGCTCTTGTCGCCGCCCGACACACCGGAATCGNNGCTAAGCACAACCGTCATCGTGCGCAGTTTCCACAACTGGAACGGCCGATCCGGCGCACGCATGCGCTCGGACACATAAAANACCGGCCGTCCTTCGCGGACAAGCAGGACCAGAACCAGCACGACGAGCGGCACCGCGAGCACCGCGGCGATCAGAAGGGCAAGGATCAGGTCGAGAAGACGTTTCTGCGGGGTCATGGCTGCCAGTCTGGCAGCGAAAGCCGTTCCGCCACAAGCCCGTCCGCCGTCGCGGGCGCCAGGTCGGGCAGCAGGGCGGAAAGGCGCGTTGTCACCAGTTCGACCCTGGGGATGACGCCGGGGTTCCATGGACCCCATTCGAAATCACGCCCCGTAGCCCGCAGCAGGCTGGCCATGCCAACAGGGGGCGCCTGAGCGATGTTCAAGATTGCAGGCAAGGCCGCCCCCGACTGCGCCAGAACGGCCAGATCGGCCATAACCCGCGCCAGGCTGCGTGGCCCGATGTAAGACCGCAGCGGCCCCTCCGGCTGGCCGGGCACCGGGTCCAGCACCACGCGGGCCGCTCGGTTGCCCAGGATGGCGTCCGCACCGGCGACATTGCCGATGCGCAGGATCGTCGTCGCGGTCCGGCCTGCCACCACCGCCTCGGCTTCCAGCTTGGCACGGCCATAGTCGGACACCGGCTGCGTCGCGCCGGATTCAGCGTGCGGCGCCCTCCCGATGCCGTAGACGGCCGCGGTCGAAGCGACGAACAGGTGCCGGGCTTCGGCGCGGTCGGCCATTGCGACCGCCGCCCGGGCCAGCGCGGCATGGTCCGAGGGCGGGCGTCCCGGCGCCACCGAGGCAAGATGCAGCAGGATGCAGCCCTTGGGCAGGTCGGGCAGGTCAGCCATCAGATCGGCGCAGATCTCGTCCGGGCCGCTCCCGCCGCTTCGGCCGATCCACAGCGGGACCAGTCCGGCGGGCGGGGCGGCCGCCCAGACCATCCGCAACAGCCGCCCCAGTAAGCCCGTGGCGCCGGTAACGGCGATTCTCTGCTGATTCGTCATGACTTACCGCCTTCGGGCGGGCATCCCCGGATTCTGCATTGCAGCGGAGGTTGACCCGCCAGTGGCACCCAGTATGGTGCCGCGATGCGTCATGTCCACCCGTGGGGCGGGCAAGCTGCCGGAGACGCCCAAATTGATTCGACTGAAGCCACCTGTTCTGGCGATGCTTTGTGCTGTCTTCACGCTTGCGGGGTGCGACCTTCCGCAAAGTGCCGGACGCGAAGACCAGATTCTTCTTGGCGCCAACGATCCCGACGCCTCGTTTGCCGTGGAAACGGTGACGCGCGCGATCTTGGCANACTACTCCCGCTGGCCTCTGGCCGGAAATGGCACGGCATCCGGCTGGATCGGCCACAGCCGCGGTCCATCCGGGCAGATCATCCAGCCCGGCGACCAGCTGAACGTCACCATCTGGGACAACGAGGAAAGCTCGCTCCTGAAGCCGGTGGGCCAGAAGGCGGTGCCGCTGACCGGCCTTGTGGTTTCGCAATCCGGGACGATCTTCCTTCCCTACATTTCCGAAGTCTACGTCTCGAAGATGTCGCCCGAAGAGGCGCGGCAGGTGATCCAGGACCGTCTGGTGGCCATCGCGCCCTCGGTCCAGGTGCAGCTGGAGCAAAGCTCGGGCAAGCAGAACTCGATCGACGTGGTCAGCGGCGTGGCGAAGCCCGGCCCTTATCCGCTGCTTGATCGCAACACCACGGTCCTTGGTGTGCTTTCGGTCGCGGGCGGTGTGTCCGAGTCGGTCGAAAACCCGCAGGTCCGGCTGATTCGCGACGGGCATCTGTACGGCATCCCGCTGGATCAACTGATGAGCAATCCCTCGCAGGACACCACCCTGCGTGGCGGCGACAAGCTGTTCGTCGAGGCGGATGATCGCTATTTCGTGGCCCTTGGCGCCAGCGGCAAGAACTCGCGGGTTCGCTTCCCGTCCGAGCGGATCACCGCGCTGGAGGCGATGGCGCTGACCGGCGGCATGGACGGGCTGCGCGCCAATCCGGCGGCGATCTTCCTCTTGCGCAACTACAGCGCCAACGCTGTGCGGGCCGACGGTTCGGGTCCGCCAAAGCAAAGCGTTGTCTTCGCCTTCGATCTGACGAATGCCGATGGCCTGTTCGCGGTAAGCCAGTTCCCGCTGCAAAGCGGCGATGCGGTTGTCGTCAGCGAAAGCCCGGTGACCGCGGCGCGCACGATCACGGCGCTGCTGGCGGGGCTTCTGGCGGTGAACGCCGCGGTGCAGTGACGGGCCACTGGCCCCGGCCTCAGCCGGGGTCTTCTTCCAGCAAGCGCCGCAACTCGCGCAGCACGGGAAGGACCGCGCGCACGCGGTCGGCGCCAAGCGCCTGAACCATATCGGCAATCAGCGGCGCCACCGATTGCACGGCGGCATCGCGGGCGGCGCGGCCGGACGGGCTGATTGCCACGAACTTCTGCCGCGCATCGTCCCAGTCCGGCCGGATATGGACGTGACCGGCCCATTCAAGCCGTGCCAGCGTGTTGGTCATCGCGCCGCGAGTGACATGAAAGGCGCGGGCCAATTGCGCGGGCGTGCGCTCTTCGCCCAGTCGCGCCAGATGATTCAGCACACCGAAATGCGACAGCTCCATCCCCTTGGGCAAGGCGCGAGTGATCCGGCTGCGCGCCAGCTGGTCGGCCATGAACAACTCGCCGAACAGCGCCACGGCGGTGTCTTCCGTCCGATCCGGATGAAGCGGCAGGTCGCTCATGGCCCGCTGAAATCCCGGTCATGCGACAGCGAGGGCACGCGGCTGCGGGCCTCGCGCACGCGGGCAAGGTCGATGTCGACCAGCGTCACGCCGGGTGTCGTCNNGTCAGCCAGTATCTCGCCCCAGGGCGCCACGGCCAGNGAATGGCCGTGAGTTCGCCGCCCGACCCCGCCCGTTTCGGCGTGAAACCCGGTCTGGGCGGGCGCCAGCACGAAACAGCCGGTCTCGATGGCGCGGGCGCGCAGCAGCACTTCCCAGTGGGCAGCGCCGGTGATGTGATTGAAGGCGGCCGGAACGGTCAGAATCTCGGCCCCCGCCTTGGCAAGTAAGCGGTACAGGTGGGGAAACCGCAGGTCATAGCAGACCGTCATGCCCAGCTTTCCGAAGGGCGTTTCGGCCAGAACTGCCCGCGCGCCGGGGCGAAAGGCAGCCGATTCGCGGTACACCTCGGTTTCCGACACATTCACGTCGAACATGTGGATCTTGTCATAGCGTGCGGCGATGCCGCCGTCCGGCGCGATCAGCAGCGACCGATTGGCAAAGCGACCGTCGGGGTCTTCGGACAGAAGCCGCAGCGATCCGGCCAGCAGCCAGATCTTACCCGCNGCCGCTTCATTGCGCAGCGCGGACAGGGTCGGGTCTTCGGCCTCGGCGCAGGTTACCTCGCGCTGGCGGGCGCGGCTGGACGACAGGCCGTTCGTGCATTCCGGGGTCAGAACGAAGCCCGCGCCTTCCGCCGCGGCCCGGCGCACCAACGCCAGCGTGCCCGGCAGGTCGGCTGCCGGGTCATCTGTTACCGTCAGCTGGACAAGGCCCGCGCGCATCGCCTTCACGCCGCCAGCAGCGGGTCAAGCCGCCCCGCGCCATCCAGCGCATACAGGTCGTCGCAACCGCCGACATGGGTGCCGCCGATGAATATCTGCGGCACGGTGCGGCGTCCNCCGGCGCGGTCGGTCATCGCCGCCCGCAGGGTGGGGTCGCGGCTGACGTCGATCTCGGTAAAGGCCACGCCTTTGCGGGTCAGCAGGCTTTTCGCCGCATGGCAATAGCCGCACAGGGGNGTGGTGTAGATTTCAACGGGCTTCATGACATCCTCGCACAGCCGTCGTGACTGTAACGATCTAGGCGTCCTTCGCAACGCGCGCCAGCACCACGACGGATACCCGTGTTGCCCCAGCCGCAAGGCAGGCCTCTGCCGCCGCGGCCAGCGTGGCGCCCGAGGTCATCACATCATCGACCAGCAGCACGGGCCGGTCCTTCACCCGACCGCCATGCCGGGAATGCACCGCCAGCGTGCCTGCCAGATTGGCAAAGCGCTCATCGCGGCTGCGCCCNTCCTGACTGGGGGTGGCATGGCGACGTTGAAGCAGGTCAGGGCAATGATCCAGCCCGGCCAGCCGCGCCAGCCCCTTGGACAGAAGTGCCGACTGGTTGAAGCGCCGCATCAGCAGGCGCCGCCAGTGCAGCGGCACCGGCGCCACCAGGGTGCCGGGCAGCAGCATCGGTTCGGCCACCTTGGCCAGCCAGCGTGCCGCCGGGCGTGCCAGGTCCAGCCGGTCGCCATGCTTCAGCGACAAGACGATCTGGCGGCCGTTGTCCTTGTACAGCATCGCGGCGCGCCCNTGGGTCCAGGGCCGGGCGATGGTCAGGCAATCGTCGCAGTGAACGGGTTTGCCTGTCTCTTCACCTGGCAGNGGNGTGCCGCACAGGTCGCAGACCAGGCAAGCGACGAAGGGCGTTTGCCGCCAGCAGGGGCCGCACAACCCGAAATCCGTGGTGACCGGCGCGCCGCAGGAAATGCACTGCGGCGGCCAGATGACATGCAGGGCCGCTTGCATCGCCCGCGCCGTTGCCGTCATGGTGCCGCCCATGCAAGGCCTTCCCCAGATCACCGACCGGGCCGCCCTGGCCCGCAACCGCCGCCGCGCAACCGCCTTCTTCCTGCAGGAAGAGGTGCGCGCCGAAGTTCAGGAAAGACTGGCCGAGGTTAACAGGTCGTTTACAGCGCCCGCCGTGGTGACCGGCTTTCCCGCCCTGTGGCAGGATGTCCTGCCCGGTGCCGTGGTGGTGGCGGACGACGAGGTTCTGGCCCTGCAACCGGGCGCGCATGATCTGGTGATTCACGCCCTGTCCCTGCACTGGGCCAACGATCCGGTGGGCCAGCTTGTGCAGGCCCGCCGCGCGCTGCGGCCCGACGGGCTGTTCCTGTGCCTGATGTTCGGCGGCCAGACCCTGCACGAGTTGCGCGCCGCGCTCGCCCAGGCCGAGGCCGAGGTAACGGGCGGCCTGTCGCCCCGTGTGCTGCCGATGGGCGAAATCCGCGACCTGNGGGCACTTATGCAGCGCGCCGGGCTGGCATTGCCGGTGGCAGACGGCTTTACCCGCCGCGTCACCTACCGCGATGCGCTGCATCTGATGCGCGACCTGCGCGCCATGGGCGAGGGCAACGCCCTGGCCGCGCGCCTGCGCCATCCGACCCGGCGCGACGTGCTTGCCCGCGCCGCCGCGATCTATGCCGAAAGCTTCGGCCTGCCGGACGGGCGGATTCCGGCCACCTTCGAGATCATCGCCCTCACGGGCTGGGCCNCCGATGACAGCCAGCCCAAACCGCTGCGCCCCGGCTCGGCCGCGCATCGCCTGGCCGATGCGCTTGGCAGTTCGGAGTTCCGCCTGCCGCCGGGCGACGGCACAGGTTGACCCCGGCCACCACGGGGCTAAGTGCGCAGCAAAGACAACAAACGGGATGACGGACATGCAGGATCGCCAAGGTTCGGATCAGGATGCCAAGCCGCGCGGCCGTCTGGCCCATGCCCCGGCCGACCATCCGCCAGTGAAACCGGCGCGGATCGGCGTGCTTCTGGCCAATCTGGGCACGCCCGACGCCACCGATTACTGGTCGATGCGGCGCTATCTGAACGAGTTCCTGTCCGACCGCCGCGTCATCGACTACCCGGCCTGGAAGTGGCAGCCGCTGCTGCAGTTGATCATCCTGTCCAAGCGCCCCTTCACCAGCGGCGCCAACTACCGCAAGATCTGGAACACCGAGCGGAACGAAAGCCCGCTCATGTCCATCACGCGCGATCAGACGGCGCGCATCGCTGAAGCGTTGGCCGCGCGGCACGGCGACCGCGTGATGGTCGATTTCTGCATGCGCTACGGCAATCCTTCAACGGGGGCAAAGGTCCGGGCCATGGTCCAGGCCGGTTGCGAAAAGATACTCTTCTTCCCGCTTTACCCTCAGTACGCGGGCGCGACGACCGCTACCGCCAACGACCAGTTCTTCCGCGCCCTCATGGCCGAAAAACGCCAACCGGCAAGCCGGACGGTGCCCGAATACTTTGACCACCCGGCGTACATCGAAGCGCTGGCCCAATCGGTCGAACGCGCCTACGCCGCACTCGACCATCGCCCCGATGTTCTGGTGGCCAGCTATCACGGCATGCCGAAGCGCTATCTGATGGAGGGCGACCCCTACCACTGCCAGTGCGCCAAGACGACGCGCCTGCTGCGCGAACGCCTGGGCTGGGACCGCTCCCACATCGACATGAGTTTTCAGTCTGTCTTCGGGCGCGAAGAATGGCTGCGGCCCTATACGGTGCAGCATGTCGCCGAATTGGCGAAGCAGGGCAAGAAGCGTATCGCGGTGATCGCTCCGGCCTTCTCGGCAGATTGCATCGAGACGCTGGAAGAGATCGACGGCGAAATCCGCGAGTCCTTCCTGCATGCGNGGGAGAGCTTCACCTATATTCCCTGCCTGAACGCTGATGCGGCGCATGTCACGGCACTGGTGCAGGTGATCGAGGAAAACCTGGCGGGTTGGGCTGGCTGATCTGGCCCTGCCCTGCCGGTCGGGATGTCATGAACCCGGGCCCGGAAATGGAAAAGACGGCGGACGAGCCGCCGTCTTTCCTGAAGTCTGAAAAGACTATTGGGAAGCAGCAGCGGCAGCGATCAGGACGATCAGCAGCACCGGAACCAGCCAGCCGCCGTTCGACGACGACGTTTCCGTGACGACCACTTCCGGTTCGACAACCGGTTCCACCATGCCACCGGCGAACGCCGACGAAGCAGCGACCGTCAGAGCGGCAGCGAGCGCGAGTTTCTTCATGTTAACCTCCAGTTATTGCATGCCGCCGGTGTTTCGCAGAGGCGACGGCATACACCCAAGACTGTACCTCGTAACCCCTTCTTACACAGCTTGAACCAAGGATTGCAACGCGGGTCATGCACATGCGCTGCGCTCGGCTCGCTTGTCGTCAAATTAGCAACACCTGTGTGCCCACATTGGCGTAGCCAAACAATTCCTGGATATGCTCGTTGTACAGCCCGATGCAGCCGTTGGACGACTGGCGCCCGATCTTGCGCGTGTCATGCGTGCCGTGGATGCGATAGGTAAGCCAGGACAGGTACAGCGCCCGCGTGCCAAGCGGGTTCGTCGGATCGCCGCCGGGCACGAAATCCGGCCATTCCGGGTTGCGCTCCTTCATCGAGGCCGTCGGCCGCCATGGCGGGTTCTCGACCTTCTGGATCACCTCGGTATTGCCGCGGCGCGTCAGATCCTCGGTCAGCGGCACCGAGGTCGGGTACAGACGATAGATCGTCTGATCCTCGGACCAGAAGTGCAGCGTGCGCGAGGTGATGTCGACCAGGATCACCCCGTTCGTCGTGTTGGCAAAGTAGTCCTGCCAGTTCAGCGTGCGAAAGCTCGAGATGTTGTTGCGCACGCCCGCGCCTGCCGCGGCGTGNAAGACCGTGGAATTGTCTTGCGCCCAGACCGGAAGCGCTGCCGTGCCTGCCGCGAGTGCGGCGCCGCCCAGAAGCTGGCGCCGGTTCAGCTTGACCTGATCCATTGCTGTGGTGTCTCCGCTTCGTGAAATGTCGTGATCCTGCCTCGCCCTGCCTCTACTCCTGTCGCCCGCGCGCTTCAAATCAAACCCGCGTCACTCGGCATGTTCACGCAGAGTGCATTTGAAGTGGGCGGGTCCATTGGGTAAAGAGCCATTGACGGAACGATCAGGCCAACCGGCCGGGGAAGGAACGACGTGCAGATCGACAGACGCAACCTTCTGAGCCTTGGCGGACTTGCATTCCTGGCGGCCTGCGGTGGCGGCNCAGCGGCTGTCGGCCCCGACGGCCTGCCGCTGCCGACCGTCTATGACATCAGTGAAAAGGATGCCGCGGCGATCCCCTACCGCGTGCTCGATTCGATCAACGCCCTGCGTTCGGCCAAGGGGCGCGCACTGGTGCTGAACTCGTCGCTGAACGCCGCCGCGGCCACCCATTCGCGTGACATGTCGGTGCAAAACCGCCCCTGGCACTTCGGCTCGGACGGCTCGTCGCCCATCGTCCGCGCACAGCGCGCGGGCTATACCGGCACGGTTCTGNGGGAGCTGATCTCGGAAACCTACGAGACCGAGGTGGAAACCCTGTCCGCCTGGATGAAACAGGCCGACACCCGCGCCATCCTGATGGACGCCCGTGCCACGCAGATGGGCTTTGCCTGGTATCAAGAGCCGGGCGGCAAGCTGTGGTGGACGTTGCTGACGGGCACCTGAGCCCGTCAGCTCGCCNGATTCACGGGAAGATGATGATCGGCGTACCCGGCTTCACCATCGCATAAATCTTGCGCATTTCCTTGTTCGACACCGCGATGCAGCCCGCGGTCCAGTCTTCCTTGCGCCGTTCGCCCTTGTTCGTGCCGTGAATCATGATGTCACCGCCAGCCCGTTTGCCGTTCGCCTCGGCAAAGGCCACATCCTCGGCGCTCGGGTAAGAGATGCCAAGCGACAGATAGTAGCGCGACTTCGGATTGCGGTGGCTGATGTGGTAGGTGCCCTCCGGCGTCTTCATGTCGCCCTCGAACTGCTTCGGCCCGACCGGGTTGCCGCCAAGCTCGATATCATAGGATTCAAGCACTTCGCCGTTGTGCAGCAGGTACATCCGGCGATCCGCCTTGTACACCTGGACCTGTGTGACGGCGGGTCCGTCGTATTTCTGGAACTTGCTGGGTGCGCAGGAGGCCAGGCCAAGGGCCAGGGTCAGCAAAAGGAAGAAGCGTGCAAGAAATGCCATGAGTGTGGTGCCCGATGCGTCTGCTCTTTGTTTTGCGGAAATGCCTACAGGAAAAGCCCCTTTTCGCCAGCCAGCGGCATCATCACACAGGCGTGAGGGCTCTTACCGCGACAGCCGCGCCACAAGTTCGACATGGGCTGACCAGCGGAACTGGTCCACGACCTGCACCCAGTCGATGTGCCAGCCCGCCTGCATCAGCCGCCGCGCATCGCGGGCAAAGGTCACCGGGTTGCAGGATACCATGGCAATCACCGGCACCTTTGTCTCGGCCAGCCGGTCCGTCTGCGCCTCGGCTCCGGCGCGCGGCGGGTCGATCACCACCGCTTCGACGCCCTTGACCTCGTCGGGTTCCAGCGGTCGGCGGAACAGGTCGCGCGTCTCGGCCTGCAACCGCTTCAGCCCCTCGGCGCCGCGCCAGCCCTTCTCCAGCGCCTGCACCATCGCCGCCTCGCCCTCCACGGCATGAACCTCGGCCCGTTCCGCCAGGGGCAGCGCAAAGGTGCCACAACCCGCAAACAGGTCGGCAATGCGGCGCGCCACCCCNACCGCCTCTTTCACCGCCGCCAGCAAAGCCGCTTCGCCCTCGGACGTGGCCTGCAGGAAAGCCGCCGCNGGCGGTGCCACCAGCGCCCGGCCGAATCGCTGGTTGGGCTGGGCGCGGATCGCCACGACCTCGCCGTTCCAGGTCACGCGCGACAAACCATGCGTCTCGGCCAGCCGCGCCAGATCCAGCGGCAGGCTGGCATCCACCGGCTTGCCGCCCGTCACGGCCACATCCGGCCCGCCCAGGGTCCGCGTCACCGTCAGCGCCAGTTCCGTGCTGCGCGACCCGCCCAGGCGCGTCATTGCCTCCAGCGCCGGAAAGGCGGCGACCAGATCGGGGTGCAGAAGCTGACAGTTCGGCACCGCCACCAGCAGGTCCGATGCGCGGGCATGAAAGCCCAGAAGCGCCCCGCCCTTGGTCTTGCGCCCGGTCAGCGTCGCCCGGCGCCGCGACCGCGGCGGCGAAGTCACGATGGGCCTGAGCGGCGCTTCCAGCCCTTGGCCCGCCAAAGCACCCTTCACGATGCCCAGCTTCCAGTCGGCCACGAAAGCAACCGAGGCATGCTGCATCAGGCAGCCGCCGCAGGTCCGGGCATGGGGGCAGGGCGGGCGGATGCGGTCGGGCGAAGGCGTGACGATGCGGACATCGCCAAGCCGGTCGCCTGTCAAACTGCCCTCGACCACTTCGCCCGGCAGCACCTGCGGCACGAACACCGGGCCGTCGGGCCCCACGCCCACGCCATCCCCCAGATGGCCGATGCGGTCGATGGTCAGGCGCAGGGTCACTCGGCAGCGTCCTGTTCGGCGTCGTCGTCCACGCCGATAAACCCGCCCGACTGCCGGTTCCAGTAGCGCGCATAAAGTCCGCCCTTGGCCAGCAGCTGTGCGTGGCTTCCTGTNTCCACGATCCGGCCCTGATCCATCACGACAATCCGGTCCATTTCGGCGATGGTCGACAGCCTGTGCGCGATGGCCAGCACCGTCTTGCCCTCCATCACCCGGTGCAACGCCGCCTGGATCGAGGCCTCGACCTCCGAATCCAGCGCCGAGGTCGCCTCGTCCAGCACCAGGATCGGCGCATCCTTCAGGAATGCCCGCGCCAAAGCGATGCGCTGTCGCTGTCCGCCCGACAGCTTGACCCCNCGCTCGCCCAGGAAGGCGTCATAGGCGCGGCGCCCCTGGTGATCGACCATGTGCTCGATGAACTCATGCGCCTCGGCCGCCTTCGCCGCCGCAATGATCTGGTCCTCGGTCGCCTCGGGATTGCCATAGGCGATGTTGTCCCGCGCCGACCGGTTGAACATGGCGGTTTCCTGCGTGACCATGCCGATCTGGCGCCGCAGGCTTTCCTGCGTGACGCCCCGTACATCCTGCCCGTCGATCAGCACCGCCCCGTCCTCGGTATCGTAAAGCCGCAGCATCAGCGCCACCAGCGAGGATTTCCCCGCCCCCGAAGCGCCGACAATGCCGATCTTCTCGCCCGGCCGGATCGTCAGGTCGATGTCGGCAACCCCGCCGCGCTGCTTACCATAGGCAAAGCTCGCGTGGTCGAACCGCACTTCGCCTTTCACCGCTNNTAAGAACTCGCGGGCATCCGGCGCATCGGCCAGGGTATGCGGCCGCGCCAGCGTCTTCATCGCATCCTCGACCTCGCCCACGCTGGTATAGATCGACATCAGCGTGAAACTCACCCAGCCCGACATCTGCGCGATCCGCATGGCAATGGCGCCCGAGGCCGCGATGGCCCCCGCCGTCGCCTCGCCCGCCGCCCAAAGCATCACCGCCCCGCCGATCAGCAGCACCGGCAACACCCCGGCCAGCGTCATCAGCGCCAGCCGGAACCAGGTCGAGATCACGCCGAATTCCAGGCTCTTCTCGCGGAAGACTTCCATCGCCTCGATGGCGACGCGGTCCTCAAAGGCGGCATGGGCGAACAGCTTCACTGTCTTGATGTTGGTGATCGTGTCCACGACCTGCCCCGACACCATGGCGCGCGACGAGGCGCGGGCTGCCGAATTCACCCGCACCCGCGGCATGAAGAACCGGATCAACAGCACATAGACCACCAGCCAGACCGCCAGCGCCGCCGCCACCCAGATGTCGATGGCCAGCAGGAACACCACCGACCCGATCACCGAGGCCAGCGCAAAGCAGACAGTATTGATGACTTCCGTCGCCGTGTCGGTGACCGCCCGCGCCGCCTGCATCTGCTTTTGCGAGATGCGCCCGGCAAAATCGTTGTCGAAGAAGGTCACCGCCTGGCCAAGCGTCCAGCGGTGCAGNCCACTGAGGACCAGCGGCATCACGTTCGGCCCGACGACGATCGCGTTCGAGGCCGAGGTCAGGCCAAAGGCCAGCGGCCGCACCAGCAGATAGAACACCAGGAAGCTGGCAATCAGGCTCCAGTGGCCGGTGAAGAAATCCACCGGACCCGCATTGATCGCCGCGTCGATCACCCAGCCCAGGATCAGGGCCGAAACGACCTCGGTCGCCCCGGCAATCGCCGACAGCACCCCCGCCACCGTCAGCATCGGCCAGGACCCGCGCAGGCACCAGTTGAAGAAGGCGCCAAGCCTTTGCGGCGGCGGACCATCCGCCGGGCGGAAGGCGTCGATCAGGTTGCCAAGACGCACCAGCAGGGTCATCGAAACATCCGGCGCACGATGGCGGACAGGCGTCCCTCACCCCATCCCTCTCCCCGAGGGGAGAGGGAGGCGCGGGCGATCCGGCGTCGGGAATTGCCGCAAAGGGGCGCTGCGGCCCGCATAGGGCGCAACGCCCTCCTCCCCTCGGGGAGAGGGCCAGGGTGAGGGGGCAGGGCGCAACGGCGGTCACTCGGCGGCTTCCTCTTCCGCGGCCTCATCGTCCAGGCCGATGAAGCCCCCGGATTGCCTTGCCCAGAACCGCGCGTAAAGCCCGCCGCGGTTCAACAGTGCGGCATGCGTGCCTTCCTCGGCCACCTGTCCGTCTTCCAGCACCACAATGCGGTCCATCGCGGCAATGGCCGACAACCGGTGCGCGATGGCGATCACCGTCTTGCCTTCCATCACCCCGAACAGCGCCTCCTGGATCGCCGCTTCCGCCTCGCTGTCCAGCGCCGACGTCGCCTCGTCCAGAATCAGGATCGGCGCGTCCTTCAGGATCACCCGCGCCAGCGCCACGCGCTGCCGCTGCCCGCCCGACAGCTTCACTCCCCGCTCGCCCACCTGCGCGTCATAGCCGGTGCGCCCCTGCGGATCCTGCAAGGTCAGGATGAAGTCATGCGCATCCGCCCGCTTCGCCGCGGCCAGCATCTCGGCCTCGCTCGCCTCGGGCCTACCGTACAGGATGTTCTCGCGCACAGACCGGTGCAGAAGCGAGCTGTCCTGCTGCACCATGCCGATGGCGCTGCGCAGGCTGTCCTGCGTGACGGCCGAGATATCCTGCCCGTCGATGCGGATCGCCCCGCCCTCGGTGTCGTAGAACCGCAGAAGCAGTTTCACCAGCGTGGATTTCCCCGCGCCCGACCGGCCGACGATGCCGATGCGCTCGCCCGGCCGGATGGTCAGCGACACCGACTGCAGCCCGCCGAACCCCCGCCCGTAATGGTGCGAGACCTGGTCGATCTCGACCTTGCCCGCGGTCAGCTTCAGCGGCTTCGCACCGGGCCGGTCCACCAGACCGATGGGCTGGGTGATGGTCTCCATCCCCTCCTGCACCACCCCCAGTTGCTGCACCAGCGAGGTGAAGGCCCACATGATCCAGTAGGTCATGTTGTTCAGCCGCAGCACCAGGGCCGAGGCCGCCGCCACCGTGCCGATGCTGGCCGCGCCCTGACCCCACAGCCACAGCGACCAGCCGGTGACCGACACGATCAGTGCTGCGTTCAACAGGTTCAACCCCAGGTCCATGCGGGTGATGATCCGCATCTCTGTCATCTGGGTGGCGCGGGCGGCCTCGATGGCCTCCTTGGCATAGTCCAGTTCCTGTGTCTGGTCGGCAAACAGCTTGACAGAATGGATGTTCGTATAGGCATCCACCACCCGTCCGGTCACCATCGACCGCGCATCCGACGCCGCCTGCGCGGCGGGACCGGCCCGGCTCACCGTCCATCGCACCAGGAACATGTACAGCACGAACCACGCCACCAGCGGCAGCAGAAGCCGCGGGTCGGCATCGGCCAGCATGATGCCGGCGCCCACCACGGTCACGCTGGCAAAGGCCATGGCGTCAAACACCTGGAACACCGCATCCGCCGCCGCCGCNGGNGTCTGCATGATGCGGTTGGCGATGCGCCCCGCGAAATCGCTTTCAAACCAGCCCACCGGCTGGCGCAGCACATGGGCATGGGCGCGCCAACGGATCATCGTCGCAAAGTTCGGGATGATGGTGTTGTGCAGAAGCGCGACGCTCGTCACCTGGATCAGCGGCCGCGCCAGAAGGATCAGCGCCGCCACGGCAACGATCTCNGATCCCTTCTCTGCCCACAGGGCAGCGGGCCCGAACCTGGCCAGGTAATCCACCAGNCCACTGACATACCAGATCAGCGCCACTTCGGTGAAGGCGGTCAGGACCGCGATTACGCCCGTCACGGCGAAGACCGCCCGGAAAGGGCGCACGAACTGACGCAGCCACGGCCACAGCCTACGCGGCGGGGCATCCGTGCGCGCATAGGAGCTGTAGGGGTCGACGAGGGTTTCGAAGAAGGAGAACATGAGCAAAGCTCCCGGAGACATCGAACATGGATAAGGCTGGCGGCGCAAGACAGGCCGCCCGAACGGGGATCAGACCTGTCACATCAGGTGTCGGATCAACCCATTCTCCATGCTGCAAACTCCGTGGCTGGCTGGAGGCTTCATAGCGGAAGGCGCGGCCCTTGTCACGCCGAATGTCACGCCGAAACCTGCTTCTGCGCTGCCGACTACCCCAGAAGCTCCTGCTTGCTGGCCCGCAGCCCGCCACAGCCATTGCGCTTCCAGCTCTTTCAGCCGCGCGCCCAGGGCCTTGCCCGCCAGCGGCTCCAGGTCCGCCGCCACCACCGGAAAGCGTGCCGCCGCCCCGCGCGCCACCTCGTCCAGGGCATCCGGCGCCAGCGGTTGACCCATCACCGCCGCCCGCAGCAGCACCGCGTCGGCCCCTCGCACCAAGCCTAGCCGCCAGCCAAGCGCCGCCGGGGCATCGCCGCTGCCGATGGCCGCGCGCAGCCGTGCCAGATCGCGCGCCTCGGCACGCGACAGGCGCAACCGGTCGTCCACATCCGCGCCGCCGATCACCGCCAGCCGNCGCAGCCAGTCGGGGGACAGGCCCGCCTCCAGATGCACCAGCGGCGCAAGCGCGCGGGCATCTGCTCCCGGCAGCACCCGCGCCAGCACCCCGGCCTGCGCCATCGCCGCCACCGCTTGGNNCGCCGGATCGCCCGCCGCCAGCAGCTTGCGCATCTCGGCGCCGATGCGCTCGCGCGACAGACCGTCGATGCCTCGGCCAGGGCCGCGCAGGCGGCTANNGCCCTCGGCATCCAGCCCCAGGTCGGGATCGCCCACCACGGCGGTAAAGCGGAAGAACCGCAGGATGCGCAGGTAATCCTCGCGGATGCGGTCCTCTGANTGCCCGATGAACCGTACATGCCGCCGCTTCGTATCGGAAAGCCCGCCAAGCGGGTCGATCACCTGACCCCGGCCATCGGCATACAGCGCGTTCATGGTGAAATCGCGCCGCGCCGCGTCTTCGGCCACATCGGTGGAAAAGGCCACCGTGGCATGGCGCCCGAAGGTCTCCACGTCGCGGCGGAAGGTCGTCACCTCATGCGGCCGATGCGCCGCGATCACCGTCACCGTGCCATGCTCGATGCCGGTCGGCACCGCGCGCAGACCCGCCGCCGTCACCGCCTCGACCACCCGGTCCGGCACCAGGTCGGTGGCGATGTCGATGTCGCCGACCCTGCGCCCCAACAGGTCATCGCGCACGCAGCCACCCACGAACAGCGCCCGCCCGCCCGCGCCCTCCAGCGCCGCCATCACCGCCACCGTTCCCGGATGGCCCAGCCAGTCGCCCGTCAGTCGCATGCCGCCACCCGGTCGGCCAGGCCGCGCAGGATGCGCGCCGTTGCGCCCCAGATGTAATAGGGACCCCAGGGCACCGCGTAATAGGACCGCCAGACGCCCTGCCAGCGCCGCCGCTCGATGCGGAAGCGGGCAGGATCGGTCACATGGGACAAGGGCACCTCGAAGACCTCGGCCACCTCGTCTTCCTGCGGGATCAGGTCATGCGCCTGCCGCAGCAGCCCCAGCACCGGGGTCACGGAAAACCCCGTCACCGTCTCGTGCGGCGGCAAGCGCCCCAGGATTTCCACCGCCGAGGGTGGCAGGTCCACCTCTTCCCGCGCCTCGCGCAGGGCGGCATCCTCGGGGCCACTGTCGCCCTCGTCGATCTTGCCGCCAGGAAAGGCCACCTGCCCCGGATGGTGCTTCAGATGCGAAGACCGCTTGGTCAGGATCACCCGCGCCTCCGGCCCGTCCAGCCGCACCGCCACCAGCACGGCGGCGGGCCGCAGCTTGCGCCCTGGCGGCAGCGCCAGTCCGGGGTTCAGGTCGTAATCCGAAGAAGGCCGCGCCGGACGCGACAGCGCACGGCGCAGGGCCTCTTCATCAGGCGTCATGGGTCCCGACCGCCGTCCCTTCAAAGCCCAGGGTCTTCGGGTCCATCTCGTAGTGCGCGCCGCAGAACTGGCAATCGGCGGTGACGACGCCCGCTTCGGTCGTCATCTTCGCGATGTCCTTCTGCGAATAGATCGACATCGTCTGCCGCACCTTGTCTTCCGAGCAGGAACAGCCAAAGCGCACCGGCTGCGCCTCGAACACGCGCGGCTCCTCTTCGTGGAACAGCCGCACCAGCAGTTCCGCAGGCGTCACCGACGGCCCGATCAGCTCCAGTTCTTCGACCGTGTCCAACAGCAGGTTGGCGCGGTTCCAGTTCTCGGCCGGGTCGCCTGACAGGATGTCGGCATGGGTCAACAGCCCGCCCTCGCCCGAGCCGCCCTCGGCCGCCACGCCCATGCCCACCTGCGGCATGTGCTGCAACATCACGCCACCCGCCCGCCAGCGCTCACCCCGGCCGGGTTCGACGCTCTTGCCAAAGGTCACGGCAAAGCGCGTCGGCAGCTGTTCNGACTGCGCGAAATAGGTCTCGGCACAGGCCGACAGCGACCCGCTNTAAGCAATCGGCGTGAAGCCCTGATAGGGCACCATGCCCTGGCCCTGGTCCAGCATCACCGCGAAATAGCCCTCGCCGATCTGGCTGAACGGATCGGCCGCCAGGTCCAGCCGCTCGTCGTCAAAGCTCGCATAGGCGCGGATGCGTTTANNCTCGCCCTCTGCCGAGGGGCCGTAATAGTCGGTGGCGATCAGCCGCGCCGGTCCCTTGCCGCGGATTTGCAGCGACAGCTTCCAGCGCAGCTTGATGGTCTGGCCGATCAGGGCGGTCAGCAACGCCGCCTCGGCCACCAGCGCCTCGATGGGCGCGGGATAGGCATGTTGTTTCAGTACCTGGTCAAGCACGCCATCCAGCCGCGCGACTCGGCCCCGGATGTCGGAACGGTCAAGCTGAAAGGGCAGGACGGAATCGTCCCAGGCGATTTGGGGTCCGGTGGTCATGGGGTTTCCTTGGGAAGCCAGTGCTGGCATACCGCGCCTATATAGGGACGGCAACCACGGCACCAAGGGCAGACGATGATCCGGCGGTTCGGTGAAACGGTGAAATCAGGGCAGCGCTACCGGCGGCGGCCCGGCGTCTATGCGGTGCTGCTGGACGGCGATGCGCTGCTGACCACCTTCCAGGAATCGCCGACCCCCGAATTCCAGCTGCCCGGCGGCGGCATCGACCGGGGCGAACAACCCATCGCCGCCCTGCACCGCGAGGTCTTCGAGGAGACCGGCTGGAAGATCGACATCACCCGCCGCCTCGGCGCCTTCCGCCGCTTCACCTACATGCCGGAATACGATCTCTGGGCCGAAAAGCTTTGCACCATCTACCTTGCCCGCCCGGTGCGGCGGCTTGGCCCGCCGACCGAAACGGGGCACGAGGCGGTGTGGATGTCCGCCGCCGAAGCGCTCTTGCAGCTTGGCAACGCGGGCGACCGCGCCATGCTGGCCCGCGCCCTGGCCTGAGGCCCGGCTGGACGCCTTTGGCGTCTTGGGCGCCCGCCCGCGCGTCTAGGCCAGGCCGTCGAAGTCAAGGATCGCCGCCGAAATGTCGTCGGCGCATTGATCAGAGCCGGTCATGCTGAACAGATCCCACACCAGCGTTTCCAGCAGGGCAGGGCTGGGCAGATCAGCCGATTGACGAAGCATGGCGGCCAGACCCTCGGACCCCAGGTCTGCACCACCGGGGAACGGGTACTCCGTCAACCCGTCCGAGGCCAGAAACAGCCGGTCGCCAGGCGACAGCCGGGCCAGAACGCGGGTATAGATCACATCCGGCAACAGCCCGATCGGCAGCCCGCCCTGGCCCAATTGTTCGACCGTGCCATCCGCCCGCAGGATCACCGGATGCGGATGCCCGGCCTGCACAAGCTGCACATCCCCGGTCTTCAGATCCACCTCGGCATAGGCCATGGTGAAGTACAGATCGACCTTCATCTCCTCCAGCATGATGCGGTTCAGCCGTCCCGCCAGAATTTCCGGTGGCCAGGATGTGTAATGCCCCGTGCCCAGACGGCTCAGCGCGCTTTTCTGTCCCGGCGCATTGCCCGACAGCATGCCCGCCAGCTGCGCGCTCAGCATCGCCGAAGCGATGCCGTGGCCCGACACGTCGATGCTGTAGATCGCCACCAGCCGCGGCCTGATCTCGAACCAGCCGACCAGATCGCCCCCGACATGGCCCNNGCTTAACCGCATCAGCAGCGAGGCCGCGCCGCCCGGGAAGGTGCTATAGCGGTCACGCACCAGAGCCTGTTGCAGCTTCTTCGCCTCAACAAGGTCGCGGTCCAGCGAATCATGCACCGCCTGCAACTCTGTCAGGGTGTCCAGCACCAGCCGGTTCTTGTCCACAAGCTCGCGCTGCATGCCGATGATCCGCCCACCCGACCGCAGGCGTGCGCGCAGTTCGTCGGAACTGACGGGCTTGGTCAGAAAGTCGTCGGCCCCGGCCTCCAGCCCCACCGCGATTTCGGCCTTCTCTGATTTCGAGGTCAGCAGGATGAAGTAGCCATAGCCATCCCGCGGCAANCCGCGGAAAGCACGGCAGAATTCCGGCCCTGTCAGGCCGGGCATCACCCAGTCGCTGATGACGATGTCGAAGGCGGTCTGGCGGCACAATTCGATCGCCTCGCTGCCCGAGGCCGCCTCGACCACGCGATAGCCCCACCGGCTCAGCGACATCACCAAGAGCATCTGCTGCGCGCGGCTGTCGTCGGCAACCAGCACCGTCAGCCCGTGGGCTTAAGAGGTCAACGGGCAGCGGCAGGGCTTGGATCAGGGGCATGTTCACAACACGGGCTCCGGCGGTTTGGCCCGTTTTGGCGTGCGCCCCTTAACGCCCCATGAAGCGCTGCATTTTCACCAATCACCAGGCGGCACGTCACGGCTTGTTAAGCCTGACTGTCCAATGTGGGCCGGTGTGAGGTGCAAGGGGTCGCTCGTCGGGCGACATTGGACATGATCGACTGGCTCAGGATGTCGGAATTGCGGGACGAGATCGGGCAGGATGGCTTCGACGAAGTCGTGGACGTCTTCCTGGAAGAAGCGGACGAGGTGCTCGCCCGCCTGATCCAGGATCCGCTGCCCACGCAGGAGGATTTGCATTTCCTGAAGGGCAGTGCGCTGAACTTGGGTTTCGTCGCCGTGGCGCAGCTTTGTCAGGAGGGTGAGCGTCTGCTTGCCGCCGGGGACGACCTGATCCTCAGGCCATCGCCGGTGCCTTCCGCGCCGCGCGTGAAGCGGTGCTGAACCTGCGCAAATCCCAGGCCGCCTGACGTCAGCCGAAGGCCTGCCAGCCCCGCCACCAGCGCAGCACCGTGGTCAGGCCGCAGGCCGCGGCAAAGATCCAGGCCAGCGCCGGAAACGCCAAGGGCCACAGGCACATGGCGGCAAAGACCGCAATCGTCTCGGCCCCTCGGTCAGCCCGCCCAGATAGTGGATGCCCTTGGCCGGGAAGTCCGCCGCCGTCAGCCCGCGCCGCTCGGCCAGCACCGAAAAGGCCAGGAAGGACGATCCGGTCCCGACGAAAGAGGCGATCAGCACCGCCGCGGGCAAAGCATTGGCCGCAGGATCGGCCAACGCAAAGCCCAGGGAAACAGCGCGTAGAAGACAAAATCCAGCGCGATGTCCAGAAAGGCGCCGCGGTCCGTCGCCCCGGCCCGACGCGCCACCTCGCCATCCAGCCCGTCGGCCAGCCGGTTCACCAACAGCAGCGCCAGCCCGATGCCAAAGGCGCCAAGGGCCACCGCCACGACCGCCAGCAGCCCGACCGCAAAGCCCGCCAGCGTCAGCGCATCCGCCGCCACACCCCGCCCATGCAGCCAGTTTACCAAAGGCGCCAGCACCCGGCGCTGAACCGGCGCAAGCCGCGCGTCGATCATCCTCGCCTCCAGTCGTGGAACCGGCGCAACACCGCCATCAGCCGCGGGTCCAGATGCGCCCGCCGCCAGACCCCGGCGGCAAACTTCGCGCTTTCGGCCATGGTCGGATAGGCATGCACCGTGCCCAGCACCTGCCCCAGACGCAGCCCCGC
Organism: Exiguobacterium profundum; assembly: GCA_013693875.1. Lineage (GTDB taxonomy): Bacteria > Pseudomonadota > Alphaproteobacteria > Rhodobacterales > Rhodobacteraceae > Neotabrizicola. Next base: position 3,892,412 of record CP059262.1, on the reverse strand, counting down.
CTTCATCGCCAGCGCCCATTCGGCAATCAGCTCGCTTAAGNNATGGGCGCCCGCCACCGTCACCCCCAGAATCCGCCCGCCGCGCCCCGACAGCACCTTCACGAAGCCCCGCGCCGCGCCATCGGCAATCGCCCGGTCCAGATCATCCAGCCCGTAGCGCGTGACCTCGACCCGCAACCCCTGCGCCCGCGCCTCGGCTTCCGTCAGCCCCACGCGGGCAATCTCGGGGTCCATGTAGACAGCCGCCGGCATCACGCGATAATCGGCCTTCGTCCTCCAGAGATCGCCGAACAACCCGTTCACCGCCGCCACCCAGCCCTGCAGCGCCCCGGCATGGGTCAGCTGGAACGGCCCCGCCGCATCGCCCGCCACCAGAATGTGAGGGAAGCGCGTGCGCAGATAGCCATCCGTCCCGATCACCCGGTCGGCCGCGATCCCCAGCTCCTCCAGCCCGAACCCCGCCACGCGCGCCCGCCGCCCGATGGCGGCCAGCACCATGTCGGCCGCCAGCCGCGTGCCATCCGACAGCACCAGCGCGCCGCCCTTGGCCGCAGCCGTCACGCCAAGCCGCACCGCCACNCCCTCGGTCTCCAGCAGCCCCAAGGCGAACTCCGATACCTCGGCCTCCTCGCGCGGCAACAACCGTGGCCCGGCTTCCACCAGCGTGACGCCCGCCCCCAACCGCCGCAGCGCCTGCGCCAGTTCGCAGCCCACCGGCCCGCCACCCAGAATGACCAACCGCTCCGGCGGCCCCTCGCGCTCGGCCAGCGCGTCCCACATCGTCTCTGATGTGAAGACCGGCACGCCCGGCAGGTCCGGCATCACTGGCTCGGCCCCCGTCGCCAGCACGATGGCCCGCGCCGTCAGCCGCCGCCCCGCCACCTCTACCGTCCAGGGATCGACCAGCCGCGCCCACCCGTGCAGAACCTCGACCCCNAGCCCCTCATACCGCGCCACGCTGTCATGCGGTGCGATCTCGGCTACCACCTGCCGCACCCGCGCCATCACCGCGCGGAAGTCCACNCGCTTACCCACGGGCGACAGGCCAAACCGCGCCGCCCCNCGCATTTCCGCCGCCGCCTTCGCCGCCCGGATCAACGCCTTCGACGGCACGCAGCCGGTGTTCAGGCAGTCGCCGCCCATTGCACCCGCCTCGACCAGCGTCACCTTCGCCTGCGCCGCCGCCGCGACATAGGCCGCCACAAGCCCCGCCGCCCCGCCGCCGATGACGATCAGGTTGCGGTCAAATCTCTTGGGTCGGGTCCAGCGGTCCATGGCTCCAGCGGTAAGTGCGCCGGGGTCAACGTCAAGCCCCGGCCTTGCACTCCTCCGCTACGGGGCAGAGGATCGCCGCGTTACAGGGAGAGCGAAATGGACAGCCAGACCTATCTCGACCGCGAACAATCCCGCTTCATCGCAGAGCTGATGGACTTCGTCCGCATCNCCTCGGTCTCGGCCAAGCCCGAGAACATCCCCGACGNNCAGGCCGCCGCCCACTGGGTCGCCCGCCGCCTGACCGCCGCGGGCGCCGACCATGCCGAGGTGCTGCCCACCGCCTACCACCCGGTCGTGCTGGCCGACTGGCTGCATGCCGGCGCGGACAAGCCCACAATCCTGATCTACGGCCATTTCGATGTGCAGTNNACCGAGCCCTTCGACCTCTGGTCCTCGCCTCCCTTTGAACCCGAAATCCGCGATGGCCGCCTCTGGGGCCGCGGCGCCTCGGACGACAAGGGCGGCATGCTCATCCCCATCCTCGCCTGCGAGGCGCTGCTGAAGACCACCGGCCGACTGCCCGTCAACGTCCGCTTCTTCTTCGAAGGGCAAGAGGAAATCGGCTCGCCCGACCTTCCCNCCTTCGTCGCCGCCCATGCCGACCGGCTGAAGGCCGACATGATCTTTTCCGCGGATGGCCTGCAATGGGCGCCCGGCCAGCCGCAGATCGTCACGGCGCTCAAGGGCCTGGTCTCGCTGGAAATTGTCGTCAAAGGCCCGCGGTCCGACCAGCATTCCGGCATGGTCGGCGGCGGCATCGCCAACCCGGCACTCGCCCTGGCCCATATCCTCGCCAGCCTGCGCAATGACCAAGGCCTGATCACCGCCGACGGCTTCTACGACGACGTGATCCCGCTTTCCCCGAAGCCCNGCGCCGAGATTGCCCGCGTGCCCTTCTCCGACGCCGACCTGCTGGCCGAAACCGGCGCGCCGGTCACCNTGACGGAACCCGGCTACACCGCCGCCGAAGGTATCTTCGCCCGCCCCACGCTGGATGTGAACGGCCTCACCTCGGGCTGGCAGGGCTCCGGCACCAAGACCGTGNCTGTTACCGAGGCCCGCGCCAAGATCACCTGCCGCCTCGTCGCCGCGCAGAACCCTGAACGCATCTTCGACGCCATCCAGGCCCATGTCGCCCGCCACTGCCCGCCCGGTGTCACCGTGGAAGTCCACCGCAACCCCGGCCGCGCCGATCCCTTCCTGGTTCCCACGGGCCACAACGCCAGCGCCATCGCCGCGCAGGTTCTGGAGGAAATCTACGCCACGAAGCCCCTTCACACCCGCGTCGGCGGCTCGATCCCGGTGATGACCACGCTTCTGGACACGCTCGGCGTCCACGCAGTGATGTTCGGCTTCAGCCACGGCGACGAGAACCTGCACGCCCCCGACGAATTCTTCCGCCTGGACGAATTCCGCCGCGGCCAGACCGCCTATGTCCGCCTGCTGGAACGCCTCGGCGGCTAGATCAGGAACTCGGCCAGCACCTCGTCCTGGGTGATGTCCTGATAGGTGAAGCCCGCGGCATCCATCGCGCCGAACAGCGCCCCGAAATTCGCCGCATCCTTGGTCTCGATGCCGATCAGCACCGAGCCGAAGTTGCGCGCCGATTTCTTCAGGTATTCGAACCGCGCGATGTCGTCATCCGGCCCCAGCATGGCCAGGAACTCCTTCAGCGCGCCAGGCCGCTGCGGCATCCGCAGGATGAAGTACTTCTTCACCCCCGAATAGCGCTGCGCCCGCTCCTTCACTTCTGGCAGCCGCTCAAAGTCGAAATTCCCGCCCGAGGTCACGCAAACCACCGTCTTGCTTACAATCGCCGTGCCCAACTCTGGCAGTACGTCCACCGACAGCGCCCCNGCCGGTTCCAGCACGATGCCCTCGACGTTCAGCATCTCCATCATCGTCACGCAGATGCGGTCCTCGGGCGCCAGCAGCACCTGGTCGCGCTTCACCCAGGACAAAGCTTCCCAGGTCAGCTGCCCCACCCGCGCCACCGCCGCGCCGTCCACGAAACTGTTCACCCGCGGCAGCGTCACCGGATGCCCGGCTTTAAGCGCCGCCGTTAGGCTCGCCCCGCCCAGAGGCTCCACAAAGATGAACCGCGTTTCCGGCGCCGCCTCGCGCAGATACCGCGTCACCCCCGCCGACAGCCCGCCGCCGCCCACCGGCAGGATCACCACATCCGGCGCGCGGCCAAGTTGCTCAAGCAATTCCACCGCCACGCTCGACTGGCCCAGGATCACGTCGGGGTCGTCGAAGGGCGACAGGAAATGCGCCCCTCTNTCCGCACAGAACCGCTGAGACGCCGCCAGCGTCTGGTCGAAATAGTCCCCGGTCAGCACGATCCGCACCTGCCCGCCGCCAAAGGCGCGGGTCTTGTCGATCTTCTGCTGCGGCGTCGTCACCGGCATGAAGATCGTGCCCGTCACGCCGAAATGCCGNCAGGCATAGGCCACGCCCTGCGCGTGGTTGCTNTAAGCACTGGCGCAGACGAAGCGCGCCTTGGTCGGATCGGCCTCCAGCACCTTGCGCATCGCCGTGAACGCCCCGCGCAGCTTGTAGCTGCGCACCGGCGACAGATCCTCGCGCTTCAGGAATATCTCGGCGCCATGGCGGTTCGACAGGTGATCGTTGCGCTGCAACGGCGTCTCGGCAAAGAGATCGCGCAGCGCAAGGGTGGCTTGACGGGCGTGGTCGGCAAACTGGGTCATGCCCGCGGCATGGACTGCAGCGCCGCCGGGATCAAGTCAGACCAGCGGCCGTCCTTCGACATAATGACCGTAAAGCGTGGTCAGGACCGAGACGCCCACCATCGTCACCAGCCAACTCACGACCAACTGCCAGGCGGCGGACAGAATCCACAGGTTCGCGTAGTCCAGCGCAGAGCCGACCAGCGACAGGCCAAGCTGCGCCAGGATGCCGATCCCTGCCAGCGCCAGCAGGGTTCCGGTCGCGCCTTCCGTGGCATCCCAGCTTACCCCGAAACCCTGGCCACCGTCGATGGCGGCCCCGGCAACCCGGCCCAAAGCCGCAGGCCGAGTGTCAGGACTGGCAGGAAGACCAGAAGGACAATGGCGATCAACCTCACGACCCTCGTCGCTCGGAAACAGCAGGTCCACAACAAGGCCGACCACCATGCCCAGGATCACCGCCACCAGGCCTGTCACCAGGGCCTGGCCAAGCGACCGCAGGAAATAGGCCCAGAGTCGCGCACCGTGGAAGGCGGGGATCCAGCCGCGCGGTGCCTCGCCCATCAGGATGAACCGGTGCCAGGCGACCGCGATCCACAGCGCCGTGATTGCCACCACGACCACGCCCGCAAGGAAGCCCAGAGTAAGGCCAAGGTCGGGCCCACCGGATTCGATCATGGGACTGAACGCCACGATCGTGGCGATCATTGCCACCAGCACCACCACCTGAACCGCCATGGGCACCAGCGACACCCGCAGCGCCGCGGGCAGGTTGCCGGTCACCTGCCGCACCGAATGCCGGAAAATCTGCCAAGCCTTCACTCGTTCCTCCACCAGAGATTGCGCCCAGATCAGCCCCGGCATCGACGCCGCGTCAACGCCCTTCCTTGTCCTTGCGGCCTTTTCCGCTAAGCGCGGGCGAAAAGCCACGGAGCGCTCAGATGCTGAAGCCGAAGAAGGTCGTCCTTGCCTATTCCGGGNGTCTCGACACCTCGATCATCCTGAAATGGCTGCAAACCGAATACGGCTGCGAGGTCGTGACCTTCACCGCCGACCTTGGCCAGGGCGAGGAACTGGAACCCGCGCGCCAGAAGGCGCTGCTTCTGGGCATCAAGCCGGAAAACATCCACATTCNNGACGTGCGCGAGGAATTCGTGCGCGACTTCGTCTTCCCGATGTTCCGCGCCAACGCGCTGTACGAAGGGCTGTACCTGCTGGGCACCTCCATCGCGCGGCCGCTGATTTCCAAGCATCTCGTCCGCATCGCCCATGAATGCGGCGCCGATGCCGTGGCGCATGGCGCCACCGGCAAGGGCAACGACCAGGTGCGGTTCGAGCTGTCGGCGGCGGCGCTGGACCCGGCGATCAAGGTGATCGCGCCTTGGCGGCTGTGGGACCTGACCAGCCGCACCAAGCTTCTGGAATTCGCCGAGGTCAACCAGATCCCCATCGCCAAGGACAAGCGCGGCGAGGCGCCGTTCTCGGTGGATGCGAACCTGCTGCATACCTCGTCCGAAGGCCGCGTGCTGGAAGACCCGGCAGTGGAAGCCCCGGAATACGTCTACCAGCGCGTGACCCCGGTGGAACAGGCGCCCGAGACGGCGGAGATGGTCGAGATCACCTTCGAAAAGGGCGATGCCGTGGCGATCAATGGCGAGCGCCTGTCGCCCGCCACGATCCTGACCCGCCTGAACGAGATTGGCGGCAAGCATGGCGTGGGCCTCTTGGACATGGTGGAAAACCGCTTTGTCGGCATGAAGTCCCGCGGGGTCTATGAAACCNCCGGCGGCACCATCCTGATGGAGGCTCACCGCGGCATCGAGCAGATCACGCTGGACAGCGGGGCGGGGCATCTGAAGGATTCCATCATGCCGCGCTATGCCGAGTTGATCTACAACGGCTTCTGGTTCAGCCCGGAACGCGAGGCGCTGCAGGCGCTGATCGACAAGACCCAGGAGCATGTCACCGGCACCGTCCGGGTGAAGCTGTACAGGNGGTCGGCCCGCACCGTGGCGCGGTGGTCGGAGCATAGCCTTTATTCCGAGAAGCACGTCACCTTCGAGGAAGACGCCGGGGCCTATGACCAGAAGGATGCCGAGGGCTTCATCCGCCTGAATGCCCTGCGGCTGAAGCTGATCGCCACCCGCAACGCCCGCGTCGCCCGCAGGGTCTGATGGGGGCGTCCAGGGGGCGTCCGAGCTCGGACGCCTTGTCGAGCGCAATGAAATCAATGCGTTGCGCGACCGAATTAACTTGGACTTAAGAATTCGCCGGTGCTTAAGCAGGCACCGGCGGCAGGGTTTGTGACAGCTGTGCCCTGCTGCCGCCGGGCACCTGACCTGCGGGTCGGGGCTACTGCATCTGACCGCCGACACAATTCATTCCGGCCCAAGCCATGCAATTGCCATACCTGCGCGGGATTGAACGGCAGGCAGTCAATCACAGGTGCGAGTCATGGCCAATTACACCTTCAGCGCGCTTTCCAACAATCAGACCATCGTCTTCGATCCGCTGCACGATGTGCTGATCTTCGATGCGGGATTCGCCCCGCGGAACTTCTGATCAACAGCACCGCCTCGGGCGTGCAGTTCTCGGTCGCCAAGTCGATCGTGCTGTCGGGGATCGACCTTGACGATCTTGGCCTCAGCTCGGCCACCGGGGCGCAGAACGTCCGCTTTCTTGCGGCCGGTGTCCTTCTGGTGGGCGAAGGCACCACCGGTGCCAGCGGCGACCTGGCCAACACGATCACCGGCGGCGCGGGCGACGATGCCCTGCTGGGGTTGGGCGGCGATGACATCCTGAACGGCGCGGCGGGCGGCGACCTGATGGTCGGCGGCCTGGGCAACGACCTTTACATCGCCGACAATGCGTCCGACGTGGTGACCGAGGAAAACAACGTCATCGCGGGTGCCGGTATCGACACGGTCCGCGCGCTGATCAGCTATACGCTGACGAACTATGTCGAGAACCTGACGCTGACCGGCACCGGGGCCAACGACGCGACCGGCAACACACTGGCCAACATCCTGACCGGCAACACCGCGAACAACGTGCTGGACGGCAAGTCCGGCGCCGACACCATGATCGGCGGCAACGGCAATGACACCTATGTGGTGGACAGCGCCTATGACGTGGTCAGCGAAACCAACTCTGCCTGGACCCAGATCGACAAGGTCGTGTCCTCGGTCAGCTATGCCCTGGGTGCAAACCTGGAAAACCTGGACCTGACCGGGTCCTATTCGCTGGCGGGGCTGGGCAACTTCCGGGCCAACGTGATGAACGGCAACACCGGCGGCAACACGCTGAACGGCGGCACCGGTGCCGATACCATGACCGGCGGCGACGGCAATGACACCTATATCGTCGATCAGGCTACGATGTGGTGACCGAGACCAACAGCAGCCTGACCCAGATCGACATGGTCGCCACCTGGATCAGCTATTCCCTTGGCGCCAATCTGGAAAACCTGCGGCTTCTGGGCAGCGGCAATGTCAATGCCACCGGCAATGCGCTGGACAACACGCTGTATGCCAATGCTTAAGAACAACATCATCGACGGCCAGGGCGGCACGGATACCGCATCCTATGCCAGCCTTGACCTGGTGACGCTGGTCAATGGCAGCCTGACCTCGAAGACCGAAACCCAAAGCGTGTTCGGCTGCGGCGTCGTGCTGACCTGAACATCGCGGGGGTCCAGGACACGCGCGGTTCCGGCTTTGACCAGCTGATCGGGATCGAGAACCTGACCGGCAGCCGCTTCAACGACGAGCTGACAGGCAATGCTTACGCCAACATCCTGGACGGCGGCGAGGGCGCCGACCTTCTGATCGGCGGCAAGGGCAACGACATCTATTATGTCGATGGCGCCGACGTGGTTGTCGAACTGAATGCGGCGGCGGACGGCATCGACACGGTGATGTCGGAAGTGTCGTACCGCCTGACCGCCAATGTCGAAAACCTGACGCTGATCGGTTCGGCCACCAGCGGCACCGGCAACAGCCTGAACAACCGCCTGACGGGCAACAACGGCGCCAACTTCCTGGACGGCGGCGCCGGGGCCGACAAGATGGACGGCGGGTCGGGCAACGATACCTTCGTGGCCGACAACCTGGGCGACGAGATCAGCGACGGCAACGGCGTCGATCTGGTGCTGTCTTATGTGAACTTCGTGCTTGGCGGCTCGCTGGACAACCTGCGGCTGATGGGGACGAACGCGCTGAACGGCCTGGGCAACAACCTGAACAACGTGGTCTATGCCAATATCGGCGATAATGTCGTCGATGGCGCTTACCAGACCCAGGTCAGCGGCTTCATCGGCGATACGCTGTCTTACGAATTCGGCGCCACCGGCGGCATCACGCTGGACCTGTCGGACACCGGCGCGCAGACCACCGGCGGATCGGGCACCGATACGGTGACCAATTTCGAGCATCTGATCGGCAGCAACTATGACGACTGGCTGGTAAGCAACGACGGGGCCAACCTGCTGGACGGCCTAAGCGTGGACACCCTGTCCTATGAACTGGCCACCACCGCGGTGGATGTGAACCTGGCCGACCAGCGGGCAACCAGCGACGGCATCGTCGATACCGTGAAGAACTTCGAGAACGTCGTCGGCAGCGCCTTCGGCGACACGCTGACCGGCGATCTGGGTGACAATGTCTTGCTTACGGCGACGGTTCGGACACGGTGACCTATCAGAACGTCCGGGCCGGGGAAGGCGGCGTTGTCGTCAGCCTGGCCGTCACCACCGCGCAGAACTCGCTGGCCTCGGGCGTGGATACCTTCCAGCGCGTCACCGGCACGAACCGGTCCAGCATCGAGAACCTGACCGGCTCGGTGAACGACGACAAGCTGACCGGCGATGCGTTTGCCAACATCCTGGACGGCAGCGACGGCAACGACACGCTGTCTGCCGATGCCGGTGCGGATACGCTGTCCGGCGGCCTGGGCGATGACGAGATCAACGGCGGCACCGGACTGGATACCGCGCTGTTCCTGGGCACGGCCTCGGCGGTGGTCAACCTTGCCGTGGCCACGGCCCAGAACACCGGCTATGGCCTGGACCTGCTGAGCGGGATCGAGAACCTGACATCCGGCGATGGCGCCGACCGGTTGACCGGCAACGCCCTGGTCAACGTCCTGTCTGCTTACCTGGGTGACGACAGTCTTGACGGCGCTGCTTACAACGACGTCCTGTCGGGCGGTGATGGTGCCGACCGGCTGACCGGCGGCGCGGGGGTTGATGTCTTTGTCTTCGACACCGCGCTGAGTGCCACGAACATCGACCGGATCACCGATTTCGTCGTGGTCGATGACAACATCCGGCTGGAAAACGATGTCTTCTTGCCTTGCCACCGGCGTTCTGGCCGCCACGGCCTTTGTGTCGAACACCACGGGTGTCGCCACCACGGCGACGCAGCGCATCATCTATGAAAAGGACACCGGTGCGCTGTTCTTCGATGCCGATGGCAACGGTGTTACTTCGCCATCCAGTTCGCCACGCTGGCCACCGGCCTGGCCCTGACGAGCGCCGACTTCATCGTGTTCTGAGCCATCGGGCGGGCGGCTGCCCTTGCGGGGGCCGCCCGTCACGCCAGGACGTGACGGCGCAGCCGTTCATAGTGCGGCAGGGCCAGCGCCACCAGCCGCGCCAGCTCGCCCGTCAGGTCAGGCAGGTCGCCCTCGGGTTCGTCGAAGCCGGTCGAGGCGTGGACGGCGTTGTACCAATGCGGCGCCCAGGCGCCGTCATAGGGTTTGGCGCCAGCAGGCCAGGACAGCATGCGTTCGGTGAAGGGGATGTCCAGCGCGGCGCAAAGCGCGGTCAGCGCGGCCTTCGGATTGGCGCGGATGTCCACGCTGTCGATGACCGGCGGGGCGGCGCCCAGGCGGTCGGCGACCTGGTCGAAAAGCTCGGCCTGCTGGACAAAGCCGATGTCGGCCAGCGTGGGATTCTCGCGTTTCCGCGCATAGCTGGCCACCACCCGCGCCGGGTGGCGGATCAGGAAGACGTTGGTGAGATCGGCCATGAAGCCGCGGTCAAAGGCCGGGATCATGTGCAGCGTCATGTGCTTCTGATACCAGATCGGCTTTGCGTCCGGGATCGGACCGGTGCAGGCGGCGGCGACCCTGGCCGGATCGGGCTCGCCCGCCGCGATCACCTCGGCGGCCATCGGGTGGGGNATGCCGGTGGCGGCAAGGTAGGCGGCGTAGAAGGGCTCGTCCCAGACCGCCGCATCGCCACGCGCGGCGAAGGCATACATCATCNNTGACAGGTTGCGCGGGCCCGACCACATCGCGATTTTCATAGTGTCTCCAGGGTCTGGCGGAGGAGCGGGGTTTCACACCCCCGGCCAATTGGTTTCTTGAACCAATGGCGAAACCAATTGTCTACCCGTGGAGTATTTGGGCCAATGTGAAGGGGTCAGGCGCCCACGAGTTGCTTGTAAAGCCCGCGCAGGCGTTCGGTCATGGGCCCCATCTGGCCGGTGCCGATGGTGCGGCCGTCGATGGTGCCCACCGGGGTCTGCGCGCCGAAGGTGCCGGTCAGGAAGGCCTCGTCCGCGGAATAGGTGTCGACCAGCGAGAAGTTGCGTTCGAAGACCGGGATGCCGTTGGCGCGGCACAGGTCGATGACCTTCTGGCGGGTGATGCCGTTCATGCAGTAGTCGCCGGTGCTGGTCCAGACCTGCCCCTTGCGCACGATGAAGAAGTTGCAGGCGTTGGTGGTGTTCACGAAGCCGTGGACATCCAGCATCAGCGCCTCATCCGCGCCACCTTTNTCGGCGGCGATGCAGGCGAGGATGCAGTTCAGCTTGGAATGGCTGTTCAGCTTGGGGTCCTGCGTCATAGGCAAGCCGCGCAGGTGCGGCACGGTGGCCAGCCGGATCGGGCGCGGCAGTTTCTGGCGCGAGTGTTCCATGATGATCACCATGGTCGGCCCGCGCTGGCTGAGCTTTGGGTGCTGGAACGGCCGCGTCTTCACNCCGCGCGTCACCATCAGCCGGGCATGGGCGCCGTCGGTCATGCCGTTGGCAGCCTGGGTGTCCAGCACCGCCTGCGCCACCTCGGCCTTCGTGCGCCCCAGGTCCAGGTCGATGGCCCTGGCGGCCTCGAACAGGCGGTCGATATGTTCGTCGAGGAAGGCCCAGGTGCCGTTGTAAAGCCTTATGCCCTCCCACACGCCATCGCCCAGCATGAAGCCGCTGTCATAGACCGAAACCATTGCCTCGGCCTTGGGCACGATGCGGCCGTTGACCCAGATGAGGATCGTCTCGTTGCGGGCGTCTTCTTCCGCCTGGTGGGTGGATATGTGGTCGGTCATGCGCGCCTCCTGTCGCGCGCCACGCTAGGCGGTGGCGCGGCAGGCGCAAGGGGCGATGAAATCGCCGAGCGGGTGAAACGAAACCGGGCCTGCTGCGTAGAAACAGGAAAGGGAGGACGGTTCATGCCGCGAATTCTGGTGATGCTGACGCTGCTGCTGGCCTGGACGGGGACGGCACGGGCCGAGACAGCCGTGCTGGCGGGCGGCTGTTTCTGGTGCGTCGAGGCGAATTTCGAAAGCGTGCCGGGCGTGCGCAAGGTGGTGTCGGGTTATGCTTAANGCGGAACCAGTGCCAAGCCGACCTACAAGAAGCACAAGGGCTATTACGAGGCGGTGAAGATCACCTTTGATCCCGCCCGCGTCAGCTATGACCGCATTCTGCAGCTGTTCCTGCATTCCACGGATGTGGTCGGCGGCGGCGGCCAGTTCTGCGAACGCGGTGCCTCTTACCGGTCGGCGATTTTCGTCAACGGGGCAGAGCAGAATGCGGTGGCCAAGGCGGCGGTGGCGGAGGCGTCGGCCGCCTTGGGCCGCCCGATTGCCACGCCCGTGCTGGCGGCCGGAACCTTCTGGCCTGCGGAAGATTATCATCAGGACTATTACAGGGGACAAGACATGGTGCTGACCCGGCGCGGGCCGATGACACAGGCCGAGGCCTATGCCTTCTACCGCAAGGCCTGCGGGCGCGACCGGCGGGTGAAGGAGTTGTGGGGAAGCCAGGCCGAATTCGTGAAGTGAGCGGCGGGCATCAATCCCGCGGCTGCCGCGCCGCGGCCTGACGAAGCTGCTCCAACAGATGCGCAAAGACGCGGGCGATGCGCGGCTGGTGGCGCAGCGCCTCGGGCGCGGCGATCCACAGCGGCAGGGGCGGCAGGCGCAGGAAGGGCGCGATGCGTTCCACCGCCGGGTCGGCATCGGCAAAGATGCGCTGCGCCCCGCCGATGCCCAGCCCGGCGCGCACCAGGTTCCAGTGGACCAGCTGGTCGTCGCAGCGCACCGGGAAGTCGCCGCGGCGGCGCACCAGACCAAGCGCGGCCATCATGCGGATCATCAGGTCCGACCGGTCGAAGCCCACGATGTCATGGGCCAGCAGTTCATCCACATTGGCGGTTACCCGCCGGTCCAGGTAGTCCGGCGCCGCGTATAGCCCCAGGGTCAAATCGGCGACATGGGCGGCCACAAGGTCCAGCTGGTCGGGGCGGTACATGCGCAAGGCGATGTCAGCCTCGCGGAACATGAGGTTCTCGGCGGTGTCCGAGGCGACCAGTTCGATCTCGATCCCCGGTTCGTCGCGCCGCAGGTCGGCCAGGATGGCGGGCAGCAGGTGATGCGCCACCACCCGGCTGGCGGTGATGCGCACCGGCCCGGCCAACCGTTCCTCGCGCCCGGCGGCGGTCAGCGACAGCCGCGCCGCCGCCTCGGCCATGCTGCGCGCATGGGGCAACAGCGCCGCTGCCGTTTCGGTCGGCGCCAGCCCGCGTGGCTGGCGGGTGAACAGGTCCAGCCCCAGGGCCGATTCCAGTTCGGTGATGTGGCGGCCAAGCGTCGGCTGGGTCAGCCCCAGCCGACGCGCGGCGGCGGACAGCGAGCCGGTTTCGGCCACGGCCAGGAAGGATCGGATCAGCGTCCAGTCGGCAAGGGCATCCATACATTCCTGTATAGAGCAGATACGAAATCCGGGAATACTCTTTCGCTTTGTGCATGGGCATATCGGGGGCAACGGAAACACGGAAGGAACGGATCATGTCGGGAACGGTTCTGGTGCTTGGGTCCTCGGGCAATTTCGGGCGGCGGGCGGCGGCGGCCTTCGCCGCATCCGGCTGGCAGGTGAACCGCTATGCGCGCGGCACCGACATGGCGCTGGCGGCCCGGGGCGCGGATGTCATCGTGAACGGGCTGAACCCGCCCGGCTATCACGCCTGGGAAAAGCTGATCCCCGAGATCACCGCCGCGGCGCTGGCCGCGGCCNGCGCCTCGGGCGCGACGCTGCTGATCCCCGGCAACGTCTATGTCTATGGCCGCGAGCCCGGCCCCTGGNGGCCGGACACGCCGCAGCGCCCGGTCAGCCGCAAGGGCGCCATCCGCGCGCGGATGGAGGCCGACTATCGCGCGGCGGCGGACAGGGGTCAGCAGGTCATCCTTTTGCGCGGTGGTGATTTCCTGGACCCGGACAGCCCGACGACCATCCTGCGCATGGTGATGCTGAAGAACCTGGCGCGTGGCCGCATCACCGCCATGGTGGCGGATGTGCCGCGCGCCTATGCCTGGCTGCCCGACATGGGCCGCGCCGCCGCCGCGCTGGCCGCGATGCGCGCCGACCTGTAACCATTTCCGACATTCCCTTCGCTGACCTTCAGCACGCAGGACCTGCGCGCTTACTTTGCGGGCCTGATGGGGCAGGATATCCGCATCGGCCAGTTCCCGTGGTGGTCGCTGCGCCTGGCGGCGCCCTTCTGGGAACTGGGGCGCGAGCTTCTGGAAATGCGCTATCTGTACGCAACCCCGCACCGGCTGGACCCCGCGCCGCTGGCCCGCCTGTTGCCGGGATTTGCCGGTGTGGATTTCGACACGGTGCTGAAGGCGCATCTGCCGGGCGCCGCCCTTGCCGCCGCCAGCCCGGCCCGCGCCGGTTGACGTGGCGCTGCAGCAGGATCCCGCCACCGGCCCCACGCGGCCGGAAAAGCGCGACGAAGGCGCTGTCCCTGGGCGCCGCGTTCGTCGCGCTGTCGCCCAAGGACCTTCCCCGCGCGCTTTCTACGACGCCTGACCGGCACCGGGCGAAGAGCCGCAGGCAGGGGTCGCCGGAGGGGCGGCAATGCTGATAGGGTCGGGGTCGGACATGCAGGGCAGGGGGCAGATGCCGCGGGCCTGGATCGAGACAAGCAGCTTTGTCGTGCTGGTGGTTCTGGTATCGGCGGGCTTCATCTGGCTGTTGCTGCCGTTCTTTGGCGGGGTGCTTTGGGCGGTGATCCTGGCCATCGTCTTCCGGCCCCTGTTCCGTGNNCGCTTCTGGCGGCGACCGGGGCGGGCCAATGTTGCGGCGGCGCTCAGCCTGCTGGCCTGCGTGATCGTGGTGCTGATCCCCGCCGGCATCCTGCTGCAATCGGTGCTGGCCGAGACGGAACACCTGTTCGACGGCAGCGGCGGGCTGGATTTCGACCCGGCCGCGGCGGTCCTGCGCCTGTGGGAGGGGCTGNCTTTCGTGACCGATGCGCTGGCGCGCGTCGGGCTTCAAGGACCCGACCAGGTGCGGACGATGGCCAGCGGCCTGGTCGGCAAGGTGGCCGACACGGCCACCGGCCTGTCGATCCAGCTGGGCCAGGGCACCGTGCAGCTGGCCATCAACCTGGGCATCATGCTGTACACGCTGTTCTTCCTGTTCCGCGACGGCCCCGCCATCCTGTCCACGCTGCGCCGGTCCAGCCCGCTGAGCGTTAACCACACCGACCGGGTGATGGACCGCTTCGCCTCGGTCGTCCGGGCCACGGTGAAGGGCAACGTCATCATCGCCGTGGTGCAGGGCTTTCTGGGCGGCGCCATGTTCTGGTTTCTGGGCATTCAGGCGGCGCTGCTGTGGACCTTTGTCATGATGATCCTCTCGCTTCTGCCGGTGGCGGGGGCGGCCATCGTGTGGTTTCCCTTCGGCATCTTCCTTCTGGTCAGCGGCGACGTGACCAAGGGTCTGGTGCTGTTGGCCTATGGCACGCTGGTGATCAGCGTGGTGGACAACCTGATGCGTCCAGCGCTGGTGGGGCGCGACCTGCGCCTGCCGGATTATGTCGTGCTGATCTCGACCGTCGGGGGAATTGCGATGGTCGGCGCCAACGGCTTTGTCGTCGGCCCGATGATCGCGGCGCTGTTCTTCGCCGTGTGGTCGCTGATGGCCGAAGACCCGCCACCCGAGGCGGGCTGACTCTCTGGCAGGGCGGGGTTGAAGGGGCCGGGGCGGGGCCTAGTGTCCGGCGCGGTGGAATGGAGGGCGCGCATGGCCACGCGGCGCAGCATTTTTCAGGAAGTGGGCGCGGAAGGCCCGGCACCGGCGGCAAGGCCCGGCGGGGTGGACCGGCCCAAGGGCGCGCGCCGCGGCGTGCGGCTGTGGATGGCCGTGCTGTTCGTGATGGTCGTGGCGATGATCATGGTCGGCGGGCTGACCCGGCTGACCGATTCCGGCCTGTCCATCACCGAATGGCGCCCGGTCAGCGGCGCCCTGCCGCCCCTGTCCGAAGCCGACTGGGCCGAGGAATTCGCCAAGTACCAGGCAATCCCGGAATTCCAGCTGCAGAACGCGGCGATGACGGTGGACGAATTCAAGGGCATCTACTGGTGGGAATGGGGCCACCGTCAGCTTGGCCGCGCCATCGGGCTGGTCTGGGCACTGGGCTTCCTGGGCTTTGCCCTGGCACGACAGATCCCGCCCGGTTGGGCGGGCCGCATGGCCCTGCCCGGCGTGCTGGGCGGGGTGCAGGGTGCTGTCGGCTGGTGGATGGTCTCCTCGGGCCTGAGCGGGACGATGGTCGATGTCGCCAGCTACCGGCTGGCGCTGCACCTGGGCCTCGCCTTCGCCATCCTTGGCCTGCTGGCCTGGTACATCTTCCTTCTGNGTAGGCGCGAGGCTGACCTGTTGCAGGCCCGCCGCGGGCGCGAAGGCGCGCTGGCCACCGTCGCCGCGGTGCTGGNNCTAAGCATCGCCTTCGTCCAGGTCCTTCTGGGCGCGCTGGTTGCCGGCATCGACGCGGGCCGCGGCTTCCCGACCTGGCCCTTGATGGGCGAGAGCTTCTTCCCGGCGGATGCCTTCTATGTGCCCGACGGCAACGGTGGCACGAAATCCGCCTGGCATGCCTTCTTTGAAAACCCCGGCCTCGTACAGTTCGTGCATCGCATGTGGGGTTATCTCCTGCTGGCCTTCGCCTTGTTTGCCTGGGTCCGCGCGCGCAGCTCGGCCCATCTGGCCACGCGGCGCGCCTTCGACTGGGCGCTGGTCATCGCCTTCGGCCAGATGGTGCTGGGCATTGTCACCGCGCTGACCGCTGCCTCGCCCCATGTGGCGATCACCCATCAACTGGGCGCCGTCGTGCTGTGGGTGCTGATCCTGCGCGCCCGCCAGCTGGCGCTTTACCCCCTGGCGGGGTCCATCCGAAAGGGAACCGCATGACGATCGCAAACGACCGCGCCTACGAAGACCTGATGGCCTTCCAGCGCGAGACCGAGGCGCTGGCGCAGATTTCCGGCCGCCTGGGCTGGGATCAGGAAACCATGATGCCCNGCGGCGCCGCCGAACAGCGCGGCGAAGAAATGTCGGCCATCGAGGGCGTGCTGCACGCGCGGCGCACCGACAAGCGCATTGCCGAGTGGCTGGACCGCGCCAAGGCGGTGGATGACGAGGCCGCGGCGCAGCTGCGCCACATCCGCCGCAGCTACACCCGCATGACCAAGGTGNTGGCGGCGCTGGCGCAGGAAATCGCCCGCGTGACCAGCGTGGCGCAGGGCATCTGGGCCGAGGCGCGGGCCGCGAACGACGTGGCCGCCTTCCTGCCCACCCTGGCCGAAGTGATCCGCCTGCGGCGCGAGGAAGCCGCGGCGCTGGCCCAGGGCGGCGACCTGTACGACGCGCTGGTGGACGATTACGAACCCGGCGCCACGGCGGCCAGCATCGGCGCGATCTTCGACCGCATGCGTCCGCGTCTTGTGGCGCTGCGGGCGGCGGTGCTCGCCTCGCCCCACCAGCCCACGCCGCTGACCGGCAGCTTCGGGTCCGAGGCTCAGCTGCGGCTGGCCCGCGATCTCGCCTCGGCCTTCGGTTACGACTGGTCGCGCGGGCGGCTGGACATCGCGGTGCATCCGTTCTCGTCGGGCTCGGGCAACGACGTGCGCATCACCACGCGGGTGTCCGAAAGCGACCCGTTCAACTGCTTCTATTCCACCATCCACGAGGTCGGCCACGCGGCCTATGAACAGGGCATCGACCCCGATTACCGCCTGACGCCGCTTGGCCAGGGCGTGTCGATGGGCGTCCACGAAAGCCAGAGCCGGATCTACGAAAACCAGCTTGGCCGCGGCCGCGCCTTCACCGGCTGGCTGTTCGGCCAGATGCAGGAACGCTTCGGCGCCTTCGGCATCGGCTCGGCGGACGAGTTCTATCGCACCGTGAACCGGGTCCAGCCGGGCTATATCCGCACCGAAGCCGACGAGGTGCAGTACAACCTGCACATCATGATGCGCTTCGACCTGGAGCGCGCCCTGATCAAGGGCGACCTTGCGGTGGAGGATCTGGAAGCCGCCTGGAACGACCGCTTCCTGGCCGATTTCGGCGTGGCGGTGGACCGGCCCTCGAACGGCATGCTGCAGGATGTGCATTGGTCGGTGGGCCTGTTCGGTTACTTCCCGACCTATGCCTTGGGCAATGTCTATCTTGGCTGCCTGCTGAAAGCCCTGCGCGCGCAGGTGCCCGAGCTTGAGGCGCGGCTGGCCGAGGGCGATGCCTCACCANCCGGATGGCTGCGCGAAAAGCTGCAGCGCCATGGCGGGTTGCGCACGCCGGTGGACACCATCGCCCATGCCTGCGGCTTTGCCCCGGATGAAGGCCCGCTTCTGGACTATCTGGAAGCCAAGTTCGGCGAGATCTACCGGCTGTGAAGCTCGCCTCGCCCGCGGTCTGGCTTCTGGCCATCGGCCAGACGCTGACCTATGCGGCGCTGTACTATGGCTTCCCGGCGCTTCTGCCGCGGCTGATTGCCGAAACGGGCTGGACGAAGGCCGAACTGGCCTTCGGTCCGACGCTGGCCTTTCTGGTGATGGCGGCGCTGACGCCGCTGACCGGGCGGCTGGTGGACCGGGGGCTGGGCGGAGAGCTCCTGATCGGCCTGCCGCTTCTGGGCGCGCTGGCCTTTGCCGGGCTGGGGCTGACCTCGACCTTGTGGGGCTGGTGGGCGCTGTGGGCGGTGATCGGCGTGGCGCAGGCCGGGTCGTTCTATGAGACCTGCTTTGCCTTCCTGACGCGCCGCCTGGGCACCGGGGCGCGGGCGGCCATTACCCATGTCACGCTGGTCGCTACTTTGNCCGGGACGCTGGCCTTTCCCTTGGGCGCCTTTCTGGGCGGGCGCTTCGGCGGGCAGGGCGCGCTGGTGGCGCTGGTAGGCATCGTGGCGCTGGTGGCGGTGCCGGTGAATCTGGGCGGCGTAGTGCTGTTGCGCGTAAGCAGGAACGCGCGGNCGGGCATGGCGGCCCCTGCGCCCGCGCCGGGTGCCTTGCAGATGGCGCTGCGCCGTCCGGCCTTCTGGGCGATCATGGCGGCCTTCGCCGCGATCAACCTGAACCACGCGATCCTTCTGACCTATGCGCTGGTGCTGTTCCACGACCTTGGCGCCGGGGCCATGGCGGTGGCCGCGGCCTCCTGCATCGGCCCGGCGCAGGTGGCGGGCCGGATCGTGCTGCTGTCCANNCCGGCGCGCGTCGGCACGGCCCGCGCCGTGATCTGGTCCTTCGCCGCGACGGTGGCGGCGGCGCTGGTTCTGATGGCGGCGGGCGTGGCGCCCTGGCTGATCTTTGCCTTTGCCCTGATGCAGGGGGCGGGCGTCGGCGTCATGTCGATCCTGCGCCCGGTGCTGGTGGCCGAGGTTCTGGGCCGCCGCGGCTTTGGCGCCATTTCCGGGGCCATCGCGGTTGGCCCGATCCTTGCCTCGGCGGCGGGGCCGTCCGTCGGGGCGGCGCTGCTGCTGGCGGGGNGTGTGCTTACAGCGCTGGCGGCCTGTCTGGCGCTGGCGGGGTTGGGGCTGGCGATTGCGGTCGGCCTGCGCGCGCGGCGGCAAGCCTAGGATCTGCTCGGGTG
Source organism: Exiguobacterium profundum (assembly GCA_013693875.1). GTDB lineage: Bacteria > Pseudomonadota > Alphaproteobacteria > Rhodobacterales > Rhodobacteraceae > Neotabrizicola. Next base: position 3,873,298 of record CP059262.1, on the reverse strand, counting down.
CCCCGCGGCTGTGGCTGCATCGGCTCACCTTTGAAGAAGGTGTTGCTTACTGGGGACTTGCGGTGACCGACCGTATCGGCGGGCAATGAAATGCCGCCGCGCGGCGCATCACTTGTTCTTCGCGGGGCGCCGCCGCTGTGGTCGCGCCCGGCGCGCGTCTGGACAGTGGCAGGCTGCCGGGAAGGGGCGCACTGTTCGGCTCTGGCGACGGCGGGCGACGGGGCAAGAGCGGCAGAGCGGGTCGCTCGCGCAGCCTGGGGCCTTACTTCAGCTTGATGCAGAAGTGCTTGCGGACCGGGGCCTCGATCTTCCAGGTGCCGGTGAAGCCGGGCTCGACCACGAAGGCGTCGCCGGGGGTCAGTGTCACGGGNGCGCCGCCATCGGGGGTGATGGTGATCTGGCCCTCGATCAGGTGGACGAATTCGTAGAACTTGTAGGTCGCGTGCCAGGAACCCGGCGTCGCCTCCCAGGTGCCGCTGATCACGCTGCCGTCGGCCGAGGTGTGCTGCACCCAGGTCTTCATGGAGGGCGTGCCCTCGGTCTTGACCCAGCCGTCCAGGTCGGTGGTCATCGGCTCGGGGCCGGGGGCGGGCAGGCGGTATACCGTGTCGGTCATGGTCGGCTCCTTGGCTGGCGGTCGGGCGATTGGTAGGGCCGCGCGCCGGTGCGGGCAAGGGTGCCCTGCGGGCCGCGATGGGCTATGGCGGGGGCAGGCAGTTGGAGACGGGCATGGAAATCCGGGAAGCGACGGCGGCGGATGCGGGGCATCTGGTGGCCTTCATCAACATGGCGGCGGATGACCTGCCGCTGCATTTCTGGAAGAAATCGGCGGGCGAGNGGGCGGACCCCTGGGCCTGGGGCCGCGAGCGGGCGGCGCGGGAGACGGGCGGGTTTTCCTTCCGCAACGCCTGGCTGGCCGAGGTGGAGGGCGAGGTGGCGGCCTGCCTTCTGGGCTATGCCGCCGAGGCAGAGGCGCCCATCGCCCCAGATACCCCGCCGATCTTCGTCNCCCTGCTGGAGCTGGAGGCGATGGCGCCGGGGTCCTGGTACCTGAACGTGCTGGCCACCTATGACCGGTTCCGGNGGCGGGGCTGCGGCTCGGCGCTGCTGGCCTTTGCCGAGGGGGTGGCGCGGNCGGGGGGCCACAGGGAGATCAGCCTGATCGCCGAGGATACCCACCATGAGGCGCTGCGGCTGTACCGGGCCAAGGGCTTCCGCGAGCTGGCCCGGCGGCCTGTGGTCAAGGGGGACTGGGAGNGTGGCGGCCAGGAGTGGATCCTGTTCGTGAAGGACCTCGGCTGAGGCCCCGTCCGGGGGCGTCCGAGCTCGGACGCTTGGGTGGAGTGAGGGATATCAAGGGGTTACGGACGCGGATTAACTTGGACTTAAGGATTGTGCAAGATGGGGCGTCGACGCATTGGGGCGCATCGTGCCTTGCCTTGGCTTGGCTTGGTTCGTCCAAATGGTGCGCAATGAATGCGCACCCTTGTCTTGATCCGCGCCATTGTGTGACGACGACTCTTGAATGTTCCGATAGAGTTGCGCAAGCTGGCGCCAACCGATCACAGAAAGTGATCAATTCTCGGCTGTCACGCCGAGTAGNNCCCGATACATCGGAAAGGGAACACATGACGAACCCTTATCGCTCGTTGCCGGACTTCGCATTCTGGCGCCGCGCAGTGGTCGATCCTGCTCCTGATAACGTAGATCCGNTAACACCGCCACCATTCAAACTCGGCACTGATGACAGCGTGGCCACTGCGGGCAGCTGCTTCGCGCAGCATATCGCTCGGACGCTGAAGGAAAAGGGTTTCCGATATCTTGAGACAGAGACGGGTCCACTTAGTCGAAGCTTTGGCGTATTCTCTGCGCGCTTCGGAAATATCTATACAGCCCGCCAACTGCTGCAACTCTTTCAACGCGCATACGGGCTCTTTGAGTNNCCAGTCGACAAAGTCTGGCGCCTATCGGACGGCAGATTCGTCGGCNCATTTCGCCCACAAGTTGAGCCCGGCGGCTACGAAACGGCCGAAGAGGTTGCTCGCGACAGACGCGAACATTTGGCCGCGGTTCGGAGAATGTTCGAGGACTGTGACGTTTTTATTTTCACTCTGGGTTTGACCGAAGGGTGGAGGTCGAAGCTTGATGGGGCGGTTTTCCCGCTCGCGCCGGGAGTTGCGGGCTCGCCAGACAGCGCTGATGACTTCGAGTTCCACAACTTCACCGCAGGTGAGACAATTGAAGACTTGAGGAGTTTCATCGGAAAGTTGCGGGTGGTTAACCCAGGAGTTAAATTGATATTTACGGTATCACCCGTTCCATTGGTTGCAACGTATGAGCCTCGCCACGTGCTGGTCTCCACAATCTACAGCAAGTCGGTCCTGAGGGTCGCCGCTGAAGAGATTGTGCGCTCGACGCCTGACTCTGCGTATTATCCGTCATATGAAATAATTACCGGCCATCACGGACGTTACAAATATTTCGGCGATGACCTGCGGACCGTCACCAATGTGGGCGTTGATCGAGCTATGGCATTGTTCTCAGAACATTACCTGGAAAACTCGAGCAGCCATAAGACAACAAGAACCTACGAGAACAGGCAAGGACAGCGAGAGAATCATCGCATGGAGGATTTCGCAGAAGAGCTTTACCACATCATCTGCGACGAAGAGGCAATCGACAAATGAAAGTGGGTATTTTTGGCAATTGCCAAGCGCAAAGCGTTGCGGCGTGCGTGTCTGTTTTGGCACCGGAATGCGATGTTCACCACTGCTCCGTCAACAGGGCACTTGCGGCCAACGAGGATGAGCGGCGAGCCCATATTGACGCATTCTCCAAATGCGATTACTTGCTCTTTCAGCCGTCGGCGAAGAACGATTGCGCTGGATTTCAAGCCACTGACCTTGAGGCGTATTGCAGGAACATAGTCCGCCTCCCATTGATAACTTCCTTTTCATTCCACCCAGATTGTCATTACTTGCAGGGTGATAGCGGAAAGAGCCTTGAGGAGTTCTTGGGCCATACCACTCGGCGATTGCAGCAGGCGCCTTCAAGGTAAGCCTGCCTGCAGAACGCGCGGAGAAGCTCTTTAATGCCTACACTTATCGAAGCCTCGGCTATCTTGACGGAATGATTTCCAATGAGCCTTTTGCTTTGGAGGCGCGTCGGGAGGGCTTCGACTTCGAGGATTTCTTCAGATGCAAGCACGGCGTCTACATGCATACCATCAATCACCCCAAGATGAGTATTGTGCTCGAAATGACGCGGCAGGCCCTCTCAAAATCGGGAATAAGGGTGATCTCTGATGTCGCACCCCAGACGATTGGCAGAGTCGTGGGAGCGTTTGGCCTGTCTATCCTGAAATAAAGCGTCACCTGGAAGTAGAGGACGGCGAATTCTTCTTCAATCGACCCGGAAAGGAGTCCATCTATCGCTCCGCGAATTCATTGATGCCAGCTATGCATCGTACCGCACAGTCTCGAGTTTCAAATCTGGACCCACTGATCGCGTGTGCGCTTTCATCAAGAGCGAAGTGCGCTAGTTCGCACTAACATCTGATGAAGTAAGCCGTCGACCGGGTTTGACCCCACCATCCATTTCGTGCCGACGAGACGCTCTCTCCCGACCGCGCTGACCGGGTGGGCGGCGGGTTTGGTGAGTTCGAAACCCGCCCTACCGGGGTTGCGGCGCGTCGGGTTCGGGGCGGGTGGTGGGTTGCGCCCGCCCTACCCCCTCACAACCCCAGCACGTCCATCATGTCGTACTCGCCGGGCTTCTTGCCCTGACCCCAGAGTGCGGCCTTCAGCGCTCCGCGAGCGAAGATGTTGCGGTCGGTGGCGAGGTGGCGCAGCACGATGCGTTCGCCGTCGGCGGCGAAGATGACGTCGTGTTCACCGACCACGTCGCCGCCGCGGATGGCGGAGAAGCCGATGGTGCCGCGGGTGCGGGCGCCGGTGATGCCCTCGCGCGCGGGGGTGCGGAGGTCTTCGAGCGTGGCGCCGCGGCCTTGGGCGGCCGCCTGGCCCAGCATCAGGGCGGTGCCCGAGGGGGCGTCGGCCTTCATGCGGTGGTGGGCCTCGACGATCTCGACATCCCAGTCGGCATCGAGCGCCTGGGCCACCTTCTGTGTCAGGCGGACGAGGAGGTTGACGCCGAGGCTCATGTTGCTNTAAGCGCGGACAATGACGGCGTGGCGGGCGGCGGCGCTGATTTTNGCCAGGTGATGGGGTTCGAGGCCGGTGGTGCCGATGACATGCACGGCGCGGGCCTGGGCGGCGAGCGCGGCGAGGTCCACCGTGGCCGCCGGGGCGGTGAAGTCGAGGAGCGCCTGGGATTTGGCCAGCGCTTCCAGCGGGTCGTCGGTGACCTGGATGCCGAGGGGNGCGCCGCCGGTGACCTCGCCCAAGTCGCGGCCGATCCAGGCATGGCCGGGGCGTTCCAGCACGGCGGACAGGCGGGCGCGGTCGGGGGCGGCGAGCACGGTGGCGGTGAGCATGCGGCCCATGCGGCCGGAGGCGCTGGCGATGGCGATGGCGGGCAGGTCGGTCATGATGGGTCCCTCCGTTTGGCGCTTTGTGGCGGGGATGGGCGTGGGGGACAAGCCCGGCGTTGCGGTTCGGGGCGATTGCGCCTATGTGCGGGGCATGTCGAACCGCCGTCCTTCCAGCACGAACGGCCCGTCGCAGCGGCAGCTGCGGGTGNGGCAGTTGATCCGCCGCACCCTGTCGGAGGTGCTGGCGCGTGGCGATGTGCATGACCCGGACCTGAACGTGATTCCGATCACGGTGNGGGAGGTGACGGTGTCGCCGGACCTGAAGGTGGCCACGGTCTATGTGATGCCTTTGCTGGGCACGGCGCCGGTGGACGTGGCGATTGCCGCGCTGGCCCGGCACCGGGGCGAGCTGCGCCACCATGTGGCGNGGGCGATGCGGCTGAAATATGCGCCGGACCTGCGGTTCCGGGCGGACGAGACATTCGACCGGCTGGACGAGACGCGGCGGATGTTCGCGGACGAGCGGGTGCGGCGGGATCTGGACACGCCGGACGAGGAATGATGCGCTGGATCTGGGTGGCGCTGGCCGGGCTGGTGCCGGGGGCGGCTTGGGCGGGCTGTGCGCCGCTGGCGTTCGAGGGCTGCNCCTATACGGTCTGCGAGGTGCGCGCGGGCGAGGATTTGCGGCTGTTCCTGGCCGGGCCTGACGGGGTCTATGGCAGTTTCCGGGCGGTGAATGCGGCGCTGGCGGGTGAGGGCAAGCAGTTGGGCTTTGCCATGAACGCGGGGATGTATCACCGCGATCTGTCTCCAGTCGGGCTGTATGTCGAGGACGGGCGCGAGGTCACGCGGCTGGTGACGCGGGACGGGCCGNGGAACTTTGGCCTCTTGCCGAGCGGGGTGTTCTGCGTGGGCGAGGGGTTTGCGGTGGTGGAGTCGCGGGCCTTTGCCAAGGCGCGGCCGGACTGCCGCTTTGCCACGCAGTCGGGGCCGATGCTGGTGATTGACGGCAAGCTGCACCCGAAGCTGATCCCCGACAGCCCCTCGGTCTATGTGAGANACGGCGTGNGGGTCAGTGCGGATGGGCAGACCGCGTGGTTTGCGATTTCCGACCGGGCGGTGAATTTCGACAGCTTCGCGCGGATGTTCCGGGACGGGCTGGGCGCGCGGGATGCGCTGTACCTGGATGGCTCGATCTCGCGGCTGTACGCGCCCGAGCTGGGGCGCAGCGATTTCGGCTTTGCCATGGGGCCGATCGTGGGAACCGTGGTGCCGAAGGAGGTGCGATGACGCGGGGCAGAAGAGTAAGCCGGTTTCGGGCTGGGTGGTGGTGGACAAGTGAGCGGGGGTCGGGTCCACGGCGGTGGTGAACAAGGTGAAATGGGCGTTCGAGGCGCAGAAGGCGGGCCATGTTANNAGCACGCTGGACCCGGATGCGACCGGGGTGCTGGCGGTGGCCNTTGGGGAGGCAACCAAGACGGTGCCCTATGTGACCGATGCGCTGAAGTGCTATCGCTTCCGCGTGGCTTTCGGGGCGGCGACCTCGACCGACGATGCGGCGGGCGAGGTGCTGGCGCGGTCGTCGCTGCGGCCCACGGATGCCGCGGTCGAGGCGGCGCTGGCGGGGTTTCGCGGGGACATCCTTCAGGTGCCGCCGCGAGTGTCGGCGGTGAAGGTCGAGGGCGAGCGGGCCTATGACCTGGCGCGCGAGGGCGAAGATTTCGAGTTGGCGGCGCGGCCGCTGTGGGTGGAGCGGCTGGAAGTCACCGGGCGGTCGGATGCGGACCATGTCGAGCTGGAGATGGTCTGCGGCAAGGGCGGCTATGTGCGGTCCATCGCGCGCGACCTGGGGCAGGTGCTGGGCTGCCTGGGCCATGTCGCCTGGCTGCGGCGGGTCTGGTCGGGGCCGTTTTCGGTGGACGAGGCGGTGCGCCTGGAGGAGATCGACCGGCTGGCGCGCAGCGCGGACATCGACGGGCTGCTGAGGCCGCTGGAACTGGGGTTGAGCGGGCTGCCGGAACTGGCGACACCCGAGNGGGCGGCCCGGCTGCGCAATGGCAATCCGGGGATGGTGCTGGCGTCTTCGGTGGATTACGGCGACGAGGCTTGGGCGAGTTATCAGGGGCGGGCGGTGGCGGTCGGCACCTACCGCGCGGGCGAGCTGCATCCGTCGCGGGTCTTTGTGTGAGAGGGTGCCGTCGGGACGGGCATCGAGCCCGTCCCGACGGCGCTGCCGCGGTCTCCGGTCTTCTTGCGCGTGGGCGGCCAAGGTGAAGGTGAGTATTTGGGCAAAGAAGAAGCCGGGTTTCTTCTTTGGAAAATACTCATCGCCGGGCGGGGGCGGGCGACAAGCTGTTCCCGGAGGCGCGACAGGGGGTCCGGGGGACGGATGTCCCCCGGCGGCGGGGCCGGGAGGGGCGGATGATCGTGAGGCGGCACCAGAAAGGCGATGCGGCAAGCGAGGCGGTCTATTCGCCCTGCGAAGCCTATCGCTATCTGTTGACCCGCGTCTGGGAACCGGCGGGGGCGAAGGCGCTGTTCGTGATGCTGAACCCGTCCACCGCGACCGAGGTGCAGAATGACCCGACGGTGGAGCGCTGCGAGCGGCGGGCGCGGGCCCTGGGTTTTGGCGCCTTTCGCGTGACGAACATCTTTGCCTTTCGCGCCACCGATCCGAAGGTGATGCGGGCGGCGGCGGATCCGGTGGGGCCGGGGAACGATGCGGCGATCCGCGAGTCAGTGGGCTGGGCCGACCGGGTGGTCTGTGCCTGGGGCACGCATGGCGCGCATCTGGAGCGCGGGCGGGCGGTGGAGGCGCTGCTGCGCAGCACGNGGGTGCCGCTGCATCATCTGGGGCTGACGAAGGACGGCCAGCCCAAGCATCCGCTGTACATCGGCTATGATGTGCAGCCGATGCCCTGGGGCTGACCTCAGGCGGCGAGCAGGGTCACGGCATCGAGTGTCAGCTGGCCCTGCACCAGGGCGACAGGCAGCCCGTCGAGCATGAGCGTGGCGCCGCCTTCGCCCGGTTCCAGCGTCAGCGTCGGGTCGGGGTGGGCGGCGGCGTCGTAGACCACGACAAGGTGATCCTCATTGGCGTCGAAGTCGGCAACCTGGGGCAGGTAAGCGGCGGTGCCGTCAGAGGGATCGGCGGCGGGATCGTCAGAGGAATCGGCAGTGACGAAGAAGCTGTCGGCGCCTGCGCCGCCGGTGCCGTAATCGCGGCGCCGAGGGCGAGGCGGTCGTTGCCGTCGCCGCCGTTGAGGAAGTCGGCCTCATCGTCGCCGCGCCCGTCGAGCCGGTCATTGCCGTCGTTGCCGTCCAGCGTGTCGCTGCCGTCGCCGCCTGTCAGACGGTCGTTGCCATCGTTGCCCGCCAGCCAGTCATTGCGGCACCGCCCCAGGCGGTGTCGTTGCCGGTGCCGCCGGAGAGAGAATCATCGCCGGAACCGCCGGTCAGGCGGTCATCCTGGGCGCCGCCGCGCAGGTCGTCGTCGCCGGTGGCGCCGGTCAGGCTGTCGTTGCCATCGCCGCCGGTCAGGATGTCGTCACCGGCGCCGCCAGCCAGCGATCGGCGCCGGCATCGCCGAACAGGCGGTCGGCGCCGCTGTTGCCGGACAGAAGGTCGTCGCCGTCGCGGCCGTTCATCTGATCGTCGCCGCCCGCGCTACCATGCTGTCATCGCCGGCGCCGCCGTCGAGGATGTCGTCGCGGTTGTGGCCGCTGATGCTTTCGCCGGCGGGCGGGCTGTCCGGCGTCCAGTCCAGCAGGTCGGCGGGCGGATCGTCGCCATCGGCGGTGTCGTCGGCCGGGGCATCCGCGCCTTCGGGAGCGGCGTCTTCGGGCTGGTCTTCGTCATCGTCGGAATGGTCGCCGTCGGCCACCACGCTGGCCATCAAGGCGCCGAACAGACCCAGCAATCCCAGCATAACCCATGCTCCTGCACCGGGGCGGTTCTGCCGCGCGCCGATGGCGAAGTTCGACATCCTTCTGGAGATCACCCACGTTCCCGAGCCGATCCTGCCAGAATCGGGCGGGCGGCGCCATGCCGAGGCGGGACGGGAGGGCGGAATCTGGGAAACTGGTTAACGGGGCGGGCGGCGCGGAGCGGGGCTTTCCTTTGCCGTGACATCGGCTAAGGGCGCCCATCCGTCATGGGACGGAGCCAAGGGCCTTGCTGGACGACATCCCGGCTTGTGCCGTCACACCTGAACCAAGGAGACCCCGATGTCGATCACGGTTGAAGAAAAGGCGCGGCTGATCAAGGACTATGCGACCAAGGAAGGCGACACCGGTTCGCCCGAGGTCCAGGTTGCCATCCTGTCGTCGCGCATCGCCACGCTGACCGAGCATTTCAAGAGCCACAAGAAGGACAACCACTCGCGTCGTGGCCTTCTGATGCTGGTGGCGCAGCGCCGCAAGCTTCTGGACTATCTGAAGGGCAAGGACGAGGCGCGCTATGCCTCGCTGATCGCGCGGCTTGGCCTGCGCCGCTGAGCTGACGGTGGATTACAGGAACGCCCGTGCCGGAAGGCGCGGGCGTTTTCGTTTCGGGCGCCGGTCAGGCGCCGGGATTGTCGCGCCAGACCCGCCAGTTCAACGCCGCGGCGATGCTGAGCCAGACGATGTAGGGCGTAAGCAGCAGGCCGATGAGGTCGAGCCGGAAGGCTGCGAGGAGGAGCAGGGCCACGGTCAGCCAGAGCAGGGCGATGATCGCCATGCCCGCGCCCTTGCGATGGGCGCCGAAGAACACCGGGGTCCACAGCGTGTTGAGGGCAATCTGCAGCGACCAGAGCGCCAGCGCGGTGCCCGAGCCCGGCAGGGCGGCAAGGCGTGCGGCGGCCCAGGCCATCAGGATGTAGAGCGTCGTCCAGACCACCGGGAAGACCCAGTTGGGTGGGGTGAAGGATGGCCGCTTCTGCCGCAGGTACCAGTCGCCCGGCTGAAACAGCACGCCGGTGGCGCCTGCGGCGGCACAGGCGGCGAGGAAGATGAGAAAGGTCATGTGTTGGCTCCTCTGTCTTCCGCTGGGCGGGCGGGAACACTGCGAGTTTGCCAATCGTCGCGCTTTCCTGTAAAGGCCCGCTCCATCTGTGACGTGACGCCCATGGCCCCGGGCACATGCGAAGGATTTGGGGCGGCGGCAATGGGGCCGCCATAGGGGAACCCGGCAGGGGCCGGAGCGTTCCCGAGAGGAAACCGGATGTTCAATATCACGACGAAATCGATCCAGTGGGGCGGCGAGACGCTTACTCTGGAAACGGGGAAGGTTGCGCGGCAGGCCGATGGATCGGTCATCGCCACGCTGGGCGAGACCTCGGTCATGGCCAACGTGACCTTCGCCAAGACCGCGAAGCCGGGGCAGGACTTCTTCCCGCTGACCGTGCATTACCAGGAAAAATACTATGCCGCCAAGATCCCGGGCGGCTTCTTCAAGCNNGAGGCGCGGCCTTCCGAAAAGGAAACGCTGGTCAGCCGCCTGATCGACCGGCCCTGCCGCCCGCTGTTCGTGGACGGGTTCCGCAATGAAGTGCTGGTCATGGCGACCGTGCTGTCCTGCGACCTGGTCAACGACCCCGACATCGTGGCGATGATCGCGGCCTCGGCGGCGCTGACGATTTCCGGCGTGCCCTTCATGGGCCCGATTGGTGCGGCGCGCGTGGGCTTTGTCGACGGCCAGTATGTGCTGAACCCGGCCATGGACGACATGACCCAGCTGCGCACCAAGCCCGAGCAGCGGCTGGACCTGGTCANNTCGGAAGCCTACGAGCTGACCGAGGCCGAGATGCTGGGCGCCGTGAAGTTCGGCCACGAGGCGATGCAGCCTGTGATCGACCTGATCATCGACCTGGCCGAAGTGGCGGCGAAGGAGCCCTTCGACTTTGCGCCCNCGGACTATTCGGCACTGTATGACCGCGTGAAGGCGGCGGGCGAGGCGCAGATGCGCGCGGCCTTTGCCATCCGCGACAAGCAGGACCGCACCAACGCCATCGACGCGGCGGCGGATGCCATCGTCGCGGCATTGTCGGACGAGGACAAGGCCGACGCGAACCTGGGCGCGGCGATCAAGAAGCTGGAATCGTCGATCCTGCGCGGCGACATCATCACCGGCGGTGCCCGCATCGACGGCCGCGACAACAAGACGGTGCGCCCGATCGTGGTGGAAACCGGCCTCTTGCCGCGCACCCACGGTTCGGCGCTGTTCACCCGCGGGGAGACGCAGGGTCTGGTCGTGACCACGCTCGGCACCGGCGAGGATGAGCAGATCATCGACGCGCTGAACGGCAACTATCGGTCCAACTTCCTGCTGCACTACAACTTCCCGCCCTATTCGGTGGGCGAAGTGGGTCGTGTGGGGTCGCCCGGCCGCCGCGAGATCGGCCATGGCAAGCTGGCCTGGCGCGCGCTGCAGGCGGTGNCGGCGCCGACCGAGTTCCCCTACACCATCCGCGTCGTCAGCGAGATCACCGAATCGAACGGTTCGTCCTCGATGGCGTCGGTCTGCGGCGGGTCGCTGTCGATGATGGATGCGGGCGTGCCGCTGAAGGCGCCGGTCGCCGTGGCCATGGGCCTGATCCTGGAAGACGACGGGCGTTGGGCCGTGCTGACCGACATCCTGGGCGACGAGGATCACCTCGGCGACATGGACTTCAAGGTGGCGGGCACTGCGAACGGCATCACCAGCCTGCAGATGGACATCAAGGTTGCGGGCATCACGCCCGAGATCATGGAGCAGGCGCTGGCGCAGGCCAAGGACGGTAGCNTGCACATCCTGGGCGAAATGGGCAAGGCGCTGTCCGGCCCTCAGGCCATGGGCGCCTATGCGCCCAAGATCGAGACCATGTCCATTCCGACCGACAAGATCCGCGAAGTGATCGGGTCGGGCGGCAAGGTCATCCGCGAGATCGTGGAGACCTCGGGCGCCAAGGTGGACATCAACGACGACGGCACGATCAAGATCGCGTCCTCGTCGGCCGAAGCCATCAAGAAGGCCTATGACATGATCTGGTCGATCGTGGCCGAGCCGGAAGAGGGCAAGATCTACACCGGCAAGGTGGTGAAGCTCGTCGACTTCGGCGCCTTCGTGAACTTCTTCGGCAAGCGCGACGGCCTGGTGCATGTGAGCCAGATCGCCAACAAGCGCCTGACCCATCCGAACGAGATCCTGAAGGAAGGCCAGGAAGTGAAGGTCAAGCTTCTGGGCTTTGACGACCGCGGCAAGGTGCGCCTTGGCATGAAGATGGTCNATCAGGAGACCGGCGCGGAAATCGTGCCGGAGAAGAAGGAANAGGAAGAATCGGCGGAAGCCTGATCCTTTCCTTGTGACGGAACCCAAGGCCCCGGTGGAAACGCCGGGGCCTTTTGCCAACCGGGAATAGTGTCCTGCGGTTGGCAAACCGGCTTGGCAACCACCGGCGGTCGTCAAGGGATTTGACAACCGAATCCTGTCAAATTCCGTTGCCAAGCTGCCTTGCCGACGCTATCGGTGAGTCATCGATATTGGCAACCGGATAGGCATGAATATGGTCGTCAAGCGCCTGGACCTGTCGAACGCGGTCCCCTATCACACCGGCGCCTTTCCGCCCCGCAGCCTGGACTACGAGGCCATCCTGCCTGCGCTGGACGATGCGGCAGGGTCGCTGGCGCGCTATGACGAGAAGATGAAGGGCATGGTCAACAGCGCCCTTCTGCTGTCGCCGCTACGTCGGCAGGATGCCGTGTCCTCGTCGCGCATGGAAAACACTATCTCGACCATCGAGGAGGTCTACCGGATCGAGGCGGAGGAGGATGCTTACTCGTCCGATCCCTGGCGCGAGACGCGCAACGACGACGTGGAGACTTTCCTGTATTCGCGCGCCATGCGCATGGCGGAAGATGCGATCCGCGAGGGGCAACCGCTTTCGGAACATCTGATCCGGGGCATCCATCAGGTACTGCTGTCCTTCGGACGGGGCGCCCAGAAACGGCCCGGCGCCTACAAGGTCGAACAGAACTACATCGGCGATGACCGGCGCGGCATCGTCCACTATGTGCCGGTGTCGCCCGAACAGCTGGGGTAGACGATGCAGGCGCTGGTCGGCTTCATCGAGGCGCCTTCGCCGCGCCCGCTGTTGCGGACGGCCATCGCCCATGTCGAATTCGAGGCGCTGCACCCGCTCGTGGACGGCAACGGCCGCATCGGTCGAATGCTGATCACGCTGATGCTGTGGAAGCTGGGGGTCTTGAGCCAGCCGCACTTTTTCGTGTCGGGCTATTTCGAGACCCACAAGGCCGAGTACATCGAACGGATGCGCGAGGTATCGGCCAGCGGCGACTGGACGGGCTGGATCGTGTTCTTCCTGACCGGTTTGCATGAACAGGTGCGGGCCAACATCGCCACCGCCGATGCCATTCTGGCGCTTTACGCCGCGATGCGCGAGCGGTTCCGCAGCCTTCTTAACTCGCAATACCACGACCAGGCGCTGGATTTCATGTTCGGGCGACCCGCCTTCTACAACAACCGTTTCATCGAGACGTCCGGCATTCCCGCCACCCCTGCCCGCCTGATCACCCGCCTGCTTGTCGAGGCCGGGCTGTTGCGCACCGTCGAGCCGGCCGGGCGGCGGGCGGGGCTGTACGCCTTTGATCCGCTGCTGAAGCTGCTGGCGGTGTGACGGCCACCGCTGCGGGGCCGGAGCGACGATCCTGCCTTGCGGGCGGCTGCTGCCATGCAACAGGCAGCGCAGCGGTGCAGGATTGCGCGGCGGACTTTCTGGGGTCACCCTGTGATGGGGTTCCGACCGACCTGATGGACGGCACATGAAACTTACAGTTGCCTTGAAGGCCCTTGGCCATCTTCTGCTGGCGCCCAATGTCATCCTGCGGTCGCACGGGTCGCAGAAGATCTATTACTCGACCGCCATGCGGCATGCGAAGATCGTGCTGGGGCATATCGCCAAGGAGCGCGGCGGGAAGCCCTGGAAGTCACTGATCGCGCCCAACATCTCGAAACTTGGCAGCGACCGGCTGCGCGCGGCCTATACGCGGGTGTCGCGCAAGATGTACGGTCACGCCTCGCGCGAGAACCTGATCTTCGTGAACTGGGGCTATTCGGCGCTGGACCGCGTGGGGTTCATGCCGGAAGAGCTTGGCTTTACCTCTTACTATGTCGAGAACGACCTGTTCGGCTTTGGCCGTGACCAGGGGCGTCCGGTGATCGGCTATCTGATCGACAGCCAGCGGCCCTATTTCGACGGGCGCGGGCCGTCTGACCTGGAAGGGCTGTTGAACGCCTATCAGAGCGGGGCGTGGAAGTCGGACCCGGATGCGGTGGCTTTGCTGGACGGGCTGCGGTCCAGCCCGATGCACAAGTATTCGCAATACAGCGCCTCGGCGGACGAACTGGGGATCGGGCCGGAAGATCTGGTGGTCTTCGGCCAGGTCGAAAGCGATGCGGCCTGGGTGAAGAACCTGTCTTCGGTGCGCACCAATGTCGAGATCGTGGAGCGGGCGGTGGCGGTGGCCGGGCCGGGCGGGCGGGTGCTGTACAAGGCGCACCCGAAGCACAAGACCTGGAAGGCAGACGAAAAGCTGATCGCCGAGCGGTTTCCGCAGGTGGTGCAGGTCGATCCCAAGGTCTCGTTCAAGTCCATGCTGGTGAAGAAACCGCGGGTGATGGTCAACACCTCGGGCACGGGCCTGATGCCGGGCTGGCGGGCTGCGAGGTGATGACGGTGGGGCTGGCCTTCTATGCCTACTGGGGTGCCACGCGCGACCTTGGGCCGGTGACCGAGCGGCGGCACAACAGGCTGACCTTCGAGGACATCGTGATTGTGATCATCAGCCAGTACGGTCGCTATTTCCGGCGCGAGACGCTGGAGACCATCGGGCTGAAGGAGATCGCGGCCGAGATCGTGAAGCCGCGGGCTGAAGGGCCGCCGGGTGGCGGCCCGGTCAGGCAGGTCAGCTCAGCTTGGCGTAGCGCAGGTAGGGCAGGACCTTGTTGATGCTGCCGAACTTTTCTTCCGCCTGCTGGTCGTTCAGGGCCAGCGGCACGATGACATCGGCGCCGGGGGTCCAGTCGGTANNCGTGGCGATGCCGCGGCTGGCCGAGGTTTGCAGCGCATCCAGCGCGCGCAGCACTTCGCTGAAGTTGCGGCCCACCGTCATCGGGTAGGTCATGGAAAGCTTCAGCTTCTTGTCCGGCCCGATGATGAAGACGGCGCGCACGGTTGCGGTGTCGTTCGGGGTGCGGCCATCGGGCAGGTAGGCATCGGCGGGCAGCATGTCGAAAGCCTTGGCGATTTCAAGGCCGGTGTCGGCCAGGATCGGGAAGGTGGGCGCGGCACCGGCGGCTTCGATGTCGGCCTTCCACTTCTTGTGTTCGGCCACGCCGCCGACGGAAATGCCGATGACCTTGGTGCCGCGCTTTTTCCACTCATCGGCCAGCCGGGCCACGGCGCCGAATTCCGTGGTGCAGACCGGGGTGAAATCCTTGGGGTGCGAAAACAGGATCGCCCAGCTGTCGCCGATCCAGTCGTGGAAATGGATGGTGCCCTGGTCGGTTTCGGCGGTGAAATCGGGCACGGTGTCGTTGATGCGAAGGGCCATGGAAGCCTCCTGTTCAGGTACGCGCGGGGGAAATAGGTAAGCGCTTGTCGCCCGCCGCGCCAGTGGCGCGGGCAAGGAAGTCGATGGCGGTGCGGTCCTCGACCACCTTGGCCTCGATCTTTTCCGCCTTGGCCAGCACGCGGCGGACGTGGTCGGCCTCGACGGTGGTCAGGTTCGGGCCGCGCGCGATTTTGGCGCGCAGCTCGGCATCGGACCGGGTGTAATAGTGGTTCAGCTGCAGCCTTTGCGCCGAATAGAACTCGGGCTTGCGGCGGTCGCCTTTCGAGAACTTGCGGCCCTGTTCGTTCCAGCTGTCGCTGGAGCCGTTGGTTTCGATGGAATGGACCTTCACAGCGGTGACCTGGCAGGGATCGACGATCATCTTGAAGTTGCGGATCTTGTAGGGATCGGTCTTCGGGTCGGCCTCGCGCTGCGTGAAGTTGGCGATCACGCCGCCCTCGGGCGGGGTGGCATGGCCGCAGCGGCCGAAATTCGTCCAGCCCAGACTGATGCAGGCGAATTGCTCCAGCCCCGCCAGTGCCTCGGGGATGCTGTTCGCCGTCACCGGCACCAGGAATTCGTCGATGTCGATATAGGTCATCCAGCGGCATTGGCCGCCGAAATTGCGTGTGGCATGGGCGAAGGCCAGGACCTGGTTGTGAATCTCGCGCCCGTCGTCGCGGAACTTCTGGTTCCAGGGAATGACGGTCAGCGCGCCGGGGGTNACGACGCGAGAAATCTCGGCCACCGTGGCATCGGTGCAGCCGTTGTCGTAGATGTGGAACCGCGTCACGCCTACCAGCAGGTGAAACCGTGCCCATTCGGCGATATGGCGTTCCTCGTTCTTCACGATGGCGGTGATCGACAGCCCGCTGCGGCCGGGGGCGGCGGGCGGCGGGTCGATCTCGATTCGCGTGGTCTGGTCGCGTTTCAGGAACCGGAACATGGGCGAAGGCCTAGCGGATTGCGCGGGCAGAGGGAATGGGGGCCGGGGTGACAGCGGTCGGGAATATTTTGATCAAATTATTGCCACGCCCCTTGCCCCGACCCGGTGGCTCTGAGACGATGCGCGCAATCTGGAAACCGGGAGGGATTCCCATGCTCGACAAACGCCTGTTCTACATCAACGGCGCCTGGGTGGCGCCCGCCAAGGCGCGCGACTGCGCCGTCATCAACCCGTCCAACGAAGAGCCCTGCGCGGTGATCTCTCTGGGCGACCAGGCCGATACCGACGCTGCGGTGGCTGCCGCCAAGGCCGCCTTCCCGGCCTGGGCCGCAACGCCGCCCGCCGAGCGGGCGCGGTTGGTGGCCGCGATCCTGGACCAGTACAACGCCCGGCTGCAGGAATTTGCCGAGGCGATCAGCATGGAGATGGGCGCGCCCATCGACTTTGCGCTGTCGGACCAGGCACCCTGCCTGCCCTGGCACACCACCAATTTCCTCAAGGCCTTCGAGCACATCGAATGGATCCGCCCGCTGNGACCCCACCGCGCCGCGCAACCGGCCGCAGCGGCCGTGGCGATGGAGCCGATCGGGNTGGTCGGCCTGATCACGCCGTGGAACTGGCCGGTGAACCAGATCGCGCTGAAGGCGATCCCGGCGATGCTGGCGGGCTGTACTTGCGTGCTGAAGCCGTCGGAGGAGAGCCCCCTGAACGCGATGCTGTTTGCCGAGTTCTGCCATGACGCCGGCATCCCGCCGGGCGTGTTCAACCTGGTCAACGGCGATGGCATGGGCGTGGGCAGCCAGCTCTCCACGCATCCCGATGTCGAGATGATCTCGTTCACCGGCTCGACCCGCGCCGGCCGCGCCATTTCGAAGGCCGCCGCCGAGACGCTGAAGCGCGTGACGCTGGAACTGGGCGGCAAGNGGGCGAACGTGCTGTTCGCCGATGCCGATGCCAAGGCGGTGGAACGCTCTGTGCGCCGGATGATGGAAAACACTGGCCAGTCCTGCAACGCACCCTCGCGCCTGCTGGTGGAACGCAGCGTTTATGAACAGACGGTCGAAAAGGCTGTGGCGGTGGCGGAAAGCATCAAGGTCGGGTACCATGAGCACGGGGCCCATATCGGCCCGGTGGTGAACAAGCGCCAGTGGGACCAGATCCAGGGCTATATCCAGAAGGGCATCGACGAGGGCGCGCGGCTGGTGACGGGCGGGCCGGGCCTGCCCGACGGATTCAACCGCGGCTTCTATGTGAAGCCCACGATCTTTGCCGATGTGAAGCCCGGCATGACCATCGAGAAGGAAGAAATCTTCGGCCCGGTGCTGTGTGTGATCCCCTTCGAGACCGAGGAAGAGGCGGTGCGCATCGCCAATGACACGCCCTATGGCCTGACGAACTATGTCCAGTCGGGCGATCCCGCGAAGTCCAACCGCATGGCGCGGGCGCTGCGGTCCGGCATGGTCGAGATGAACGGCAAGACGCGCGGCGCCAGCTTCTTCGGCGGCGTCAAGCAGTCGGGCCGGGCGCGCGAAGGCGGCATCTGGGGCCTGGAAGAGTTCCTCGAACCCAAGGGCATCTCGGGCTATGACTTCTCGCTGGATGTTGCGGCAGAGTAAGCCGGACTTCGGTTGGACGTGCGGAGGCCGGGCCGAAAGGTCCGGCCTTCTGCTGTTCCGGGCGCCTTTCGAAAAACTTGACACATGTGTCGATTTTTCGTCTGCTGTCCCAATCCCGGTCGGAGCCTGCCCATGTCCCAGCATCCCCACCTGATGTCGCCCCTGACGCTGCGCGGCCAGACCCTGCGCAACCGCATCGTCTTTGGCGCCCATACCAACAACATGTCGGACATGGGGCTGCCGGGGCCGCGGCAGGGCGGCTACCTTCTGGAACGCGCCCTGGGCGGCGCGGCGATGGTGGTCTGCGAACCGGTGNCGGCGCACCGCACCGGGGTGCTGACGCGGGGCAACCTGTTGCACGGGTCGGATGACATCGTGGCCCCTTTCCGCAAGATCACCGAGGCGGTGCAGGAGGGCGCGGTGATCATCCAGCAGATCTACCACGTCGGCGCGCATGGCGATTCCGACCTGTCGTTTCAGCCGCACTGGTCGCCCTCGGGCCTGCCGTCCTATCACGACAGCGATGGCAGCCATGCCATGACCGGCGCCGAGATCGAGGAGCTGCTTGACGCCCATGCCGCTGCCGCGCGGCGGGCGAAGGACTGCGGCTTTCAGNGGGTCGAGGTCTGGGCGGCCTATCACTCGCTGATCGACCAGTTCTGGACGCCCTGGTCGAACCGGCGGGATGACCGGTGGGGCGGGTCGCTGGAAAACCGCACGCGGTTCTCGCGGCTGTTGATCGAGCGCATCCGGCGGGATTGCGGGGAAGAGTTCATCGTCGGGCTGGCGACCAGCTATTCCCCGCCTATGCGGCNNGTGACCCTGACGGATGAGCAGCTGTGCGAGATTGTGGCGCTGCACGATGCCACGGGGCATGTGGATTATGTCACGGTGGGCTTCGGGTCGTACCTGGAATTCGACGGCATCATCCCGGCCTTCACCAAGGCCGAGAAGCTGACCACGCCGATGACCGTGCAGCTGAAGGCGGTGGTCCGGCATGCGGCGATCACGTCCGAGGCAGGGATACGGACGCCGGAGAATGCCGAGACTTTGCTGGCGGCGGGCGAGGCGGATCTGGTGTCGATTGTCCGGGGCCAGATCGCCGATCCGCATCTGGCGCGGAAGGTCAGCGAGGGGCGGGCAGCAGAGATCCGGCCGTGTCTGTCCTGCAACCAGATGTGCTGGGGGCGGCGGTCGCGGGATTACTGGATTTCCTGCCTGGTGAATCCTNCGGCGGGCCGCGAGTTCGAGTGGGGCGGGGATCGGTTCGAGAAGGCCGCCAGCCCGCGCGAGGTGCTGGTGGTGGGCGCGGGGGCGGGGCTGGAGGCGGCGCGGGTGGCGGCGGAACGTGGGCACCGGGTGGAGCTGGTCGAGGCGCTGCCGGTGACGGGCGGGCAGTTCCGGCTGGCGGGCATGCAGCCGCGGCGGGCACAAATCCTGGACCTGCTGGACTGGTACGAGCGGGAGTTGGACCGGTTGGGGGTAAGGTTGCGGCTGAACACGTTCCTGGATGCGGAGGAGATCGGCGCCCATGGGGCCGGGGTGGTGGTGCTGGCCACGGGGTCGCTGCCGGACGAGACCGGGTTCCGGCGCTGGATGCCGGGGAGGCGCCTGCCGGGGATCGAATTGGGCGGGNTCTGGTAAGCCGAGGCGGCGATGCGGCGGGAGGCCCGGCTGGGGGATGGGGTGATCCTTTATGACGAGGGGTCGAACTGGCGCGGGGTCGGCACGGCCTGGGCCCTGGCCGAGCGGGGGCATCGGGTGACCATCGTGACCCCCGAGGCCCATGTGGGGAAAGAGATTGCCCGGACTGCGGCCGATGGCGGGGCGCGGGCGGCGCTGGCCAGGCTGGGGNTGCGCTTTGTGACCGAGGCGGTGGTGGCCGCCTGGCATGGCAACGGGGCCACGGTGCGCAGCCTTCTGACCGGGGAGGACGAGGTGATCCCGGCCTCGNGGCTGGTGATGGCCACCACGAACCGGGCCTTCGATCCCTGGCCCGAGGCCTTTGCCGGGAAGGAGACCCACCGGATCGGCGACTGCGCCGCGCCAAGGCTGGCGGCCTATGCCATCCATGAGNGGCGGAAGCTGGGACTGGCGATCTAGGCGTCCGAGCTCGGACGCCTAGCTGGGGTCAATGATTTCAGAGGGGTTGTGCTGTCGGATTAACTTGGACTTAACGATTGCCTTCCGACGTCAGAACTTCACATGCGCGGGCCAGTGGAAGACCTCGTCCGGNTCCGCTTACGGGTCGGGGTCCAGTCGCATGGTCAGGGCGCGCAGGTAGGGGGCGGCGCAACTGCGGCCGGCGCGGCGCAGGTCGGCGGCAGGGATCGGGGCGCCGATGGTGACGTTCAGCGGGCCGCCCATGCGGCGGCGGGTTTCGTGGAAGATCAGCGCCACGCGGGCGGGATAGGACAGGTGGCTGGCGATCTGGAACAGCCGCGAATTCTGACCGCCGAAATGTACCGGCAGCACAGTGGCGCCGGGATGGGTGGCCAGNCCACCCAGGAACGGGTGCCAGTCGGCATCGACGGCGCGGCCTGAAAGCGGGCGGTTGGCGGTGGCGACGCCGCCGCCGGGGAAGATGGCGATGACGCCGCCGTCCTCCAGCCGCTGCATGGCGCGGCGACGNGAGTCGCCCGAGGTGCGGCGCGCCTCGGCGGTGCCGGAAAAGTCGATGGGCAGGAGGTAGGGGTTCAGCGCCAAGNNCACGCGGCACAGAAGGCTGTTGGTGACGACCTGCACCGAACCGCGCAGTTTCATGCCCAGCCAGCCGAGGGTCAGGCCATCGACGATGCCATAGGGGTGGTTGGCCACCAGCACCACGCCGCCATCGCGCGGCAGGCTGTCGAGGTGATGGGCGCCGGACAGGTGCAGGTTGATGCGCAGCAGGCGAAGCGCCGCCTGGAACACGTCTTCGCGCGGATCGGGGTTGGCGGCCCAGTCGAGGTAGAGCTGCAGCAGCTGCGGCTGGCCGCCGAGACGTTCGATCAGGCGGATCACGCTGCGGCGAAAGGCGCTTTGCCCGTCGTGGGAATAGGTGAAGTCGGGCACGTCGGCCGCGAATTCATCGGAGCTCAGGGTGTCGGTCATGCCGCACCGGGGACTGGACGGAAGGGGCAGGCAAGGGCATCGCGGCAGTCATCGGCAATCGGGGTTGAGCGAGATTGCCCGGTTTGGATGACGCTGGTGCGACGGCAGGACGACAGTCGTTTGATGGGCACGCCGGACGGGACGGCGGTGGTGTGCGGGCGTTGAGGGCACGAATTTTCTGCGAAAATTCTGGGGAACGATCCTTCTGCGAAGGATCGAATCTTCGCAGAAGATTCGGGTCCTTCGAGTTTTCGCAGAAAACTCGTCTTTCCCGGGGCCGCGCTTACAGGTCGAGCGTTGCGAAGACCGGGGCGTGGTCGGAGGGCTGGTCCCAGCCNCGCACCGGGCGCAGGATGCGGCTGGAATGGCCANNAGCACTGGCGATGTCCGCCGTCGCCCAGACGTGATCCAGTAAGCGGCCCTTGTCGGCGGCATCCCAGTCGGGCGAGCGGTAGGACCACCAGGAATAAAGCCGCCCTTCGGGCAGGTTGGCGCGGGTGACGTCAACCCAACCNCCGGCCTCGCGCGCCTCGTTCAGGTGATCGACCTCGATGGGGGTGTGGCTGACGATCTTCAGAAGCGCCTTGTGATCCCAGACGTCATCTTCGCGCGGGGCGATGTTCAGGTCGCCCACCAGGATTGACCGGGCGGGGCGGTCAGTGCGGAAATGGTCGCGCAGGTGGGTGAGATAGTCGAGCTTCTGCCCGAACTTCACGTTTTCTTTGCGGTCGGGAATGTCGCCGCCCGCTGGCACATAGCAGTTGTGGATCGTCACGCCGTTGGGCAGGCGGGCCGAGACATGGCGGGCATGGCCAAGCGCTGCGAAATCCGTCTCGCCCGTATCTTCCAGCGGCAGCTTCGACAGGATGGCGACGCCGTTATAGCCCTTCTGGCCGCGGGCGACCATGTGGGTGTAGCCAAGCGCGTGGAAGGCCGCGGTCGGGATGCTTTCGACCGGCGACTTGCATTCCTGCAGGCAGAGCACGTCCGGTGCCTCTTCCGTCAGAAGGCGCGCGACCAGGGCCTCGCGCAGGCGGACCGAGTTGATGTTCCAGGTGGCGAGGGTGAAGGACATGGGGCGAACTCCGGCGCTGAGGCGGCGGAGGTTAGGGCCCGGGGCGGGACAAGGGAAGCCCCGGCGGTCAGGGCGTGGAGTGGAAGACCCCGCCGGGCGAGAGGGTGAAGACCTCGCAGCCCGTGGCGGTGACGCCGATGGAATGTTCGAACTGGGCGCTGTCGCGGCCGTCGCGGGTGACGGCGGTCCAGTCGTCGGACAGGATCTTGGTCTCGGGNTGGCCCAGGTTCACCATCGGCTCGATGGTGAAGAACATGCCTTCTTCCAGCACNGGCGCCGCACCCGAGCGACCGTAGTGCAGCACGTTCGGCGGGGCGTGGAACACGCGGCCGAGGCCGTGGCCGCAGAAATCGCGCACCACCGACATGCGCTGCCCTTCGACATAGGTCTGGATGGCATGGCCGATGTCGCCGAAGGTGGCGCCGGGTTTCACCACGGCGATGCCGCGCATCAGCGCCTCGTGCGTGACGTCGATCAGGCGCTTGCGCCAGGGCTTGATGGCGNNCGCATACATGCGGCTGGTGTCGCCGTACCAGCCATCGACGATCACCGTCACGTCGATGTTCAGGATGTCGCCTTCGCTGATGGCGGGNGTAGAGCGGCCGGGGATCTTGGCGCCGGGGATGCCGTGGCAGACCACCTGGTTGACCGAGATGCAGGAGGCGTGGCGGTAGCCCTTGTAGCCGATGGTGGCCGAGACCACGCCGCGGCGGTCGATTTCTTCGGTGATGAAGGCGTCAAGCTCGCCGGTGGTGACGCCGGGTTTCACCAGCGGGCCGACGGCATCAAGGATTTCAGCGGCAACGCGGTAGGCGGCGCGCATGCCGGCAAAATCCGCATCCTCGTAGATGCGGATTCCATCCCTGGTGATGCGGCCGCGCGTTTCGTCCATCGGGGTCTCCTGAAGCTGCCCCTAGATAATGCGGCAGGGCGAAATGGCCAGAGGGCGGGGGTTTCCCGCCTTGGGCAGCCGCCCTATACCCGTCACAAAGCCGGGAGCCTGCCCATGCCAAACCCCACCGCCGCCATGCTGGTGATCGGAGACGAGATCCTGTCGGGGCGCACGCGCGACAGCAACATGCACCACCTGGCGGGGGCGCTGACCGAGCGGGGCATCCGGCTGGTCGAGGTGCGGGTGGTGGCCGATGACCATGATGCCATCGTGGCGGCGGTGAATGCGCTGCGGGCGGGGGTTGATCATGTCTTCACCTCGGGCGGGATCGGGCCGACGCATGACGACATCACCGCCGATGCCGTGGCGGCGGCTTTCGGGGTGGCGATCGGGAAGCGGGCGGATGCGATGGCGCTGCTGGCCGCGCATTACGCGCGGCAGGGGATGGAGTTCAACGAGGCGCGGCAGCGGATGGCGCGGATCCCGGATGGCGCGGTGCTGATCGACAACCCGGTGTCGGTGGCGCCGGGGTTCAGCATCGGCAACGTGCATGTGATGGCCGGGGTGCCGCGGGTGTTCGAGGCGATGGTGGCTTCGGTCCTGCCCGGACTGACCGGCGGGGCGCCGCTGCTGTCGCAGACGCTGCGGGTGGAGCGGGGCGAGGGCGAGATCGCGGCCGGGTTCGGCGCGCTGGCGGCAGAGTACCCGGACCTGTCGATGGGGTCCTATCCCTTCATCCAGAACGGGCTGTACGGCACCAACCTGGTGATCCGCGGCACCGATGCGGCGCGGCTGGACGAGGCGATGGCGCGGCTGAAGGCGCTGTTCGCATGACGCCCGAGGTGCTGGCGCGCGTGATGGAAGAGACCTGGCCGGCTTCGGTGCGGCGGGTCGGGCCGGTCACGCTGCGAGAGNGGCGCGGGGGCGGCAAGCGGGTGTCGGCGGCCTCGGTCGAGGGGAGTNTTTCCGCGACCGATCTGGAGGCGCCGCTGTTCGTGGTGCGGCAGGGGCAGGCCGCGCTGGATGCGGCGCTGGCGGCGCGGGGCTATGCGGTGGTGGACCCGGTGGTGGCCTATGCGGCGCCTGCCGCCATGCTGGCTGATCCAGCGCCGCCTTATCTGTCGGCGCTGCCGCATTGGCCACCGCTGGCGATCACGCGGGAAATCTGGGCGGAAGAGGGCATCGGCCCGGCGCGGGTGGCGGTGATGGAACGGGTCNAGGGGCCGAAGACCGCGATCCTGGCGCGGACCGGGGATCATCCGGTCGGGGCGGCCTTTGTGGCGGTGTCGGGCGACATTGCCATGCTGCATGCGCTGGAGGTGCGGGTGGCGGCGCGTCGGCAGGGTTCCGCCAACAACATCTTGCGGTGCGCGGCAGGCTGGGCGCTGGATCATGGGGCCACGACGTTTTCGCTGGTGGTGACAGAGGCCAATGCGCCGGCGCGGGCACTCTATGCTTCCTCGNGGATGGCGGTCGTGGGACAGTACCACTATCGGCACAGAACATGAGCCCGCGAGGGGCCAATCCGTGAGGGCAGGCTTTTTCCTTCTTCTGTTGGCGCTGGCGCCGCTGCCCGGTCGCGCGCTGGAGATGGGCGAACATGCCCACGTCACCGCGACCGAGACCGAGGCGCCGGGCAGCTATCTGGTGCCGCTTGGTCCCTGGGTCGAGGGCGGCATTCCCGGCGAAACGGTGGAGGGCAGTGTCACGCGCACGGCCTGGAGCCTGCCCCTGGACGGAAAGACCACACTGGAGCTGCTGAAGCCGCTGCGGTCGCAGCTGGAGGCTCAGGGCTATCGGCTGGTCTTCGACTGTGCCGACGATGCCTGCGGCGGGTTCGACTTCCGCTATGCCACGCCGGTGGTGCCGGAACCGGCGATGCATGTCGATCTGNGGGATTATCGCTTTGTCTCGGCCCGGCGCGACGGGCCGGGCGGCACGGAATGGCTGACGCTGCTGGTCAGCCGGTCGCAGGCGGAAGGCCATGTGCAGGTGATCACGGTCGCGCCATCCGGTCTTGTGCCGCCACCGGCCGAAGCCGCCGCGGTCGCGGCACCGACGCCGGACCTGGCGCCGGACCCGGCGCCGGACCCGGCGCCGATGGGCAATACGGACGCAGACGGCCCCGGCGCGCGGATCGAGGCCGCGGGCAGCGTGGTGCTGGACGGACTGGCCTTCGAAAGCGGCAAGGCGGCGCTGACCGATGCCGACGCTCCGNCGCTGGCCGACCTGGCGGCCTGGCTGACGGCGCATCCGGCCNGCTCTGTGACANTGGTCGGCCATACCGATGCCTCGGGCAGTCTGGCCGCCAATGTCACCCTGTCGCGTCAGCGCGCGGCGGCGGTGCGGCAGGTGCTGATCGACCGCTTCGGCGTGCCGNCCACCCAGGTCTCGGCCGAGNGCGTCGGCCCGCTGGCGCCGCGCGCCAGCAACGATACCGAAGAGGGCCGTTCGCAANACAGAAGGGTCGAGGCGGTTCTCGCCCCGACCCAGTAAGGTCGCACGGGAAACTCAGGAGGCGTGGCTCACCAGTTGTCGGGACCCTTGTCCATGAAGCGGCGCGCCATGAAGTCGATGAAGGCGCGCACCTTGGGCTGGGTGAACCGGCCCGGCGGATAGACGGCATAGATGCCCAGAACCTCGACCGGCAGGCCGGGGATCGCCTCTTCCACCTGGCCCAGACGCATCGCGTCGGCATACAGGAACGAGGGCAGGAAGGCGATGCCCAGACCCGAGATCGCCGCGTTCAACAGCGACTGGCCGTCGTTCACCGTCAGCCAGCCAGCGGTGCGGACCTGGCGCTTTTCGCCCGAGGGCGCGGTGATCTTCCAGACGTTGCCGTTGGCCTGGTTGGAATAGTGCAGAAGCTTGTGTTCGTTCAGGTCGTCGATCTTGGCCGGGCGCCCGAACTGGAAATAGGCGGGCGAGCCGATCATCCGCTTGGAGGTCTCGGTCAGCTTGCGCGCGCGGAGGCTGGAGTCTTCCAGCTCGCCCACCCGGATCGCCAGGTCGAAGCCTTCGCTGATCAGTTCAACGTAACGGTTGTTCAGCACCATGTTCACGGTGATGTCGGGGTATTCCAGCAGGAAGTCGCCCAGGATCGGCGACAGAAGGTTCACCCCGAAATCGGTGGCGACCGAGATGCGCAGCAGGCCCGAGGGCGCCGACTGCATCGAAGTCACCAGCGCATCGGCCTCGCCCGCGTCGTTCAGCACGCGGCGGGCGCGGTCGTAATAGGCAAGGCCGATCTCGGTGGGGCTGACGCGGCGGGTGGTGCGGTTCAGAAGCCGCGCGCCAAGCCGGGCCTCCAGCGCCGAGACATGCTTNGACACCGCCGATTTCGAGATGCCCATCTTCTTGGCCGCGTCANNGAAGCCGCCCTGGTCAACGACCATGGCGAAGGCTTCCATTTCAGTCAGTCGGTCCATTGTTCGCCTCTTGCGACTTGAGAGCGTGATGAACCGTTATTGGCCGCGAAATCGGGCAGGAACGGGGCGCCGCAGGGACCGATCCGGGGAAATACCGGGATCGTTGATGGCGCGTGAACGGAAACTCAGGCGGTGACGCCGGTCACGCGGGCGCGGAAGAAGGGCGCCCAGTCCGGCGTGCCCCACATATTGCCGATCTCGACCTCGGAGGGCAGGACCATTTCGCCGAAGGGCGCGTCGGCCAGCATGCGGCCGCCAAAGGGTTGCCAGCGAAAGGTNCTTTCCGGGTTGGCATCGGTCCAGCGTTCGGTGACGGCTTCGGTGACGCGGCCCTCGGGGTCGATGCGCAGCTCGATCGGGCGCAGGCCGCCGACGCCGGGCAGGGTGATGCGGGCGCGGTCGGGGGCGATTTCTTCCCAGATGGCGCCGTTTTGCGGCAAGAGGGCTGCCGGGGTCCAGACCGATTCCAGCGCCATGCGACCGGCAGAGGACAAGGCGTGGTCCTTGGTGCCNGCCGCCCGCACCACGGGGATGCCGCCGCCGATGCGGAACCGCGTCCAGCTGGGGCCGCTTACGGCATAGGCATCGGAGCCGGTGAAGCCGGTCGGGCCGCGGCCGACCTCGGCCTTCCAGACGAAGCCNGAAGGNGGTGCGATGATCTCGCGCGCGGTCATGGGCAGNGACTTGCCGTTCAGGATGAAGGTGCCGCGCATGGCGATGTCGGCGACGCAGGACAGGGGCGCGCCGCTGGCCAGGGCGCGGCCGAAATAGCGGCGGGCGATGTCGGGCAAGCCCTCGACCATGGCCGGGTCATAACGGGGCGGATCGGGCAGGCGGTTCGACGCCAGCCTGTCCCAGATCGCGGCAGCGGCATCGTCGTCGCGCGGTGCCAGGCCAGCGCGGCCCAGGCCAGCCGGCGGCGACGACCAGCGCCAGAAGCACCCATTCCCAGACAGCCATGCCCGCCCCCGCGATTCGCCCGGGGGCAGTATAGCGCGGGCCTTGTCAGGCGGATGTCACAGACGTGCCGCCAGCCGCGCGCCGTCGTCGATGGCGCGCTTGGCGTCCAGTTCGGCGGCAACATCCGCGCCGCCGATGATGTGGACGGCGATTCCNGCCTGCGCCAGGGCGTCGGCCAGGCTGCGTTCGGGTTCCTGGTTTACGCAGATCACCACATCATCGACGGGCAGGAACGTCGCTTGACCGTCGCGGGCGATGGCGAAGCCGTCCCCGGTGACGGCGCCATAGGTGATGCCCCCANNCATCTGCACCCCGCGGTGTTCCAGCGCGGCGCGGTGAATCCAGCCGGTGGTCTTGCCCAGCCCCTTGCCGGGGCGGCCGGGGCGGCGCTGCAACAGCCAGACCTCGCGGGCGGGNGGTTCCGGCTGCGGGCCACGGGCCGCCAGTCCGCCGGGCTGCAGCGCCGGGTCACCCACGCCCCATTCGGCGCGCCAGGCTTCGGGGTTCAGCGTGGGGCTGGTGCCCGATTGCGTCAGGTATTCGGCCACGTCAAAGCCGATGCCCCCNGCGCCGACAATGGCGACACGGCGCCCGACGGGCACGCCGCGCAGCACCTCGGCATAGCCCTTGGCGCGGTCCTGGCCGGGCAGGCCTGGGTCACGCGGGCGCACGCCGGTGGCGATGATGACGTCGTCGAAGCCGGTCAGGTCGGCGGGTGTGGCGCGGGTGGACAGGCGCAGGGTGACGCCGGCTTCGGCCAGTTCGGCGGCGAACCAGTCGACCAGGCCGCGGAATTCCTCTTTCCCCGGCACCTCGCGCGCAAGCTTCAGCTGGCCGCCGACCTCGTCGGTGGCTTCGAACAGGGTGACGCGGTGGCCGCGCTGCGCGGCGATGGTGGCGCAGGTCATCGCANNAGCGGTGGCGCCGACCACCGCGATGCGCCTGGGGTGGCGGCCTTGGGANTAGGTCAGTTCCGTTTCATGGCAGGCGCGGGGGTTCACGAGGCAAGAGGTCAGGCGGCCACTGAACGTGTGATCCAGGCAGGCCTGGTTGCAGGCGATGCAGGGCGCGATGCGGCGGGCNCTGGTAACGCGGGCCTTGGCCATGAAGGCAGGGTCGGCCAGGAAAGGCCGCGCCATCGACACCATGTCGGCCAGGCCNCCGGCCAGCACGGATTCGGCCACCGCGGGCGTGTTGATGCGGTTCGAGGCGATGACGGGGATGCCCACTGCCTGGCGCAGCCGCCCGGTCAGCGGCGCGAAGGCGGCACGGGGGACCGAGGTGGCGATGGTGGGCACCCGCGCCTCGTGCCAGCCGATGCCGGAGTTCAGGATCGTGGCGCTNTAAGCAGCCTCGATGGCGCGGGCCAGCGTCACGATCTCGTCCCAGGTCGAGCCGTCGGGGATCAGGTCGATCAGCGAGATGCGGTAGATCAGGATGAAATCCGGCCCAACCGCCGCGCGCACCCGCGCGACGGTTTCGACCGGCAGGCGCATGCGGTTGGCATAGGCGCCGCCCCAACCGTCCGTCCGATGGTTGGTGTGGCGGACGAGGAACTGGTTCAGGAAATAGCCCTCGCTTCCCATGACCTCGACCCCGTCATAGCCCGCCTCGCGCGCCCTGCTGGCCGCGGCCACGATGTCGGCGATCTGCTTTTCGATCCCCGCCTCGTCCAGCGCGNNCGGAGGAAAGGGCGAGATCGGCGATTTCACGGCGCTGGCCGACACGCAATCCGGGCCATAGGCATAGCGCCCGGCGTGCAGGATCTGCATGGCGATGCGGCCGCCCGCGTCATGCACGGCCTGTGTCACCTGCCGGTGATGCGCCACATCCTGCGGCCCGAACATCCCCGCGGCGCCGGGGAACACCGCGCCCTCGCGGTTGGGAGCCACGCCGCCGGTGACGATCAGCCCGGCCCCACCGCGTGCCCGTTCGGCATAGAAGGCGGCGACACGCGACCAGTCGCCGGTTTCTTCGAGGCCCGTGTGCATCGACCCCATCAACGCCCGGTTGGGCAGGGTGACAAAGCCCAGGTCCAGCGGCTGGAACAGATGGGGATAATGGGTCATGCGCGGCTCCTCCGTCGGCGGCAGAATGGCCGCGGCAAGCGCCGTTGTCAGCCCCGACGCCGCGTCATGTCTGACTGGACCTGCGCGGCGCGGCGAGCAGGAAAGTACGAGTTTGTCTCGCGAAAACTCTGGAAAACGATCCTTCTACGAAGGATCGGAACTTTCGCAGAAAGTTCGCTTCTTCGAGTTTTCGCGAGACAAACTCGTGCCCGGCCTACCCCGTGCTCAGCCCATCGTCTCGACGCAATGCCGCCGGAAGGCACGCTTCAACAGGTCAAGCTCGGCGCGCAACAGGTCGATCTCGGCGCGCAGGTCGTCTTCCAGTGCCACGCCCGTGACCACGGTGAAATGCGCCAACGTCTCGTCGCTGCCGACCGCCCGGATGACGAAGGTCTGTACGCCTTCGCTCAACACCTCGGCCGGGATCGGCACGCGCACCAGCCAGTTCTTACCCGGCCCGGAACCTCGGTCACCGTCAGTCCCGGCAGCACCTGTTCCAGATGCAGCACTTCCAGGGCGGCACCGCATCCACGCCGGTGAGGTTGCCCTCCCACACCCCGGCGCGGATGCGTGTCTGCGTCAGTTGCGGCCCGGCCATCTTGCCCTCACAATTCCGCCCGCGGGCGCCGCGTGATCGTCAGGTCGCGCAGCACCACCTGGTTCATTTCCGGCCCCTCGAAGATCAGGTCCAGCCACAGCTTTTCCACCCGCCGCTCGTCGATCTTGGTATAGGCCAGGTCGAATTCGGCCATCACCTCTTCGGCACCAAGCGGCAGCTCGCGCACCATCTGTTCGACGTTCGGCCCGTGTTTCACGTTCAGCCGGGCGAAGATTTCCAGCGGTTTTTCCATCTCGACGATGACATCCACCCGGATCAGGTGGGTCAGGCGCAGGCCCTGCGCGGCTTCGTCCGGCAGGTCCACCGCCAGCGAGAGATAGGAGCCATCGAAGCGGAACACGTCCATTCGGAAGCCGAAGGGGGCGATATCCTCGGCCCGCGAATTGCGGATCTGGCGGAAGGTCAGCTCGCTGGAGCGGCAATCGTGATAGATCACCACCCCGTCCGTCACCGGCGTGCGGCCGGGAACCGAGGCGAGGCCGGGCACGGCGATGGGGCCGCGCCAGAGGTCGGGCCGCCAGGCCCAGTCGGTGCCCCAGGGTTTGCGGATCGGGTTGGGGCCGATCACCGGCAGCGCCAGGCGATGTTCGGCGACATGGATCACCCGGTCCAGCTGGNNGCGCAGGGCGCGGGCGCGGCTGCGCAGGCTGCGCAGGGTATCGGCGCTGGCGCTTACGGCGGCATCCGCAGCCTCGGTCCAGCGGCGCAGGCTGCGCCGCTGTTCCAGCTTGTCGATCATGTCCCGGATCGTTGCCATGACTGCCCCGGCTGTCTGCCGCATGTTGTCGCCGGAATCGAAACAAATTCCTTACGCTAAGAATGGTTGCCGGTTATCAGCCCCGGCTGCAACCGGGAAGCGTGATTTCTGTCGCCCCGGTCGCGCGCAGGCCAGAGGGTGACGCGCCCGACACATGCCCGATGCCATCCTGGCGTGCTATCCTGCATGCGGGCGGCATCATGGGGGACCCATGCGCGCGATCACGTCCTTTGACCTGTTGGAGCGCCTGGGCCGCACCCGCCTGTCGCGCCACTTCTTCCTGCGCGACTTCCTGTATTCGGAAATCGCCAACTTCCATGTCCTGCCCAACCTGCCCGACGACNCCGACCTGATGATCGCCGCGGGCACAAGGCTGGCAACCGAATGCCTGGACCCGCTGGTGGAAACCTTCGACNCCATTGCCATCCGGTCGTCCTACCGCAGCCCGCTGGTCAACGGCTTTGGCAACGAGCGCGGGCTGAACTGCGCGAAGAACGAGGCGAATTTCGCGGGCCATATCTGGGACCGCCGCGACAGCGCGGGCCGGATGGGGGCCACCGCCTGCATCGTCATCCCGTGGTTTGCTGACCAGTACGACCGGGGCCGCGACTGGCGTGACCTGGCCTGGTGGCTGCATGATCACCTGCCGGTGTCGGCGTTGCAGTTCTTTCCCGTCCGCGCGGCCTGCAACCTGACCTGGCGGGAAGAGCCGGACCGCATGATCTCGTCTTTCATCGCTCCCAAGGGCAAGCTGCTTGCCGCAGGCGCCGCGCCGTCCGAAGATGCCGCGACCCGTGCCGCGCGTTATGCCGATTTCCCGCCCTTTCGGGGCATCGCCTATCCTGACATCCCCGCCCGCTGGCAGAAAGCCCAAGCATGACCGGAAAGACCGCCTTCCTGTCCGACCTGACCGCCACCCTGGCTGGCATCGAAGCCGACGGGCTGATGAAGCGCGAACGGCTGATTACCTCGGCGCAAGGTGCGCGGGTTCGCATTGCCGGGCCGGGCGGCGCGCGCGAGGTGATCAACCTTTGCGCCAACAACTACCTTGGCCTTGCCGATCATCCGGCGCTGGTCGAGGCGGCGGAGCGGGCGATGCGCGACCATGGCTATGGCATGGCCTCGGTCCGCTTCATCTGCGGCACGCAGGATCTGCACCGGCAGCTGGAGCAGCGGCTGGCGCAGTTCCTGGGCAAGGAGGACGCCATCCTGTTCGCCGCCTGTTTCGATGCCAACGGGGCGCTGTTCGAACCCTTGCTGGGCGAGCAGGATGCGGTGGTGTCCGACAGCCTGAACCATGCCTCGATCATCGACGGCATCCGGCTGTGCAAGGCGCGGCGCTATCGTTTTGCCAATTCCGACATGGGCGAGCTGGAGGCGCAGCTTCAGAAGGCCCGCGCCGAGGGGGCGCGGCACATCCTGATTGCCACCGATGGCGTGTTCTCGATGGACGGCTATCTGGCCAAGCTGCCCGAGGTGACGGCGCTGGCGGAACGGTTCGGCGCGCTGGTGATGGTCGATGACTGCCACGCCACCGGCTTCATGGGGCCGCAGGGACGGGGCACGCCGCATCATCACGGCGTGGCAGACAGGGTGGACATCCTGACCGGCACGCTTGGCAAGGCGCTTGGCGGGGCGCTTGGCGGCTATATCGCCGGGCCTCAGCCGGTGATCGACCTGCTGCGCCAACGCGCCCGGCCCTACCTGTTTTCCAACGCCCTGCCGCCGCCGGTGGTGGCGGCGGGGCTGGCGGCGCTGGACCTTGTGGAACAGGCCGACGACCTGCGTGAACGGCTGTTCGCCAACGCGCGGTATTGGCGTGCCGGGCTGGAACGCGCGGGCTTCCGCCTGCTGCCGGGTGAACATCCGATCGTGCCGGTGATGCTGGGCGATGCGCGGCTGGCGCAGGACATGGCGCGGGAACTGGATGCGCGCGGTGTCTATGTCGCGNGCTTCTTCTTCCCCGTGGTGCCCAGGGGCCAGGCCCGCATCCGCACCCAGATGAACGCGCGGCTGACGACAGCCGACCTTGACGAAGCCCTTGCCGCCTTCGAGGCCGCGGGCCGTGCCACCGGAGCCCTGCAATGACCAACATGATGANCCGCGCTGGTAAAGGCGAAGCCCGAGCCCGGCCTGTGGATGGAAAGCCGCGCCGTGCCCGAGATCGGGCCGGACGACGTGCTGATCCGGGTGAAGAAGACCGGCATCTGCGGCACCGACATCCATATCTGGAACTGGGACGCCTGGGCCGAACGCACCGTGCCGGTGGGCCTGATCACCGGCCATGAATTCGCGGGCGAGATCGTGGATGTGGGCCGCAACGTGACCGACCTGAAGATCGGCCAGCGCTGCTCGGGCGAGGGCCATCTGATCGGCCACCATTCGCGGCAAAGCCGGTCGGGCAAGTTCCACCTTGACCCGGAAACCCGCGGCATCGGGGTGAACNGAGCAGGGGCCTTCGCCCATTACCTGCGCCTGCCCGCCTTCAACGTGGTGCCGCTGCCGGATGAAATCGACGACGAGATCGGCGCCATCCTCGACCCGCTTGGCAATGCCGTGCATACCGCGCTGTCCTTCGATCTGGTGGGCGAGGATGTGCTGATCACCGGGGCGGGGCCTATCGGCATCATGGCCGCCGCGGTGGCCCGGCATGTGGGGGCGCGGCATGTCGTCATCACCGACGTGAACCCGGCGCGGCTGGAACTGGCGGCCAAGGTCGCCGACTGCACGCCGGTGAATGTCGCCAAGGAAGACCTGAAGGACGTGATCGCCCGGCTGAAGCTGGCGCAGGGCTTTGACGTGGGGATGGAGATGTCGGGCAACCAGCAGGCGCTGGACCAGATGGTGGAGAACCTGGTGATGGGCGGGCGCATCGCGCTTTTGGGCATCCCGCCCGGCAAGTCGCCGGTGGACTGGAGCCGCATCGTGTTCAAGGCCATCACCATCAAGGGCGTCTATGGCCGCGAGATCTTTGAAACCTGGTACAAGATGATCGCCATGCTGACCAACGGGCTGGATATCCGCCCGGTCATCACCCACCGCTTCAAGGTGGCCGATTTCCGTGAGGGGTTCGAGACCATGCGGTCGGGCCTGTCGGGCAAGGTGGTGCTGGACTGGACCTGACGCTCTGCGTGGCGGGGCTGGACCCGCGGCGCGCCGTGGCTCCCTTTGCCGACCTGACGGGAGTAGACCCATGTCCTTCGAAACCTGGCTTGCCTTCGTTGCCGCCTCGGCCGTGTTGCTTGTCATCCCCGGACCGACGATCCTGCTGGTCGTTTCCTATGCGCTTGGGCAGGGATGGCGCGCGGCGCTGCCCACGGCCATCGGCGTGGCGCTTGGCGATTTCACCGCGATGACGCTGTCCATGCTGGGCATTGGCGCCCTGCTGGCGGCTTCGGCCACGCTGTTCACGGCACTGAAACTGGTGGGCGCCGCCTATCTGATCTGGCTGGGCATCAAGCTGTGGCGGGCGGGCGGCACGCTGGATGCAAAGCCGGTGACCGAACGGACCGAGGCGGTAAAGATGCTGGCCCATTCCTGGCTGGTGACGGCGCTGAACCCGAAGAGCATCACCTTCTTCGTGGCCTTCCTGCCCCAGTTTCTGGACCGGAACGGCGATTTCTGGACGCAGATGCTGATCTTCGAGGCGACCTTCCTGACGCTTGCCTTCGCCAATGCGCTTGGCTACGGAGTCGTTGCCTCGCGCGCCCGCGGGCTTGTGCGCAACGAACGGGTGATCCGTGGGTTCAACCGCACCGGCGGCACCCTTCTGATCGGCGCTTACCTTGTCACCGCCACGACGCGGGCGGCCTGACCATGCTGCTGCGCACGGACGAGGGTGGCGTCGCGGTGCTGACGCTGAATGCGCCGGGGTCGCTGAATGCGCTGTCGGATGCGATGCTGGCGGCTCTGTCCGGTGCCTTCGCGGCGCTGGCGCAGGACCGCAGCGTGAAGGTGGTGGTGATCCGCGGCGCGGGGCGGGCGTTCTGCGCCGGGCATGACCTGAAGGAGATGCAGGCAGCGCGGGCCTCGGCGGACAGGGGCGCGGCCTATTTTGCCGACCTGTTCGAGCGGTGCGCCGCCGTGATGCAGGCGATCCCCGCCCTGCCGCAGCCGGTGATCGCCCAGGTTCACGGCATCGCCACGGCGGCGGGCTGCCAGTTGGCGGCATCCTGCGACATGGTGGTGGCGGCCGAGGGCACGCGGTTCGGGGTGAACGGGGTGAACATCGGGCTGTTCTGCTCGACCCCCATGGTGGCGCTGACCCGCAAGGTGCCGCTTACTGTGGCCTTCGAGATGCTGACCACGGGCGAATTCCTGGATGCCGCCCGGGCGCGGGAGGTGGGGCTGGTGAACCGGGTGGTGCCGGTGGAGCGGCTGGAGGACGAGACCATGGCGCTGGCGCGGCTGGTCGCGGGCAAGCTGGGGGCGGCGGTGAAGATCGGCAAGCGGGCGTTTTATGACCAGCAGGGGCTGGGGCTGGCCGAGGCGTACCGCCAGACCGGGACGGTGATGGTGGAGAACCTTCTGTGGCGGGATACCGAGGAAGGCATCGCGGCCTTTCTGGAGAAACGGGCGCCGGATTGGGCCGGTTGAAGACCGATCCTGACAACCGAAGGATCAGGAAGACAAGTCCTGCAAAGGCCAGAGTTCGGGGGCGCGGTCCTTCGTTGGACAGGATCGTGCCTTCTGATCCTTCGCAACAAGCCCGCGCCGCCGACCTGTCGGACTTGCCAGACCGGCCGGGTGTCCGAGTTTGGTTGGCGTAGGGCGTCATTGCTGCCGCAGCGCGCCGGGGGCGGCCGTAGGCGCGGCGGAAGGCGCGGCTGAGCGCCGAGGGCGAGGAAAAGCCGGTGCGCAGCGCGACCTCGGCCAAGGGATGCCGGGTGTCGGTGATCAGGCGCCGCGCGGCTTGCAGCCGAAGGTGCAGGCCATAGGCGCCGGGCGTCATGCCAAGGCCCTGGTGAAACAGCGTCTCCAGCCGGGGCGAGAGGCCCACGGCGGCGGCGGTCTCGGCCACCGGNCTCGGGCGCGTCCAGCCGCGCTTCCATCCGGGCGATGGCCTGGGCCACGCGCGGGTCTAGCCGCGGGTCGCGCGCCCGGTCGGGGGCGGTGGTGTGNNTTGCGGCTCGGTGCCCGGCCGGGCCGTGGTGATGAAGCTGGCCGCCACCGCCAGCGACAACGCCGCGCCGTGCCGCGCCCGGATCAGGTGCAGCATGAGGTCGGCCGCCGGGGCCGCCCCACCGGCGGTGAACCGCGGGCCGGAGATCACATATCGGTCGGGCACGACATCGACCTGCGGATGGGCGGCGGCGAAATCCTCCATGTCTTCCCAATGGACGGTGGCGCGGTGGCCGTTCAGCAACCCCGCCCGGGCCAGAACCCAGGGACCGGCGTCGATGGCGCCGACCGCGGCAAAGCGGGGAGACAGGCGCGACAATTCGTGGATCAGCGGGCCGGTGGCGATTTCCCACTGCCGGAAGTTTACGATCACCACCAGCGCATCGGCCCCTTCGGCGGCCGCCAGCGGCCCGGTGGAGGGCAGTTCGATGCCGCAGGTCAAAGGCACCGCCCGGCCGTCCGGAGAGACCACGCGCCAGCGATAGGCCTCGTGCCCCAGATGCCGGTTGGCCGAGCGCATCGGGTCCAGCACCGAGGCAACTTCCAGGATCGAAGCCTGCGGCAGGACCAGCGCCGCCAGGGTAAGCGGTTGCTGCGATGCGGCAAAGATCGTTGCGGTTTTCGCCATGTGCAGTTCGTAAATCGTCAAGCGAGGCGCGGCAAGACGGCTATGGTCGCCGCCAGCCCTTCGGAGGAACCCCATGCCGCTGACCATGAATCGCGAGGTCTTCATCACCTGTGCCGTGACCGGCTCGGGCGGGACGCAGGATCGCAGCCCGCATGTGCCGCGCTCGCCCGAACAGATCGCCAAGTCGGCCATCGACGCGGCCAACGTACNNGCCGCCGTGGTGCATTGCCATGTGCGTGACCCGGAAACCGGCAAGCCCTCGCGCGACCGGAAGCTCTACCGCGAAGTGACCGAGCGCATCCGCGATGCCGAGGTGGATGTGGTGCTGAACCTGACCGCGGGCATGGGCGGCGACATGCTGTTCGACGGCACCGAGGCGATGAACCGCATGAGCCAGAAGTCGGACATGGCGGGCGCCACCGAGCGTGTGGCGCATGTGGTCGAATGCCAGCCGGAAATCTGCACGCTGGACTGCGGCACGATGAACTTCAACGAGGCCGATTATGTGATGGTCAACACGCCGGGCATGTTGCGCGACATGGCGGCGCGCATGGTGGCCAGCGGCACCCGGATCGAGATCGAGGCCTTCGACACCGGCCATCTGTGGCTGGCCAAGCAGCTGGCCAGCGAGGGGATCATCCCCGACCCGGTGCTGGTGCAGCTGTGCATGGGCGTGCCGTGGGGCGCGCCGGACGACCTGAACACCTTCATGGCGATGGTGAACAACGTGCCGTCGCATTGGCATTGGTCGGCCTTCAGCATCGGCNGGCACCAGATGCCTTATGTGGCGGCGGCGGTGCTGGCGGGCGGAAATGTGCGCGTCGGGCTGGAAGACAACCTGTGGCTGGACAAGGGAGTGCTTGCCACCAACGCGCAACTGGTGGAGCGTGCGGTCAACATCATCGAGAACCTGGGCGCCCGCGTCATCACCCCTGCAGAGGTGCGCGCGCGTCTGGGTCTGACCAAACGCGGAGTAATTGGATGAAGTTCCCGACCCTTGTCCTGACGGCGGCGCTGCTGCTTTCGGCCTGTTCGTCCTATGTCAACTCGCCCAATCAGGTCTTTGCACCGCAATTCGTGGTGGCGAACGTGGACCAGATGGCGTTGACCGGGACCTGGCACCAGATTGCCAGCCTGCCGCAGACCACGGACAAGGGGTGCGCCTCGGTGACCTGGGAAATCCTGCCCTGGTTCAGCCCGGCGACGCTGGTGCGCAATACCTGCATGGACAAGGCCACCGGCACGGCGCGGGTGATCGAGGGTCAGGCGCTGGTGGAACAGGGCGGCCGGATCCGCGTGCGGATGCCGGGCAAGATGTTCGCTTACGATTTCTGGGTGCTGGACGTGGCGCCGGACGGGCGGTCGGTGACGATCGGCAACACCGCCCGGACCGCGGGCTGGNTGATGACGCGCGACGGCTTCAACCGCGTGGCCTTCGACCGGGCCGTCGAGGCGTTCCAGAAGTCGGGCTACGACGCAGCATCGCTTCAGCGCACGCGCTGAGGCCTTTGGGTTCAATGAGTTGATCCCGGACCGTCGTTCGGTCCGGGCTGGCAGACGTGCCTGCGGGGGCCGAACGGGAGAGGCTTGACGAATGGCAACGGCGCGCAAGGCGGCGATCATTGGCGGCGGGGTGATCGGGNGCGGTTGGGCCGCGCGGTTCCTGCTGAACGGCTGGGATGTTGCGGTGTTCGACCCCGACCCCGAGGCCGAGCGCAAGATCAATGCCGTGCTGTCGAACGCGCGCCTGGCGCCANCGCTGTCGGATGTGCCGATGCCGCCGGAGGGGAGGCTCTCCTTTGCGTCCACCATGGGCGAGGCGGTAGAGGGTGCGGAATATGTGCAGGAAAGCGTTTCCGAGCGCATCGAGCTGAAGAAGAAGGTCTATGCCCAGTTGCAGCAGGCCAATCCGGGCGTGCTGATCGGGTCTTCGACCTCGGGCTTTACCGCGACCGACCTGCAGGCCGGGGCGGCCAATCCGGCCAACATCATCGTGGCCCACCCGTTCAACCCGGTCTATCTGCTTCCCNTGTCCGAGGTTTCGGGCTCGCCCGCCAACCCGCCTGAAGTGGTGGCGAAGACGGTGCAGGTGATGAAGGACATCGGCATGTTCCCGCTGGTGATCCGCGCCGAGATCGACGCCTTCATCGGCAACCGCTTCCTGGAGGCGGTGTGGCGCGAGGCGCTGTGGATGCTGAAGGACGGCATCGCCACGACGGAAGAGATCGACGAAGCGATCCGCATGGGCTTTGGCCTGCGGTGGGGCCAGATGGGCCTGTTCGAGACCTATCGCATTGCGGCATNNGGCGAGGCCGGGATGCGGCATTTCATGGCGCAGTTCGGCCCGGCGCTGAAATGGCCCTGGACCAAGCTGATGGACGTGCCCGAGTTCAACGACGAGCTGGTGGAGCTGGTGGCGAACCAGTCCGACGCGCAGTCGGGCGCCTATTCCATCCGCGAGCTGGAGCGCATCCGCGACCAGAACCTGGTGGGCTTCCTGCGCGCGCTGAAAGAACGCAACTGGGGCGCGGGCAAGGTGCTGCGCGAACATGATGCGGCGCGGGCGGCGGTGTTCCACGCGGCCACCGATACCGGTCCGAAGGCCGCGCCGCTGGTGATGGCACACATGCAGGTGCTGCCGGGCTGGATCGACTACAACGGCCACATGACGGAAAGCCGGTACTACTTTGCCAACTCCGAGACGGTGGACAATTTCCTGCGCCTGATCGGGGCGGGGATGGATTACGTCGCGGCGGGCCACAGCTATTACAGCGCCGAAACGCATATCCGCCACCTGGGCGAGGCCAAGCTGGGCGACCGGCTGGTCGGCACGATGCAGATCATTTCGGCGGACGAGAAACGGTTCCGGTCCTTCGTGCGGATCATGAAGGGCGAGGAGTGCGTGGCGACGGTGGAACAGCTGTGCCTGCATGTGGACATGAAGGAAGGCAGGNCCGTGCTTACCGCGCCGGAGGTCTGGGCAAACCTGAAGGCGATTGCTGACGGTCATGCCTACNTGCCCCTGCCGGAAGGCGCGGGCCGGGCCGTCGGGCAGAAGAAGTGACCCGCGTCCTCATCACCGCGGGGGCCAGCGGCA
This sequence comes from Exiguobacterium profundum, assembly GCA_013693875.1. Lineage (GTDB taxonomy): Bacteria > Pseudomonadota > Alphaproteobacteria > Rhodobacterales > Rhodobacteraceae > Neotabrizicola. Next base: position 3,833,916 of record CP059262.1, on the reverse strand, counting down.
TCGGGCTGGTGATGGCGCAGGCCTTCGCCGGCACCGGCGCGCAGGTCTGGGTGACGGACGCCGACGCGGCGGCGCTGGCCGCGCTGCCGCCGGGCATCCGCGGCACGCTGGCCGATGCCTCGCAGGAACCGGCGGTGGAACTTCTGTTCACCGAGATCGCGCGGGACTGGGGCGGGCTGGACGTGCTGTGCGCCAATGCCGCANTCAAGGGCCCGACCGCGGCGATCGAGGACATGGGGCTGGAGGCCTGGCACCAGTGCCTGGCCGTCAACCTGNACGGCGCGATGCTGGCGGCCAAGCATGGCGCGCGGCTGATGAAACCGGCGGGGCGGGGCTGCATGATCTTCACCTCCTCCACCTCGGGCCTCTACGGTACGCCATTCCGGGCGCCCTATGTCGCCGCCAAATGGGGCGTCATCGGGCTGATGAAGACCGTGGCGATGGAACTGGGGCCGCATGGCATCCGCGCCAATGCGATCTGCCCTGGTTCCGTGAACGGTCCCCGCATCGACCGGGTGATCGAAGCCGAGGCGGCGGCCAAGGGCATGACGCCCGATGCCGTGCGGCAGGGCTACGCCTCGGGCACCGCCCTGAAACGCCTCTCCGACCCCGAGGACGTGGCGGCGCTGGCGCTTTTCCTCGCCTCCGACGCGGCGCGCATGATCTCGGGTCAGGCGCTGGCGGTGGATGGCATGACCTATAACGTCGATCCTTGAGGGACATGATGGATTTCGGACTGACCGAAGAACAGAAGATGATCGTCGAGACGACGCGCAGCTTCGTCGAGAACGAGCTTTACCCGCATGAGCAGATGGTGGAACGGTCCGGCAAGCTGCCGCTGGAACTGATCCGGGAACTCCAGAAAAAGGCCATGGCGGCGGGGCTTTACGCTGCCAACATGCCTACCGAGGTGGGCGGCGCGGGCCTGGATACCCTGTCCTGGCTGCTGTACGAAAAGGAACTGGGCCGGGCGAACTATGCCCTGCACTGGACTGCCGTCGCGCGGCCGTCGAACATCCTGCTGGCTTACAATGCCGAGCAGCGCGAGCAGTACCTGATGCCCTGCATCCGCGGCGAGACCTGGGATTGCCTGGCGATGACCGAACCCGGCGCCGGGTCGGACCTGCGGNGGATGAAGGCCAGTGCCCGGCAGGACGGCGATGACTGGATCCTGAACGGCACCAAGCACTTCATCAGCCATGCCGACCTGGCGGGCTTTGCCATCGTCTTTGTGGCGACGGGTGAGGAGCAGACCTCGAAGGGCACCAAGAAGAAGATCACCGCCTTCTTCGTGGACAAGGGCACGCCCGGCTTCACCGTGCGCGAGGGCTACCGCAACGTGTCGCACCGCGGCTATACCAACGCCGTGCTGGAATTCGACGACTGCCGCGTGAACAAGCGCCAGATTCTGGGTGAAGTTCACAAGGGGTTCGAGGTCGCAAATTCCTGGCTGGGCGCGACGCGGCTGCAGGTCGCCTCGACCTGCCTGGGTCGCGCCGAACGGGCACTGGACCTGTCGGTGCGCTATGCGGCCGAACGCGAGCAGTTCGGCCAGAAGATCGGCAAGTTCCAGGGCATTTCCTTCAAGCTCGCGGACATGGCGATGGAGCTGAAGGCGGCGGAGCTGCTGACGCGCGAGGCCGCCTGGAAATACGACCAGGGCACGGTGACCGAAGCCGACATGTCGATGGCCAAGCTGAAGGCGACCGAGGTTCTGGCGCATATCGCCGACGAGGCGATCCAGATTCACGGCGGCATGGGGCTGATGGACGAGTTGCCGCTGGAACGCATCTGGCGCGACGCGCGGGTGGAGCGCATCTGGGAAGGCACCAGCGAAATCCAGCGCCATATCATCAGCCGCGAACTTCTGAGGGCCCACGGCGCATGACCGAGACCCGCCGCCCGGCCGTGGAGATCACCTATTGCACGCGCTGCAACTGGCTGTTGCGCGCAGGCTGGATGGCGCAGGAACTGCTGTCGAGCTTTGGCGAGGAGCTGGCCTCGGTGACGCTGGTGCCCGGCACCGGCGGCATCTTCACCGTGACGGCGGATGGCCAGGGGCTTTGGGACCGCAAGGCGGACGGCGGCTTTCCCGATGCGGCGGAACTGAAGCGGCGGCTGCGCGATGCGGTCTGGCCCGAGCGCGAGTTGGGTCATGTGGACCGGGCGAAGGCATCGGACTGAAGCGCCCTGCTTGACCGCCGGGGGCCGTCTGCCCCCGGACCCCCCGAGAGTATTTGGACAAAGAAGAAGCAAGAAAATGTTAACCTTCAATGGTCAAGCTGGTCGCACGGTCCGGGTGGGGACGCCTGCGACCGCACTGAAAGCAAGCGCCTCGCCCCTGGTCTTCGGGCGGGGCGCAACCTCGGTTAACACCGGGGGCGATCATGCCGCGTGACCTGTCTCGCCTGCTGCGCCCCCGCTCGATTGCCGTCCTGGGCTCTGGCTGGGCGAAAAACGTTGTCGAGCAATGCCAGAAGATGGGCTTCGACGGCCCGGTCTGGCCGGTCCACNCCTCGCGCGACGACATCGGCGGGTCAAATGCTTTCGCTNCGCTGGCCGATCTGCCCGCGGCGCCGGATGCCACCNTTATCGGTGTGAACCGGCACGCGACCCTGGGCGTGGTGCAGGAATTGGCGGCCATGGGCGCGNGGGCGACCTGTTTCGCCTCGGGCTGGACCGAGGCCGGCGAGGCCGATCTGCAGGCGCAGCTGGTGGCCGCGGCTTACGACATGCCGATCCTGGGGCCGAACTGCTATGGCGTGATCAACTATCTGGACGGCGCGCTTCTATGGCCCGACCAGCACGGCGGCAAGCGGGTCGAGCGTGGCGTGGCGCTGCTGTCGCAGTCGTCGAACATCGTCATCAACCTGACCATGCAGAAGCGCGCCCTGCCGGTGGCCTATGTCGCCTGCCTGGGCAATGCCGCGCAGGTGGGGCTGGCGGAACTGGCTTACGCTCTGCTGGCGGACGAGCGGGTGACGGCGCTTGGCCTGTACATCGAAGGCATCGCCGATGCCCCAGCTTTCGCGGAACTTGTCGAAGCGGCGCGCAAGGCGGGCAAGGGGATTGTCGCCGTCAAGTCGGGCAAGACCGAACTCAGCCGCACCGCGGCGGCCTCGCATACGGCGTCCNTTGGCGGGGGCGCGGCGTCTTCGGCCTTCCTGCGGCAGGCGGGGGTGGCCGATACGACANCGCTGTCGGAACTGCTGGAAACGCTGAAGATCTTCCACGTCCATGGGCCGCAGATCGGCACGCGCCTGTGTTCGCTGTCCTGTTCGNGGGGCGAGGCCGGGTTGGTGGCGGACCTGGCGCAGCCCTATGGCATCGAGTTTCCGCCGCCGTCGGACGCGCAGCGCCAGAGGCTGGGCGAGATCCTGGGGCCGATCGTGGCCATCGCCAACCCGCTGGATTACCACACCTTCATCTGGGGCGACGGGCCGCGCACCACGGATGTCTTCACCACCATGCTGGCGGGCTATGACGCTAAGATCTACATCATCGACCCGCCGCGACCGGACCGCTGCGACGGCTCGTCCTACCAGTTTACGATGGACGCCATCGTGGCGGCGCACCGGACAACGNGGCGTTTATTGTTTCCCGTGGCCTCGCTGACCGAGAACTTCGAGGAAGACCGGGCCGACCGCATGATGGCCGAGGGCGTGGCCACGCTGATGGGCATGGAAAGCGCGCTTGGGGCGTTGAAGGCGGCGCAGACGCCATGGGGCGTCNCGGGCTGGCGGCCCTGGGCGGCGGCACCGGAAGGCGGGGCGGTGCGGCTGTTGCCCGAAGGCGAGGCCAAGGCGAAGCTGGCCGCCGCCGGGGTGGCGGTGCCCNAAGGGGTTTCGGCACAGACCCTGGCCGAGTTGGCGCCTTTGGTCGGCGGGATTGCCGCGCCCTTCGCGCTGAAGGGCATGGGCTTCGCCCACAAGACCGAGGCCGGGGCGGTGCGGCTTGGCCTGACGTCGCTGGACGGGCAGGCCGAGATGGCTGGCGCCACCGGCTATCTGGCCGAAGAGATGGTGACGGGGGCGGTCGGCGAGGTGCTTCTGGGCCTGCAGCGCGACCCGGTCTATGGGCTGACGATCACGCTTGGCATGGGCGGTGTGACCGCCGAGGTGCTGGCCGATACGGTGACGCTGGTCGCGCCGGTGACCGAGGACGAGGTGGCGGCGGCGCTGCGGCGGCTGCGGCTCTGGCCGCTGCTGGACGGCTATCGCGGGCGGCGGAGGGCAGACGCCGGGGCCATCGTGCAGGCGGCGCTGCGGCTGCAGGGGCTGATGGCAGCCGAGCAGGCCTTGAGGGAAATCGAGATCAACCCGCTGATGGTGCGCGAGGACGGCGCCGTGGCGGTGGATGCTGTCATCTGGGAGGAGACCCCATGAACGAGCTGTTCTTTCCGGTCGAAGGGCCGATCAAGACCCGGCGCGAGGGCGCCATCCTGGAGGTCACGCTGGACCGGCCCAAGGCCAATGCCATTGACCTGAAGACCAGCCGGATCATGGGGCAGGTGTTCCGGTCGTTCCGCGACGATGACCNNTTGCGGGTCTGCATCGTGCGGGCCGCGNGGGAANAGTTCTTCTGCCCCGGCTGGGACCTGAAGGCGGCAGCCGAGGGCGATGCGGTGGACGGGGACTATGGCGTGNGGGGCTTTGGCGGTNTGCAGGAGCTGCCGAACCTGAACAAGCCGGTGATCGCGGCGGTCAATGGCATCTGCTGCGGGGGCGGGCTGGAGCTGGCCCTGTCGGCGGACCTGATCCTGTGTTCCTCGAACGCGACCTTTGCCCTGCCGGAGATCAGGTCGGGGACGGTGGCAGATGCGGCCAGTATCAAGCTGCCCAAGCGGATCCCCTATCATGTGGCGATGGACCTGCTGCTGACTGGCCGGTGGTTCGATGCCGAGGAGGCGCTGCGCTGGGGGATCGTGAAGGAGATCACCACGCTTACCGACCTCTTGGCCAAGGCCTGGGACCTGGCGCGGCTTTTGGAGAGCGGGCCGCCGCTGGTCTATGCGGCCATCAAGGAGGTGGTGCGGGAGGCCGAGGCGATGCGGTTCCAGGATGCCCTGAACCGGGTGACCAAGCGGCTGATGCCCACGGTGGACCGGCTTTACTCCAGCGAAGACCAGCTGGAAGGGGCGCGGGCCTTTGCCGAGAAGCGCGACCCGGTCTGGAAGGGGCGCTGAGGCATCAGGGGCGTCCGAGCTCGGACGCCCTGTCTGGCCCAATCATTTCAATGGGTTACGAAGCCGTGTTAACTTGGACTTCATAATTGTCCGCAATCACAGCGGATCGCGGCGCAAGGGCGTGGTGGAGCAGTGCAACCCGCCGCCGTTCTTGTGGACCGCGGCGTAAGGAAGGGTGTCCCACCGGACGCCCGCCGCCGCCAGCCTGTCGAGCGTGCGGTTGGTGGCGCCTTCGGGCATCAGCACATGGCCCGGCGCGATGGCGAGCGAGTTGACGATCCAGGGATCGTCGGCCGGGTCGATGTCGATGTAACGGATGCCGCGGGCGGTGAGTTCTTCGAGGAAGCTGTAGGGCAGGCGCATGGTGTTCAGAAGCGCCAGGTCGCGGTCGATCATCAGGAAGCTGACATCCAGGTGGATGTCGAAGCCGAGGAGATCGACGATCAGCAATTCGACGCCCTGACGCTTCAGAACCTCGCCCACCTGTTCGGCGCCGTCGCGGTTGACGCGGACGCCGACGCCGATGGCGCAGGTCTTCTCGTTCAGCCAGGCGAAGGAACCGCCCTCCATCACGCCGCGGCCCGAGATGGTGCGTAGGATCGGGATGCCGAGGCGCGCGAGGGTGCGGGTGATCGCCAGTTCCTCGCCGCGGCGGATGCGGGCTCCCATGCGGTTGATGATGGCGCCGCCCTTCACCATGATCAGCGGATCGCGGGTATAGACCTGCTTCAGCCGGATGCCGCAGNNATCGCCATCGACGAAATGCACCTCGACACCGGCGGCCTGAAGGGCGGCCACGAAGGCATCGTGCTGGGACTGCATGAGGGGGATGTCGGGCGGGGTGTCGGACTGGAAGTACCAGCCGGTCGCCGGGTCGCCGAAGGAGCCGATTTCNGACAGGCGTTTGGCCGGATCGACCACGTTCATCTCGGGGCCGGGGCGGTGCATCAGGATCGAGCGGATGCGGCCCACGTCATCAAGCTGNACGCCCCAGACCTTGCCCCAGGTGGAGACAAGTTCGCCCTCGTCCTCGAAGGGCGGCCTGGCGCTTACGGCGAAGGTCTTGATGGTCTGGTTGTAGATCCAGTGCGCGTTGGACATGGGGGACCTTTGGGGCGGAGGCTAGGCGGACTGAGGGGCGGGGGCAAGGGTGGAGGGGCGGGGGATGGGCAGATTGCCCATCCTACGGGCGGCTGGTGGATTGATGGTGGTGCGCCGCTGGCCTCGCCCGAGGCCATCGCCTCGGGCGCCGTGGGTCGCTAGCCACGAGACCGCCTGTGCGCCATGCGCACGGGCCGCGCCTGCCTGCCCCTTGGCAGGCGCGAAGACGCGCCCGCCCAGGCAGGCGCGGCCCGTGCTTCAAGCGTTTGGGGAAATCGGATGGCCCTTGGCGATTTGGGGGCCAATACAACCGCGCCGGTCGGGTGTCCACTGGACACCTGACTTGTCGGCGCGGAAGAAGAGGGGTGTGCCGTGGCCGGGGCGTGCCTTCCCGAGCGGGCCGTGTGCCCGGCTGTGACCGAGGCCCCGGCTTTCGCCGGGGCGAGGGGTCAGTGCTTCATGCCGTCCCAGAACCCCTTGACCTTCTGGAAGAAGGAGTTGCCCTCGGGGTTGTTTTCCTCGGACAGCTTTTCGAACTCGCGCAGGAGTTCCTTCTGGCGGCCGGTGAGGTTGACCGGNGTTTCCACCGCCAGCTCGATCACCATGTCGCCCGAGCCGCCGCCGCGCAGCGCCGGCATGCCCTTGGCGCGAAGCCGCATCTGCTTGCCGGTCTGGCTGCCCGCTTACACCTTCACACGGCTTCGGCCGCCGTCGATGGTGGGCACCTCGACCTCGCCGCCAAGCGCGGCGGTGCCGATGGTGATGGGCACGCGGCAGAAGAGATGCACGCCGTCACGCTGGAAGATCGGGTGATCCTTGACCTCGATGAAGATGTAGAGGTCGCCCGAGGGGCCGCCGCGCAGACCGGCCTCGCCCTCGCTTACCAGGCGGATGCGGGTGCCGGTTTCCACGCCCGCGGGGATGTTCACCGAGAGCGCGCGTTCCTTTTCCACCCGGCCCGAGCCAGCGCAGACGCGGCAGGGGTTCTTCACGATCTGGCTTACGCCCGAGCAGGTGGGGCAGGTGCGCTCGACGGTGAAGAAGCCCTGTTGCGCGCGGACCTTGCCCATGCCGGAACAGGTGGGGCAGGTCACGGGTTCGACGCCGCCTTCGGCGCCGGTGCCCTTGCAGGTGTCGCAGGCGACCGAGGTCGGCACGTTGACGGTCTTNTGCACGCCGGACCACGCCTCTTCCAGCGAGACGCGCAGGTTGTAGCGCAGGTCCGAGCCGCGCTGTGCGCGCGACCGGCCGCCGCCACCGCCGCGCTGGCCGCCCATGAAATCGCCGAACAGGTCTTCGAACACGTCCGAGAAGGCCGAGGCGAAATCGCCCTGCTGGAAGCCGCCGCGCGGCCCGCCGCCACCGCCCATGCCGCCTTCGAAGGCGGCATGGCCGAAGCGGTCATAGGCGGCCTTNTTCGTGTCGTCCTTCAGGACGTCATAGGCCTCGTTCACTTCCTTGAACTTGGCTTCGGCATCCGGGTTGTCGGCATTGCGGTCGGGATGAAGCTCTTTCGCCTTGGCGCGATAGGCCTTCTTGATCTCTTCCGCGCTGGCGCCGCGGGCGACGCCGAGCGTTTCGTAATAGTCGCGTTTCGCCATCTGAAACCCCGAGCCCCGGAACAGGGAAGGCGGCCCGTCGCCGGACCGCCTTCGTTCTACTGTTCCTGCGGCTGCATCACTTGCGCTTGCCGCCCAGATCCTCGAAGTCGGCGTCCACGATGTCTTCGTCCACCGGACGGTTGTCATCGGCGCCGCCATCCTCGGCGGAGGCCTGCGCCTTGTAGATCGCTTCACCCAGGCGCATCGCGGCTTCGGTCAGGTTCTGGATGCCGCCACGATCTTGCTTGGCTNNGTCTTCGGTCTTGAGCGTGTCTTCCAGCGCGCCCATCGCCAGTTCGATCGCCTCGACGGTGGAGGGGTCCACCTTGTCGGAGTGTTCGGCCAGCGACTTCTTCGTGGAATGCAGCAGGCTTTCGGCCTGGTTCTTCGTCTCGACCAGTTCCTTGCGNCTTTTGTCGGCCTCGGCATTCGCCTCGGCGTCCTTCACCATCTTCTCGATGTCGTCATCGCTGAGGCCACCCGAAGCCTGGATGGTGATCTGTTGCGACTTGCCGGTGCCCTTGTCCTTGGCGCTGACCGAGACGATGCCGTTGGCGTCGATGTCGAAGGTGACTTCGATCTGCGGCACGCCGCGCGGCGCCGGNGGNATGTTCTCAAGATTGAACATGCCCAGGAGCTTGTTGTCGGCGGCCATCTCACGCTCGCCCTGGAAGACGCGGATCGTCACGGCGTTCTGGTTGTCTTCGGCCGTGGAGAAGATCTGCGACTTCTTGGTCGGGATCGTGGTGTTGCGGTCGATCAGGCGGGTGAACACGCCACCGAGGGTCTCGATGCCGAGCGACAGCGGNGTGACGTCGAGCAGGACCACGTCCTTGACGTCCCCCTGCAGCACGCCCGCCTGGATGGCGGCGCCGNNGGCCACGACTTCGTCAGGGTTGACGCCCTTGTGNGGTTCCTTGCCGAAGAACTTGGTCACTTCCTCGATCACGCGGGGCATGCGGGTCATGCCGCCGACGAGCACGACCTCGTCGATGTCGGAAATCGAGATGTTGGCGTCCTTGATCGCGGCCTGGCAGGGCTTGATCGACTTCTTGATCAGGTCCTCGACCAGGCTTTCCAGCTTAGCGCGCGTCAGCTTGACCACCAGGTGCAGGGGCTGCCCGGTGTTCTTGTCCATCGAGATGAACGGCTGGTTGATTTCGGTCTGCGAGGCCGAAGAGAGCTCGATCTTGGCCTTTTCAGCGGCTTCCTTCAGGCGCTGGAGGGCCATCTTGTCGAGCGTCAGGTCGACGCCATGCTCTTTCTTGAACTCGTCCGCGAGGTACTGGACGATGCGCATGTCGAAGTCTTCGCCGCCGAGGAAGGTGTCGCCGTTGGTCGACTTCACTTCGAACAGGCCGTCGTCGATTTCGAGGATGGTGATGTCGAAGGTGCCGCCGCCGAGGTCATAGACGGCGATGGTCTTGGTTTCCTTCTTGTCCAGGCCATAGGCCAGCGCGGCCGCGGTGGGCTCGTTGATGATGCGCAGGACTTCGAGGCCCGCGATCTTGCCCGCGTCCTTGGTGGCCTGGCGCTGCGCGTCGTTGAAGTAGGCGGGAACCGTGATGACGGCCTGGGTGACGGTTTCACCGAGGTACGATTCCGCGGTTTCCTTCATCTTCTGCAGGATGAAGGCCGAGACCTGGCTGGGCGAATACTTCTCGCCGCGCACTTCGACCCAGGCGTCGCCGTTGCCGCCATCGGTGATCTGGGACGAGCTTGTCCTTTCCACCTCGGCATCGCCCAGGCGGCGACCGATGAGGCGCTTGACGGCGAAGATGGTGTTCGAGGCGTTGGTGACGGCCTGGCGCTTGGCGGCCTGGCCGACGAGACGTTCCGTGTCGGTGAAGGCGACGATCGACGGCGTGGTGCGCGCGCCCTCGGCGTTCTCGATGACGCGGGGCTGCGAGCCGTCCATGATGGCGACGCAGGAGTTGGTGGTGCCGAGGTCGATTCCGATGACTTTGGCCATGTATGCTACCCTTTCTTCGGCGATGTTCTGGGGCCGGACCCGTTGCGGCATCCTGCCCCGATCCCAAGTGCAACCCGGCAGGGCGGCCTGCCCTTCCGGCTTCGGGGGTATATAGGCAGGGGTATTCAGGGCCGCAAGCGGCGGAATGGCGGGAAAGCCGGTGGAAACGGAGAAAACCGGAAGGATCGAAGGGGGACGGCCGCGGGGGTGGAAATCCGGGGTTTCCGCTACTTTGCGGGCTGGCTGGGACCGGACGAGCAGGGGGCGCTGGTCGAGGCCCTGCGCGGCGTGGCGGCCGAGGCGCCCTTTGTCCAACCGGTGACGCCGGGCGGCAAGGCAATGTCGGTGCGCATGACCTCGGCCGGGCGGCTGGGCTGGGTGACGGATCGGCGGGGATACCGGTACGAGCCGGTCCATCCGGGCACGGGTTACCCTGGCCGCCGGTGCCGGCGATGGTGCTGGCGCTGTGGCATGAGGTGACAGGGCTGGGGCGTGAACCCGATTGCTGTCTGGTCAACTTCTATGGCGAGGGCGCGAAGATGGGGTTGCACCAGGACCGCGACGAGGGGATTTTCCTGGCCCGTCGTCTCGATCTCTTTGGGGGACGAGGCGCTGTTTCGCATGGGCGGGCTGGCACGCGAGGACCGGACCGAGAGCCTGTGGTTGAAATCCGGCGACGTGATGGTGATGGGCGGGCAGCGCGGCTGGCCTTTCACGGCATCGACCGGGTGCGGCACGGGTCTTCGCGGCTGTTGCCGCAGGGCGGGCGCATCAACCTGACGCTGCGGGTGGTGGCGGGGGCGGAGTTTTCGAAAACGCCGCGACGAGACCCTGAAGAGGGCTGGCGAACATGGGCCCGAGCGGGCAGACGCGGGTGTGGCGAAGCTGGAAGGCCGCGAATTTTCTGCGAAAATTCTGTCGCTTGGCGGAAGTGTCGTTCCATGCGGTCCATCTGCGGACATGATCGCCAGCCAGAGGCGATGGCACGGGCGCGAGTGAATTTTCTGCGAAAATTCGGTGCCCGGATTCCCGGTGGCCGGGGAAGGCGGCCGGGCGCCTGGTCCGCGGCTTGAATCGGGGACGATCCTTGGGCAGCATGGCGCCATGCTGGCGATCCGGGTGCTGATCCTTCTTGGGCTGGGCTGGCTTCTGCTTACGGTGGGGCGGGCCGAAGAGCCACGCCCGACGCGCTGATGTCGGAGGCCTTTGTCGCGGCGCAGGTGGCCAGCACCTCGCAGGCCGGGGCGGCGTTGCGACAGATTTCGGTGCGCGAGGCGGCGGGCAACGGCGTGCTGGCCGGGTTGGTGAAAGAGCGGCAATCGCTGCAGGAGCGCTATCGCCGGGTGCAGACCGGGCTGATGGCGCCGGATGCCGACCGTGTGGCGCTGGCTAGAGGGGATGCGCTGGCGGCGCAGATCGCCGGGCTGGACCGGCGCATCGCGACGGAGTTTCCCGACTTCTCGGCGCTAACGCAGNTGGCGGCGCTGACGGTGGCCGAGGTGCAGGCGGTGCTGCGCCCGGACGAGGCGCTGGTGCTGACCTTTGTCGGCGAGGAAGAAACCTTCGTCTGGGCGATCTCGCATGCCCGGGCGGGGTGGTTGTCGGTGGTGGCCTCGCGCGGCTTGCTGGACCAGGTGGTGGACGAGTTGCGGCTGGGGCTGGACCCCGATGCGCTGTCGCGCGGGGCGGCGGCGCTGGACGGGGCCGAGCCGGAGACCGGCCACCGGGGGTTCCGGCGCAAGCTGGCCGAACGGTTGTACGGTTATCTGCTGCGGCCGCTGGAGCCTGTGTTCGGCACGGCCGCGACGGTCTATGTCGTGGCCGACGGGCCGCTGACCAGCCTGCCGTTTTCGGTGCTGGTGACGGCGCCGCCCCTGGGCGAGGACGACGACCCGGCGGCGCTGCGCGCGACGGACTGGCTGATCCGCGACCATGCGCTGGTGACTTTGCCCTCGGTCGATGCCTTGCGGCTGATCAGAGACCTGCCGCCCCTGCCGCAGGCGCCGCGGGCGTTTCTGGGCTTTGGCGACCCGGCGCTGNGCGGGCGGCACCACACTGGCGGCGCTGTCGCGCGGGGCGGGGTGATGCGGTCGGGTGTGGCGGATGCGGCGCAGCTGCGCGCGCTGCCGCCGCTGCCGCAGACGCGGGGCGAGCTGCTGACCATCGCGCGCACGTTGGGGGCGCCCGAAAGCGACGTGCGGCTGGGGGCCACCGCCTCGGAGNGGGCGGTGAAGTCGATGGACCTGAAAAGCGCCCGCGTGCTGGCCTTTGCCACGCATGGGCTGTTGTCGGGCGAGATCGAGGGGCTGGCGGAACCCGCGCTGGTGATGTCGCCGCCGGACCGGCCGTCGAAGGCGGATGACGGGTTGCTGACGGCATCCGAGATTTCGGGCCTGACGCTGGCGGCGGACTGGGTGGTGCTGTCGGCCTGCAACACGGCGGGCGGCGAAGGGCCGGGGGCCGAGGGGCTTTCGGGGCTGGCCCGGGCCTTCCTGTTTGCCGGGGCACGGTCGATCCTGGTGTCGCACTGGCCGGTGCGCGACGATGCGGCGGCGCGGCTGACCACGGATACATTCCGCGCGCTGGCGGACGGGCGGGCGCGGAACAAGGCCGATGCGCTGCGGCTGGCGATGCTGGCGCTGATGGACGACCCGCGCGATCCCAGCCTGGCTTCGCCTTCGGCCTGGGCGCCTTTCGTGCTGGTGGGGGACGGCGGATGATCCGGGTGGTGCTGTTGTGCCTGGCGCTGGCGCTGCCCGCCGCGGCGGCAGAGTTGCCGGACCCCGGCGCGGTGATCGACCGGGCGATGAAGCTGTCGGCCGAGGACGACATGGACGGGGCTTACGAGGCCCTGGCCGAAGGCTTGCAGGCGGCGCGCAATGCGGGCGAGCTGGCGCCGGACTGGGGCATTGTCTTTGCCATCATGACCGACATGGTGCGCAATTTCCGCGAGAATCCGGCCTATGCGCTGATGCTGGCCGAAGAGGGGCTGGCGGTGGTGGCCCCGAACGTACGAGGCGCAGGATGTGATCGCCATCCTGAATGTGTCGCGCAGCTATGCGCTGGCCGATCTGGGGCGGACGGATGAGGCCGCGGCCATCGGCTTACTGGCCGAACCGCAGCTGCGGGCCAACATGGGCGACCAGGTCGCTGACGATTATCTGGCCGAGATCGCCGCCTGGGAGGGGGCGCGGCCACGGCCGAGAACGGCGTGTCGCCCATGGTCTTGGCCGGGCGGTCGCGCGACGAGGCCTCGGCCGCGCTGGACGACAGCGATTATGCGCGGGCGTTGACGCTGGCGGCGCAGGCGGTGCTGCCCCCTGAAACCGGGCTGGCGCGGGATGCGGTGCTGTTGAACAACGCCGATGCCATGCGGCTGACCGGCCGGGCGCTGTATGCGATGGGCCGCAAGGACGAGGCGCTGGACGCCTTGTTGCAGGCGGCGGCCTTTGCCCTGGGCTCGGATTGGCACGAACAGGACCAGCTTACCTTTCAGGTGTCGATCACCGGGTCCGAGGCCGAGATGACCGACCTGCTGATCTGGTTGTCGCGCATCCTGATGGAGTCGGGGGCGGAGGACAGCCTGTATCTTTCCCTGGCGCGCCGCATGGCTGACATGGCCGATACGGTGACCCCGACCGGGCCGACGACCTTCACCACCGCCTATATCCGCAGTTCGCTGGCGCAGAGCGAAGGCAGGACCGATGCGGCCCTGGCCGAGTTGCGGGCCCTGGCGGCCAGGGCACGGGCCGCGGGGATGGAGGACTATGCACTGCTGTCCGAGTTCTACGTCCAGACGCAGAGCGCTGCCGCCGCCGAGACGGGGACCGGGATCGACGCCGATGGGCTGATCGCGGCTTACGCGGCGGCGATAGCCCATGCCCGGGCCAATCCGGCCTCGATCATTGATCCGGGTTTCGTGGCGGGCGAGACGGCATCCTTTCTTGTGATGACCGATCGCAGCGACGCGGCGCTGGACTTTGCCCGCCAGGGCTTTCAGGCGCGGCTGGACTGGCTGGCGGTTTCCGGCTCGGCCGGGCTGGGAGAAGAGGCCTTTCGCCAGAACACCCGCAAGCTGGCCGAGACGCTGTTGCAGGCCGCAAGCGCCAAGGACGGCCAGCGGCCGGGGGCGATCTGCCCGAAGGTGGACGGCGTGGGTTGTGTCATCATTGTGGAAACCGCCGCCAATTCACCGGGTTAAGCCGCTGTCAACGCTGCCGTGTCAGGGTGGTCGCGGGTGTGAGACATGGGTGACGGGATGGCAGGGCAGGCAAACGCCGCGCCGGTCATCATCAAGCGCAAGAAGGTCATTGTTACGGCGGCCACCACGGGGGCGTGGAAGGTTGCCTATGCCGACTTTGTGACGGCGATGATGGCCTTCTTCATGCTGATGTGGCTGCTGAACGCGACGACAGAGAAACAGCGCAAGGGGATCGCGGATTACTTCAATCCCACGGTGCCGATCAACCGCATCTCGGGCGGGNGGGACGGTGCCNTTGCTTACGATTCGGTGCTGTCCGAGGATTCGCTGGCGCAGAACGGCACCGGGGCCACCGCGGCGCTGCCGACCTCGGACAACAAGGCGCGCGGCGATTCCAGCGGCGGGCCGCGCGACGCCAGCGCCGAGGACGAGCGCCTGCTGTCCGAAGTGGACAAGACCCTGGCCGGACGCACCGGCGAAAGCATGACGATGCAGCGCCTGTTGCGTCATGTGGTGACCCGCGTCACCGACGAGGGGCTGGTGATCGAGGTCTTCGACCTGCCACAGGCGCCGCTGTTCCTGGGCGATACGGCGGAACCCGCGCTTACCACGGTGGAATTGGCGGCGGTTCTGGCCGAAGTGCTGGCCATGGCGACGAACCGGGTGGCGGTGGCGGGCCATGTGCGCGCCTATCCCTCGCCGCTGGCGGAAAGCCCGGTCTGGGATTTGTCGTCGGACCGCGCCCGAACGATGCAGGACCTGATCGCCGCCGCCGGGCTGGATGCGGACCGGTTCGAACGGGTCACCGGCTATGCCGACCGCAAGCCCGCCACGGCGGATCCGACGGCGCTGCGCAACAATCGCATCGAGATCATCCTGCTGCGAAACGACACCTGACAGCATTAGGGAAATCTTAGTCCTGAGGCCGCAGTGTCCTTGCATCGGGAATCGATGCTGCAGAAAGGCGCTCCCCATGACGATTTCCTCTTCCCTCAGCGCGGGCGTGGCTTACNTTTTTGCCAATGCCACCCGCCTGGCCACGATTTCGGACAACATCGCCAATTCCGGCACCTATGGCTACAAACGGGCCCAGGCCGATTTCTCCAGCCTTGTCATCAACGATGCCCATGGCGCGGGGTCTNATTCGGCTTACGGCGTGCGGGCCACGACGACACGGCTGATCGAGGAGCGGGGGTCGCTGATCGGCACGTCGAACGCGCTGGACCTGGCGATTTCGGGGCGCGGCATGTTGCCGGTGATGCGCGATACCGGCCTGGGGCTTTCGGTGGGCGACCAGCCGCTGACGCTGACGCGCACCGGCGCCTTCCGCACCGATGCCGACGGCGTGCTGCGCACGGAAACCGGGCTGGTGCTGCTGGGCTGGTNNTTAGCGAATGCCGACGGCACCATTCCGGTGATGCCGCGCGATCTGCAGACCGGGCTTCAGCCGGTGGTGATCAACGCCAACCAGACCTCGGGCGACCCGACCACGGCGATCAAGCTGGGGGTCAACCTGCTTACGACGCAGACGGCGTCAGGCGCCTCGGGCGACGACCTGCCCCTGTCGGTAGAATATTTCGGCAATCTGGGCACCTCGGAATCGCTGGACATCACCTTTACGCCGACAGTGCTGCTTTCGGGCAGTTCCAACGAATGGACCATGGTGATCCGCGATTCGGCGCAGGGCGGCGCGGTGATCGGCGAATACACCCTGACCTTCGATGACAGCCGCGGGTCGGGCGGCACGCTGGCCTCGGTCACCACGGTGTCGGGCGGCGCCTATGACGCGGCGACGGGCGAACTTGACCTGTCGGTCGCCNACGGCCCGATTTCCATGATGATCGGCAAGCTGGGCGATCAGACCGGGCTGACGCAGCTGTCGGACAGTTTCGCCCCGGTTTCGATCACCAAGGACGGCTCGCCGGTGGGCAACCTGACGGCGGTCGAGGTGGACGAGTCGGGTTACATCATGGCGACCTATGACACCGGCTTCATCAAGCGCATCTATCAGATTCCGCTGGTGGACGTGCCCAATCCCAACGGCCTGGTCTCGCTTTCGGACCAGACCTACCAGATTTCCCAGACCTCGGGGTCGTTCTATCTGTGGGATGCGGGCTCCGGCCCGACCGGCACGGTGCAGGGCTTTGCCCGCGAAGGATCGACCACCGATGTCGCGGCGGAACTGACCAACCTGATCACCACGCAGCGCGCCTATTCCTCGAACGCCAAGGTCATCCAGACCGTGGACGAGATGTTGCAGGAAACCACCAACATCAAGCGCTAGGGGGCGTGAATGAGCCTGTCGGCCAGCCTGACCAGCGCCTTTTCCGGGCTGGCGGCGCTGTCGCGCATGACCGAGGTCGTGTCGTCGAACGTCGCCAATGCCCAGACCGCAGGCTATGTGCGGCGCGAGTTGATGCTCAGCTCGCGCGGGGCCGACGGGTCGGGGGCGACGGTGCGCGTGTCGGACGTGCGGCGCGACGCCGACCGCGCGCTGCTGGCCGACCGGCGTGGCGCCGATGCCGGGGCGGGGGCGGCGGGGCGGATTGCCGATTTCCGGCTGGCCATGGAACAGGCCATCGGCGGCGTGACCGACAGCGGCTCGCTGACCGACCGGATTGCGCGGTTGGAGGCGGCGCTGATCTCGGCCTCGGGCCAGCCCGACAGCGCGACCTTCCTGGCCAGCGCGGTGACGGCGGCGCGCAACCTGACATCGCAGATTTCATCGGCGNGTGGCGCGGTGCAGGCGGCCCGCATGTCGGCCGATGCCCGCATCGCCGAGGGGGTCGATGCCCTGAATGCCGGATTGCAGGACGTGGCCGACCTGAACGAACGCATCCGCACGCTGACCACCTCGGGCCGCGATGCCACCGGGCTGATGGACGAACGCCAGCAACTGGTGGACCAGTTGTCGGCGTTGGTCCCGCTGCGTGAGGTGGTGCGGTCGGACGGGCAGATCGCGCTGTTCACCACCGGCGGCGCCCCGCTTCTGGACGGGCGGTNNACCGAATTGGGCTTTACCGCCACGGCGCAGATCACGCCGGACATGACGCTGGCGGGCGGCGCCCTTTCCGGGATCACGCTGAATGGCACGCCGATCCGCATGGAGGGCGGGGCGGGTTTGCTGGCGGGCGGCACGCTGGCGGCCGATTTCGCCATCCGCGACACGCTGGCGCCCGAGGCGCAGGCGCGGCTGGACGGGCTGGCGCGCGACATGGTCGAACGGTTTTCCTCGACGGCGGTGGACCCCACCCTGGCCAGCGGCGAGGCGGGGCTGTTCACCGATGGCGCGGGGTTTGATCCCCTGAACGAGGTCGGACTGGCGCAGCGGCTGGCGGTGAATGCCGCGGTCGATCCGGCGCAGGGCGGCGCGGTCTGGCGCCTGCGCGACGGCATCAATGCCACGGTCCAGGGCGCGACCGGCAACAGCGCCGTGCTGACGGCGCTGTCGACGGCCCTGGCCGAGCGGCGGCCGACGGGCTCGACCGCCTATCTGGTAAGCGACCGCAGCCTGGCAACCCTGGGGGCAAGCCTGGTGTCGCTGACGGCCAACGACCGGCTGGAGGCCGAGGCGGATGCCTCTACCGCCTCGGCCCGCCAGGCGACGCTGACCGAGCTGGAGCTGCAGGGCGGCATCGACACCGACCGCGAGATGCAGGATTTGCTGGCCATCGAGCAGGCCTATGGCGCCAATGCCCGCGTGGTCAAGGCGGTTGACGAGCTGATCCAGATGCTGCTGGGGTTGGGGGCATGAGGTCGGTCGGCTTTGGTGACGGCGCGACGGCGGCGGCCCTG
This sequence comes from Exiguobacterium profundum, assembly GCA_013693875.1. Lineage (GTDB taxonomy): Bacteria > Pseudomonadota > Alphaproteobacteria > Rhodobacterales > Rhodobacteraceae > Neotabrizicola. Next base: position 3,816,061 of record CP059262.1, on the reverse strand, counting down.
CGGCGCCTGACCGGCAGCTTCAAGGGCCAGATCGACCGTGCCACGATGGAATCGGTCACCGGCGTGGCGCGCGACCCCGCGGCGCATCTTGGCGGCGACCTGGGCCCGCTGGCCGGGCTGCAGGCCGATCTTTCCCGGCTGGGGGCCTGGCGCACCAACATCGCGACGACCGGCTTTGCCGCATCGGCGATGCAGACGGCCCTGGGCGCCCTGGACAAATCGGCCGCCAGCTATGCCACGGCGCTGCTGACGGCGGCGGGTTCGGCGCAGCCGACCGAGTTCGCGGCCACCATCGGCGAGGGCGAGGATCGGTTCGAGGCGGCGATTTCGGCGCTGAACACGCGGCTGGGCGACCGATCGATCTTTTCCGGCAAGCAGGTGCAATCGGCGGCTACGGTGNGCGCGGACGAAATCCTTGATCGGCTGGAGGCGCTGGTCGCCACGGCCACCGGCGCCGACCAGGTCGAGGCACTGGTCACCGGCTGGTTCGCCGACGCGGCGGGGTTCCAGGCCGAGGCCTATCAGGGCGGCGAGCCCNTGGCGCCGGTGGCGATTTCGGCCGACGATGCGGCCAGGCTGGACGTGACCGCCGCCGACCCGCAGCTGCGCGGCACGCTGGCCGCGCTGGCCATGGCGGCGCTTCTGGACCGCGGCGTCCTGGCAGGGTCGGACGGGGCGCGCGCCGACCTGGCCCTGCGCGTAAGCGAACGCCTGATCGGCGAGCAGACCTCGCGCACGGCGCTGTCCGCCCGACTGGGCCTGACGGAAGCGGCCATTGCCGATGCCAAGACGCAGGTCGAGGCCGAGATCTCCGCCACCGAGATTGCCCGCGCCGGGCTGATCGCGGTGGACCCCTACGAGACCGCCACCCGGTTGCAGGCGGCGCAGGGGCAGCTTGAAACCATCTATGCCATAACAGCGCGCCTGTCGCGCCTGAGCCTTGTGGATTACCTGGGATGATGCGTCTTGCGCTGTGCCTTCTGCTGCTGGCGGCCCCGGTGGCCGCCTCGCCGGTTCGCATCAAGGACCTGGTCGAGTTTGACGGGGTGCGCGGCAACGATCTGGTGGGCTATGGCCTGGTCGTGGGGCTGGATGGCACCGGCGACGGGCTGCGTAACTCGCCCTTCACCGAAGAGATGATGGCGAATCTTCTGGAGCGGCTGGGCATCAATGTCGCGGGCGAAGAGATGCGGCCGCGCAACGTGGCCGCGGTCTTCGTGACCGCCGACCTGCCACCCTTTGCGCGCACGGGCAGCAAGATCGACGTGACGGTTTCGGCCATCGGCGATGCCGACAGCCTGTTGGGCGGCACGCTGGTGATGACGCCGCTGAACGGGGCGGACGGACAGATCTATGCCGTGGCGCAGGGAGCGGTGATCGCGNGCGGCGTCACCGCCGAAGGCGAGGCCGCGTCGGTGACCCAGGGCGTGCCCACGGCGGGCATGATCCCTTCGGGCGCGCGGGTCGAGCGGGAGGTGGAGTTCGACTTTTCGACCCTGTCGGTGCTGCGGCTGGCGCTGCGCACGCCGGATTTCACCACGGCGGCCCGCATCGAAAGCGTGATCAACGGCGCGCTTGGCCGCGGCGTGGCCGCGATGGAGGACGCCGGCACCGTGACGCTGGACCTGGNNGCAACAGTACTGGGCTCGCCCGCGCATGTGGTGGCGCGGATCGAGTCCCTGCCGGTCGAGCCCGAGACCCGCGCCCGCGTGGTGGTGGATCAACGGTCCGGTACCATCGTGATGNGGGCGGATGTGCGGATTTCGGCGGTGGCCGTGGCCCAGGGCAACCTGACCCTGACGGTCGAAGAGGCGCCGATGGTGGTGCAGCCCAATCCCTTTGCCATGGGTCAGACCATGGTCGTGCCGCGCACCTCGGTAAGCATCGAGCAGACGGGGACGGGACTGGCCGAACTGCCGTCGTCGACCTCGCTTTCGGATGTGGTGGCAGGGTTGAACGCCCTGGGCGTCACGCCGCATGACATGATCGACATCCTGAAAAGCATCAACGCCGTGNGCGCCCTGCATGCGGAGTTCGTGGTCAACTGACCCTGAACCGCGTTGGGATGCGGGAGCTGCCCCGGAAGAGGGGCTTGCCGTTGTGAACAGTGCGAGCTTCGGGCGGCCGCACAGGCCTTTCAGGGCTTGTCGGCCTGCACTTGGTCCGACGTGTCCAGCCCTTCCCACCGGCGCGGCCATTCGCAGGGGGCAAGCGCCGCTTGACGCCCGCACAGGGTGACGGCGCCGCGCCCAAGCCGGGGGCAATGCCCGGCTACAGGCCGATCCCGACGCGGTAAGCGGATATTCACATATAGCTGCGGACCAGGGCGCCCGAGACCAGGCTCCAGCCGTCGGCGACGACGAAGAAGGCGAGCTTGAAGGGCAGCGAGACCACGGTAAGCGGCACCATCATCATGCCCATCGACATCAGCACGGCCGAGACCACCAGGTCGATGATCAGGAAGGGCAGGTAGACGAGAAAGCCGATTTCGAAGGCGCGCTGGATTTCTGACAGGATGAACGAGGAGATCAGCAGCGACAGGGGCGCATCGACGGGCGCGGTCGCGGGGCCGGGGCGCAGCTCGGCCAGGGTGGCGAAGGTTGCGGGGTCAAGCCGGGCCGCCATGAAGCCGCGAAACGGCTGGATGGCGGCCAGCAGCGCCTGGTCTGTCGGCATCTCGTTGCGGCTGAGCGGGCCCAGGCCATCGGCCCAGGCCTGGGTGAAGACCGGGTCCATGACGAACCAGGTCAGGAACAGGGCAAGGCTGACGATCAGCATGTTGGGCGGCGCCTGTTGCAGCCCGATGGCCTGACGCAGGATCGACAGCACGGTGACGATGAACGGAAAGCAGGTGATCATCACGACCAGGCCGGGGGCAAGGCCGAGGACGGCCACCATCAGGATCAGCTGCACCGAACGGTTTACGAGCGAGGCGCCGTCGCCCAGGTCGACCGTCACCTGCTGGGCCAGCGCCGGGCCGGCGGCAAGCAATGCCGCCGCCACCAGGCCGCCGATGAGGCGGTGGCGCATCAGAGCCCGCCGCGCAGGTTCGCCACCTCGGTCAGCCGCACGGCCAGCATGCCACCTGGTCGCCGTCAAGTTCCTGCAGCTCGCCGCGGGCGATGAGACGGTCGCCGACGTACAGTTCCACCGGATCGCCGACCCGGCGGTCAAGCGGCAGGATGGCGTCGCGGCCAAGGCGCAACAGGTCGCGCACCAGCGGGCGGGCCTTGCCGACCGAGATGGTGATCTCGATCGGGACTTGCGAGAAGGGGTTGGAACCCGGGATGTCATCCATTCTGACGTTCCTTTTCGGCGAGATCGAAGAAGTCGCGGACCGAGGCCGCGATTTCGGCAACGGCGCGGTCCAGATCGACCAGCACCTCCTCGGCGCCGAGCCGCAGATAGACCTGGCCTTCGCCAAGCGTCGGTTCCTCGCGCAGGTCAAGCGGCAGGCCGGTGGCCTGGCCGATCAGCGATTCCACCGCTGGCCGTGCGGCNGGGTTCAGCACCAGGGCGACCGGTTGGTCAGCCATGGATTCGGCCAGCGGCATCAGGGTTTCCAGGACCACGGGCGCCAGCGTCTCGCGCGACATTTCCGGCAGGAGCCGGGCGACGATCTGCATCAGGAGCGGCTTCAGCGCCGCCAGGACATGCGACCGCGCCTCGTGGAAGGTGAAGCCCAGCGATTGCAGGTGGCGGGCCAGGTCGGCGCGGATGCGCGCCTGGTCGTCGGATTGCGCGGCGGTGGCATCGTCCCAGCCCGCGGCATAGCCCTTGTCGAAGGCGGCAAGGCGTTCTTCCTCCAGCGCGTCGCTTTCCACCACCACGGTGGTGTGCCTTGCGCGGCCCNNGGTTTCGAAGACTTCCAGACGCAGCGCCATCACGCGGTTTCCTCTTCAGCTTCCATCCAGCCGCGCAGGATTTCCACGGTTTCGGTCTGGCGCTGTTCGATCAGGCGGCGCAGGCGGGCCACCGGATCGGGCGGAAGCTCGGCGCTGTCGGGGGCGTCGATCACCGGCAGGTCGCGCGGCAGGTCGCCGTCGTCGATGACGCCGTGGATCACGCGCGGGCCGCCTTCGCCGGCGCCGGGCAAGGCCAGGGTCGCGGCGGGCGCCAGTTCGGCGGGGCGGCGGCCGGACAGGAGGACCGGGCGCAGCACGAACAGGCCAAGGCCAAGCGCCACGGCGGCCAGCACGGCCGCCTGGGCCAGCGCCGTCAGGTTCAGCCCGGACAGCGGCGGCAGAAGGCTACTNTCCATCGCCGTGCCTTCGGCGACCGTTTGNCGGAAGGGCAGCGACTTCACCGTCAGCGTATCGCCGCGCGCATCGTCCAGGCCCACCGCAGAGGCGACCAGATCGCGCAGCACCGCCAGTTCCTCTTCGCCGCGCGGCTGGATCGTGACGGTGCCGTCTGCCGCGGTCACCGCCTCGCCGTCGATCAGTACGGCGACCGACAGGCGGCGGATGGCGCCCGGCGGCCTTTCGACCTCGCGGCTGGTTTCGCTGACTTCGTAATTCACCCGCTCGCGGCTTTCCGAGCTTTGGCTGCGGTCGGTCTGGCTGTTTACGGCATCGCCTTCGGGCAGATTAGAGGCGACGGTGACGCCATCCTCGCCCTGCTGGCTGGTGCCGGATTTCTGCTCGGTCTCGGACGAGATCGCCACGCGGCCCTGCGGATCGAACCGACGTTCGGTCAGGCGTTCGGTGTCGGTCACCAGATCGACCGAAACCTCGACCACAGCCTTGCCGGGGCCGACGCGGGCCTGAAGCAGACGTTCGACATTGCCGCGAATCTCTTCGGCGCGGGCATCGGCGGCGNNACGGGCGCGCGCTTCGGCGGCGTCCAGCGCGATCAATCCTGCTGCCGAGTCGATGACCGCCACATCTTCGGGGCGCATGTCGGGGATGGCCGAGGCGACCAGGTGGCGCAGCGCCCGGGCCTGGGCCGCACCGATTCCGCCCGAGGCGCTGGTGACGGTGACCGAGGCGGTGGGAGAACCGTCGCGGCGGAAGGGCGTGTCGGGCAGGCGCGCGATATGCACGCGCGCGGCGCGAATCTGCGGCATGGCCAGGATGGTGCGCGCAAGCTCGCCCTCCTTGGCGCGCCAATAGGCGGCATCGAACATCTGCGACGTCGTGCCAAAGCCGGACAGGCCGTCCAAGAGTTCGTACCCTCGNCCGCTGTTGGTTTACAGGCCCTGCGAGGCAAGGGAAAGCCGCAGGGAATCGCGTTGGGCGCCATCGACATAGATCGCCGATCCGCGCACCTGGTAGGCCACGCCCTGCTGGTCAAGCGCCGCCATGACCTCGCCCGCCGCAGCCTCTTCCAGGTAAGANTAGAGCAGCGTGTAGTCCGGCTGGGCCGCAAAGCGGGCCACGCCCAGGACCGCGGCGAACATGGCCAGTGTCGCCCCGACCACGATGATGCGCCGCCGCAGATCCAGGGCCGACCAGAGCGACAGGGGGAATTCACGACGGCAACCTCCGCAGGCTTCTGCCCGATGCGGCCACGCTCGCCCGACGGGCTTAAGATTCGGTTAGTGCTGGCGGGTCTATCCTGCCGGAAGAACGGAGGATGACATGGCCGAAGCAACCGCAGTTCCGGACGGCAAGCCCCGGTCGCGCCGCAGGCTTCTGGTGCCGGGGCTGGCGTTCCTGGCCCTGCTTCTGGGCGGGGGCGGCTTCTATGCCGCCTATTCCGGCCTTNTGCCGCTGCCCGGCGGCGGCGAACATGCCGAGGCGGCAGAGGATCTGCCGCTGCTGGCCTTCGTCGNNATCGACCCGGTGGTGGTGTCGCTGGGGCAGGGGGCGGCCAACCGGCATCTGCGCTTTCGCGCGCAGCTGGAGGTGAACCAACCCTATGCCGCGGAAGTGACGGCCCTGCTGCCGCGGATTCTGGATGTGCTGAACGGCTATCTGCGCGCCGTCGATGCACAGACGCTGGAAGAACCGACCGCGCTGATCCGCATCCGGGCGCAGCTGTTGCGGCGCATCCAGATGGTGACCGGCGAGGGCCGGGTGCGCGATCTGCTGATCGCGGAATTTGTGCTGAACTAGGGGGACGCGATGACCATGATCGCCGATTTTCTGCTGGCGGCCGGTGCTTTCGGCGCGGCCTTCTACTGTTATGTGCTCGCGGGGCGGCTGCGGCGGTTCACGACGCTGGAAAACGGCATGGGCGGCGCCATTGCCGTCCTGTCGGCACAGGTGGACGACATGACCCGGCTTCTGGATCAGGCGCGGACGGCGGCGACCGGCTCGGCGTCGAAGCTGGAAGACCTGACCGCCCGGGCCGAGGCCGCGGCGGCCCGGCTGGAACTGCTGGTGGCCTCGCTGCACGACCTGCCGGAACCCGCCGCGCAGGCGCCCGCGCCGCCCGCCGAGGACGAACGGCGGCTGCGCTTTGTGCGGCGCCGGTCCGGGCGGGGCGATGAACCGGTGCAGGAGGCTGCCGAATGACCAGGCTGCGACGGGCCGGGCGCGGCGCGCCCCTGCTGCTGGCGCTGGCGCTTGCCACGGGTGGGGCACTGCACCTGGGGCAGGCGATCGGCGCGGCGTTGGCCATGGTACCGGCGCGCGACGCCGACCCGGCAACAAGCGGGGCGGCTTGTCCGCAGCCGCGGCGGCGCTGGCACGGGCGCTGCTGGCGCGGGAGGAACAGGTGAAGCTGGAAGAGGATGCCCTGCGCGACCGCCAGGCGGCCATCGCGCTGGCCAATGCGGCGCTGGACCGGCGGCTGCAGGATCTGGCGGCGGCCGAGGACAGCCTGCGCGCCACGGTGGCCATGGTGGATGGCGCGGCCGAGGACGATCTTGCGCGGCTGACGCGCGTCTACGAGGCGATGAAACCGGCCGATGCCGCGGCCCTGTTCGAATCGATGACGCCGGATTTTGCAGCGGGATTCCTGGCGCGGATGCAGCCGGATGCGGCGGCTGCCGTCATGTCCGGCCTGTCGCCGCAGGCCGCCTATGCGATCAGCGTCGTCGTCGCCGGGCGCAACGCCCTGGCACCGACGGACTAACGGGAAGGGTTCCTTAACCCGCGGCTGCGAAGTTCGGCTGTATCGAGGCGGGAGCGGTCATGTTCGGGATCATCGGAATCGTCGTGGTCTTCGTGATGGTCTTCGGCGGCTATATCGCCCGTGCGNGCAAGATCGAGATCATCCTGCACTCGCTGCCGTTCGAGATGGTGATGATCGGCGGCGCGGCGGTGGGCGCCTTTCTGCTGTCGAACGACCTGGCCTCGGTGAAGCAGACCCTGAAGGACATCGGGCGCATCTTTCGCGGACCGCAGTGGAAACCCGCCGACTACCGCGATCTGTTGTGCCTGCTGTTCGAACTGATCCGCCTGGCGCGATCAAACCCGGTGGCACTGGAAGAACAGATCGAACGACCGGCCGATTCGCCGGTGTTCGCGCGCTATCCGCGCATCCGCGCGGATCACGAGGCGCTGGATCTGATCGCCGACACGCTGCGCGCGGCCTCGATGAACTACGACGACCCCCATCAGGTCGAAGAGGTTCTCGACAAGCGCATGGAGGCGACGCACGAACATGCGCTGCATTCCTCGCATGCCTTGCAGACGGTGGCTGACGGCNTTGCAACCCTGGGCATCGTTGCCGCCGTGCTGGGCGTGATCAAGACCATGGGGTCGATCGACCAGCCACCCGAAATTCTGGGCAAGATGATTGGCGGCGCGCTGGTCGGGACCTTTCTGNGGGTGTTCCTGGCCTATGGCATCGTCGGGCCCTTCGCCACGCGGCTGCGCGCCGTGGTCGAGGAGGACAGGCATTTCTACCAGCTGATCCGCGAGGTGCTGATCGCCAACCTGCACAGCCACCCGGCCAACATCTGCATCGAGGTCGGTCGCCAGAACATGCCGCACGGCAAGCGCCCCGATTTCGGCGAGCTGGAGGCGGCATTGAAGGCCCTGAAACAGGAGGCGGCATGACCGGGCTTCTGCGCGCGCTGGCGTTCTGCGCAGCCGTCCTGCTGGCCGGACCCGCGCTACCAGACGGCATCGGTCGCAGCAGGCGAGCACGAGGGGTTTACCCGGATCGTCGTCACGGCACCGGCCATCGGCGCCTGGCAGGTCGGCCGCACCGCCGAAGGCTATGGGCTGCGGCTGGACCCGGCGCGGCCGTTCGACCTGACCGAGGTCTTCCGCCTGATCGGCCGCACCCGGCTGAGCGCGATCTGGCCCGACCCGCAGGGCGGCATGCTTCGGCTGAAAGTCGCCTGCGATTGCCACGCGATGGCCTTCCTGGACAGTCCGGGTGTCCTGGTCCTGGACCTGAAGGATGGTCCTGCCCCTGACGGTTCGGTTTTCGAGGCCGCACTGGTGCNNCCGGCGACCTGCCGCCCCTGCAGCCAACCAGCCCGGTGCGCCCCCGCGAACGGCCGCCGCAACTGGCGATCCGTGGGCCACCTGGGCGCGGGTGGTGTGGCAGNNGCCAGTCGCCTGGATGCGCCGGACGTGATTGCCGCGCCCACCGGAACCGCGCCGCCGGATGACCTGCTGGTGGCGCTGACGGCGGAACTGGCGCGCGGGGCGGCGCGGGGGCTCGTCGATTTCGCCCCGCCCGAAGGCCGGGACCGGGCAAGCCCGCCCTCGACGGGCCTTCCTCCGGGGCTGGACGCCCGGCTGAGCGGGTTGCCGGGCATGGCCGTGATCGTTTCGCCGGACAGCTTGCCAGGGATGACAGCCGGCGCCGCATGTGTTGAGGACGACCGGATCGCGATTGCCGGATGGGCCGACGACCGCCCCGCCTGGGAACAGCTGGCCGAGGCGACGGCGCTGCCGGGTGAGTTCGACCAGCCCGATCCGGATCGGCGCGCCAGGGCTGTGCGGATCCTTCTGAATCTCGGCTTCGGCCTGGAGGCCCGGCGCCTGATCGAAGCGATGCCCGTCGGGCCGGAGGCCGCAGAGGACGACCCCTACTTGCTTGCCATGGCAGACATCCTGGATGGTGATGGCCCCGGATCGCGTGCCTTCTCCGGGCAGGGCTCCTGTGACGGCAGCGTGGCCATGTGGGCATTGCTGGAAGACCCGGGCCAGGGCCGGGCCACGCTGAACACCGCCGCCGTGCGCCGGGGCTTTTCGGCCCTGCCGCTGCATCTGCGTCGCCTTCTGGGACCCAGGCTGGTGGAGCGGTTCCTTGCCCTGGAAGACCCCACTTCTGCCGCGGATGTTCAGGCGGCCATGCAGCGGGCGGGCGGCCCGCTGCCGGCCGAGGTGACGGCATCGGCGGCCGAGCTGTCCTTGCAGGCCGGCGATCCGGCCGCCGCATGGAAGCCGTTGCCGAAGCGCCCGAAACCGGCCCGGGGACCATCGACCTCCCTGGCCGAAGTCGAGGCGAGCGTCCGGCTGGCAAAGCCGCTGCCCCCGNAAACGGCCGAATCGCTTGCTGCCTTGCTGGTGGAACACCGCGATGGCCCCGATGCCCCGGCGCTTGCGCGCGCCCTTGTGCTGGCCCAGGCCGCATCCGGCCAGTTCGGGNTAAGACTTGACGCTGTGTCCGAAACCCCCGACACCGCCGAGCCCGTCTGGGCCATGCTGTCGCGTGCGGATGACGAGACGATGATCCTGCATGCCGTCGNNGGTAGCGGGCGACGAACTGGCCGGGTCTCCGACCCGACCAAACGCGCATTGGCAGAAAGGCTGATCGACCTGGGCCTTGGCGAGCCCGCGCTGGCCTGGCTGGGCGATCCGCCGCTGGACGCGACGCTGGGGGCCAAGGCGACGCTGCTTGCCGGAGATGCCCGCGGTACCCTGCGCCTGCTGGCCGGGGCCGAGGNNGAGGCTGCGCTGGCCCTGCGGCAGGCGGCCCTGGCGCAGCTCTATGCACCGGGTTCGGACCTGCCGCAGATGCCGCCGCCACCGATCGCGCCTTGCCGCCCGCACCGGCGACTGGCAGCGGGTCGCCGCCGAGGGGGATGGCCCTGGCAGGCGGTCGCCGCATTGGTCACCGGCCCGGATGCGCCCCGGCGACCGGGCTCANTCGGTCAGGGCAATGCCGCGCTGGCCCTTTCGCAGGCCACCGCAGCCGCAATCGCCGACCTGCGCACCGCCATCGAATGACGGCGGCCCCTGGCGCCGCTTACCATTCGTCAAGCCTTCGCGCCGAGACTGGCGAGACTGAAACGGTGAAACCGATTCCCCAAGGCGACTGATCCGCGATGCTTATGCCTGTGATCCGGTCTCTTTCCCTGGCCTTGTGCCTTTTGGCCGGGGTACCGGCCATGGCCGGGGTGGCCGCGCTGTGCGACAAGGCGGCGGCGGCCGCTGCCCGCGCGACGGGTGTCCCGGCCGAGGTTCTGCTGGCCCTGACCCGAACGGAAACCGGGCGCGCGGACCACGGTGTGATGCAGCCCTGGCCCTGGGCGGTGAACNCGGGTAAGACCGGATACTGGCTTGCCGACCGCCCCACCGCCGTCGCCCAGGCTACGGCCGCCGTCCAGGAGGGGGCCACCAACATCGACATCGGCTGTTTCCAGATCAACTATGGCTGGCACGGACAGGCCTTCGCATCCATCGACGCGATGTTCGACCCGCGCGGCAATGCGCTGTATGCGGGCTTCCTTCTGGACCTGTATCGCGAAACCGGGGATTGGCGACTGGCCGCCGGAGCGTTCCATTCCCGCCGGGCCGCCGATGCCGCGTCGTATCTGGACCGGTTCGATCAGGTCATGGCCGGTCTGCCCNGGCGGGGAGGCGGTCGAGGCCGAGCGCTGGATGCCACCGAGCCGCGCGTGAACAGCTACCCGCTTCTGGNNTTTAGCGGCACCGGCAGTCGCGGCTCTCTTGTCCCGGCGACCGATCTGCAGCTGGCGCTCTTGCCCGCGTCGGGCGCCCGCCCCCGTTCGGGCCATGAGCGCGATGCTCGCCTCCGGGCTGTTGCGGCCGACCGTGGCGCTGGCGCTTGGCCTGATGGCCGTGATCGTCATGATGGTCCTGCCGGTGCCAGCCTGGCTGCTGGACATCGGGCTTGCGCTGTCCTTCGCACTGGCGATCCTGATGCTGACCGTCACGCTGTTCGTGGAACGGCCGCTGGATTTTTCGGCCTTCCCGACGATCCTGCTTGCTTCGCTTCTGTTGCGGCTGTCGCTGAACGTCTCGTCGACAAAGCTCATCATCGGGCAGGGGCACACCGGCACCCAGGCCGTANACCATGTGATCGAGGGCTTCGCCGATTTCATCATGGGCGGCAACCTGGTCATCGGGCTGGTGATCTTCTGCGTGCTGCTGATCGTCAATTTCGTCGTCATCACCAAGGGCCTTACCNGCATGGCCGAGGTCGGCGCAAGGTTCGCGCTGGACGGCATGCCCGGCAAGCAACTCGCCATCGACGCCGACATGGCCGCGGGCGCCATCACCCATGCCGAGGCCAAGGCCCGGCGTGAANCGGAACTGGCCGAGACGACCTTCTTCGGCTCGCTGGACGGCGCTTCGAAATTCGTGAAGGGCGATGCCGTCGCGGGGCTGTTGATCACGGCGCTGAACCTGGTGGTGGGCGTGTTCATCGGCACCGTCTTCCATGACATGGCGGCGGGCGAGGCATTCCAGACCTATGCCATCCTGACGGTCGGCGATGGCCTGGTCAGCCAGATTCCGNCGGTGATCATCTCGGTGGCGGCGGCGCTTCTGTTGTCGCGCGGCGGCGCGACCGGCGCGGCCGACACCTCGTTCTTCGCGCAGCTTGGGCAATACCCTGCTGCGCTGGCCACGGTGGCGGCGGTGATGNGCCCTGTTCGCCATTGTACCGGGCATGCCTTTCCTGCCCTTCATGGCGGGTGCCGCGGGTCTNGGGCTGGCTGGCGCAGCGCGGCTTTGCCCGCAAGACGGCAGAGGCCGCGCCCCAGGCGCCCCTGGCCGAGCCTGCGAAGCCCCNGGCCGGTCGGCGACATGCTGGATTTCGACGAGATCCACATCGAATTTGCCCCCGATCTTGTCGGCATGGCGCTGGATCCGGCAACCGGGCTGGATGCCCGCATCACCAGCATGCGCAATCACATTGCTTCTNCGCAGGGTCTGATCCTGCCGGAAATCCGGCTGACCGACGATGCTGCCCTGCCCTCCGGCAGCTACCGTATCCGCATCCAGNGGGTCGAGCGGGTGCGCAACCGCCTGTTCCCCGACCGCGCGCTTGCCCTTCTGGCCGACGGGATCGAGGCGCCCGCGGGTCTGGATGTGCGCGAACCGGTCTATGGTGCCCCGGCGCGCTGGATCCGCACCGACCAGCAGGAAGAGGCGGCCATCGCCGGTCTGACCGTCGTCACCCCGGCCGAGGTTCTGGCGACCCACCTTCTGGAAACGGTCCGGGCCAACCTGCCGCGGCTTTTGTCGCTGCGCGGTTTGCGCCGCNTCCTGGATGAATTCGTCAATGTTTCCGACCCTCTGCGCGTCACGTCCAACCGGCGTCTGCTGGACGAGATGATCCCCGACAAGGTGCCGCTCGAACTGCTTCATGCCGTCTTGCGCCTGTTGCTGGAGGAACGGGTGTCGATCNGGAACCTTCCCCTGATCCTGGAGGCGATCGCCGAAGCCCGCGGCCTGCCCTCGCCCGAAGCTGTATGCGAACATGTCCGTCAGCGGTTGGGCTTCCAGCTGATCGCCGAACTGCGGCGCGAAGACGGGACCATTCCCNTGGTCCAGCTGGCCCCGGAATGGGAACGGACCTTCGCGGCATACCAGATCGACGGCGACCGCGGGCACCGCGACGTCGCGCTGCCGCCTGACCAGTTCTCGCGGCTGGCAACCGCCATCGCCGAACGGGTCCACCGGGCGACAGAACGCGGCACACAGCCCGCGCTTGTCACCTCGTCGTTGCGCCGCCGCTTCCTTCGTACGGTGGTGGCCGCGAAGNGGTTGTCAATTCCGGTCCTGTCCTTCGAGGAAATCGGGCTGGAGGCGCGCCCCGCCATGGTGGGGGTGGTGGCGCCATGACCGATTGGCTGGGCCTGTTGTCCGACCTGGCCGGGGTCACACCTGCGGTGATCTGGAAGGCGATGCTGGTCTTCCTGCGCGTGGGGGCTGCGATGGCCCTGCTGTCACNNTTCGGCGAGCAAAGCCTTTCGGTGCGTGTCCGGCTGGTGGCGGCGGTCGCCTTCACCGCGGTCGTGGCGCAAGCGGTTGTCGGCGGGCTGCCCGGCCCCGAGGCGGGCGTTGTCGGCCCCGCCCTGGGCGAGGTCGGCGCTACCTGGCCCTGGGCTTTGGCCTNNGCGGCTGCTGATCCTGGCGATTCAGGTGGCGGGCACCATCGCCGCACAGGCGATCTCTCTGTCGCAGCTGACCGCGGGGGCGGGGCCANNGAGCCGGTTCCGGCGGTGTCGCAGTTCCTGGTCACGGCCGCCTTGGCCCTTGGCGCGGCGCTTGGCCTGCATGTCCGGGCGGCCGAGCTTCTGATCCTGTCCTATCAGGCCGTCCCGGCGGGCAGCCTGCCTGCCGCGNGCGCCTTCGCCGAATGGGGCCTGGCCGAGACCGGGCGGATGCTGTCCCTGGCCTTTGCGCTTGCCGCGCCGTTCCAGGTGGCGTCGGTCCTGTACAATCTGGCGCTTGGCATCATCAACCGGGCCATGCAATTCATGGTCACCATGATCGGCGCGTAAGCGCTGTCACTGGGCGGCCTGGCCCTGCTGGCGCTGGCCGCTCCCGTCATGCTGTCCGCCTGGGTCGAGGCGTTCCAGTCCCGTCTGGTCCTGCCCTTCGAGGTCGCACCATGAGCGAGGACGGAGGCGAGGACCGCGAACACGCCCCGACCCAGAAGAAGCTGGACGAGGCGCGTCAGCGGGGCGAAGTGCCGCGTTCGGCCGATCTGGCATCGGCCTTCGCCCTGATGGGCTTTCTGGTCGCCCTCGTGCTGACCGGGCCGCAGGTCGTTGCGCGAATCGGCGGGATCAGCACCTCGCTGCTGGCACGGGCCGACCGGCTTGGACCGGAGTTCCTTCGGGGCGGCGGCGCTGCATGAGGTTNNCTGGCCGCCGTCGGGCTGGCCACGGCGGGACTGTTCCTTCTGCCGGTCGTCGGGNCGGTGCTCGGGCATCTGGTCCAGCGCAGCTGGACCTTCACGCCAGAGAACCTGGCCNCCCGGATGTCGCGCATATCGCCCCTGGCGAACCTCCAGCAGCGGTTCGGGGTCACGGGTCTGNGGGAATTTCTCAAATCCGGCATCAAGGCAGTGCTGGCAGCCGGTCTGCTGGCCTGGCTGCTGCGCGACCAGCTGGATGCCACCATCGGCACCGCGCGCCTGTCGGCAGNNGGGGCCAGCCTTTACCTGGTGGACCAGATACGCCGTTTTGTGCTGATCGCGCTGGTGCTGTCCATCGCCGTCGGTTTGGCCGATACGCTGTGGCAGCACCTGCGGTTTCTGGCGCGCAACCGCATGTCGCGCAAGGAAATCACCGATGAATTGCGCGATNCCGAAGGCGATCCGCATGCCCGGTCGCACCGGCGGCGGCGCGGGCAGGACCTGGCGCTGAACCAGATGATCGCCGAGGTGCCGAAGGCCGATGTCGTGATCGTCAACCCCACGCACTATGCCGTGGCGCTGAAATGGGACCGGGNNGCCGCCGCGGCGCCGGTTTGCGTCGCCAAGGGCGTGGACGAAACCGCCCTGCGCATCCGCGCCGCCGCGGCCGAGGCCGGGGTGCCGATCCGCGACGATCCGCCCACTGCCCGCGCCATCCACGCCACCGTCCAGATCGGGCAGGAGATTCACCCCGATCACTACCGCGCCGTCGCCGCCGCGATCCGCTTTGCCGAAGCCATGCGCCGCAGGGCGAGGCGGCAGAATGACCGCCCGCCAGGATCTGCAACGCCTCCACGGCCTTGCCCAGCTGATCCGCGATGCCCGGCTGGATGGGCTGCGCCGCGCCGCGCAGCTGCGTGACCAGACCCTTTCGCGGCTGGAGGGGTTGAATGCCACATCGGTGGCGACGNACCTTCACCCCGTCGCGGCGGGGATGGCCCAGGTCGCCTTTGAGGGCTGGGCCGATGCCCGCCGCCGCGAGTTGACGCGGCTTCTCGCCCGCCAGACCGCCGATCTGGCCGAGGCCGAGGCGGCGGCCCGCGACGCCTTCGGCCGCGCCGACGTGCTGGGAAAGCTGGAAAGCCGGCTGGACCGGCGACGGTAACGGCGCGCGGGCTCAGCCGTCCTGGCGCACGATGTCCGCGATCAGGACATCCGTCACCATCGGCCCCAGCACCGCAAAGGCCGCTTCGCGCAGGGCCTGCCGCAGTGGGGCCAGCGCGGCACCTTCGGTGAAGTCGCCGCTGAAGCCGCTGGCATTGGCATGGTCGAACAGGACCTGCAGGAAGGCATCGCGCAGCTTCGGTTCGCGCGCGTAGATCTCTTCGCCGTGGCCCGGCTGAACCTCGATGCTGAGCGACAGGATGACCAGTGACACAACTTCGCCACCCGACAGGATCGGTACAACGAACTGGTTGGTCAGCTTCACATATTCGGGTGCGTCGGCCGGGTCTTCTCCCTCGGTTTCTTCCCCGGCTTCGGCCTCGCCTTCGGTCGCGTGGCCCGTCTGGGCGGCCTCATGATCCTCGGGGCGCAGGACGGCCCCCGCCCCGATCCCGATCGGCAGGGCCAGCAGGGGCAACAGAAAGAGCAGGATCTTCTTCATCGTAGCCCTCAATAGGGCAGGATCGCGTCGGTCACCTGCTGGCCATAGCGCGGCGCCTGCATGTCGCTGATCTGGCCACGGCCGCCATAGGAAATGCGGGCGTTNACGATCTTGTCATAGGTGATCTCGTTCTTGCGCGAGATGTCCGAGGACCGCACGAAGCCGGTGACGGTCAATTCGCGCAGTTCGTTGTTGACGCGCACTTCCTGCTGGCCCTCGATGCGCAGCGCGCCGTTGGGCAGGCGTTCGACCACGGTCGCCGCCACGCGAAGCGTCAGCTTNTCGTTGCGCCGCACCGACCCGTCCCCCTGATAACCCGAGGACGAGCTGATCTCGACCGCCGGGTCCAGGCTGGCGTAAGCGGGCATCACGGCTTCGGCGCGCTGCGGCAGGCCGAACAGCGGCACGTTCAGCTGTTCCGATCCCTCGCGGCTCTGGTCGGTGCGGTTCGAAATCTCGGCGCTTTCGTCGATCTCGATCACCACGGTCAGGATGTCGCCCGCGCGCGCCGCCCGCGGATCGGCGTAAAGCGAATCGGANCCGTCGGTCCACAACGAGGATTCCGCCCCCGGCCCCGGATCCAGCAACGTGTCNGGACAGGGCACGGTGTACATGGCCGCGGTCTGGCTGCCGCGTTCCACTTCCGAGAACGAGGGCGGCTGGCCCAGATGGTCCATCCGCCCGCAGGCGGCCGTGGCAAGAAGGATCAGCAAGGCAGGACGATGCATCTGGCTCTCTCAGCTTCCGGGCAGGATGTGGACGGTGCCGTCCGCGGCGACGACGCCGGTCAGAACAGCGCGGGAGCCCGCGTTCATCACGCGCAGCGTGTCGCCGACCGCGGCGCGGTCCAGGGCGCGGCCCTCGGTCTCGATGGCCAGCCCGCCCAGGGTATAGACCAGCACGACCGTCTGGTTACGTTCAATCATCGCGGGCGGTACCAGATCCTCGGGCCGGACGGGGCGGTAAGCATAGATGGTCTTCTTCGCCTCCATCCCCTCGGCCTCTTGCGGCAGGGTCAGGGCGCCGGGCAGGTCGCGGTCCACCAGCAACAGGTCTTCCGGGGCGATCACCGTCCGCGCCCGGATCACGCGGGCGGCGACCACGCTTTCAGCCGCAAGGCCGGTGGGGATCAGCAGGGCTATCAGGGCAAGGGTCAGGGTTCGCATCAGCGCAACTGGGTGGTGGCCGCCAGCATCTGGTCGGCGGCGGTAATGACCTTGGAGTTCAGCTCGTAACCGCGCTGCGCCTTGATCAGTTCGGTGATCTCGCGCACGGCATCGACCGAGCTGTCTTCCAGATAGCCCTGGCGCAGNTTACCAAGACCGTCTTCGCCCGGCAGCCCTCGGTGGGCNGAGCCCGAGGCCTCGGTTTCCAGGAACAGGTTCGACCCCATGGCCTCCAGCCCCTTTTCATTGGCAAAGCCGGTCAGGGTGAATTGGCCCAGAAGCTGCGGCTCGGTCTCGCCCTCGAAATAGGCGTAGACCTCGCCATCGGCGTTGATCGACAGGCTTTTCGTGTCCGACGGGATGGTCAGGCCCGGCGCCACCTCATAGCCGTCGGCAGTGACGATCAGCCCCTCGCCGGTGCGTTTCAGCGCCCCGTCGCGCGTATAGGCGGCCGAGCCGGAGGGCAGCGTCACCTGCAGATAGCCCGAGCCTTCGATCGCCAGGTCAAGGTCGCCGTTCGTCTGGGTCAGGGCGCCCTGAGCCACGACGACGGAAACCGCCGAGGGCCGCACGCCCAGGCCGATCTGCACGCCGGTGGGCAGGATGGTGCCGTCGCTGGCCGTCACCGTGCCCGGGCGCGCAACCTGTTGATAATGCAGGTCGGCGAAATCAGCTCGGCGGGCGTTGTAGGCGGTGGTNGACATGTTGGCCAGGTTGTTCGACACCACGTCCACCCGCATCTGCTGGGCGCTCATGCCGCTGGCCGCGATTTGCAGGGCGTTCATTTCAGGCTCCTATCGGCCAAGGGTGTCGATGACGAGTTTCAGGCGCTGGTCCTCGCGGTCCAGCAGGGACTGGCCCAGGTCATAGGCGCGCTGCACCTCGATCATGCGGGACATCTCGCTGACGGCGTTCACGTTGCTTTCCTCCAGAAAGCCCTGCAGCAGGGTCGCGCCCTCGGTNAGCACCGGCGCATCGGCCGAAAACAGCGTGCCCTCCTCGTGCCGCAGCGATTCCGGCGTCGCGGGCTGCCACAGCCCGATGCGCCCGACCGGTTGGCCATCGGCCGAGACCGTGCCATCCGCCCCGATCCGCACCGCACGGCTGCCCGGCGGCACCGCCAGCGGCGCGCCGCCTTCATCCAGCAGGCGGTTGCCGTCAGGCGTGGCCAGTTCCCCGTGGCCAGGGCCGAAAAANTTGCACCGCGTCAGACGTTGCTGACCACCGGCATCGACCAGAAAGAAGCCCTCGCCCTCGATCGCCAGGTCGAAGGTGCCCCCNGTCTGGGTCAGCGGTCCCTGCGTCAGGTCGGCCACCCGTCCTGACGCCCGCGCCATCGACAGGCTGCTGCCATCCTCCNNAGTGCGGACATGTTCGGCGAAGACCAGCCCTTCGCGCCGGAACCCCACGGTGGACAGGTTGGCGATGTTGTTGGCGACAACCCCNAGCTCGCGCATCAGGCCGGACTGGCGGGTCAGGGCGATGTAACCGGCGCTGTCCATGCTCAGCCCCCGCGATCAGAGGCAGGATGCGGGCGGTGAAGAAGGTCACCAGCGTCGCGGTCATGAAGCTCATCGAAACCCAGAAGACCAGGATCATCACGCCGACCTTGGGCACGAAGGTCAGCGTCATTTCCTGCACCGAGGTCAGGGCCTGAAGAGGCTGATGACCACGCGCGACCAGTGCGGCAACCAGAAGCGGGGCCGAGATCACCACGGCGATCCAGACGGTCTCGCGGGTCAGGTCGAAGATCAGGTTTTCCGTCATACCGGCATCCTCAGGATTTCCTGATAGGCTTCGACCACGCGGTCGCGCAGCGTGACCACGGTATCGACAGCCAGCTGCGACGAGGCCAGGGCCTCGACCAGGGCATGGGGGTCGGCGCCGCCGGTCATCGCGGCCTTGGCCACGGTTTCGCTTTGCGCCAGGGTGTCGGCAAAGCTGGCGGCGGCGCGGGCAAGCTTACTCGCCGGTCTGGGTCTTGGGCGTGGGGGCCGAAACCGTGCGGGCCTGTTCGTAGCCGCGGGTCGCAAAGGATGTGCGCAGGTCCATTTTCGGCCTCCCTATCGCCGCAGCAGGTCGAACAGGCCCTGCGCCATCTGGCGGGCCTGGTCGAACATGCGCAGGTTGGCCTCGTATCCCCGCTGCGCCTCGCGCNNGTCGGCGATCTCGACCACCAGATCGACGTTCGAACCCTGGTAATGCCCGGTCTCGTCGGCCAGCGGGTTGCTGGGGTCATAGACCGATTTCAGCTCGCCGCGGTCCAGCTGCACCGGGCCGGGGGTGACGCGGCCATCCTCGCCGTCCATGCGAAAGCCCACGACCTTGCGGCGATAGCCGGGCGTATCTGCATTGGCGATGTTCTCGGTCACATGGCGCAGGCGCGCCGCCTGTGCCTCCATCCCGCTGGCGGAAAGGCCAAGCGCAAGGTTCAGATCGCCCATCGCTTACCCCCGCCTGCCAAGCGCCGACCGGACGATTTCCGAGGCCGAGCGATAGACGGCCAGTGCCATGGCATGATCTTGCCGCACCCCGGCCGCGCGGACCATTTCGGCCTCCAGCGAGACGGTATTGCCGTCGGGCGAGGCGCTGCCCTCGGCGAGCACGACCGCAGGCAGGGACGCGCCGGCGATATGGCCGCTGCGCGTCTGGCGCAGGGACAGATCGCCGCCTGAAAAGCTGCGGCGAAATCGGGCAGGTCGCGCGCCCGGTATCCGGGCGTGTCGGCATTGGCGACATTCTCGGCGATCAGCGACAGGCGTTCCCGGAATGGGCGGCCAGGGCCTGCGCCATGCGCGTGACATCCAGCGGTTCGAACATCGGGGCTTCTCCCTCGATTGGCTTCATCAAGGCTTAAGGGCGATTCCTTTAGAAAGGGTAAGGCCGAACAAAGGGGAAACATCATGTCGGGCGTTTTCGACGGGCTTCTTGTGGAACTGGCGGAAATCCGGGCCGTCCACAGCCTTGGCCGGGTGCTGGCGGTGTCGCAGGGCACGCTTTCGGTCAGCGGGCTGGACCGGCGCGCCGGGCTTGGCGATCAGGTGCTGGTGCGGGGCGCCCGCGCCCGCGCCGGGNGTGAGATCGTGGCGCTTGGCGCCGGCACGGCGGCCGTGCTGCCCGAAGGCGGGACCGAGGGCCTTGCCATCGGCGACGAGGTGGAATTGCGCGGTGCCGCCTCGGTTGCGCCCGATGACAGCTGGATCGGCCGCATCATCGATTCGCGCGGGCAGCCGCTGGATGGTCGGCCCTTGATGCGTGGGCCGGTGGCGCGGCCGCTGCGGCCCGGCGCGCCCCCGCGGCGGGGCNGGCGGCGGCTTGGCGCGCGGCTGGAAACCGGCACGGCGGTGTTCGACACGCTGCTGCCGCTGGTGCGCGGCCAGCGCATCGGCCTGTTCGGCTCGGGCGTCGGCAAATCCACGCTTCTGGGCAAGTTCGCGCGCGGGGTGGCGGCGGATGTCGTGGTCATCGCGCTGGTCGGCGAACGCGGGCGCGAGTTGCGCGAGTTCACGGAACGGGTGCTTGGGCCAGCCGGCATGGAGCGGTCGGTCGTCGTCACCGCCACTTCGGATGAATCGCCACTCGCCCGCCGCCGCTGCGCCTGGACGGCGATGGCCGTGGCCGAACATTTTCGCGATCAGGGCGCGCAGGTGCTTCTGTTGATGGATTCCGTCACCCGCTTTGCCGAGGCGCACCGCGAAATCGCCTTGGCTGCGGGCGAAACCGCGGCGCTGCGCGGCTATCCGCCGTCGCTGTCGCACGCCATCATGTCCCTGGCCGAACGCGCCGGGCCGNGGGCCGCAGGGTGCGACATCACGGCGGTGTTCTCGGTGCTGGTGNGTGGCTCCGACATGGAGGAGCCCGTGGCCGATATCCTGCGCGGGGTGATGGATGGCCATGTCGTGATGGACCGGCGCATTGCCGAACGGGGCCGGTTTCCGGCCATCGACCTTCTGCGCTCGGTGTCGCGCAGCCTGCCCGAGGCCGCGACCGAAGACGAGAATGCGCTGATTGCCAGGGCGCGGCGGCTTCTGGGCGCCTGGGATCGGGCAGAGATGATGATCNAGAGTGACCTTTATGCCAAGGGCAGTGACCCGCTGGTGGATGAAGCCATCCGCATCTGGTAAGCGCTCGACGGTTTCCTGGCCGAGGATGCCCCGGCCGAAGGCATTGCGGGCAGTTTCCGGCGCCTGGCGGAATGCCTCCGCCCGGCTGATCGTCCCGGCTGACCGCTCCTGTCAGCCGTGCAGGTCGCGCAGGAAGCTCACGGTCTGCGACAGCATCTGCAACGCGCCGCTCTGGCTTTGCGTCGTGCGGAAGGCGGCAATCTCACTTTGCACCAGAAAGCGCTTGATCAGCCCTTCCCGTGTCTCGGCGTCGGCCAGCGCCGCCGGGTCGTCCGACCCCAGAAGGCTGTCCGCCTTGGATTTCATCACCGAAACCTGCTGGTCAAGGTCGATCGACCCGAAAGAGTCCGGCAGGCCGAAGGCGGTTTCGAACACCTCGCGCAGCGCGGCATTGCCCAGGATCGAATACCACTTCGTGTCCACCGACGAGGATTTCTTCGCCAGGGCCGCCAGTTCGCGGTCGGCATTCAGCGCCAGGCGCAGGGTTTCGTCCTGCTCGCCCACCGCTTCCTCGAAACTGCGCTGACGGTACTTCTCGATGATGCGGTCGGCAAAGTCCGACAGTTTGGTGCGCGGCGTGGCATAGTCGCCAAAGCCGAATTCGGCCGACAGCGCGGCATAGGTCTTGTCGGCCAGCTTTGTCGGCAAGGCATCTGCCGACAGCGTGCCATCCTCCAGCACCTTCTGCACGAAGTACTTGTTCGGCAAGTCGTCGCTCAGGCCAAAGGCACCAAGCGCCACCTTCAGC
Organism: Exiguobacterium profundum; assembly: GCA_013693875.1. Classification (GTDB taxonomy): domain Bacteria; phylum Pseudomonadota; class Alphaproteobacteria; order Rhodobacterales; family Rhodobacteraceae; genus Neotabrizicola. The sequence continues at coordinate 3,794,389 of CP059262.1, read as the reverse complement.
AGCTGGCGGTCGGCGACCAGTTCTTCGGCGCTGTCGACCGAGCCGATCGTTTCGCGGAAATGCGCCTCGTCCCGCGTCATCTCGGCGCTGGTTGCCAGCCGGGCGATCTGGGCCTCCGAGGTTCGCTGCAGGTAGGTCCAGCCAAGGAAGCCGCCCGAGGGAAGAAGCGCCGAAAAGCTCATGCCCGGGCCGCGGCCAGAAGCCGTTCCTCCCGCGGCAGAAGCAGGCGCAGCGCCTTCATCGCCTGATAGGGCTGGTTGTCCAGCACCGCGCGCGAGGCCGTGGCCAGCTGCGTGCGGCTGTCGTGGTCGGTCAGCACCTGGCTCAACTGTTCGATCCCGCGCAGAAGCTGCTGCCGGGCAACATCAGGCTCGGCATCGCCGGAAAGCACAAGCTGGGCGATATAGCAGACCCGGCGCACCGGCGTGTTCACCTGTTCGGGGTGGATGGCATCGCGCAGGCGCAGGATGTGGGCGTTCGGCGTCATGATCGCCAGACGCGAGCGCCGCTCGCCATTCTCGATCACCGCGCCATTGATCAGAACCCGTTCATGCGGGCCGAGCTTCAGGACAAGGCCGGTCATCCTGCCACCCCCGTCCCGCCGTCGCCGCGCAGCCCGCGCATCACCGCCGTGTTGATGTCTACCAGCACTTCNGACTCCGCATTGCCGTCCAGGACCTGACGGCTGTGCTGGGCGGTGAATTCGTACAGATAGAACAGCTTGGCGCGCAGGGCCGCGGGCAGGCCGTTGCCACCNGTAACGTCGGCCGCCAAGGCGGACCAGAGCTGCTGGTTTTCCGCCAGCGCCTGGGCAAGGCCGGGGAAATCCTGCCGACGCTGGCGCCAGGCCTGGGTCAGGCGCTGCGTGGCGCGGGCCAGCAGATCGTATTCCAGGGTTCGGGGTGTGCGCGCCGGGGCCTCCGGGCGGGCATAGGCGGTTCGGGCAATCTGGCTGAGGGTCACGGCGGGCTCGCTGGGTCAGGGGATGGAGGAGGCGCAAGGGCCGGGCGTCCCGGCCCCCGTCACCTCAGCGGAACAGCGACAGCAGCGACTGCGGTTGCTGGTTGGCGATGGACAGCGCCTGCGTCGGCGGCTGCTGCTGCACCTGCAGCGCCTGCAGACGGGCCGAGGCTTCCTCCATGTCGGCATCCACCAGCGTGCCGATGCCGGCCTTCAGCGAATCGGTCAGCTTGCTGACGAAATCGCCCTGGATGTCGATGCGGCCCTGGGTCGAACCGAAGTCGGCGGCGGCGGAAATCGCCGTCTGCAGCATCGATTCGATGTTGCCAAGCGCCGCCTGCGCCCCGACTGCGTCGGCGTCGATGGACGACAGCGCCCCCAGGCCCCCGGCCCCGGCGTTCGAGAACTGCGCGCTGACCGTCAGGTCGTCGGTGCCGGAATTGGTGAAGGCCAGCTCGCCCGGGCTGCCACTGTCATAGTCGATGGTCAGGCCTTCGATGCCCAGCCCTTCCACCGCCTGCTTCAGCCCGACCGCCACGATATCGGCCGCCGTGGTCGAGGCCACGTCTTCCGCCGTCACGGTATAGGTCGCCGTCTTGCCGCCGATGGTCAGCGAGACCTTGTCGCCCGCGGCGAAGGCATCGGTGCTGTCGTCGATCACGATCAGGCCGGTGCCGCCACCGCTGTCGATGGCAAAGCCCGCCGTGTCGTTGTTCGTCGAGGCGCCGTCCGATCCGGCCAGCACGCCCTTGGCGGAATAGGCGCCGATCGACAGGTCATGGGCGTTCACCGTGATCGAGGACACGGCGACATTCGACCCCGACCGGTCCAGCGAGGCCAGCACCGAAACCGTGCTTTGCGAGCCGTCCACCAGGTTCAGCCCGTTGAACTGCGCCGCGCTGACAACCGACGAAATCTGGTCGCGCAGCGCCGAGATGTCGGTCTGGATCTTGCCGCGGTCGGCGTTCGCTTCCTGCGCGGCGACGATCTTGCCCTTCACCTCGGTCAGCAGGTCGGTGACGGTTTCCGCCGCCTGCCGCGCCACCGACAGCGTCGAGGAGCCGAGCGCCAGGCTGTCGGAGATGCCCTTGAAGCCCTTCACGTCGGCTTCCATGACCTTCGAGATCGACCAGACGGCCGCGTTGTCGCGCGCGGTGGCGACGGACTTGCCGGTCGAGATTTCGGATTGCGTGGCATTCAGCCCGGCGTTGATCGACTTCATCGTCTGCAGCGCGACCATGGCGCTGGTGTTCGTCAGAATGGAAGACATCCGTTGTTCCTCGCATGCCGGGCGCTTTGCAGCCGGCGGGTTGGGCCACCGGCGAGCCGGTGGCAGGACAGGCGTTCTGACCGCTGCGGTTGGACCCGGGGTCCGAACCGCGCCATCCCGTCTGGGGATGCAGGGCAATTGAAGCCCGCGATTTTCTAAGGAAGCCTGAATCGCCGCAGCCAAATGCGACGCATTCGAATGATCGTTCAGAATCGCCTGGCCACCGTCGCAGCCGCCGACAGGCCGCTGCGACGACCGGCGCCGTCATAGGTCGCCGACTGCCGGGCCGCACGGATGTCGGCCAGCCGCGCCTGAGCCGACCGGATGCCGCGCGCCGCCGCCTCCAGCTGGCGTTTCAGGCGCCGGGCCTGATCGCGCAGAGCCTCGACCTCGGCCGGGGACCGTTCGCCGTGCGGCGTAGCGCGGTTTCCAGAGCGATGGCCGCGGCGGGCAGCTCGGCCAGCCGCCCCTCGCGCAGGATCGCCGATACGGCTGCAAAGGCCGCCTGCACGTCATCCGTTCTTGGCATGATCTGCCTCCGCAGCCATCGACCGGAAGATCGCTTCGGACAGGCCGATGCCACCCTTGCGGGCGATCTGCTCGGCCAGTCGGTCGCGCAGGAACGAGGCGAAGGGATCCGCCTCTTCGCCCTGCGCCCCCGGCGAAAGGCCCTGGTCCAGCCCGGCATGGGCCAGCATTTCCGACAGGAAGACCGCCTCCATCTCCACGGCCTTGCGGCGCAGGGCGGTGGGGGCGGATTCGGTGGCTAGGGGAAACCTGCATCTCGGGAACCTTTGCAGCGGATTTTCTGCAGTGTCGGCGCCGGCGGTAAACACCCGGTAACCAGCGCCGGGCCAGAACCGAAGCACGGCATAAGTCGGCAGGACCATGGACAGACCCTTTCCCCTCGCCTCGCTTGCACCCCCGGCCGTTGCCGACCCGGTCGGTCCTGTAAGCCGGTCGATGACGCTGCGGACGGCTTCGGCGCCGTCCTGTCCGAAGGGCCAGATCGCCCGGCCCGGCGCGCGCTGCCCGGGACGACACCACCATCGCGGCGGACCCTGCCGTCATCGTTCCGGCCGTCCTTGCCGATATCCCGCCCGCGCCGCCCCCGCCGGACAGGGTGGACGAGGCGGCCCCCGCCCGCGGCACCGCAGGGCGGCATCACGCCCGGCCAGGCCGACACCCTGTGCGTCGCGACCGGACCGGCGGACATTGCCAGCCAGGCGCCTGCGGGCCGGCGGTGCCGACGGCAGCCGAACCCGTGGCCGCGGCCCCTGCCGCGCCCACCGGGCCGCGGCGGGCAAGGGCGCGCAAGCCGGTCGTCACGCCCCAGGCGGGACCGCCGGACGCCGCCCGCACCGACCGACGCGCCAGCCGCGTGGGCTGGGTCAAGGGCGGGCCGTCGGCATCCCCTGGTGCCGCCCGCAGATCCGGCCAGCACGGCGGCAGCTGCCCGCGCCGCCGCCGGCGTCCGGCCCTACGGTCCCCGCCCGCCGTTGTCGTCCGATATCGTCACCAGCCTGCGCTGGATCGCCGACCCCGCGCCGCCCCGCCCCATTGCGATGCCGCCCCAGGCGGCCCGCCGATGCCCCAGCGGCACCGGAAACGCCGCTACCCCGGCGAGCGCCGCCGCGGCGGAACCCGCTGCGCCCGCCCCATCCCCGCGGGCGAGACCGAACTTGCGCTGGATCTCGCCGAACTGGGGCCGGTGCGCCTGCGCATCCGAGACCGGCGCGGTCGGCTGGCGCTGCATGTACTGGCGGATCACCCGGCCACGCTGGACCTGTTGCGCCGCCACGCAGACGAACTGACCGGCGCGCTGCAAGAGGCGGGCCTTTCCGGCGCCAGCCTGACCTGGGGCCGCGCGCCCCGCCCCGCCCCTACGACCGATGCCCCGTCGCCCGATGTCCCGGCTGCTGCCAGCCCGACGCCCTCTGCGTCCACCGGGTCGCCTGCCGCCCGCCAGCCGCGGCGCGACGGCGACCTCGACCTCCTGCTCTGAAGAGAACGCCATGACCACCGTCACTTCTGCCACCTCTGCCGCCGCCGCAACGGCCACCACCGCGGCCCAGACGACCAGCGCCGATTACCAGATGTTCCTGAAGATGATGACGGCGCAAATCCGCAACCAGGATCCGCTGAACCCGATGGATTCGACGGCCTATGCCACCCAGCTGGCCACCTTTTCCGGGGTGGAACAGCAGGTGCAGACCAACAAGCTTTTGTCCAATCTTGCCACGCAGTTCAGCGTCCTTGGCATGGCGCAGCTGGCGGGCTGGGTCGGCCAGCAGGCGCGGGCCGACGTGCCGGTGCATTTCGACGGGACCGCCGTCTCTCCCAACCCGGCGCAGGGCGCCACCCGCGCCGTCCTTGTCGTCCGCGACGAAGATGGCACCGTGGTCTCGCGCGAGNATCTGCCCCTGTCGTCGGACCCTTACCAATGGCTCGGCGCCGACATCGTCGGCGATCCGCTGCCCGAAGGCACCTATTCGCTGGCACTGGAAAGCTACGGCGGCGACACGCTTCTGAATACCTCACCCGTCAGATCCTACGCCACGATTGTCGAGGCGCAGGCCGGGTCGAGCGGCATTCGCCTGCTGCTGCAAGGCGGCTCCAGCGTGGATGCGACGGCGGTGACGGCGCTTCGCCGGGTCTGACCGCCAGGTTGCAGTAAAGCAGGGCAGGGCGCTAGGGTCCGGCGCCATGCCCGCGGCCGCCCTGTCACGTCCCGTCTTCCCGCCCGACCTGCGCGCCGCCCTGGCTCGGCTGGTGCCGCCCGGTACGCCGGTCACGCCCCTGTCGGGCGGCCGCACGAACCAGGTGTTTCGTNTAGGCCCGGTGGTGGCCAAGCTTTACTGCCCGGAAGCGGCAAGCCCGCTTTTCCCCAACGATGCCGCAGCCGAAGCTTGCGCCCTTGCCCGTCTTGCCGCCACCGGCCTGGCCCCGGCGCTCNTGCGCCACTGGTCCGGGTGGCTCATCTGTGATCATGTCCCTGGCCGGACCTGGCACAGCAACCCCGCCAAAGCGGCCGATGCGCTGGCGCGCCTTCACGGCATGNAACCCGCCGCCCGGCTTTCGGTCGCTGTGGCCGGGACTCAGGCGCTTTCCGCCGATGCCCGGCGTGTTGCCGCCGGGGTTTCGGGTCTGCCGCCCTTGCCCGACCTGCCCGACATCCCCGTCCCTGAACCGCGCCTTGTTCACGGCGATGCGGTGGTAAACAGCTTGATCAGATCGGCACGGGGCGTCGTGCTGATCGACTGGCAATGCCCTGGCCTCGGCGACCCGGCTGAAGACCTGGCCGCCTTCCTGTCCCCCGCCATGCAGCGCCTTTACCGCGGCGCCCCGCTTACTGGCGACGAGCGCGCGGCCTTCCTGTCGGCCTATGGCGAGCCCCGGACGGTTGCCCGCTACCTTACCCTCGCGCCTCTGCTGCACTGGCGGCTGGCGGCGCATTGCCTGTGGCGCGCGGCCCGCGGCGATGCTNTAAGCTATGCCGAGGCCGCACGGCTGGAACTTTCCGCGCTGTAACCGCTACAGCCGCGTGCCGATGGCCACGCCCGCCGCCAGCGTGGCTGCCGCCAGCGCCCAGGGCCAGAACCGCAGCTTGCGCGGCGGCGGTTCCACCACCCGCGGCGTCGATTGCGCGATCAGCATCGCTTCCACCATGCGCGGCAGGCGCGGCCCGAACCGCGCCAGCACCCGCGCCGTCTCTGCCAGGTCGCGCAGCGTGGGNCCAGGGCCGACATTCTTGGCGATATAGCCTTCCACGATGGGCCGCGCGACTTCCCAGATGTTGATATGCGGGTCCAGCCGCCGCGCCACGCCTTCGACCACCACCATGGTGCGCTGCAACAGGATCAGCTCGGTGCGTGTCTGCATGCCGAAGCGTTCGGTGACCTCGAACAGATAGGCCAGAAAGTGGCTCATCGAGATGCGGCTGGCATCCATGCCGAAGATCGGCTCGCCCACGGCGCGCAGCGCGCGAGCGAATTCGTCCATGTCGCGGTCGGCGGGCACATAGCCCGCCTCGAAATGCACCTCGGCGACGCGGCGGTAATCCTTGCGGATGAAGCCCATCAGAATCTCGGCATAGACCCGGCGGGTATATTCGTCGATCCGCCCCATGATGCCGAAGTCATAGGCGATCAGGTCGCCATTCGCCGCCACCTTCAGGTTGCCCTGGTGCATGTCGGCATGGAAATAGCCGTCGCGCAGCGCATGGCTCAGGAACAGCTGCAACACCCGCGCGCCCAGCACGCGCCGGTCATGTCCGGCGGCGTCCAGCGCCTCGTTGTCGGCCAAGGGAATGCCCTCGGCCCAGTCCAGCGTCATCACCCGCCGCCCGGACAGATACCACAGCGGCTTTGGCACCTGGATGCCTTCGTCCTTGGCCGTATTGGCGGCAAACTCCGCCGCGGCCGAGCTTTCCAGCCGCAGGTCCAGCTCGCCCATCACCACGCCCTCGAAATGGGCGATCACGTCCATCGGTCGCAGTAGGCGCGAGAAGGGGGCCAGCGTCTCGATCACGCGAGCGGCGAAATAGAAGGCGTCGATGTCCTTGCGGAAGGCGCGCTCGATATCAGGGCGCAGCACCTTCACCGCGACCTCGGCGCCGGTATCGGCCAGCCGCGCGCGATGCACCTGCGCGATGGACGCCGCCGCCACCGGTTCGGAAAACTCGCTGAACGCCTCGTCCACCCGGATGCCAAGCTCCGTCTCGACGGTCGCCTTGGCAACGGCGGTGGGAAAGGGCGGCAGCTGGTCCTGCAAGTACCGCAACTGGTCAGCCAGCTCGTCGCCCACGATGTCGGGGCGGGTCGAAAGGATTTGGCCGAACTTGATGTAGNNTGGCCCAAGCGCGGTGATCGCCTGGGTCAAGGGCGGCAGGTCAGGGTCGCCCTTCACCCCCAGCCAGGCAAACAGCCATCCCAGCACCCGCGCCAGCACCCGCAGCCGCGGCGGCGCATCGAAGGCCTCCAGCACCACGCCGATGGCCCCGGCCCGTTCCAGCGTCGCCAGCGTGCGGATCAGCCGGACAATGTTGTGGGGACCGCGCACCTAGATTTTCCAGCCCGAATGCAGGGCGGCAATGCCCATGGTCAGGTTGCGGTACTTTACCTGGGAAAAACCGGCCTGGCGGATCATCGCGGCAAACGTCTCCTGGTCGGGGAACTTTCGGATCGACTCGACCAGATACTGATAGCTGTCGCGGTCGCCCGCCACGATCTGCCCCATCACCGGGATGACGTTGAAGCTGTAGCGGTCATAGGCCCACTGCATCAGGTCGTTCGGAATCTGGCTGAACTCCAGCACCATCAGCCGCCCACCGGGCCGCAACACGCGATAGGCTTCCTTCAGCGCATCGGCGATGCGCGTCACGTTCCGGATGCCGAAGCTGATCGTATAGACGTCAAAGCTGTTGGACGGCAGCGGCAGCGCCATCGCATCGCCCACCACCCAGTCCAGCCTCTCGGCCATGCGGTCGGCCTCGGCGCGCTTGCGCCCTTCGACCAGCATGGATTCGGTCATGTCCAGCACCACGGCGCTGGACCCCGGCGCCCGCTTCAGGAAGCGGAAGGCCACATCGCCCGTGCCGCCCGCCACATCCAGAAGGCGCTGGCCGGGCCGCGGCGCCAGCCAGTCCATCATCGCGTCCTTCCACAGCCGGTGGACGCCGCCCGACATCAGGTCGTTCATGATGTCATAGCGATTGGCGACGCGGGTAAAGACGCCGTGGACCATCTTAGCCTTTTCGGCCTCCGGCACGGTNCTGAAATCGAAATGCGTGGTGCCGTCCTTGTCGTCGCTCATGCCCAATGGCCTTGCAGGTTCCGCGGTCGAGCCCCTTATAGGCCGTGGGGCGCCCGCCGCAATGCGCCCCGCTGTCCGGTGGGGAAGATGCCCGAACTGCCCGAGGTTGAAACGGTCCGCCGCGGGCTGGAGCCGGTGATGACCGGCCACACCATCCTGCACGCCGCCGTCAACCGCCCCGACCTGCGTTTTCCTCTGCCGGATCGCATGGCCGACCGGCTGACCGGCGCAGGTCGGCTGCGTAAACGGTCAAAATACATCCTTGCCGACCTGTCCACCGCCGAGACGCTGCTGATCCACCTTGGCATGTCGGGTCGGATGCTGGTCTCGGGCGCGATGCTCGGCGCCTTCCACCACGACCACCCGGCGCCGCAGAAGCACGACCATGTCGTGCTGGACATGGAGGGCGGCGCGCGCATCACCTTCAATGACGCCCGCCGCTTCGGCGCGATGGACCTGATGCCCACGGCCACCGCCGAAGCCCACCCGCTGCTTGCCAGCCTTGGCCCCGAACCGCTCGGCAACCTCTTCGACGAGGCCTACCTTCTGTCCCGCCTGCAAGGCCGCGCCACGCCGATCAAGTCGGCACTGCTGGACCAGCATGTGGTGGCGGGACTTGGCAACATCTATGTCTGCGAAGTGCTTTTCCGCGCCGGTATCGACCCGCGGCACAGGGCCTGCGACATCGCGGCCGCCCGGCTGGCGCAGCTTGTCCCCCTGGTGCGCGAGGTGCTGGAAGAGGCCATCGCCGCGNGCGGCTCGTCCTTGCGCGACTATCGCCAGGCCGATGGCGAGCTGGGATATTTCCAGCATTCCTTCAAGGTTTACGACCGCGAGGGCCAGCCCTGCACTACCNCCGGCTGTACCGGAACCGTCGCCCGCACCGTGCAATCCGGCCGCTCCAGCTACTTCTGCCCCCTTTGCCAGAGGTGACTTGCCAAGTTCCGGCGGCCTGCTAGAGTCCCTCAGCCGAAANAGCGAAGGGGACCGCGGATGGCCTATGAAGCGATCGTCGTCGAGATCGAGGACTATACCGCCCTCATCCGTCTGAACCGGCCCGAGGCGCTGAACGCCCTGAACTCGCAGCTCATGCGCGAACTGGCCGCGGCGATGCGCGCCGCCGATGCCAACGACCAGGTGCGCTGCATCGTCGTCACCGGCTCGGAAAAGGCCTTCGCCGCCGGGGCCGATGTCAAGGAAATGGCCGCGAAGACCTGGTCCGAGGTCTATTTCGACAATCTCTTCGGCCCCGAGGCCGAGGCCATCGCCGCCATCCGCAAACCCGTGATCGCCGCCGTGGNNTACTACTGCCTGGGCGGCGGCTGCGAACTGGCGATGATGTGCGATTTCATCGTGGCCGCCGACACCGCAAAATTCGGCCAGCCCGAAATCAACCTGGGCATCGTCGCTANNAGCATGGGCGGCACGCAGCGCCTGACCCGCGCCATCGGCAAATCCAAGGCCATGGACATGAACCTCACCGGCCGCTTCATGGAGGCGGCGGAAGCCGAGCGCACGGGGCTTGTCAGCCGCGTCATCCCCGCCAAGACCCTGCTGGAAGAGGTGAAGAAGATCGCCGCCCGCATCGCCGAGAAATCCGCGCTGACCGCGATGATGGTGAAGGAGGCGGTGAACCGCTCGCAGGAAACCGCCCTGTCCGAGGGCCTGTTGTTCGAACGCCGCATGTTCCACGCCGCCTTCGCGACCGAGGACCAGAAGGAAGGCATGGCTGCCTTCCTGGAAAAGCGCCAGCCGCAATTCCGCGACCGCTGAGGCTTGGGGCTTTCCTTCCCGGCAAAACTGGCCTATAGGCCCGCCCCACATGCGCGTGAGCCCGCTTAGGCAGATCTGTTCCCGTCCCACCGTGACGGGCCTTCGGTCTTTCGTGCGCCAGATACACAAAGACCAAGGAATCGCCTGATGGCCAATACCGAACAGTCCAAGAAGCGCGCCCGCCAGTCGGAAGCCCGCTATGCCGTGAACAAGGCCCGCCGCTCGCGCATCCGCACCTTCGTCCGCAAGGTCGAAGAAGCGATCGCCTCGGGCAATGCCGAAGCCGCCGTTGCCGCGCTGAAGGCGGCCCAGCCGGAACTCGCCCGGGGCGTGACCAAGGGCGTGCTGCACAAGAACACCGCTTCCCGCAAGGTCTCGCGCCTGGCGTCGCGCGTGAAGGCGATGTCGGCCCCGGCCGCCGCCGAGTGATCTTTCCGGCCCGACTCGGGTCCGGCTGAAACGTTTCAGGGCGTCCCGTCAAGGGGCGCCTTTTCGCATTCTCGGCCCCGCGGGGCATCCGTTGCCGAATTGCAAGGCCGCCGGGATTCGGCGTCCCCCTCCCCCTGTCAAGCGAGATGTTCGGTTGCCGCCGCTCACGGCGGCGCGATAGCTTGCCCTCATGCGATTCACGTCGCCTGGGGAACAGGTCGGATCGCGGACGGACCAGGGAACCCGCAAGCTGCCAAGCTGAACCGCGGAACCTGAAATTTCCGTTCGAGGTCAAGAGGTTAAGCTGCTCGGTCCCGCGGACCGTCAAGGAATATGCATGGACTCGTATCCCATTGCCGGTACGGGGCCTTGGGCCGTGCCCGGCGCTGCCAGCCGGGCCGGTTGCCTGTTCCTGACGGTCCCGCCCGCTCGACTCCCAGGCGCCGGAATCCGAGCCAAGAACGAACAAGGCGGAGCCGGGACATCCCGGCGGGGGACCGCCGAGGGACAAGAGAATGACTGACGACACCTGGGGACGGGTCCGCGAAGAGCTGATCAAGAGGATTGGGCGAAACAACTATGTGACCTGGATCGAACCACTGCGGCTGAACGGCCTGAAGAACGGCGTGGCACAATTCGAAGTGCCCACCTCGTTCTTCGGCACCTGGGTCAACCGCAACTTCGCCGACCACATCCGCGCCCAGCTGAACCAGGTAAGCGAATCGGTGGATCGCGTGGAGTTTTCGGTTGCCTCGGCGCCGCAGGCCTGCGGCCCGCGACCCNTGGCCGCCACGCAAGCCCCGTCAGGCGCCACCACGCGCCCGTCGCCGCGCAGCCGGATCTCGGATGAAGATCTGCCCGGCGCCCAGCTGGACGCCCGCTTCACCTTCGACAGCTTCGTCGTCGGCAAGCCCAACGAACTGGCCCATGCCGCCGCCCGCCGCGTCGCCGAAGGCGGTCCGGTCAGCTTCAACCCGCTGTTCCTTTATGGCGGTGTCGGCCTCGGCAAGACCCACCTCATGCACGCCATCGCGCATGAGCTGATGGTGAACCAGCCCGACCTGCGCGTGCTGTACCTTTCGGCCGAACAGTTCATGTACCGCTTCGTCCAGGCGCTGCGCGACCGCCAGATGATGGACTTCAGGNAGATGTTCCGTTCGGTCGATGTGCTGATGGTCGATGACGTGCAGTTCATCGCCAAGGACAGCACGCAGGAAGAATTCTTCCACACCTTCAACGCCCTGGTGGACCAGAACAAGCAGATCGTCATTTCCGCCGACCGCGCGCCGGGCGAGATCAAGGATCTGGAAGACCGCATCAAGTCGCGCCTGCAATGCGGCCTTGTGGTGGACCTGCACCCCACCGACTACGAACTGCGCCTCGGCATCCTGCAACAGAAGGCCGAGTACTATCGCAGCCAGTACCGCGGCCTGGTGCTGTCGGACGGCGTGCTGGAATTCCTGGCCCACCGCATCACCACCAATGTCCGCGTGCTGGAAGGCGCCCTGACCCGCCTTTTCGCCTTCGCCAGCCTCGTCGGGCGCGAGATCACGCTTGAACTGGCCCAGGACTGCCTGGCCGACATCCTGCGCGCCAGCGACCGCAAGCTGACGATCGAGGAAATCCAGCGCAAGGTGGCCGAACACTACAACGTCCGCCTGTCCGACCTGATCGGCCCGAAACGCCTGCGCGCCATTGCCCGCCCGCGCCAGGTGGCGATGTATCTGTCAAAGCAGATGACGCACCGCAGCCTGCCCGAAATCGGCAAGCGCTTCGGCGGCCGCGACCACACCACGATCATGCACGGCGTGCGCAAGATCGAGGAACTGATGGCCACCGACAGCCAGCTCTCCGACGATCTGCAACTGCTGAAACGCCAGTTGCAGGGCTGATGCGGGCGGGCTTGACGCCCCCTGCAAAGCCCCCAATGTCAGGCAAAACAGGAAGAACCGGCCTTGGCCGGGCGGATCGGTGTCCCAATCGGGGCCCCAGGGGATGACGATGAAGTTCAGCATCGAACGCGGCACGCTTCTGAAGGCGCTGGCGCAGGCGCAGTCGGTCGTCGAACGGCGCAACACCATCCCGATCCTCGCCAACGTGTTGATCGAGGCCGAGGGCGACCGCGTCAGCTTCCGCGCCACCGACCTGGATATCGAGGTCGTGGACCGCGCCNCCGCCATGGTGGAACGCGCCGGGTCCACCACCGCCTCGGCGGTCATGCTGCATGAAATCGTGCGCAAGCTGCCCGAAGGCGCGCTGGTCGCCATCACCGCCGATCCTGCCGCGGCCCGCCTGACCATCGCCGCCGNNTACCGCTCGACCTTCAGCCTGGCCACGCTGCCCAAGGAAGATTTCCCGGTGATGGCCTCGCCCGACTATTCGTCGAACTTCGCCGCCCCGGCCCCGGTGTTGCGTAGGCTGTTCGACAAGGCGAAATTCGCCATCTCCACCGAAGAGACGCGGTATTATCTGAACGGCGTCTACATGCACACCGCCACCGGCGAAAACGGCCCCGTCCTGCGCTGCGTGGCGACTGACGGCCACCGCCTGGCCCGCATCGACGCGCCGCTGCCGGCGNGTGCCGAGGGCATGCCGGGCGTGATCGTGCCGCGCAAGACGGTGGGCGAGCTGCGCAAACTGCTGGACGACGACGAGGCGCAGATTGCGGTGTCGGTCAGCGAAACCAAGGTCCGCTTCGCCACCCCGGCCATCACGCTGACCTCGAAGGTCATCGACGGCACCTTCCCCGACTACAGCCGCGTCATCCCCATGGGCAACTCGCGCCGTCTGGAAGTCGATGCCAGCGAATTCGCCAAGGCCGTGGACCGCGTCGCCACCGTCTCCTCGGAACGCTCGCGCGCCGTGAAGCTGTCGCTGGACGAAGACCGCCTGGTGCTGTCGGTGAACGCGCCCGACAGCGGCGCTGCCGAGGAAGAACTGGCCGTCGCCTATGACAGCGACCGGCTGGAGATCGGCTTCAACGCCAAGTACCTCCTGGAAATCGCCAGCCAGGTCGACCGCGAAAACGCGGTGTTCCTGTTCAACTCCAGCGGAGACCCGACGTTGATGCGCGAGNGGAATGACACTTCGGCGATCTATGTCGTGATGCCGATGCGCGTGTGACGGGCGGCGCAGCGGGGCCAGCCCCCGCACCCCGGGGTATTTCAGCCAAGATGAAGGCCGATGGCCGGGTTCGCGCTAGTCTCGCTCACGCTCTCCCATTTCCGCAGCCACCGTGCCCTGCGGCTGGATCTGGACGGCCGACCGGTCGCCTTGTTCGGCCCGAGCGGCGCAAGCAAGACCAACATTCTGGAAGCAGTCTCGCTCCTCTCCNCCGGCCGCGGCCTGCGCCGGGCCGAAACCGCCGATCTGGCGCGCCGCCCCAGATCCCTGGGCTGGAAAGTCTCGGCTGGACTGACCTCGCCCCGCGGCGCACATGAGGTGGAAACCTGGGCCGAACCGGGCGAGCCGCGGCAGGTCCGCATTGACGGCAAGCCCGCCACCCAGACGGCCTTGGGCCACCTGCTGCGCATGGTCTGGCTGGTTCCGGCGATGGACCGGCTCTGGCTGGAAGGTGCCGAGGCGCGGCGGCGCTTTCTGGACCGCATCGCGCTGTCGTTCTTTCCCGACCATGCCGAGGCGGCGCTCGGCTATGAAAAGGCGATGCGCGAGCGCAACCGGATGCTGAAGGATCAGGTGACGGATGCGCGCTGGTACGGTGCGGTGGAACGCCAGATGGCCGNNAGTAGCGCCGTGATCCTGGGCAACCGCGAGGCCGCGGTGGCCCGGCTGCGCCAGGCACAGGACGGCGCCGCCACCGCCTTTCCCCGCGCCGATCTGGCGCTGAAGGGGCCGGACGGCGGCCCGCCGCTGTCGGGCGACCTCGCCACCGCCCTGGCCGAAGGCCGCCGCCGCGACATGGCGGCGGGGCGCACGCTGACCGGCCCGCACCGCGACGACCTGGACGCGCTTTACACCGACAAGGACCTGCCCGCCGCGCAATGTTCCACCGGCGAACAGAAGGCGCTGCTTCTCAGCCTGATCCTTGCCAATGCCCGCGCCCTGGCCCAAGACCTGGGCGCGGCGCCGATCCTGTTGCTGGACGAGGTCGCAGCCCATCTGGACCCCGGTCGCCGCGCCGCTTTGTACGACGAAATCGTGGCCCTGCAGGCGCAGGCCTTCCTCACCGGCACCGAGGCCGGGCTGTTTGACTCGCTCGGCCAAAGGGCGCAAGCCTTCGCCGTCGCCGAGACCGGCGGCCAATCAAGGATCGCCCCCGCATNNGACCCCGCAGCGCGTCACCCTGATCACCCTTGGCGTCGCCGACCTTGCCGCCGCCCGCGCCTTCTACGGTAAGCTCGGCTGGAAGGAACACGGGGAAAGCCAGCCCGGCGTGGCCTTCTTTCAGCTGGCAGGGCAGGCCCTGGCCTGTTCGGGCGCCAAGCTCTGGCCGCCGACCAGGGCCGCCCCGGCGCTGCACTTGGCACCGGCGCCATCACGCTGGCGCAGAACTTCGCCACCGAGGCCGAGGTGGACGCCGCCTTCGCTGCCGCGCTCGCCGCCGGGGCGACCGCGCTGAAGGCGCCGGAAAAGGTGTTCTGGGGCGGCTATTCCGGCTATTGGGCCGACCCGGACGGCCATGTCTGGGAAGTGGCGATGAACCCCTTCTGGCCGCTGGCCGCAGACGGCACGCTGACCTTGCCCGATGCAGGTTGACCGCATCCCCGAATGGGCGCTTACGGCGCAGGACGAGGCGCAGATCGCCGATCTGCTGGCCCACGCCTTTCCCACCGATTTCGGTGGCCGCAGCTTCTTTCAACAGCGCCACCACCTGCGGCTTCTGGCGCGCGACGGCGACCGGCTGGTCGGCCACATGCAATGGCGGGCGGTGCGCCTGGGCGGCAACCTGATCACCGTGGTAAGCCTGGCCGAGGTCGCCACCGACCCCGCCCGCCGCGGCGGGGCATCGTAGGCCATCTGCTGCAACAGGCCATCGCCGAGGCCCGCGCCTCGAGCGCCGCCTTCCTTGTGCTGTTCGGCACCGCCGCGCTGTACGAAGCCGCGGCTTCCGGCCCGCCGCCAACCCGATGCGCTGGATCGACATGACAGGCGCCCGCCTGGGCGAGACCCGGCAGAAGAAGACCCGCTATCTGAAGGTCCTTCCCTCGGCGATCAGGCATGGGACGACAGCGCCGACCTCGATCTTCTGGGAAGCCTGTTCTGACATGACCATCACCGCCGCCCAGCTTGGCCTTTACGCGCTTGGCATGGCCGGGCTTTGGGCGGTGCCCGGCCCGGTCTGGATGGCGCTGATCGCCCGCGCCCTGTCGGGCGGCTTCCGCGCCGCCTGGCCCTTGGCCGTGGGCGTGGCGCTTGGCGACCTGTTCTGGCCGCTGGCGGCGATCCTCGGCCTCGGCTGGATCGATTCCGTCTGGGGCGACATCCTGTCCGTCCTGCGATGGGCCGCCGCCGCGATCTTCATCGCCATGGGCATCCTTCTGATCCGCAAGCCCGCTGCAGCGCTTTCGGCCGACAGCCGCCTGACAAGGCCTGGCCTTTGGTAGCTTCTCGGTCGGTGTCGCCGCGGTGATCGGCAACCCCAAGGCGATCTTGTTCTACATGGGAGCCTTGCCCGGCTTCTTCACCCTCTCCACCCTCACCCCCTCGACATCGCGCTGATCATCCTTGTCTCGGCGGCCATCCCCATGGTAAGCAACCTCGCCCTCGCCTGGTTCCTCGACCGCGCGCGGCAGCTCCTGTCCTCGCCCGCCGCCATCCACCGGCTGAACGTCACGTCGGGCTGCCTGCTCATCGCCGTAGGGCTTGTGATTCCCTTCGTCTGATACCAAATCTGGTGTCTTGGCCGTGACATTCCCGGCCCCAGCCGCTATAAATCGCGCGCAACTTGGAAAGTCTCTCCCGCATGGTCGAAGCCGCCCGCAAGCCAGCCGAATACGGCGCTGATTCCATCAAGGTTCTCAAGGGGTTAGAGGCGGTTCGCAAGCGCCCCGGCATGTATATCGGCGATACCGACGATGGCTCGGGCCTGCACCACATGGTCTATGAAGTCGTCGGCAACGGCATCGACGAGGCGCTGGTAAGCCACGCCACCGCCGTGACCGTCACCATCCATGCCGATGACTCGGTTTCCGTCACCGACAACGGCCGCGGCATCCCGGTGGACATCCACCCCGAGGAAGGCGTCTCGGCAGCCGAGGTCATCATGACCCAGCTGCACGCGGGCGGCAAATTCAACAACACCGACGACAGCGGCAACGCCTACAAGGTCTCGGGCGGGCTGCACGGCGTCGGCGTCTCGGTCGTCAACGCGCTCAGCGACTGGCTGGAGCTGACGGTCTGGCGCGATGAAACCGAATACAACGCCCGCTTCGAAGACGGCGATTGCACCGTCCATGTCCACCCGGTCGGCCCGGCGCCGGGAATGCGCGGCACCCGCGTCCGCTTTNTCGCCTCGGCCAAGACGCACCGGCCGGACGGCACCTTCTCGAACCTCGATTACAGCTTCAAGACGCTGGAAACCCGGCTGCGCGAACTGGCCTTCCTGAACTCGGGCGTGCGCATCGTGCTGGAAGACCTGCGCCACACCGAACCGCAGCGCGTCGAACTGCACTATGACGGCGGCGTGCGCGAATTCGTGAAATACCTCGACCGGTCCAAGCAGGCGCTGATCCCCGACCCGATCTACATGACGGGCGAGCGCGGCGGCATCGGCGTGGAAGTGGCGATGTGGTGGAACGACAGCTACCATGAAACCGTATTGCCGTTCACAAACAACATTCCGCAGCGCGATGGCGGCACCCACCTGGCGGGCTTCCGTGGCGCACTGACGCGGACGCTCACGAAATACGCCCAGGAATCCGGCATCGCCAAGCGCGAGAAGGTGGATTTCACCGGCGACGACGCCCGCGAAGGGCTGACCTGCGTCTTGTCGGTCAAGGTGCCCGATCCGAAATTCTCCAGCCAGACCAAGGACAAGCTGGTTTCCTCGGAAGTCCGCNCCGCCGTCGAGAACCTGGTGAACGAAAAGCTGGCCGAGTGGTTCGAGGAAAACCCCGCCNCCGCCAAGGTCATCGTCGGCAAGATCGTCGAGGCGGCGCTGGCCCGCGAAGCTGCCCGCAAGGCGCGCGAACTCACCCGGCGCAAGTCCGCGCTGGATGTGAACTTCCTGGCGNGGAAACTGAAGGATTGTTCGGAANAGGACCCGTCCAAGTCGNAACTCTTCCTGGTCGAGGGCGACAGCNGAAGCGGCTCTGCCCAGACCGGGCGCGACCGCAGANACCAGGCGATCCTGCCCTTGCGCGGCAAGATCCTGAACGTCGAGCGCGCCCGCTTCGACAAGATGCTGTCCAGCCAGGAAATCGGCAACCTGGTGATGGCGCTTGGCACCGGCATCGGCCGGGACGAGTTCGACATCTCGAAACTGCGCTACCACAAGGTCGTCATCATGACTGACGCCGACGTGGACGGTGCGCATATCCGCACGCTGCTTCTGACCTTCTTCTTCCGCCAGATGCCGCAGCTGGTGGAAGGCGGCTTCCTCTACATCGCGCAGCCGCCGCTGTACAAAGTGTCGCGCGGCAAGTCCGAGGTCTATCTGAAGGACCAGGCGGCGCTGGACGATTACCTGATCGAACAGGGCATCGACGGCGCCGTGCTGCGCCTGAACGACGGGCAGGAAATCGCCGGGCTGGACCTTGCCCGCGTCGTCGAAGGCGCCCGCGCCTTCCGCCGGGTGCTGGACGCCTTCCCGACGCATTACCCGAAGAACATCCTGGAACAGGCGGCGCTGGTAAGCGCCTTCGATCCGGGTCGGGCGGAACAGGACTTGCAGGCCGTGGCCGACACCGTGGCCCGGCTGGACCAGATCGCCGTGGAATACGAGCGCGGCTGGCACGGCCGCATCACCCAGGACCACGGCATCCGCCTCAGCCGCATCCTGCGCGGGGTCGAAGAACTGCGCACGCTCGATGGCGCCGTCCTGCGCTCGGGCGAGGCGCAGCGCCTGTCCCGCGCCGCCGCCCAGCACCGCGACATCTACCGCGACCCCGCCCGCCTGGTGCGCAAGGACCGCGAACAGCTGATCCACGGCCCGATGGACCTGCTGAAGTCGATCCTGGCCGAGGGCGAANAGGGCCTGACGCTGCAGCGCTACAAGGGCCTGGGCGAGATGAACCCCGAACAGCTTTGGGAAACCACGCTGGACCCCGAGGCGCGGACCTTCCTTCAGGTCAAGGTGGATGATGTGGCCGAAGCCGAAGACATCTTCGCCAAGCTCATGGGCGACGAGGTCGAACCCCGGCGCGAGTTCATCCAGGTGAACGCCCTCAGCGTGGCCAACCTCGATTTCTGATCCGGTCAGTAAGCAAGGTGATGCGAAAGGCCGCGCCCGTCGCGGTAGGCATCACCTCGATGCGGGCGCCATGGGCGCGCAACAGGTTGCGCGTGATGGTCAGCCCCATGCCGGTGCCCCCGGCCTCGCGCCGGGTGGTGAAGAACGGGTCAAAGATGCGGTCGCGGTTGCCTTCNGAAATGCCGCGGCCATCGTCCGCCACCGTCACCACCCGGCCGCCGTCGCTGACCGTAACCGTCACCCGCCGCGCCCCATTCTCGGCGGCGTTCTGCACCAGATTGCCCAGCACCACCGCCAGCCCCTCGCGCGCCACCGGTAAAGCCCCGCCCTCGACCACCAGCCTTATCCCGGCATCGGGCAGGGCCATATCGGCCAGCCGCGTCTCGCCGATATGCCGCGCCTCGCGCCGCCGCCGCCCGNNGCGCATCGCCGCCAGTTGCCGCTCGATCTGCTGCCGCNNGCCCGTCGATGCGGCCACCAGCCTTGCATCCTCGGCCCCCAGTCCTCCGCCGTCCTCCAGCAGTTCCACCGCCGCCCGGATCGCCGCCACCGGCGTCTTCAATTCATGCGTCACATGGTCGGCATAGCTGCGGATCGAGGCTTCGCGGTCCCGCAGCGCCCCCGCCATGGCAATCACCCGCTCGGCAGTGCGGCGCAGTTCCTCGGTGCCATAATGCGCGGGCAGTACGGGATCGCCCTCCAGCGCCGCGATGGCATAGGCCTCCAGCGCCCGGATCGGCCGCAGCAGCAGCCGCGCCAAGACCCAGCCAAGCGCCAGCGTCGCCAGCAGGATCAGCCCGCCCAACAGCATCGCCGCATTGCGAAACCCGATCTCCGGCCCCAGATAGCGCAGCGCCACAAGCCCCGCAAACGACAGCCCCAGAGTCGCCAGCAGGGCCCCNGACAGGACCAGCGCCAGACCCGGCCGCCAGTGCCGCCCCGCCGTCACGGGTAGCCGCCAGCCACAGGCCCTGGCCATGCAGCGTCTCGATCGCCTCGCCCGCCCCGGCTTCGGCCAGCTTGCGCCGCAGGTTGCGCAGGTGGCTGTCCAGCGTGCGGTCCGACACCGGGCTGGCCGTGCCNCACAACGCATCCACCATCCGCGCCCGCACCATCAACTGCCCCGGCCGCGCCATCAGCAGCTCCAGGATACGGAACTCCGTCGCCGTCAGCGCCACCTCGGCCCCTGCCACCACGCAGGACCGCGCCGCCGGGTCCAGAACGATGGCCCCCTGCACCAGCACCCGCACCGAAGGCCCCGCCGCCCGCTTCAGGATCGCCTTCACCCGCGCCGCCAGCTCGCGCGGCGAGAAAGGCTTGGTCACATAGTCGTCGGCACCCAGCTCCAGCCCCACCACGCGGTCGATCTCGTCATCCCGCGCGGTCAGGAACAGGATCGGCACGTCCGAACTTGCCCGCAGCCGCCGGCACACCTCGAACCCGTCCATCTCGGGCAGTCCCACGTCCAGCACGATCAGCTCCGGCGCCTCGCGTGCGGCATGCACCAGCGCCGCACGGCCATCGGCGGCGGTCAGCACGGCATGGCCCGCCCGCTCCAGCGTCAGGCGGACCAGATCGCGCAGCCGCGGGTCGTCATCCACGATCAGGATGGCCATGCGTCACCTCTACCGGGGCCGCGGCAAGATAGCGGGCCACCCGCCAGTTGCGGAACCCCCAATCGCGCCAGCCCCAAATGACCGGCGCCGCCCCACATCCCTCGGGCAACACCAGATCGCCCCGCCCCGAAGCCCGGATCGCCGCCGAGGCGGTCGGTCCAAGCCCGCAGACATAGTCCACATCCGGCTCGGCCAGCCGCAGGTTCTGCGCCGCGATGATGCTNTAAGCAAAGTTGACAAAGCTGCACAGGTACAACACCGCCAGCCCCATCGCCGTCGCCCGCCCCAGAAGCCACAGGTTCGACCGCCCCCGCGCCGCCTGCCAGGCCGTCAGCACCAACCCCGCCGCCACCAGTCCAATCCAGATGAAGCTGTGGACCCGCAGATAGGTCAGCCCATAGGCGGCCACATACAGGTCCAGCCGCAACAGCGCCGACAGGCACAGCGCCACGTTCTGCCCCAGCCAGACCAGCATCAGCGGCCGGATCAGCCGGTGCTCGCCCAGGAACGGCCGCGCCGCCAGCGCAAATCCNCCNGCCAGCAAGGCAGTCGCCAGCAACGGATAGGCGCCGCGGTGGGCATAGCTCGCATGGCTCATCCCCTCGGGCAGTGCCGCGCCACCCCAGAAGATCGACAGGTCCATCACCGTCTGCACGCCGATCAGCAGGTTGAACATCACCAGCGCCCGCAGGGTCGATGCCGCGTTGATGCCGAACCGCGGCAGCGCCCGCACCGCCGGCAGNGCGAGGCCCGGACCTTCGGCCAAGGGCGCCAGAAACGGCCAGACCATCAGCGCCACGCCCAGCCAGAACAGGCCGCGCTGCATCAGCTCTGCCAGATCCAGCCGCAAGGACAGCAGCCGCGCCAGCACCGGGTTGGCGTCCATCAGCAGCGCGGCAAAGACCAGCGTGCCACCCACCGGAAAAGCCCAGTCCCGCACCAGGCGCCCGAAACACGCGCCCGCGGCCGCNCGCATCGCGCCCCTGGCGACGGCCAATCCCGCCCGCAATCCCGCGACTGGCACAGATGCCAGCACCCGTGCCGCGCCCGCGCTCACCCGCCCGATCCCGCCGTCAGGCAGCTGCGCCCAGACCACCGCGCCCGCAAGCGCCGCCACCAGAAAGGCCAGCGACAGGGCCTGCACATGATCCACCACCGGCAGCACGCCCAGGGCCAACACCAGCCCCGGGCCTGCCAGTCGCCGCACTGCCATGCCCCAGACTGCGGCAGCGAAAACCGCCGCCGCAAAGACCGCCAGCGACACGCCCGGCACCTGCCGCCAGAACAGCACGTGCGCCAGCACCACCAGCGCNCAGCAGAGCCAGCCCGCGCCCGCGCGCCGTCACCTCGGGGCGCTTCGCCCCGGGACGGGCGCCTCCTCGCCCAGCCACCACGCATCCCGCACCACAGACTGCGGAACCCCGCAAACNACCCGATCCGCCATGATCCACTCCTTCAGGAACGGCGGCACCCTGGCNCGCCGCCCCCGCAGGCCGGGGGCAGGGATCGTGCAGAAACCGTGCAGATGCTCAGTCGGCGTGAACCGTCACCGGCGTCGCCGTGGCGACCGGCTTCTTCAGCATCAGCGCCAGCGGAATCGCGGCCAGCGTGATGATCATCATCAGCTTGAAGTCATCCACATAGGCCACCATCAGCCCCTGCAGGTTCACCAGCTGGTCCAGTTTCGTCAGGCTGGCCGGATCGCCCGCCACGGCACCCGGCAACGCCGCCTTCAAGGCCGGGTTCCAGGGCACCATCTTCTCGGCCAGTTCCGCGTGGTTGATCTGGATGTTCCGCGTCAGCATCGCCGTCACGATGGAAATGCCGATCGAGGACCCGATGTTGCGCACCAGGCTGAACAGGCTGGTGGCATCCGCCCGGTACTTCGCGTCGATGGTGGCAAAGGCCACGGTGGACAGGGGCACGAAGACCAGCCCCAGACCCAGCCCCTGGATGACGCCCGACCAGATGACCAGCCGGTCATCCATCTGCGGCGTGAAGCCGGTCATCATGTACAGTGACACCGAGGTCAGCAACAGCCCGCCCACCACCAGCACCCGCGCATCGACCTTCCGCACCAGCCGCCCCACCACCAGCATGGAAATCATCGTGCCCACGCCACGCGGCGCCATCACCAGACCGGTGGAAATGGCCGAATGGCCAAAGATGCGCGACAACATCGGCGGCAGCAGCGCCAGCGAGGCCAGCAGGATGATGCCGATGACAAAGATGAAGATCAGCCCGGTCACGAAATTGCGGTCGCGGAACATCTGCGGGTCCAGGAACGGCTTTTCCGCGGTTTCGATATGGATGATGAACACCCAGAAGCCGGTGATCGTCAGGAACAGATAGATCCAGGTCTCGGTCGCGGAAAACCAGTCCACCTCGCCGCCGCGGTCCAGCATCATCTGCAAGGCGCCGATGCCCAGGGACAGCATGGCAAAGCCGAAGAAGTCGAAGGCGCGCGGCCGTTTCGCAGATCGCGGCAAATAGGCGGCACAGCCCAGAAAGGCGATCAGCCCCACCGGCAGGTTCACCAGGAACACCCAGCGCCAGTTATAGGCCTCGGTCAGCCAGCCGCCCAACGTCGGGCCGATGATCGGCCCCACCATGATGCCCNNCCACAGCGCCATCGCCTGCCCGGCCTTCTCGCGCGGGTTGATGTCCAGAAGAAATGTCTGCGACAGGGGCACGATGGCCGCGCCGAACACGCCCTGCAACAGGCGGAACAGCACCATCGACGGCAGGCTCCAGGCAATGCCGCACAGAAGCGAGGTCGCCACGAACCCGGCAATCGACACCAGGAACAATTCGCGCTTGCCGATCCGGTCGGACAGCCAGCCCGTGACCGGCGTCATCACCGCCGCGGCCACGATATAGCTGGTCAGCACCCAGGTGATCGTGTCCTGGCTGGCGCCCAGGTCGCCGGTCATGCTGGGCAGGGCGACATTGGCGATGGTGGTGTCCAGCACCTGCATGATCGTCGCCAGCATGATCGCCAGCGTGATCAGCCCCTTGTGCGGAACCTCCACCGCCGGGGCGGCGGTGGCGGCAACGGTCATGATGTCACAAGCCCGATCAGGTCAGCGACCGACATGCCGCGCCCGGTATCGACCTCGACCTTCGCGCTCATCCCGCTCGACAGATTGGCCGCCGCCGCGGGATCGTCCAGCTTCACCCGCACCGGCACGCGCTGCGTCACCTTCACCCAGTTGCCGGTGGCGTTCTGCGCCAGCAGGGAAAATTCNGCNCCGGTCCCGGCGCCGATGGCTTCCACCGTGCTTAAGAAGGTCTCGCCCGGCCGCACGTCAAAGACGATCTCGACCGGCTGGCCCACGGCAATGCCGGTCAGCTGCGTTTCCTTGAAATTCGCCTCGACCCAGGCATCGCGGTTGGCCACCAGCGTGAACAGCGCCGCCCCCGCCGTCACCATCTGCCCCTCGCGGAACGAGGCCGCCTGATAGACGATGCCATCCGCCGGGGCATGCACCTCGGTCAGGCCCAGGCTGTATTTCGCCTTGTCCAGCGCCACCAGCGCGGTGCGCACCTTCGGATGGCTGTCGGTCGGCGCCGCCGGATCGCCCAGCGCCGCCAGCGCATTGGCCACCGCCTTGTCGGCCACCTCGGCCTGTTCCCGCGCCAGGTTCGCCGCGTGCTGCGCATCTTCCAGCTCGCTCGTCGTCGCCACGCCCTTCGTGGTCAGCGCCTGCTTCCGCTTCAGCTCGTCCTGCGCATAGGCCGCGTTCTCCGCCGCCACCTTGGCCTGCGCCTGCGCCTGGGCATAGGCGACCTTCAGCTGTTCCACCGCAAGCCGCGCGCCATCCACTGCCACCTGCGCATCGTTCAGCGCCAGCTGCCAGGGCTCGNNTACGACCTGGAACAGCAGATCGCCCGCCTTGACCTGCTGGTTGTCCTGCACGGCCACCTTCACCACGCGCCCCGACAGGTCCGAGGCCACCGATATCCGCGCCTGGTGCAGCGCGGCATTCTCGGTCGCCTCATACCGGCCCGAGGTCGCCCAGTACACGCCGCCCCCAGCNGCCATCGCCAAAGGCACGGCCACCATCAGCACCGCGCGGCCAACCCGCCGCTTCGGGCGCGCGGGCGCCGCGCCACCGGCGCCTCCGCCGTCACATCGCTTTGCGCATTCATCTGCTTGCCTTTCGGGCTTGGCGCCTGCTCCGCCGCCTCATCCATGTCCAGGTTCTCGATCAGTACCCAGCCCGGCCACCAGCGCCGCCCGCTGCTCGGGCGAAAACCCGACCAGCGCCGCGCCATAGACTTCGTCCGCCATCGCCAGGATCTCGTCCCGCGCGCCGGTCATCTTCTCGGTCGGCGCCACCAGCCGCACCCGCCGGTCCGCCGGGTCCGGCAGCCGCTGCACCCAGCCCGCCGCCTCCATCCGGTCCACCAGCCGCGAGACCGAGATCGGCTCGATTTCCAGCAGTTCCGCCAGCCGCGCCTGCGTCGCCTGGCCTTCGCGCCACAGATGCACCAACAGCCGCCACTGCGCCGAAGACAGCCCCAGCCGCCCCGCGCGCCGCTCGAACGCCCGCCGCATCGCCCGCGCCGCATCGTGCAGCATCAGGCCCAGCATTTCCTTCGGCTTCTTTTCCATGAGCCGGACTTAATATAAGCATGCTTAGCAATCAAGTGCGCCAATGCACAGCACGGCGCCACAGGCGCACATTCCAGATGATCGGGAAAGCAACGGTGGTGACCCCGGCAGGACTTGAACCTGCAACCTTCCCCTTAGGAGGGGGACGCTCTATCCGTTGAGCTACGGGGCCGCGCCGTCTTCATGCCCGGAAATGTGCCGCGCATCAACTGGCGGCTGCGGTCGGGGGCAGGAATTCCATTCCGGGAAAAGCAAAGGGGGAGCGTATTGGCCCACCGNNCCCCCTCTGGTCCCTCGCGTCCGATGGTNNGAGAGCTTGCTGGACGCGCCGGATACCGTCACTCCGTCGCAGGACAGAGCCGTTAGCGGTAACNATAGCGTGGATTCCCATATTGGACAAGCGNCTGTTTTGGCGCTAACAAGAAGAACACCCGAAACGAGGCCGCCCGTTGNNAACAAGTCCACCCCGCCGGTTCCCCGCCGCCTTCTGACGCTCCGCGATGTCTCCGAAGCCTCGGGGGTCAGCGAGATGACGGTCAGCCGGGTCCTGCGGAACCGCGGCGACGTGTCGGAAACAACGCGCGAACGGGTGCTCGATGCCGCCCGGCGGCTTGGCTATGTGCCCAACAAAATCGTTTACGCGCTGGCCAGCCAGCGCGTCAACCNNTTAGGCGTCATCATCCCCTCGCTGTCCAACATGGTCTTCCCCGAGGTGATGACCGGCATCTCCGAGGTGCTGGACGACACCGACCTGCAACCCGTGGTCGGCGTCACCAACTACCTGCCCGCCCGGGAAGAGGCGGTGCTCTACGAAATGCTGTCCTGGCGCCCCACCGGCATCATCATCGCCCTGGAACATGGCGAGGTCGGCCGCGCCATGCTGGCGGCCTCGGGCATCCCGGTGGTCGAGATCATGGATATCGACGGCNACCCCGTCGATTCCGCCGTCGGCATCTCGCACCGCCGCGCTTACCGCCAGATGGCCGAAACCATCCTCGCCGCCNACTACCGCCGTATCGCCTTCCTCGGCACGCAGATGCCCAACGACCACCGCGCCCGCAAGCGGCTGGAAGGCTTCGAGGAAGCACTCGGCAAGGTAGGCGTGCAATTGGTCGACCGCGAATTCTATTCCGGCGGTTCCGCGCTCCTGAAGGGCCGCGAGATGACCGAAGCCGTGCTGAAACGCACACCCGACGTGGATTTCCTTTATTATTCCAACGACATGATCGGTGCCGGCGGGCTTCTGTGGTGCCTGGAACAGGGGCTCGACGTGCCCGGCAAGATCGGCCTGNGCTTCAACGGCGTCGAACTGCTGGACGGCCTGCCGCGCNCACTGGCCACCATGGACGCCTGCCGCCTGGAAATCGGCCGCAAGGCCGCGGAAATCGTCGCTTGCAAGCATCCCGGCGCGCTCGGCGGCGAGGTGATCGAGCTTTTCCCCACGCTCCAGCCCGGCGACACCATCCGCCGCGCCTGACCCGGTTTCGCCGGTCGCGCCAAATCGCGCGGGCGGCAGTGCCCGTGCCGCAAATTGTGATGACACTTTGCGCCGCCCGCGGATACCGTGCCGCTCCTTGACCCCGGATGGAGATTTCCATGACCATTTCGCGCCGCGCCCTTGGCCTGGCTTCGATCAGCGCCCTCGCCCTTGCCGCAGCCACCGCAGCTTCGCCCAGGCCACCGACGGCCTCGGTTCCAGCTTGATCGAGGGCACCGAAGACTTCGCCATCGCCTCCGACGCCTACATCTACGGCTACCCGCTGGTCACCATGGAACTGACCCGCCGCATCATGACCAACGTCGCCGCCGCCGAAGGCACCCGCGGGCCGATGGGCACGCTCATCAAGCTGCGGCAGTACCCGGATGCCACCTTCACCGATGTGACCGCGCCCAACGCCGACACGCTCTACACCACCGCCTGGCTGGATGTCGGCGATGAACCCTGGGTGCTGGACCAGCCAGATTTCGGCGACCGCTACTTCCTCTTGCCGCTCCTGTCCGGCTGGACCGACGTGTTCGAGGTGCCGGGCGCCCGCACCACCGGCGGCGCCGCCAAGACTNTTCTCATCACCGGCCCCGGCTGGACCGGCACCGTGCCCGACGGCATGACCCAGCTGAAATCGCCCACCGCCATGGTCTGGCTTCTGGGCCGCATCTACTGCACCGGCACGCCCGAGGATTATGACGCCGTCCACAAGCTGCAGGACGCCTTCAAGCTGCAACCGCTGTCCACCTGGGGCACCGACTACACGCCGCCCGCCGGAACCGTCGATGCCTCCATCGACATGAAGACATCGACCCGCGACCAGGTGAACGCCATGCCGGCCAGCGCCTATTTCGCGCTGCTCGCCGACCTGATGAAGCGCAATCCCNCGGCCGAGGCCGACAAGCCCGCCATGGACCGCTTCGCCGCCATCGGCCTTGTCGCAGGCCAGGATTTCGACAAGGCCAAGTTCAACCCCGATTTCGAATCCCGCGTCGGCCCCTTCGCCTATCATCGCATCCTTGGCCATTTCGTCGATTCCGATGGCGACATGACGCGCGAAAACGGCTGGACCTTCACCACCAAGGCCGGGGTCTATGGCACCAACTACATCCAGCGCGCGCTGATCACCGCCATCGGCCTGGGCGCCAACCGCCCGCAGGACGCGATCTATCCCACCTCGCTGAAACCCGATGTGCTGCAGGACTATTCGGGCGAACACAACTACACGCTGGTCTTCCCCAAGGGCCAGACCCCGCCTACCAAGGGCTTCTGGTCGCTGACCATGTACAATGAACAGATGTTCTTCGTGGCGAACCCGATCAACCGCTACTCGATGAGCATGCGCACCAACCCGGTGATGGGCGAGGACGGCTCGCTGACCATCTACATCCAGAAGGACAGCCCCGGAAAGGACAAGGAGGCCAACTGGCTCCCCGCCCCCGAAGGCAAGTTCCACCTGATGCTGCGTCTCTACTGGCCCGACGAGCAGNGCCCCTCGATCATCGACGGCAGCTGGAAGATCCCGGCCGTCACCAAGGCCTGAACTGCGCCTCTCCCTGCCCGCCCCCGGCGGGCAGGGAGCCAGCAAGTTTCTTCGAAGAAACTTGCAAATTCCTTCGAAGGAATTTGCCCGGAGTCTTCGCAAACGCCGGGTTTCCGCGAGCACCGGACCGGACCTAACCAAGGGCCCCTCCGCGCCATCCTGCAATCCATGTCGAAGGTATCCGTCCGCGCAGGTCGGAACGACAGGGACCTGCCCTCGGACAATTCTTAAGTCCAAGTTAATCTGACTTCGCAACCCATTGATATTGCAGGGCCTGACCAAGCGTCCGAGCTCGGACGCCCCTCAGGCCAGCAGCCGCCCGCCCTCATGTCCCCGGATCAGGGCGGTCACGATCTGCCCCTCCGGCCGGTCTTCCTCAAAGGCCACCTCGGTGAANCTGGGGGTCCGCCCCAGGCGGGCTGTCTCCATCAGCACCGGATGGACCGCCCCCGCCTGCGCCGCCAGATGCCGGGCCAGCGCCAGGTCTCCCTCCGCCCGCAGCCGAGCCGCCCGCTCCCGGATCGCTTGCCCCTTCACCTGCGGCATCCGCGCCGCCGGGGTACCCTTGCGGGGGCTGAAGGGAAAGACATGCAGGAAGGTCAGCCCACAGTC
The DNA here is from genome assembly GCA_013693875.1 of Exiguobacterium profundum. Taxonomy (GTDB): domain Bacteria; phylum Pseudomonadota; class Alphaproteobacteria; order Rhodobacterales; family Rhodobacteraceae; genus Neotabrizicola. Next base: position 3,765,897 of record CP059262.1, on the reverse strand, counting down.
GGCGACCAGCTTCAGGGACTGCTGGAACATCTCCTCGGTCTCGGTCGGGAAGCCTGCGATCAGGTCCGCCCCGAACACCATGTCCGGCCGCAGCCGCCGCGCCTCCTCGCAGAAGCGGATCGCATCCTCNCGCAGGTGCCGCCGCTTCATCCGCTTCAGGATCAGGTCATCCCCNGCCTGCAGGCTCAGGTGCAGGTGAGGCATCAGCCGCGACTCGCTGGCGATGGCCTCCATCAGCATCGGGTCCGCCTCGATGGAATCGATCGAGCTGATCCGCAGCCGCGCCAGGTCCGGCACCAGCCGCAGGATCCGCATGACCAGATCGCCCAGTCGCGGCGCGCCGGGCAGGTCCGCGCCCCAGGAGGTGAGGTCCACCCCNGTCAGCACGACCTCCAGAAACCCCTTGTCCACCAGCCGCCGGATCTGCTCCACCACCACCCCGGCGGGAACCGACCGCGAATTCCCNCGGCCATAGGGAATGATGCAGAAGGTACAGCGGTGGTCGCAGCCGTTCTGGACCTGCACATAGGCCCTGACCCGCCCGAACCCGTCGATCAGATGCCCGGCGGTTTCCTTCACCGAAAGGATATCGTTGACCTGGACCCGCTCGGTCACGCCGATCAGGTCGGGCACGGCCAAGGCGTTCCAGGTCTCGGCCTGCATCTTCTCGTGGTTGCCCACCACCCGCGTGACCTCGGGCATCGCCGCAAAGGTCTCGGGCTCGGTCTGCGCCGCGCAGCCGGTGACGATCACCGCCGCGCCCGGGTTTTCCCGCGCCAGCCGCCGGATTTCCTGCTTGGCCTTGCGCACCGCCTCGGCCGTCACCGCGCAGGTGTTGACCACCACCGCGCCGTCCAGCCCNGCCGCAGCGGCCAGTTCCTTCATCGCCTCGGTCTCATAGGCGTTCAGNCCACAGCCAAGCGTGGCAAAGACCGGCGGGCGGGGAGACAGCTCGTTCATGCGTGGGCGGCCAGATAGTCCGGCGACAGCCAGCCGTCGAAGACATGCGCCACCGGCCCGGTCATCCAGACTCCGTCCTCGCGCCAGTCGATGGTCAGCCGCCCGCCGTCCACATCAATCTCCACCGCTCGCCCCGACAGCCCGCGCAGATGCGCCGCCACCGCCACGGCGCATGCGCCCGAGCCGCAGGCCAGCGTGATGCCCGCCCCCGCTCCCACACCCGCATGCGCAGGTGGTCGGGGCCCAGCACACTGACGAACTCCACATTGGTCCGTTCCGGGAACAGCGGGTCATGCTCCTGCACGGCGCCGCGCCCGGCCACGTCTTCCGCCTCGGCATCGGCCACGAAAATCACGCAATGCGGATTGCCCATGCCGACGGCCACCGGATCGCCCGGCAGCGGCAAGTGCAGCACATCGACCTCATGCGCGAGCGGGATCGCCTGCCAGTCCAGCACCGGCGGCCCCATGTTCACGCTGACGAGGCCGCTGTCCAGCCGCCGCGCCTGCAACTCGCCGCGCGCCGTCAGCAGGCGCACGGCTTCGCGTCCCAGCCCCGCCATCACCAGATCGGACACGCAGCGCGTGGCATTGCCGCAGGCGCGGCGCGGCTGCCATCGGCGTTCCAGAAATCCAGCGCGAAATCGGCCCCTCGGCATCGCGAATCTCGGCCAGCTGGTCAAAGCCCACGCCCCGGTGCCGGTCGCCAAGCGCCCGCGCCAGCGCAGGCGTCGTCACCGCCCCGCGCCCGCGCGAGTCGATCACCACGAAGTCGTTGCCAAGGCCATGCATCTTCAGGAAGCGCAGGCCGGACTTGGGAAAGCTCTGGTCCATGGCGCGCATATACGCGCCTTTGCCGCATCTTTCCAGAAGTCGTCCGATCCCCCTTGCGCCGGTGCAGCATCGGGGGTATCCGCCCGCCTCAGGATGGGCCGTTAGCTCAGTTGGTAGAGCAGCTGACTCTAATCAGCTTGTCGAAGGTTCGAATCCTTCACGGCTCACCATCCTGCCTTGCCGACATGCCGCCAAGAAAACCGGGCTGACGCCCGGCGGCGCATGTCTTAGCAGGCGCCCTCGTGGGCCCGTAGCTCAGTTGGTAGAGCAACTGACTTTTAATCAGTGGGTCACAGGTTCGAATCCTGTCGGGCTCACCACTTCCCCAAGATTCCGGAAACCGGAGAGGTTGCAGCCGGGCACGCGGCCCTGGCGGGACGGATTGCGTTTGTCCTGAACGGTCTGCGTCGCGCCGCGCGGCAGGCGGCTTAGCTTGACTTCCGCCGACAGCCACCGAACACTTGTCCGTCATGCACGCTGCGGCTGTGCGTTCGGGCAGGTCCATCGGCAGGAGGAAGCGAATTGCAGGGTCACGATCATCACGGGCTTTGCACGATCTGCGGCCATGTCGGCGTCTTCCGGCGCGGCGAGGAGCGGTCGCTGCGCGAAAGCTATGCCTGCCCCAACTGCCGTTTCACGCTGCGGTGGCGGGATCAGGCCGTGATCCTGGACGAGTTCGGCCGCGGCCAGGCAGTGTCGCTGGATCAGGCCGTGGCGCGCGGGCTGCTGCGCGACGTGGCGATCTATGAACCGGCGCTGCGCGGACCTTTCGTGGCGCGGCTGNAGGGGCTGCCAAACTATACCCGGTCCTATTTCCGGCCCGACGAACCCCTGGGGCAACCGTCTGCCGACGGCGTCCGCAACGAAGACCTGACGCGGCTGACCTTCGACGAAGACAGCTTTGACCTGATCATCACCAGCGATGTGATGGAGCATCTGCCGAACATCGAACTGGCCTTCGCAGAAACGCTGCGCGTGCTGCGGCCGGGCGGTATCCACCTGTTCTCGATCCCCAACGACTACCCGTTCNCCGACCGCACGGAGCCGCGGGTCAGGATCGAGAACGGGAAGGAGATCCATGTGAAGCCCGAGCGGTATCACAATGCCGGCGATGGGTCGAAATGTCTGGTCTACACCGACTACGGCGCGGATGTCTCGGACATGATCCGGTCGTTGGGCGGGCGGTTGGCCGTGGTGCGACGCAGCATCGGTCAGGATCCCTGCTATACCAACGCGACCTTCGTGATGCGCAAGATCGCCCCGGCCGGGGCGCGCCGCCCCGGCGTCGCCGCCCCGGCGCGTCCCGCGGCGGCCNGCCCCGGCGACCGCGACGGCGCTTACCAAGGCCATGCCGCAGCCGCCGTCGGCCGCGGTGCTTNNACCGAGGCGCAGCCTCCCGAGCTGGAATGCCCGATCTGCAAGGGAACCGAGTTCGAGGCGTTCAACGGCCGGGCGAACGCCCGCTGCTCGCGGTGTCGCGCCGTCGAGAGGAACCGGCTGATGTGGATGATCCTCGACCGGCTGGGCGGCTTCCAGCCCGGCAAGAGGGTGCTGCATCTGGCACCCGAACTGGGGCTTGCCCGCAAGTTTGTGGACCTGTCGGGCGACGACTATCACGGCGCCGACCTGGATGCCGAACGCTACAAGAGCCATTTCGCCAAGGTGCGCAAGCTGGACCTGTGTACCGACCTGGGGGCCATTCCCGATGCCAGCTATGACGTGATCCTGCACAGCCATGTGCTGGAACACGTTCCCTGCGACGTGAAGGGCGTGCTGCGCGAGTTGGACCGANTCCCCCCCGGCGGGCTGCATTTCCTGTCGGTTCCGATCCGCGGCGAGCGCACGAGCGAGGACCTTTCGCCCGGCCTGACCGATGCCGAGCGGCTGGCGCGCTTCGGGCAGGAAGATCACATGCGCATCTTCGGGGCGCTGGATTTGCAGGAGCTGCTGGCCGAGGTCTGGGGCGAAGGCCCGCATCTGATCGAGCCGATCCGGCTGTTTGCCCGCGACGACCTGCGCCGCGCGGTGATCCCGACGGTAGCCTGGCAGGGCGCCTCGGGGCACAGCATCTTTCATTACCGCAAGGGTGGCNCGCCGGCGGAAGAACTGTCGCGGGCACCGGTTGCGGCGCTGCTGCCGCGGCTGCCCGCTGCGGCTGCGCCGGCAGGCTGCGCCACTGCGGCCGCGCCGGCTGCGGTTGCGCCGCAACCCGTGCTGGCCGTGGCGCCGGGGGCCTCTGCCTCGGTCCGGGCGCCACGCGGCGGGGCGGACGACAGCTATCCGGCCGAAGATGCACCGCCGGGTTCGGATATCATCCTTGGGCTGGAGGCGCTGCGCCGCGACAACCCCTGGCCGGACTATCCGTGGGAACAGAACNCCCCTTTCATCNTGGCGCTGGATTCCAACGGCGATGGCGGACGCGAGATCATCCTGCGCCAGCTGATCGAAAAGGACGTCCGACTGATGGCCGAGGTCGGCTGTNTTCTGGGCGGATCGTCGCTGCACTGGCTGAAGGCGAAGCCCGATCTGACGGTGATCGGGGTGGACCCCTGGGATGGCAACTGGTCCAGCTATGTGGAAGGCATGCTGACTCATCCAACCATGTCGCGCCATGTCGAGCATCTTTCCGACGCCGAGGTGCAGCGCATTGCGGGCCTGTTGCGCGACCATGGCAATTATGCCGTCGCGGTGAACAACCTGCGCGCCTATAGGGACCGCTTCTATCCGGTCCGGCGGTTCTCGCCCGAGGCGCTGTACTACCTGCGTCGGCGCGATATCCCGCTGGAAATGATCTATATCGACGCCTTCAAGCATCGCGCCGACCTTGACGTCGCCTACAAGCTGTTTCCCGACGCCATCCTGTGTGGCGACGACTGGCTGTGGCCCGACGAGACTGGCCGTTTCGTCATGCAGGAGGCCATCAAGGATTTTGCGCACGAGCTTGGCTTCGAGATCGAGGCCAAGCGGCAATCCTGGGTGCTGCACCGCTGATGGTCGCCGATCCGACCCTAGCCGTCGGCGGGTTCCAGCGTCAGGACTGGCCCGAGATAGGTTCGCAGCGGGTTTTCCCGGCTGCCCTTGAGAAGCACGATGTCGGCGGCCGGTTCGGCGGCCGAGATCGCCAAGCGCTGCAGGTCGCGGCCACGGTAGAAATCGAAGCTCAGAACACCGATCCGGGGGACGTAGCTGAACGGGTCGATGGTGGCCAGCCGCGTACCGGGGCCGGGCGGGTCGGGAGTCACGGTGAGGCGCCCGCTTACGGGATGGAACAGGTGGACAAGTCCCTGCGCGCGGACGGTCCGGCCAAGGTCAAGCAGCGTATCGGCGTCTTCAAGCCGGACATAGTCGAGCGGAAGGTCGGTGCAGTCGTGCCGTTCCAGCGGAAATCCCGCCAGGGCAGGGGCCGTGTCCAGCACGCCGCGCCGCCACAGCGGCCGCGGCAGGCTGCGCCCGGCCAAGCAGGGCGTCCTGTCCAGCCAGTCCAGCAGAAACGGTGCCAGGGACTCGGCCATGACGTCGCCGCCCGCGGCCGTGGTGTGGACGTCGTCGCGCAGCCAGGCGGCAACCTGATCCGGCCCGTGGCGGGCGATCCAGCCATCGGCAAGGTCGATCAGCGGCAGGCCAAGTTCGGCACAGAACCGGCGGATCAGCGCATCGAAATCCAGATACACCTGCCCCTTCCACCGGCGCAGGTGCAGCATGAAGGCCGCCTCGGCGCCGATGTCCTGCACCGTCAGCAGGATGTCGGACAGCCGCGCCCGCTGTCCGGGGTGGACAGCGGATGAAGAGCATAGGCCGAGGAGTTGATTTCCAGCAGCACATGGCTGAACGGACCAAGGCGGTCGGCGGCAAGGCGCAGATAGGGCGGAATGACCTGGGGCTGAAGCGCGCCAAGCCCGACGCGGAACGCCTGAAGGCCGGGCCGCGCATCGCCGCCGGGTGATCGTGGGCAAGGTGAAGCCCGAGGTCGTGGCGACATTCGAGAAGCCGATGATCAGCAACCTGGGTGTGTCGGTCATGTGCCTGCCTGCCTGCCGCTTGCCTTGACTACCCCAAGCCGTTGCCTGACTTGATGTTTCAGGCGATTGCCCCAGTCTCGCCCGAGGTCGCCCGATGATGCAATCCCTTCCTGACCCTGGCGCGCCGGGCCAGGCGGCGGCCTCCGCCGCCTTGCTGCCGCNNATGGTCGTTCTTGCCCATGCGGCCAGGACGCCCGACGCCGTGGCCTATCAGTACCATCAGCCANTGGGCGCGCCCAAGGTTCTGCGGTTCGGCGATCTGGCGGGCGGGGCGGTGGCGGTGGCACGGGCGCTGCTGGCGGCGGGTTGCGAGCCGGGCATGCGCGTGGCGCTGATGTGCGGGCATGGGCCGGATTTCGTGACCGGTCTGCTGGGCGCTTTCCTGGTTACTNGCGCGGCCGTGCCGGTCGCCCCGCCCGCCAGCCCGGTGATGCGGATGCGGGCGCAGGCGATCCTGGCCGAAGCGTCCTGCGCGGCCGTGCTGATCGGCAGCGGCGCCGAAGAGCCGGGCGATGCCGGGGCGGCGGACATGATTGCCGCACAGCGGACGATCCGCATCGGCGACGACGCTCCGTCCATCGTGCTGCTTCTGGCGACGCGGCCGCAGGATGTGGCCGTGGTGCAGTACACCTCTGGCTCGACCGCGGTGCCGCGGGGCGTGGTCGTGACGCACGGGNCGCTTCTGGCGCAGCAGCGTGCCATAGAACGGGCGGTCCAGCCCGAGGGGGAAGAGCGCGTCGTCACCTGGCTGCCGCCCGAGCACGACATGGGGCTGATGGGCGGCCTGATGTTCAACCTCTGGCGGGGCCAGCCGACCTGGGTGCTTTCGCTTACGACATTCATCCGGCGTCCGATCCTGTGGCTGGAAACGATCAGCCGCCAGCGCGCGACGATTTCGGTCGCGCCGAACTTCGCCTATGACCTGTGCGTGCGGGCCATCCCGCCCGAACGGCGGGCGGGGCTGGATCTGTCGTCCTGGCGGGTCGCGCTGAACGGCGCCGAGCCGGTCCAGCCCGAAACGATGGAACGCTTTGGCCAGNCCTTCGGCCCCTCGGGATTTGACGCGCGGACCTTCATTCCCTGCTATGGGCTGGCCGAGGCCACGTTGCTGGTCTCGGGCGCCAGCCGCGGCACAGGCGCCGCATCCGCCTGGTTCGACGGCACGGCGCTGGAGCAGGGGCATGTGGTGGCGACGGCTACCGGGCAGGGCTTATGGCTGGCCTCGTCCGGCCCGGTCCGCACGACGGGTGGGGTGAGCATCGTGGCGCCCGATACCGGCCAGCCTTGCNCCNCCGACCGCATCGGCGAGATCTGGATCGCTTNNTACGACAGCCTGGGCAGCGGCTATCTTGGCCTACCCGAGGACAGCCAGCGGACCTTTGCCGCCCGCACGGCGCAAGGCGAGGGCCCCTATCTGCGCAGCGGCGACCTGGGGTTCCTGTGGTCGGGCGAGCTGTATGTGACCGGCCGGATCAAGGATGTCGTGCTGTGGCACGGGCGCACCTTGCACGCAGCCGATCTGGAACGCGCGCTGGATGGCGCCGAGGCGCGGGTGCGCTCGGGCCGGATCGCGGTGCATCAACTTGCCGATGGCGCGGTGGTCCTGGTGGCCGAGGTCGCGNCCACCCGCGGCGCCGAGGCCGAGAGCGGCGAGGCGGTGGCCGAGGCCCGGCTGGCGGGCTTACTGTGGCGGCGCCTGCTGGGACAGGTCGGCGTCGAGGTGGCACGCGTGTTGCTGGTGCGGCCCGGCACGCTGTTGTGGACATCCAGCGGCAAGCTGCGGCGCAAGGCGAGCCTTGGCCGGGCCGAGGACGAGCCGGATCGCGTGGTGCTGGACTGGCGCCCCGATGGCAACGAGGCGCGGCGGGCGCAGGCGGCGGCGGCGCGGCAGCTGGCCTTGGCGCACGGCCCGCAAGGCGCCCCGGCGGCAGCCTTCCTGCGGTTCTTCGAGGACTGGATCGCCGCGGCAACCGGCGTTGATCCGGCGGAAGTGGACNCTGGCCTGCCCTGGGCCGACCAGGGGCTGGATCTGCTGATGATGACCGACCTCGTGCTGGACCTGGAAGCCGCGACCGGACGGCAGGTTCCGGCCGAGCGGCTGTTCGACCTGCCCGACCCGCGGGTCCTGGCGGCCGAACTGGCGGGTGTCGCGCCGTGACACAGGACATGCCCATCGCCGTTGTGGGCATGGCATGCCGCTTTCCGGGAGCCGAGTCGGTGGTTGCCCTTGGCAATCTGCTGCGGGCCGGGGGATGCGGGGTCGGCCCCGTCCCGGACGACCGGCTTGCGCTTTGGGGGCGGATGGACCTGGNNGTGGCGGCTGCCGGGCTGCTGGATGGCATCGACAGGTTCGACCGCCATGCCTTTCGCATCTCGGCCAGCGAGGCGCCGCTGATCGACCCGCAACAGCGGCTGGTGCTGGAAATGGCCTGGCAGGCGCTGGAAGACGCCNACCTGCCGCCCGCCTGCCTGGACGGCACCGCGGCGGGGGTCTTCGTCGGCGCGGGGTCTTCGGACCATGCCCTGCGGATGGCCGCATTCGGCGAGGTCACGGGCAACCCGCACCTGCCCAATGCGGTTCAGAACGCCGCGATCTCGGGCCGCGTGAGCTATTGCCTGGGGCTGACGGGGCCTTCGCTGACGGTGGACACGGCCTGTTCCTCGGCCCTGGCGGCAGTGGCGCTGGTAAACGACGCGCTGCGCCTGGGGCAGTGCGACATGGCGCTTGCCGGGGTGAACGCGCTGTTGTCCCCCGCCGGTTTTCGGGCCTTGCAGGCGACGGGCGTGCTGTCGGGCCAGGGGCAGACGCGGTCCTTCGATGCCGCGGCAGACGGGTTCGTCCGGTCGGAAGGCTGCGGGATGCTGGTGCTGAAACGCCTGCCCGATGCGATGGCGGCGGGCGACCGCATCCACGCCGTGCTGTGCGGATGGGCCACCGGGCAGGACGGCCGCAGCAACGGGCTGAGCGCGCCGTCGCGGGCGGCGCAGGTGCGGGTGATCCAGCGCGCCATGCGCGCGGCGGCGATGCCGCCCGAAGACATCGGGGCGATCGAGGCGCATGGATCGGCCACAGCCCTGGGCGATGCCATCGAGGCGCAGGCGCTGGCCGAGGTCTTTGCGGGCCGGACGGGGCCGAAGGCGGCCCTGGGTTCGGTCAAGGCGGCCCTGGGGCATCTGGAGGCGGCGGCCGGGATCGCCGGACTGATGAAGGCGATCCTCATGGTGCGGGACGGGTTCGTCCCGGCGCAGCCCTGCTTTGCCGCGCCCTCGCCGCGCGTGGATTGGGAAGGCCTGCCCCTTGCCGTGCCACAGGCGACGCAGGACTGGCCGGGGCCGCGCCGTGCGGCGGGGTCAGTTCCTTTGGCATGAGCGGGCNTGAATGCCCATGTCGTCGTTGCGGCGGCAGAGGGCGGGCGGGGCGCGACCGCCGCCGGGGCAGGGGGCGCGCCGGGGCCGCATCTGTTCCTTCTGTCGGCGGCGAGTGTTCCGGCGCTGATGGCGCGCGCCGGGCAGCTTGCCGCGGCGCTGGACCAGCCCGACGTTTCGCTTGGGCAACTGGCGACTGCCGTCTCGCGCCGGTGGTCGNGGATGGCGCTGCGCGCCGGGTTCCTGGCGTCCACACCGGAAGAGGCATTGGCTGCCGTGCAGCGCATCCAGTCGGATCCGCCACCTCGGGCCGCGCGCATCGCGGGGCAGGTGCGGCTGGACNGGGTGGATCTGTCGGACGAGGATCTGGTGCTGTTGCGCCGGGCCTGCCCCGACCTGGCTGCGGGGGCCGAGGCAGGCGCCGTCCGGGTCAGCCCTGACAGCGAGACGGGCGTTGCTCCGGCGATTTCGGCGCTGCTGGCGCTGCATCTTGCGGGCGCCACGCTGTTGCCACAGGCGATCTTCCCGACTGATCCGNCGGCGCCCGACCTGCCGGGATATCCTTTCGACCGCCAGCGCTGCTGGTACGACGACATGCCCGCACCGGGACGGAGGTAGGCCGATGACGCTTTATGCACAGTTCCGGGCGGGATGGACCGATCCTGCGGCGGTCGCGCTGGACGATGGCAGCACGAGGCTGGACTACGGCGCGCTGGATGCCGCGGCGGGGCGGACGGCGGCGGTACTGCAGGCGATGGGTCTGTGCGGCGGCGACCGCATCGGACTGGCCATGCNNCCAAAATCGGTGGGGCAGGTGGTGGCGCTTCTGGCGGCGCTGCGGTCGGGGCTGGCGGTTGTGCCGCTGGACCCGGCCGCGCCGGTGCCGGTGGTGGCTGACGTGCTGGAGCGGACCCGGCNNTTAGCGCTGGTGCTGGGCGACCATGCCGCCCGCGCCGTCTCACCGGACGCCAAGTGGATGCCTGCCGGGACCGGAGCCGATCCGCTGGGGCTTCCGCAGGAGCCGAGGCCGAGGTGGGGCCGGTGCCAAGCGACGGCCGAGGCGATCCTCTTGTTCACCTCGGGCAGCACGGGGCGGCCCAAGGCGGTGGCCCACACCCATGCCACCGTCCTGGCCGGCGTGCAGGCGCTGCGTCAAGCCTGGGGCATCACCGCAAGCGACCGGCTGCTGCACGCCTTGCCGATGACCCATGCCCACGGCCTGATCATCGCGCTGATGCCGCTGCTGTTGGCGGGCGGGCGGTTGNACCTGCGCCCAAGGTTCGAACCGGCGGATGTGGCGGCGCGGCTGCCGGACGCGACCTGTTTCATGGGCGTGCCGTTCCACTATGCGCAACTGCTGACCCAGGCGGGCTTTGACGCCCGCGCTGCGGCGNGGGTCAGGTTGTTCACCTGCGGCTCGGCCCCGCTGTCCGACGACCTGCGCCAGGCGGTCGAGGCCCGCCTGCACAAGCCCTTGCTGGAACGCTATGGCATGACCGAAACCCTGATCACCACGGCCAATGCCCCCGGCGCCCACCGGGCGGGATCGGTGGGGCGGGTCCTGCCGGGCGCGGCGTTGCGGGTGCGCGACCTTGATTCCGGCGAATTGCTGGGCACCGGCGCCGAGGGCGAAGTGGAGGTGCGGGGCGACTTCGTGTTCGACGGCTATCTGGACGACCCGCAGGAAACCGGCCTTGCCTTCCGCGATGACGGGTTCTTCCGGACGGGGATGTCGGGCGCCTGGACGCCGACGGTTTTCTGGTGCTGTCGGGGCGTGCCAAGGATCTGATCATCTATGCCGGGCTGAAGGTGCATCCGGCCGAGGTCGAGGCGGCGCTGCGCCAGGTTGACGGCGTGGCCGAGGCCTGCGTGTTCGGCGTGCCGCATCCCAGTCTTAGGCATGGCCGTCGCGGCGGCTGTGGTACCGGCGCCGGGGGCGGACCTGCGGCCGGATGAAATCCGCCGCGCGCTGGTCGGCCAGTTGCCCGCGACCAAGATCCCAAAGCGCATCCATCTGGTTGCAGAGCTGCCGCGCAACGCCATGGGCAAGCTGCGCCGCGACCTGCTGCGCCAGACGTTCGCGGCGACCTGACGGCGGGTCAGCCCGGGTTCGTGGCCAGGATCAGCAGATAGCCGGTAACCGCCTTGTCGATGCCACGGGCATAGGCGGGCATGGCGTGGCGGCGCATCACCTCGATGAAGGGCAGCACCGTGTCGGCCCGGATGTCGCGCAGCGCGACCGGCTGCAGNGTAACCGCTTCCAACGACCGGGCATAGGCCCCGATCGTGCCCAGGCGGTTCGCCGCCACGAAGCCTGTCGCCGTTTCGGACAGGATGTCTGTCAGGATCAGGCGCCCGCCCGGCACCAGCAACCGGCGCGCCTCGGCGNNCCAGGAGGCGCTGCGCGGGCGGAAATGCAGCGCCGCCTCGACCGCATGGATGCAGTCGAGNCTGCGGTCGGCAAAGTCCAGCGCGCAGGCGTCCATCCGGCGGAACGAGACGCGGGGGTGGGCATGGTGGCGTTCGGCATGCGCGATCTGGCGGGCGGAATAGTTGACCCCCACGACATCCGCTTGCGGGTATCCTGCCGCAAACAGCGCCGTGCAGGCCCCCAGGCCGCAGCCCACGTCCAGCACCCTGCGCGCCGAATCGCGGTGGGCATCGGTCTCGATGTGCAGCTCGACCAGCCGGGTGGCAGCCTCGGGCAGCGTGGCGATCCGTCCGCCCGCCGCGTCGCGCCAGTAGCCATAGTTGTACAGGTCGGTCTTGCCGTACAGCCGCCGCAATGCCGGGTGCAGAATGCCGAAATCGTAGTCTGCCTCGGACAGTCTGAGAACGTCGCCGTCTTGCATCGCTGATCCACCGGTTGCGCGTCCCCCATGTGTCGGTAATAGTCGCGGTGACGCAAGCCGCCGCGCGTCCGACCTGCGAAAGGAAGTCCATGACCGCCGATACACCCCGAAGCAGCCCGCCGATGCGGCAGCGGTTCGTGACTGGATGGTGGCCTATATCTCGTCGGTCATCGACGTGCCGCGATCCCTTTCCCGACGGCGACCGGTTCGATCAGTACGGACTCGACTCGGTCGAGATCACCATCATGTGCGGCATGATGGAAGAGCAGTTCGGGATCGAGGTGAATCGAACGAGGTCTTCGACCACCCGAACGTCGCCGCCCTGTCGGCGCATATTGCCGAGCGGCTCGGCGCTGCTTCCGCTGTCGCCTGACGATGGCGCATCCCGGCGGTGCGCCTGCGCGGGACATCCTGATATCGGGCATGTTCGACATGCCGAACTTCGGGNACCTGATGTTCCCGGTGGTTGCCGCCCATGAACTGGGGCGGCGCGGCTTCCATGTGCAGGCGGTGTCGCCGACCGGCGCGGCGACGGGTCTGCGCGACGCCCTGCCGACGCGGCCGGTCTGGGATGCGCTTGATCCATCGACGCCCTGCGATGGCCTGCTGATCGGCGGCGGCTACATCGTGCGTACCCATCGCATGGACCCGCTGGNNAAAGAGTACCGCGAGGGTGGCATCGGGNCGGCGGTGGGCCCTGCGGTCTGGCTGGGCGCCACGCTTGTGGCGGCCCTGCGGGACGTTCCCGTGGCCTGGAACGCGCCCGGTACGNCTCACCCGCTGCGCCCCGGCCTGCGGCCGCTGGCCGATGCGGCCTTTGATGCCGCCGATTACCTGTCGCTGCGCGATGAAGGCTCGGCCCGCATGGCCGGCGTTCCGGCGGCACAGATCGTGCCCGACCCCATCCTGGGCCTGAACCGCGTCTGGCCGCGCGAGGGGCTGGCGGCCGACTTCCGGCGCCTGTGTGATCGGCTGGGCGTGGTCCAGCGCGACCATGTGCTGGCGGTCCATGTGCGGCGCCGGTCACTGNGGGGCCAGCCGGTCGAAGCCTTCGCCGACGGGCTGGCCGGGGCCTGCNGGGGCCTGGGACTGACACCGGTGATGATCGGTCTTGGCACCGCCCATGCCGATGACCGGATCGCGCGCGAGCTGGCTTNNGGCGCGCTGGCGGCGCGCGGCGTGGCGGCGGCGGCGCTGGACCGGCCCGAGGGCCTGCGCGACATCGCGGCGCTGATCGCCCATGCGCGGGCCTATGCCGGATCGTCCCTGCACGGCTACATCGCGGCGGCGTCCTATGGCGTGCCCGGTCTGCTGGTGGCGCGACCGGCCTATCGCAAGTTCGACGGCCTCATCGGCCATCTGGGCCGCCCTGCCGACCGCATGACCGACTGGGCCGACGCGCTGAATGCCCCGCTTACCGCGGTGGGGACCCCGTCGCGCCCTGTGGCACCGGAATCGCTGACCGGCTGGATCGGCNACTGGGACGCGATTGCCGCCGCCTTTGCCGCTTACNCGCTGCCCAAGCGTCGGGAACGACTGGCTTTCGCGGCGCTGGCCATCCGGGCCGGTCTGCTGCAAGATGGTCCAAACTGGGCAATGACACCCTTCACCACCGCGCGGGACCGTGCGGCCGCCCTGNGGCTTAACAACGACGTGCGCGAGACGGAGCCATTCTGACCCGTGACCCAGACGACATCACCGCCCCGCCATGCGCTCGATCCGTCCGATTGCGCGGCCTACCGCCGCGACGGACTGCTGTGTCCGGTCACGGTGATGCCCGAGCCCGAGGCGGCGGCGCTGCGCAGCCGGATCGAGGCGCTGGAAGCGCGGTCGCACGGGCGGCTGTCCGGCCTGGTCCGGGTCAAGCCGCACCTGCTTGTGCCCTTCCTGTGGGATGTCGTGCATGACCCGCGCATCCTTGATCCTGTTGCCTCGCTTCTGGGACCGGATCTTTACTGCATCGGATCCAGCATGATCGACAAACCCGCCGGGTCCGAAGGCTATGTGGCCTGGCACCAGGACGCGACCTTCTGGGGTCTCAGCGAGGCCGAGGGCGCGACCGCCTGGCTGGCGCTCAGCCCGGCAACGCCCGAGTCGGGCTGCATGCAGGCCGTGCCGNGAACCCATGCGCGGCAGATGGACCACCTGGATACCGGCGACGCGCGCAACATGCTGNGGNCCCGCGAGGCGGTGCAGCACGAGATCGACACGTCTGCCGCGGTCCACCTGGCGCTGCGGCCGGGCCAGATGTCCCTGCACCATCCGCTTGTGCTGCATGGATCGGGGCGAAATGCCGCCGCAGACCGTCGCCTGGGCTTCGTGATCCGCTTCGTTCCGGCCCATATCCGGCAAGAGNGGGCANCGGTGACCTTGGTCCGCGGGCGCAACCTGTCGAACATGCCACTGGAAATCGCGCCGGAAGGCGAGATTCACCCTGCGGCGCTGGACCGCCACGCCGACATCGTCCGCCGGGTAGGCTNNGGCGTCATCCGCCGTGCCAAGCAGGCACATCTGGCGGGAACTGACAAGGGACAGGAGGGCACGGCATGACGAACGACCTTGCGGACCGCTACGCGCAGGACGGCTTTGTCGCGCCCCTCCGGGTGATGTCCGCCGACGAGGCCGCCGCGCTGGTGACGCGGCTGGAGCGGGCCGAACAGAAGGTGGGGCCGCAGGTCTTTGCGCGCCTGAACGCCAAGGGGCATCTGGTCTATCCGTTCCTGTGGGACCTGGTGCAGGACCCGCGCATCGTGGATCAGGTCGAAAAGGTCCTGGGTCCCGACATCCTGTGCTGGNGGGCAAGCTTCTTTTCCAAGGACGCGGGCTCTGCCAATGTGGTGCCCTGGCATCAGGATGGCACCTGCTGGGGCCTGGATGCCCCCAGGNGGCTGACCGCCTGGCTTGCCCTGACACCCAGCACACCGGAAAGCGGATGCCTGCGCGTGGTGCCCGGCAGCCATCTGGACTGGGTGCCCCACGCGGTGCGCAACGCCCCGTCCTCCATGCTGCCCNTGGGCGAAGAGGTGGCGGTCGAGGTCGGCGAGGCCAGCGCAGTGGATTGCCCGCTGCAGCCGGGCGAAATGTCGCTGCATCATGTGATGGTGGTTCATGGCTCGGCGCCCAACCGGGCCAGCGCGGGCTTGGNNCGCATCGGATTTGCCATCCGCTACATCGCCGGAGACGTGGCACAGCGCGGCCCCGACAAGGGCTATGCCACCCTGGTGCGCGGCCGCGACCATGGCACCTATCGGCTGGAACAGCGGCCCGACGCCGACCTGGACCCCGCCGCCNTGCGGCGGCACCGGGACATCCTGCGCCACTCGGCCGACCTGGTGCAGCGCGAGGCCGCGGATTGGTCGGCGGAACGGGCTAGTCCCGGATCATCTTGCCGGTCGCCGCGTCGAACAGCCAGCCGCGCGCACGCTGCTTGCGCGGCGGGCGGCCGCGCAGCGCCGTGAAGCGGGTCGCCTTTNNCACCATGCGCACGGCCTGGTCTTCGTCCGANGTCGACGTGCCTCCGTGGATTTGGTGAAACGTTGCGACCCCATCCATGCGGATGAACTGGGTGCCAGGGTGGTTGACCGCGCGGTGCAGCATGTCGGGATTGCACATGCCGCCGCCCGGTTCGGTGAAGGCCGGGTCAAAGCCGCCAAGCTCTGACCAGGTGTCGCGGGTCATGAACAGCGCGTTGGATTCCAGCATCGGGGCGGTTGCGGCGGGTTCCTCGGGCCAGGAAATGGCGTGAAGGTTCGCGGTCGGCGCGGGCCAGCTTACCTGGGCCAGCAAAGTATCCTCGACCGCCCGGTCATAGCCGCGACGCGCGGCCGTGGCCTGCCGTTCGCTGCCAAGCTGACGGTTCGGAACGGCGATCACCGGCGCTGGATGCGCCGCGGCGGCCTGCGCCACCGCCGAAAGAAGCCCCGGCGAGGCCAGGCGCNNGCCGTCGATCCAGGCCCCGACGATCCGCCCGCGCGCCAGCGCCAATGCCTCGTTCATCGCGCCCACCGGCGAAGGCGCGGGGCTTTGCGCCTGCATGATGCGGGGNGCGGGCTCCATCTCCGGCGGCAAGGGCAGGCGGTCGGACCCGTTGTCGACGACGATGATCTCCCACGACAGACCTTCGGCCCCNTGCTGAAAGGCACGGGACAGCGACCACAGGGTGCGCGGCAACTCGCGGTCCATGCGCCAGCAGGTGATGGCGATGGAAATGTCGGGCGCAGGGGCATCTGGTGCTTTCGCCCAAGAACCATAGGCCATAGCCTGCATCAGATGTCCNGCCCGGATTGCGCCAGAGCACAGCATGCCCCCTTCGGCCCCCCGTTCAAGATGCCGCCCGCCTGGGCGTGCCGACGGCCCTGAATTCCTGCCTGATCCGGTCGCGGCCTGTCTGCCACGTCAGCGCGCCTATGGTCAGTGGCTGCTGACGCGCATGCGCGATGTCAGGGCGGCCTTGACCGACCCGGCCACCACGGTGGACTTGCTGGTGCCCAAAGCGATTTCCCGCCTGCTCGACGGGCAGGGGGCCACGACCGAAGCAACGATGGCCATCCTGCGGGTCGTCGGTCGCGCCCACCGCACGCCGAATGATGCCGAGCGTCTGGATGCCATCGCCGTCACCAAGCTGTTTCAGGCCGCTCTGCCGACGCTGGACCTGCGCGCGCCCTTCCTGGCGCTGACAAACGCAGGCGAGGCGGACGCGGACGCTGTGGCATGCGTGCTGCGACCCAGCCTGATGAATTGGCGCGCCGCCGCCCTGGGCGTGGATGCTGGTCTTGGCCAGAGCATCGAGGACGGCCTGCTTGGGCTTATGGTGGCAATCGAGCGGGCGGGCTTGCCGCCCTTCCGGCCCAGGAACCGCAAGCGGCGCGGATCCTGCGCGACCTGGCGGAGATGGGGTCATCCCGGCGAGGCGCGCCAGATGCCGGTGATGCACTGGATATCCCCGGCCTTCCTGGCGATCCTGCCGGTCGGCTACACCGGCGTAGAGATGCTGGCGCATCTGGCCGAAAATCCCGGACTTCAGGAACAGCTTCGCGCGCGACCCGACCTGCGGCCCGGCTATCTGCGCGAGGTCGAACGGCTGATGAACTCGTTCCGGTATCTTACCCGGCAGGTTGGCCCTGCCGGACTGGACCTGGGCGACTGTCGGCTGCGGCGCGCTGTTCGGTGGTTCTGGACATTGTCTCGGCCAACCGCGATCCGGCGATCTGGGACGAGCCCGACCAGTGCCGCCTTGATCGGCCGCGCCAGGTGACGGCCTCCTTTTCCTTCGGCCCGCTGGCCTGCACCGGCAGCCAGCTCAGCCGCCAGTTCCTGGCCGGGCTGCTGGATGCCGTGCTGCAGACCGTGCGGCTGTCGCTGCCCGCGCCCGGCGACGAACCGGACCGCAGACCGACCGACTGGTCGATCATGCGGGGGTACACCCTGTGCCGCCTGCGGTTCGCCCCCGCTCGCTGATCAGCCGTCGGTACCGGTGAACCTGGCGCGCAGGCTGCGGTCGATCTCGGTCCAGATCCTGTCCATGCGGGCGTGCCAGGACAGGGCGGCGGTGACTTCGGCGGGCGGAAAGCGGCGCCCTTCCTGCGCTTGCCGGGTCAGGGCGGCTTCGACCGCAGAAACGAAGCCCTGGGCATCCATGGCGATGGTCAGTTCGCCGCGCAGATCGTCCAGATTTGCGATGTCGGTCGATACGACCGGCACCCCCAGCGAGCGATAGACATACAGTTTCAGCGGGTTCATCCGGTCGGACAGGTCGGTGCGGCTGTGCGGGATGATCGCCACGTCGAAGGCGGCGATGCAGGCCCGCGCCTGTTCATAGGGACGAATCCCCAGAACATGCACGTTCGGCAGGCGGTGCATCCGTTCAAGCGGCTTCGGCCGCGTCAGCTTGCCGATCAGGACAATCTGCCAGTCCGGCCGCGCCAGGGCCATCGCCTCGACCAGATCGAAATCGAACCGGTCCTCCATGTTGCCGCAATAGCCGATGACCGGCCCGCCCAGGCGGGTGATCTCGGCTGCGGGTTCGGGCATGGCACTGCGAATGTCGATCCCGTTGGGCACCAGCAGCGGCGCCAGCCCGTCGCGGCGCAGGCCATCGGCGACCGGCGCGCAGTTCGCCACCGTCACCCCCGCCGTTTCCGCCATGAAGCGATAACTTTCCTCGATNCGCCGGCGGCGGAGGTCGGACTGGGGCCAATACCTTTGGTCGTCGATGTAGTCGGCGATCACGAAGGGGAACTGCACCCGGCGCTGCACATCTTCGAACCCCGGCACCACCGGGCAGACCCAGGCAATGCAGTTGTCCCGCAATTCAAGATCGTCCAGCCAGGCGTCTACCGCGTTGGCAAAGCTTCGGGTCCCGGCACGCNNGCCCAGAAGGGTGTGGCTGTCCTCGCCGGTCACAAAGCTGCGGCGGTGGATCTTGCCCTCGTCGGCCAGGCCGGTCAGCCGCGCCAGCGTCGAGGCCGATACAAGCGGCCGCTCGGATCCGGCAGCTTGNCGCATCGGATTGGTGTGAACNTGCAACTCGGTGACCGGCATCGGCGCGTCAATGTGCAGGATGCGACCGATCTCCGGCCTGTTGGCAAGTTCCCGCAGCAGCATGTCCTGGCGACGCCCGTAAAGCCCNGAATCCTGCTGCTTCCAGAAGAAGGCAACATTGATCGGGCGGTCGGGGTCGATCCGGCGCGGGGCCGGGGTCGCGCGGCCAAGATAGGGCGCGGCAAGGGTGGCCAGATCCGGTGGCAGGGCGCCGGGCATTTCACGGCGAAGGAAGGTCAGCAGGCGCGGCACATCGCCAGGCGGCCGGGGCGTCCCGGCCCGCGCCGCCGCGATCGCCTGAAGCGCGCGGACGNNGTTTGCGTCATAGGACATCTCTGCCGCGAAGAACGGATGCACCTGCCCCGGTTGCCGGGGNGCAGCCAGGGCGGCGGCCAGCCGCGCGGTCAGATCCTCGCCCTCGCGGATTGCCAACGCGGCGCCAGCGGCGATGACATCGGCCACCGGTGGCACATCGGTGATCAGGACGGGCGTGCCGACCGCCACGGCATCAGTCAGCTTCGCCGGGGTCTGGCTGTGCGAGATCGCGCTGGCGCGATCCTGCAGCAGCACGACGACATCGGCCGTCGCGTTCAGGTCCAGCACGCGCGAAAACGGCTGGGCGCCGATCCGGCGCAGCCGCAGCCCCGGCATCGCCTCCAGATCGCGCTCCATGTCCGGGTCGGCCACCGATCCGACGATGCACAGCACCACCTCGGGCCGGTTCAGCGCCACCACGGCCTGCGCCAGTTCGACCAGGCCCTTGTGGCGGCGTGGCGTGCCCAGAAACAGGACAACCCGGTCCTCGGGCGCAAAGCCCAGTTCCGCCCGCGTCTCCTGACGCCGCGCGACGGCCGCTTCGGCATCTGCCGTGCTGCGGCCATGACGGACCAGCGTCGCGCCATGCTGCGCGGCCAGCACCGGGTTGCAGGCGGTAAGCCCGTCCATCTGGCCCAGCATGCCAAGACCAAGTTCCGTCCAGTGCTGGCCTTGCGGGCGTTTCCAGTCCTTCGAATCGAAGACCGCCAGGAAGCTGTCCAGATCGCGCGGGCCCTGGCCCTTCACAAAGGCCAGTTCGTCGTCGTCAAGGTCGCACAGGACGCGGGCGCCCAGGATCTCGCGATACAGAAGCCCGATCAGCAGGCCGGGAAAACGCGGCTTCGACACCCAGACCGTGCCCGCCGGGAAGTCGCGCACCAGCTTCAGCGCGCCCTCGACCAGATGCCGGACATTTGGCGCGCGCCAGCCGATGACGGGCACCCGCAGGGCACCCTCGGCCAGAGGTGGCCACAGGGTACGGCCATGGGCGGGGAACATCGGCCCGGCCAGCGCCGTGGGCAGGGCGTCGCAGATGGTCTCGGCCATGGTGATGCCGCGTCCGGCCACATTGTGCCCGATATCCCAGGACACCACCATCACCCGCTCGGCCGGTGGGGCGGCCAGGAACCGCGCCTGCCCTTCGCCCGGCCAAACCTGAAGCTCGGCGGGNGAGGTCCAGCTCTGCGCCTGCTCGTGCTGCGCAATGGCCTTGTCCAGCTTGTCCTGCACCGCTTACTGGCCGGGCATCCGTTCCAGCGCCTCACGATACAGCGAAACGGCGCGACCGGGGTCAAGGCGCGCCATGGCCAGATCGCCCTCCAGCATCGGCGTCCACTGGTCCAGCGGGAAATCGCGCCGCATCTGCGCCAGCAACTGCTGCGCCCGGTCCAGCCTGCCCGTGGCAAGCATGATGGTGGCCAGTCGCAACAGGACGGTGCTGTCCGGCGCGGCCGACTGCGCCGCCAGTTCGTAAAGCGCTTCGGCATCGTCAAGGCGCGCCGCATTGAAAAGCGCCTCTGCCTCGCGGACCAGCACTTCAAACTGGCGGGCAGAAAGCGTGATCGGGGAGGACGGGGACACAGCGGACACAGAACCCTGCTCCTCCGGCGATGCAGGTTCGGTCATTGCAGACGAGGCTCCCGCGTGATCTGTCTTGCCGGGCCGGTGCGGCGTGCCGCCTTATCGGAACCCTTGCCATTGTCTTCATAGTGATGATCCGCCAAAGAATGGCAAGCGGGCAGATATGCCCGCGGTTGTGCATGCCCTTTCTGCCCACCTGTTCAACCGCCTGGAGAGACACGATGCCGACGCTGCCGCCGCGCCGAATTGCGATCTTCGGCACATTCGATGTCGAGAACTACGGCGACCTGCTGTTTCCCCTGATCGCGCGGCGGCGACTGGCCGAAGCGGGGATCGAGGTGGTCGGCGTCTCTCCCACCTCAGAAACCACCCGCTATGGCGACGCCCCTGCGCCCCTGGCGCAGGCCGAGTTCACGCGCGACGCGGGCCAGTTCGACGGCATCCTGATCGGTGGCGGCAACATCGTGCATCTGCGCGATTTCGGCCTGCCGGGTTATGGGGCCATGGCCTATCCCGCACTTTGGGCCGGGGCGACGGCCCTGGCCGTGCGGCACGGGATGCCGGTCATGTGGAACGGCCCCGGCGTGCTGGCCCCGCCCGAGCCCGGCCCGCCGCCGGGCTGGCTGCAACGGGTGGTCACTGCCGCCGACCGCTTTGCCGTGCGTGACGTGGCAAGCGCGGATGCAATGGAACGCTGGTCCGGGCGCCGCCCGGACGTCATGCCCGACACAGCGCTGGATCTGCCGCGCGTCTGGCNNACAAAGACCTTGCGGAAACGGCTTGCCAGCATACGCACCCGCCTGGGCGTGCGCGGACGGGCCGNNCTGGTGGCGCTGCATGTGAAAGAGCGCAGCCTTGGCCGGACCTCGGTTGCCACCTTTGCCGAGGCGCTGTCGCAGGCGCTGGAATCCTGCAAGGCCACCGCCGTCCTGGTGGCGATCGGTCGGTGCCACGGTGACCATCTGGTGGCCCAGGCCATTCACCGCGCCGCACCGACGCGGACCTTCGCCTTTGACGAGGCCGACAAGCTTCAGGATATCGCCGCCGTGATCGCGGGGGCCGATGCCTATCTGGGCGCCTCGCTGCATGGCCATATCACCGCCGCCGCCTATGGCGTGCCCGCGCGGCTGGTGACGGTCCCTGCCTTGCACAAGTTTGTTACCNAGGCCGTCCAGATGGACCGCACCGCCGACCTTGTGGCCACCTGGGACGCGGCCCTGCGGGACCTTCCCAAAGTCCTGGCGCAACCGCGCCAACCGTTGCNNTTGGCATCGGTTGCCACGCAGCTTGAGGCGCACTGGCAAGAGGTCGCCCGACTGGTTGCAGTTTACCGCCGCGACCGCAAGCGGCCGGATGTCTTTGCCAACCCCGATCTGGACAAGGCGCTTCTTGGCGCCGTTCGCCTTGCCCTTGGCGATGCGGNNCCGGACCCGCGGCCCGCGCGCCTGCGCCGCCCGCGAAGCCGCCCCAACAGCCCCCGCCTACCANTCGACTGGGATCGCGAGGCTGTGGACAAGCTGATCCGGGACAACGATCTGGACGGCGCGGCCGCCCGGGTGGCCGCCGCGCTTGCCAAGTCGCCTAAGCATTTGCTTACCCGCCTGGCAGAGGTGCGGCTGGCGCAGGCAAGGCGCGACTTGCCGCAGGCCGTCGCGCTGGCCGAACGCCTGTCCGATGACTGGCCCGACAATCCCTGGGTCTGGCTGTGCCACCTGCAAAGCCTGGCCGCGGCTGACCGGCACGATGCCGCCCTGCGCCTGTTCCAGGAAGGTCTCCGCCGACCCGAGATCGACGAGTCAGTGATGTCTGGCGCGATCAACGACCTGCTGGCCACGGTCCCGGTGCGTCAGCAGGTCGCTTTCCTTCAGGCGGCCCTGACCGCGCGCCCCGACAGCCGTGCGCTGCAATTGCGCCTGGCAATGCGTGCCCATGCCAGCGGCGAGTACCGGCTTGCGCTGGACATGCTGGCACGGGCCGAANGCCGCCACCCGCTGCCGCCCTATGCCGCCCGCGTGAAGACCCAGCTTCTGCCGTTCCAGGGCCCGATGGCGGCGGCGGTCGACCAGCTGTCGGCCCAGGTGCAGGGCGGTGCCACGGATGTCGAAACCCTGTGCCGTCTCTGCCGTTTCGCCGCGGCGGCCGGGCGCTTCGATGTCGCGGCCTCGGCCCTGGACCGCGCGCTGGACCTGCATCCGCTGGAATGGCGCACGCTGTACCGGCTGAACCGGGTGTTCCTTGGCCAGTCAGCCGACAGCGAAATCTTCGCCCGCCTGGCCCATCTGGACGAAACTGCCGCGCCGGGCGTGAACTGGCGCCTGCAATACAGCCTGTTTGCCCTGCGGGCCGGGCAAGAGGCGCAGGGGCGGCAGACGCTTGCCCAACTGTCGGGGCTGGATGTCGTCGGCCCCACGGCGCGCAGCCTGCTGGCGGCACTCGAATCGCTTGGCCCGGCTGAGCCGCGCGCGCCGGTGGTGGCGGATGCGCATGTCCGGGTCGTCCGGCAGCCCGACGCCAGGGGAACGCTGCTGGTCTTCGGAGGCCTGCTGGGCGGGCTCAGCCACATCCCCGACCGCCACCTCGACAGGTTGCTGGCCGACCTGCCCGCCAATGTCATCTACCTGCGCGATCCCTACAGCCAGGTCTTCCTGAAGGGCGTGCCGGAACTTGGCCCTGACGAGCCCGCGATGCAGGCCGCGCTGATCCGCCAGATCGCCGATCTTGGCGGCGGTCGGGTGGTCACCATGGGCGGATCGGCCGGGNGCTATGCTGCCCTGCGCGCCGGGCTGGCGATCGGCGCCGACGCCGTCATTTCGCTGGCCGGATTCGTGACCCCGGCGNCGGCCGAGGCGGGCGATCATGTCCATGGCCGGCAGGGTCTGGACGAGTTGTTCGGCGGCGATGCGCAGACCCACGACCTGCGCCCGGCGCTGCGGTCTGATCCCAGGCTGCGGCTGACCCATGTCGTCGGTGGCAGCTATGCGCCCGATCTTGCGCGCGCCAGGGCGATCGAGNGGTTGGACAATGCCCGCGTGCTGGTGATGCCGGGCGTCGATACGCATCATGTGGCCCTGCTTACCATCGCCGACGGCACGCTTCGCCAAATCCTGGAAAGCGCCTTCGCCGATTGACCGGCGCGGGCGCGCAACGGGCCGCGGTCAATCCTCCCAGGTAACATCCGCGGTCAGGATATAGCCCGCGCCATAGACGGTGCGGATCAGTTCCTGACCCTGCGAATGGGCGTCCAGCTTGCGGCGAAGNCCACTGATGCGTGCGTCCATGCTGCGGTCGAAGGGCTCGCCATGGCGGCCACCCGTGGCGTCCATCAGGTTGGACCGGCTGAGCACGCGGCCTGGCGCGCGGAGGAACGCCTCCAGAAGCGTGGTTTCGGCCGAGGACAGGCTGAGTGTGGTGCCGTCGCCGCTTTGCAGTGGNCAGGCGCCGAGGTCGGCCTTCCAGCCGCCGAAGCGGGCGATCAGGCGGCGGTTGGCCTCGCCCGCGGTTTCCTGCACCATGCGCGAGCGGCGCAGCACGGCGCGCAGGCGCGCGACCAGTTCGCGCGGCTCGAAGGGCTTCACGATGTAGTCGTCGGCGCCGATTTCCAGACCCACCACCCGGTCGGTCACGGCGCCGCGGCCGGTGACGATGACGCGCGGCACGGTCCGCGGCAGCACGCCGTTCGACACCAGGTCCAGCCCGTCGCCATCGGGCAGCGCCAGGTCGATCAGGCAGAGGTCGGGCGTCTGGCGGCGCACTTCGCGTTCGAAATCGGCCATGCGGCGGAAGATGCGGGTGGTAAAGCCTGACTGGCCCAGGCTGCGCTCGATCAGCCGGGCGATGTCAGGATCGTCTTCCAGCAGGTAGACCAGCGTCGGCATGGTCAGCGGGCCTCCTCGGGGACGCGGCTGGCGCGGCGCAGGTGCAGCACGCTGGCCCTGCGCAGCGCATCGGCCAGGTCGGCATCGCCGAAGGGTTTTTGCAGGAAGGGCAGGCCGGGAAAGGGGTTGCGGCCATCGCCCGCGTGGTCGATGCGGCCGCTCATCAGCGTGACGGCGACGGTGGGNAAGTCGTCGGCGATGCGGCGGGCCAGGCCGTGGCCGTCGATGCTGCCCGGCATGTTCACGTCGCTCAGCACCACGCCGATGGCGCTGATGCGCGACAGAAGCTCCAGCGCCTCGTCGGCATTGTCGGCCTCGATCAGCGGATAGCCGATGTCGGCGATGCGGCGGCGGATGGTGCGGCGCACGCCGCGGTCGTCATCCACCAACAGGATCAGCGGCATGTGGTCGGTGACCTGCGCAATTTCGGCGGCGGTCGAGGGGGCGACGGGGATTCGGCCGGGGCGGGCAGGGCCTGCAAGTCCNACGCTGGGCAAGAGGATGGTGAAGGTCGCCCCGGCGCCGGGNGCGGAATCGACCGAGATTGCACCGTTCGACTGCTTGGCGAAGCCGTAGACCATGGACAGGCCAAGGCCGGAACCGGCGCCCGCCGCCTTCGACGTGTAGAAGGGTTCAAAGATGCGTTCTGTCTGTTCGGAAGTCATGCCGCACCCGTCGTCGGAGACGATGATGCGGACATAGGGGCCGAAAGGAATATGCAGAAGCTCGGCCTCGCCCGGCTGCAGCTGGCAGCGGTTGACCTCGACCTTGAAGATGCCGCGGCCCTCGGTCGCGTCGCGGGCGTTCACGGCGAGGTTCAGGAGCGCCATTTCCAGCTGCGCCCGGTCCACCATCGCATCGGGGATGTCGGTGCCGCTGCGATGTTCGACCTTCAGCGTGCGCGGCATGGACGAGCGCAGGAGCGTGCAGATATCGGCCACAGCGGCGTCGATGTTGGTGGGTTCGGGCGCGTATTGCTCGCGCCGCGCGATGGTCAGCAGGCGCTGCGTCAGCGACGAGCCGCGCCGGGCGGCCGAAATGGCAGGGACGAGGTATTCCGCCACCAGCGGGCTGTCGCCCAGGTTTTCGGACAGCGGCACCAGGTTTCCCAGGATGACGGTCAGCAAATTGTTGAAATCGTGGGAGATGCCGCTGGCCATGCGGCCAAGCGCGTCCATCTTGTGCGCGCCCATCAGCGCAGACATCGTGGCCTTGCGGCGCGTGACGTCGATGGACAGAAGGTAGAAGCCGATCACCTCGCCCGAGGAGGGCTGTTCGGGACGCAGNAGCGTGCGGATGTCCTTGAACCTGCCGCCGGGCAGTTCGATCCGCATCTCGAAATCCACCAGCGCGCCGCGGCGNGCCTGTTCGAAAAAGCGCGCGGAATCGGCCAGGGTGCGGGGNTGCAGCACATCGGCGGTGCTGAGGCCGACCAGGTCTTCGGGCTGATGGTTGTAGGCCGCGGCGAAGCGCCTGTTGGTGTAGAGAAAGCGCATTTGCTGGTCGATATGGGCGATGNNTGCGGGCACTTCGTCGGCGATCAGTTTCAGCCGGGCCTCGGACAGTTCAAGCGCCAGGGCGNNCTGCTCGGCCAGTTCGACCAGCGCGCGTTCCTTGTGTCGCCGCTCGGTGACATCGGTATAGACCAGCGAAAAGCCGCCGTCGGGAATGCGCGTCAGGGTCACTTCCAGCACCAGCCCGTCGGCCCGCACCCGGTCGAAGCGGCGCAGCGCCGCGCCGTTNGCGGCGGGCATGTTGGCACGCACCAGCGCCTCGGGGTCGCCCGGGCCAAGTTCGCCCCGGTCGGCGAAATGGCGCAGGAGCGTTCCGACCTCGACCCCGACATGAACCATCTCGGTAAGCAGGTCGCGCAGTTCCAGGAACCGGCGGTTCCAGACCACCAGCCGGTCATCGGCATCGAAGATGGCGATGCCCTGGTCAAGATGGCCGAGCCCGTCGAACAACAGCTTGGACGGTGCCGCTTGCACCGATGCGTCCTGCATTGCGCCTCCCGACCGTCAAACAGGATATGGCGGCACGATGCGACAGCGCGCGCGCTTCCCCAAGAGGAAATGGCGTCGCGTCACAATTGGATACAATTACACGGAAATTGAGCAAGGTTGTCATGCCTATGTTCTCGCCGCGGTCAGGAGAGTCCTGACGCGGGAGGACTTCATGACGAATGTGCCCGGCATCTTTGACGGTGCCCTGGAAGCCAATGCCGCCAACTATGCCGCACTGACGCCCCTGGCCTTCATCGAGCGGACGGCCGCGGTCTACNCGGACTTCCCGGCCGTGGTGCATGGCGAGGTGCGCCGCAGCTGGGCCGAGACCTATGCGCGCTGCCGCCGCATCGCCAGCGCTCTGGCCGGGCGGGGCATCGGCAAGAACCAGACGGTGTCGGTCATCGCGGCCAACATCCCCGAGATGTTCGAGGCGCATTTCGCCGTGCCCATGGCGGGCGCGGTGCTGAACACCGTGAACACGCGGCTGGATGCCGAGGCCATCGCCTTCATCCTGCAGCATTCCGAAGCGCGGGCGGTGATCGTCGATCCCGAGTTCTCGGACGTGGCCGAGCGGGCGATCCGCATGACGAGTAGCNGCGACATGCTGGTGATCGACATCGAGGACGCGAGTTTCGAGGGCGGCCGCCGCATCGGCCGCGTCACCTGGGACGAGCTTCTGGCCGAAGGCGACCCGGATTTTGCCTGGACCCCGCCGGGCAACGAATGGGATGCCATCAGCCTGAACTATACCTCGGGCACCACCGGCAACCCCAAGGGTGTGGTCTATCACCACCGGGGCGCGGCGCTGAACGCCATGTCCAACATCCTGACCTGGGGCATGGCGCACCATTCGCGCTATCTCTGGACGCTGCCGATGTTCCACTGCAACGGCTGGTGTNTTCCCTGGACCATCGCCGCCAATGCTGGCGTCTGCATCTGCCTGCGCGCGGTGCGGGCCGAGCCGATCTTCCGGGCGATCCGCGACGAGAAGGCCACGCATTTCTGCGGCGCGCCCATCGTCCTGAACATGCTGGCCAATGCGCCTGACGAGCTGAAGGACTTCTCGCATACCGTGAAGGTGATGACCACGCNNGCCTCGCCGCCCGCCGCGGTGATCGAGAAGATGGAGGCCATGGGCATCNGGGTGACCCATGTCTATGGCCTGACCGAGACCTATGGCCCCTCGGTCGTCTGCGCCTGGAAAGCCGACTGGAACGGGNCTGCGGCGGCAGACCGCGCGCGGCTGAAGGCGCGGCAGNGGGTGAAAAACCTGGCGCTGGCCGGGCTGATGGTGGCCGATCCGCAGACGCTTGTCCCCGTGCCCCCGGACGGGGTGACGATGGGCGAGATCTTCATGCGCGGCAACAACGTGATGAAGGGCTATCTGAAGAACCCCACCGCCACCGAGGAAAGCTTTACCGGCGGCTGGTTCGCCAGTGGCGACCTGGGGGTGATGCACCCGGATGGCTATGTCGAACTGAAGGACCGGTCCAAGGACATCATCATCTCGGGCGGCGAGAACATCTCGTCGGTCGAGGTCGAGGATGTGCTTTACAAGCACNCCTCGGTGATGGAGGCGGCGGTGGTCGCCCGGCCGGATGCGAAATGGGGCGAGACGCCCTGCGCGTTCGTCGAGTTGAAGGCGGGCGAGACGGTGTCGGAGGCCGATCTGATCGCGTTCTGCCGGCAGAACATGGCGCATTTCAAGACGCCCAAGACGGTGGTCTTCGGGCCGCTGCCCAAGACCTCGACCGGCAAGATCNAGAAGTTCCTACTGCGCAACCAGGCGCGCGACCTGCCCGCGCGCTGAGCCCGGCTTCGCCCCGAATTCCAGGAAACCAACGGCATGACCACGACCGAAGACTACATCCTGCAGACGCGCGGCCTGACCAAGGAGTTCAAGGGGTTCACGGCCGTCAGTTCGGTGGACCTGAACATCCGTGGCACGNCCATCCATGCGCTGATCGGGCCGAACGGCGCGGGCAAGACCACGGTCTTCAACCTGCTGACCAAGTTCCTGACGCCCACCCGCGGCAGCATCAGCTTCAACGGCCGCGACATCACGGCGGCCAAGGCGGAGATCGCCCGCATGGGGGTGATCCGGTCGTTCCAGATTTCGGCGGTGTTTCCGCACATGACGGCGCGCGACAACGTCATCGTGGCGTTGCAGCGCAAGCTTGGCCTGTCCTTTCAGTTCTGGCGGTCGGAACGAGTGCTGCACCAGCTGCGCGGCCGGGCGGAAGAGCTTCTGGGCATGGTCGGGCTGGAACATTTCGCCGAGGCGCAGGTCACTGACCTGCCCTATGGCCGCAAGCGCGCGCTGGAGATCGCCACCACGCTGGCGCTGGAACCCGAGCTGATGCTGCTGGACGAGCCGACGCAGGGCATGGGCCGCGAGGACGTGGACCTGGTGACCGAGCTCATCCGCAAGGTCTCGGCCGGGCGCACCATCCTGATGGTGGAGCACAACCTGGGCGTGGTCTCGACGCTGTGCGACCGCATCACCGTGTTGCAGCGCGGCGCCGTGCTGACCGAGGGGCTTATGCCGAGGTCTCGGCCGATCCGCGGGTGAAGGAAGCCTACATGGGGAAGGCGGCATGACCACCGGGGTGATCGAGAACCACGACATCGGCGGCCAGCATGCCTCGGAGCGGATCGAGGAACTGCGCATCCTGGACCTGCACGCCTTTATGGCGAAAGCCATGCGCTGCACGGCATCGACATGAAGGTGTATCAGGGCGAGCTGGTCACGCTTCTGGGCCGCAACGGCTCGGGGCGGACCACCACCTTGCGCGCCATCATGGGGCTGATCCGCCACCGCACCGGGTCGATCATGCTGAAGGGCGAAGAGGTCATCCACGCCCAGCCCCATGCCATCGCCCATCTGNGGGTGGGCTATTGCCCGGAAGAACGCGGCATCTTCTCGCGCCTGTCGGTCGAGGAGAACTTGATGCTGCCGCCGCGCGTGGCGCCGGGCGGCATGTCGGTTGAGGAACTCTACCACATGTTCCCGAACCTTGCCGAACGCCGGAAAAGCCAGGGCACGCGGCTTTCGNGGGGCGAGCAGCAGATGCTGGCCATGGCGCGCATCCTGCGGACCGGCGCGAACCTTCTGCTGCTGGACGAGATCACGGAAGGGCTGGCCCCGGTGATCGTGGACAAGCTGGGCGAGGTGCTGATCGAGCTGAAGACCCGCGGCTACACCATCGTGCTGGTCGAGCAGAACTTCCGCTTCGCCGCGCCTTTGGCCGACCGCCACTTCGTCATGGACCACGGCAAGATCGCCGCGACCGTCCGGCGCGACGAGCTGGAAGCCCGGCAGGACATTTTCGACCAATACCTGAGCGTCTGACCGGCGCCGCAACCGCACATTAGGAGGAGAGTGCATGAATTTCTTGAGAAAACTCGGGGCGACCGCTTCGGCTTTGGCGCTCAGCGCCGGCATGGCCTCGGCCGAAATCAGCGACGGCGTGGTGAAGATCGGCCTTCTGACCGACATGTCGGGCGCCTATTCCGATGTGGCGGGGCAGGGCACCGTCGTGGCCGCGCAGATGGCCATCGACGAATTCGGCGGCCAGGTCANNTGCGCCAAGATCGAGCTGGTCTCGGCCGACCACCAGAACAAGGCCGACATCGCCGCCACCACGNCGCGCGAATGGGGTGACACTGAAGNNGTCGGCGCCTTTGCCGAACTGGTGACGACCTCGGTCGCCATGGCGGTGTTCGAGGTGGCCAAGCAGCAGCACAAGATCGCGCTGGTGTCCGGCGCGGCCTCGTCGCCGCTGACCAACGACGCCTGCATCCCGACCGGCATCCACTGGACCTACAACACCCGCGCGCTGGCGGTGGGCACCGGCTCCGCGGTGGTGGCGGAAGGCGGGGATACCTGGTTCTTCCTGACCGCCGACTATGCCTTCGGCGAGGCCCTGCAGAAGGACGTGACCAAGGTGGTCGAGGCCGCGNGCGGCAAGGTCGTGGGCTCGGTCAAGCATCCGTTCCCGGCCTCGGACTTCTCGTCCTTCATCCTGCAGGCGCAGGCGTCGGGCGCCAAGGTCATCGGCCTGGCCAATGCCGGTGCCGACACGATCAACGCCATCAAGGCGGCAAAGGAATTCGGCGTAGTCGCGGGCGGCCAGACCATTGCGGGCCTGCTGGTCTTCCTGTCCGACATCCATGCCCTTGGCCTGGATACCGCGCAGGGCATGCAGATGACCGTGTCCTTCTACTGGGACATGGACGACCAGACCCGCGCCTGGTCGGAAAAGTTCTTTGAAAAGACCGGCAAGATGCCGACGGGCGTGCAGNGTAACACCTATTCGATGGTGCGCCACTATCTGCAAGCCATCGCCGACACCGGCAGCGACGATACCAACACGGTCCTGGCCAAGATGCGCGAGACCCCGGTGAACGACGCCTTCGCCCGTGGCGGCGTGCTGCGCACCGACGGTCGCATGGTGCATGACATGTACCTGGCCCAAGTGAAGACCCCGGCGGAATCCACCCGGCCCTGGGACTATCTGAAGATCGTCCGCACCATTCCGGGCGAAGAGGCCTTCGGGACGCTCGAAGAAAGCACCTGCCCGACGAAGTAATCGCAGACGGCCTGCCCCCGGCGCTCCTCCCCGGGGCGGGCCCATCACCGCAAGACCCGAAGGATCTCGTTCATGCTCACGGATTTGCTGGGGCTCTCCCGCAGGTGCTGTTTGGCCAGCTTCTGCTGGGCCTGATAAACGGTGCGTTCTACGCGGTCCTTTCCCTGGGTCTTGCGGTGATTTTCGGCCTTCTGAACATCGTCAACTTCGCCCATGGCGCGCTGTACATGCTGGGCGCCTTTGCCACGCTGGGGCTCGTGCAGTACCTGGGCATCGGCTACTGGGGCGCGCTGGTGCTGGCCCCGGTCATCGTGGGTGGCATCGGCATCGTCATCGAGCGGCTCTTGCTGCGTGGCTGGCGGGCGTCGNATCACCTGTACGGCCTCTTGCTGACCTTCGGTCTGGCGCTGGTGATCGAGGGCGCCTTCGTGAAGTTCTTCGGCTCGTCCGGCANNTCGCCTATGCCGCGCCCCCAGCTGGAAGGCGGGGTAAACCTGGGCTTCATGTTCCTGCCCTTCTACCGCGGCTGGGTCGTCCTGGCCGCGCTGATCGTCTGTTTCCTGACCTGGTATCTGTTCGAGCGCACCAAGGTCGGCGCCTATCTGCGCGCGGGCACCGAGAACCCGCGGCTGTTGCAGGCCTTCGGCGTGAACGTGCCGCTTCTGACGACGCTGGCCTATGGCTATGGCGTGGCGCTGGCGGCCTTTGCCGGGGTGCTGGCGGCGCCGATCACCCAGGTGAACCCGCTGATGGGGTCGAACCTGATCATCGTCGTCTTTGCCGTGGTGGTCATCGGCGGCATGGGCTCGATCCTGGGCGCGGTCGCCACCGGGTTGATGATGGGCCTGATCGAGGGCCTGACCAAGGTGTTCTGGCCCGAAGCCTCCAGCACCGTGATCTTCCTTGTCATGGCCATCGTGCTGGTCATCCGCCCCGCGGGCCTGTTCGGCAATGGCGTAAACGGAGAGAAACGCGATGAAGAACCCTCTCGGCTACCTGCTTGTCCTGGCCCTGCTGCTGGTGGCGCCGCTGGTGCTGTACCCGATCCTCCTGATGAAACTGCTGTGCTTTGCGNNTTGTTCGCGGCCGCCTTCAACCTGATCCTCGGCTTCGGCGGGCTTCTCAGCTTTGGCCATGCCGCCTTCTTCGGGNGCGCGGCCTATTTCACCGGCCATGCGCTGAAGGTCTGGGGCCTGCCGACCGAGCTGGGCATCCTGTTCGGCGCCGCCTGCGCCGGGGTCATGGGCCTGGCCATCGGCCAGCTGGCGATCCGCNGGCAGGGCATCTATTTCGCCATGATCACGCTGGCCATGGCGCAGATGGCCTATTTCTTCTTCGTCTCGTCGCCCTTCACCGGCGGCGAGAACGGTATGCAGGGCATCCCGCGTGGGCGGTTCCTGGGGCTGGTCGATCTGCAGGACGACCTGTCGATGTACTACTTCGTGCTGGCGATCTGCCTGGTGNGCTTCCTGCTGATCGCGCGCACCGTGCATTCGCCCTTTGGCCAGGTTCTGGCCGCGATCCGCGACAACGAGAACCGCGCGCGGTCGCTGGGCTATGACATCGAGCGCTACAAGCTTCTGGCCTTCGTGCTGTCGGCGACGCTGGCGGGGCTGGCCGGGGCGACCAAGGGCGTGGTGTTCCAGCTGGCCTCGCTGACCGACGTGCATTGGCACATGTCGGGCGAGGTGGTGCTGATGACGCTTGGGGGCCTTGGCACGCTGACGGGGCCGGTGGTCGGCTCGGCCGTCATCGTGACCTTGCAGAACAAGCTGGCCACCGGCCCGCTGGCGGCCTGGGTGCCGGTGGTGCTGGGGCTGATCTTTGTGGCCTGCGTGCTGACCTTCCGGCGCGGCATCGTGGGCGAGCTTCGCGCCCTGCTGCGCCGGTCGTTCTGAGGAGTGTGGGAATGAAACTGCTGGTCCCTGTGAAGCGCGTGATCGACTACAACGTGAAGGTTCGCGTGAAGGCGGATGGCACGGGTGTCGATCTTGCGAACGTGAAGATGTCGATGAACCCGTTCGACGAGATTGCCGTGGAAGAGGCGATCCGGCTGAAGGAGAAGGGGATCGCGACGGAGATCGTGGTGGTCTCGATCGGCGTGAAGCAGGCGCAGGAGACGCTGCGCACGGCTCTGGCGATGGGTGCGGATCGGGCGATCCTGATCGAGGCGGCCTCGGATGTGCATACCGACATCGAGCCCTTGGCGGTGGCGAAGCTGCTGGCGGCGGTGGTGAAGGATGAGGCTCCCGGCCTCGTGCTGGTAAGCAAGCAGGCCATCGACAATGACATGAACGCCACCGGGCAGATGCTGTCGGCTCTGCTGGGCTGGTCGCAGGGCACGTTCTGCTCCGAGATCGCCATCGCCGATGGTGCCGCGACCATCACGCGGGAAGTGGACGGCGGCTTGCAGGTGATCAAGGTCGCTCTGGCGGTGCTGACGGTGGATTTGCGGCTGAACGAGCCGCGCTATGCCTCGCTGCCGAACATCATGAAGGCCAAGTCCAAGCCTTTGGCCGCGAAGACCGCGGCGGATTATGGCGTCGATGTCACGCCGCGCCTGACGGTGGTGAAGACGGTGGAGCAGCGGGGCGCAAGGCCGGGGTGAAGGTTGCTTCCGTCGGCGAACTGATTGCGAAACTCAAGGACGANNGGCGGGGGTGATCTGATGGCCGTTCTTCTTCTTGCCGATGTGAACGAAGGTTCGCTTTCGAGTGATGCGGTGGCCAAGACCCTGGCCGCGGTGGCCGGTCTGGGCGAGGTGCATGTGCTGGTGGCGGGCCAGGGCGGTGACGCGGCTGCCGCCGAGGCGGCCAAGCTGGACGGCGTTTCCAAGGTGCTGTTCGCGGGCGACCACGCCTATTGCCACGGGTTGGCGGAATCCACCGCGGCGCTGATCGTGTCGCTGGCGGGCGGTTACGACCACATCTGCGGCGCGGCGACGGCCTTCGCCAAGAACGTGATGCCGCGGGTGGCGGCTTTGCTGGACGTGATGGTGATCTCGGATGTGACCGCGGTGGTGGACGGCTCCACCTTCGAGCGGCCGATCTATCNNTTAAACAACGCCATCCAGACGGTGAAGTCGGGCGATGCCAGGAAGGTCTTCACGGTGCGCACCGCGGCCTTCACCGCCGTTGGCGCGGGCGGATCGGCGCCGGTCGAGGCGGTGTCCGGCCCGGTGGCGGAAGGCTCGTCCTGGGTCGAGGACCGGGTGGCGGCAAGCGACCGGCCGGAGCTGACGAGCGCGAAGATCGTGGTCTCGGGCGGGCGCGGCGTGGGGTCGAAGGACAGCTTCGCGATCATCGAGGCGCTGGCCGACAAGCTGGGCGCCGCGGTGGGTGCTTCGCGCGCGGCGGTTGACTCGGGCTATGCGCCGAACGACTGGCAGGTGGGCCAGACCGGCAAGGTGGTGGCGCCGCAGCTTTATGTGGCGGTCGGCATCTCGGGCGCGATCCAGCACCTGGCGGGGATGAAAGACAGCAAGGTCATCGTCGCGATCAACAAGGACGAAGAGGCCCCGATCTTCCAGGTCGCCGATTACGGCCTGGTGGGCGATCTGTTCGCCGCCCTTCCCGACCTGATTGCCAAGCTGTGACCGGACAGGTGTACCCATGACCTATGCTGCCCCCGTCGCCGACATGATGTTCGTGCTGGAGGATCTTTGCGACCTGAAAGGGATCGCCACCTTGCCGGGACTGGAAGAGGCCACGCCGGACATGGTGGCCGCCATCCTGGACGAGGCCGCCAAATTCGCGNGCAATGTCCTGGCGCCGCTGAACATCGTCGGCGACCGGGCCGGGCTGGGCTTCAATGACGGCGCGGTCACCACGCCCGAGGGCTGGTCGGCTGCCTATGCCCAACTGGTGGAGATGGGCTGGAACAGCCCGACCGCCAGCCCCGAGCATGGCGGCATGGGCCTGCCGTCGGCGGTGAACGCCTGCATCCAGGAGATGTTCAACGGCGCCAACACGGCGTTCCAGCTGTGCTCGCTGCTGACCCAGGGCGCCATCGAGGCCATCGAGGGCTATGCCGATGACGGACTGAAGGGCACCTATCTGGCCAAGCTGGTCAGCGGCGAATGGACCGGCACGATGAACCTGACCGAGCCGCAGGCCGGGTCGGACCTTGCCGCCATCCGCTCGCGGGCGGAACCGGACGGCGGGCGGTATCGCATCTTCGGCCAGAAGATCTTCATCACCTATGGCGAACACGACATGGCCGGGAACATCGTGCATCTGGTGCTGGCGCGCCTGCCCGATGCACCGCCCGGCGTGAAAGGANTCTCGCTGTTCGTGGTGCCGAAGTTCATGGTGAACCCGGACGGTTCCTTGGGCGCGCGCAACGATGTCCGCTGCGTCTCGATCGAGCACAAGCTGGGCATCCATGCCAGCCCGACCTGCACGCTGGCCTTCGGCGACAATGGCGGGGCGCTCGGCGATCTGGTGGGCGAGCCGCACAAGGGCCTGCAATACATGTTCGCCATGATGAACTCGGCCCGCCTGGGCGTGGGCCTGCAAGGCATCGGCATTGCCGAGGCGGCGCTGCAACATGCCGTGGCCTATGCGATGGAGCGCAGGCAGGGGCCGACGGCCGACCCCGAGGTGCCCTCGATCATGGGCCACCCCGACATCCGCCGCATGCTGGGGCTGATGAAGGCGCGCACCGAGGCGGCGCGCGTGCTGGCCTATCGCGCCGCCGCCGCGCTGGACTATGCGCACCGCGCGCCCGATCCCGACCTTCGCGCCCGCAACCAGCGCCGCGTCGATCTGCTGATCCCGGTGGTCAAGGGCTGGTCCACGGAACTGGGCGTGCATTCCGCCTCGCTTGGCGTGCAGGTGCATGGCGGCATGGGCTTCATCGAGGAAACCGGCGCCGCGCAGCACCTGCGCGACGCCCGCATCACCACGATCTATGAAGGCACCACCGGCATCCAGTCGCTGGACCTGATCGGCCGCAAGATCCTGCGCGACCGCGGCCAGGCGGCGGCGGAACTGGTGGCCGACATGCGCGCCAGCGCCGCGGCCCTGGCGGCGATGTCGGGCAGCCTGGCCGACTGGCNNCTTTCCGCCCATGTGCGCGAGGCCGCCGAG
Source organism: Exiguobacterium profundum (assembly GCA_013693875.1). Classification (GTDB taxonomy): domain Bacteria; phylum Pseudomonadota; class Alphaproteobacteria; order Rhodobacterales; family Rhodobacteraceae; genus Neotabrizicola. Next base: position 3,729,868 of record CP059262.1, on the reverse strand, counting down.
CGGGTCGAGGCGATCACCGCCTGGCTTCTGGCGCAGAACGGGCACGAGCCGCAGGCGGCGGCGGTGAATGTGCTGGAACTGTTCGGCATCGCCCTGGGCGCCTGGGCCATGGGCGATGCGGCGCTGGCGGCGGCGCGGCGGCTGGAGGGCGGCGCGCAGGGCGGGCATCTGACGGCCAAGCTGAACCTTGTGGCCTTCTACATGGCCTCTGTGCTGCCCGCGGCGCAGGCCTTGCAGAAGGTCATCACCGAGGGCTCGGCCTCGGTGCTGAACCTGCATGCGCAGGATTTCCTCGCGGTCGCCTGACCGCGCCCCGGACGCTGGCCGAAGGGCGAGGGCCCTTCGGCCCCTTGAACCCGCAGCCGGTGAAAGGCGCCTTCGCATGAACGAACTGAACGGCTACGACATCGAGGATCTGGAGGTCGGCATGACCGCCTCGTTCTCGAAGACCATCACCGAGGCCGACATCATCCTGTTCGCCGGCGCCTCGGGCGACAACAACGCCATCCACATCAACGAGGAATTCGCACAGTCCACCCCGTTCAAGGGCCGCATCGCCCACGGCTTCCTGACCGCCAGCACCATCTCGGCCGCCATCGCCAACCGCCTGCCGGGGCCGGGCACGGTCTATATGTCGCAGCAGATGCGCTTTGTCGGACCGGTCCGGCCCGGCGATACCGTAAAGGCAGTGGTGACAGTCACCGATCTTGTCCGCGACAAGCGGCGCGCCGTGCTGAAGACGGTGTGCTCGGTTGGAAACAAGGTCGTGGTCGAGGGCGAGGCCTTGGTGAAAACCACCTCGCGGGCAGATCGGGCCTGACACCCAAGCGGATCGGTCAGCGAGGAGGCAGCGCCATGGACGTCACGAAGTTTCAGGAACAGTCACGCGAATGGGTCGCGCTGATGGAACGGGCGCAGGCCGCCATCAACAGCGCCAACCAGCAGGCGGTGGCCAAGGCCACGGGCGACGAGTTTTCGGTCGCCGACCTGGCCACCGTGACCGAGGCCTATCTGAAATCGCTGCCGGTGCTGATGCAGGACCCGCTGGCGCTGGCCGATTACATGCAGACCTACTGGCGCGACATGTCGCGCGCCTGGCTGAACGCCTGGACCGGCTCCAGCCCCGCGTCCAAGGACAAGCGGTTCCGCGACCGCATGTGGGATGCCGATCCCTATGTGCGCGGCATGCGCGATTCCCATCTGGCTTTGGAAGAGGCGACCGAGGCCTTCCTGGCCCGCCTGCCGTCCGACACCAAGGAAACGCTGCGGGTAAAGTTCTACACCCGCCAGTTCCTGTCCGCCCTGGCGCCCTCGAACAACCTGCTTCTGAACCCCATCGCCCGGCAACGCGCCATCGAGACAGAGGGCGACAGCGTGCTGGAGGGCTTCCGCAACCTGGTGACCGATCTGGAGCGCGGCAACGGGCGGCTGGACATCTCGACCAATGATCCGAACGCCTATGAGGTGGGGGTCGATCTGGCGACCACGCCGGGCAAGGTGATCTGGCAGAACGAGCTGATGCAACTGATCCATTACGAACCGCAGACGCCGACGCAGAAGAAGCGCCCGCTGCTGTTCGTGCCGCCGTGGATCAACAAATACTACATCTTCGACCTGCGCCCCGACAACAGCATGGTCCGCTACATGCTGTCCAAGGGGCACGGCGTGTTCCTCATCTCGTGGGTGAACCCGACCAAGGCCCATGCCGAGATGAGCTTTGAAGACTACATGAAGCTGGGTCCGCTGACCGCGCTGGACGTGATCGAAAAGGTCACCGGCGAAAAGCGCATGGATATCCTGGGCTTCTGCATCGGCGGTATCCTGGTGACGGCGACGCTGGCCTACCTGGCGGCCAAGGGCGACGAACGCATCGTCACCGCCACCACGCTGGCCACCATGGTGGATTTCACCAACGTGGGCGAACTGGGCGTCTTCATCGACCGCGACCGGCTGAAGGTGCTGCGCGCCCACATGAAGGAGTCGGGCTATCTGGAGAACCACCACCTGCAGGACATGTTCTCGATGATCCGCGAGAACGACCTGGTCTGGTCCTTCCATGTGATGAATTACCTGATGGGCCGCAAGCCGCCTACCTTCGACCTGTTGTTCTGGAATGCCGACAGCACGCGCCGCNTTACGGCCATGCTGCTGTGGTATCTGGAAAAGATCTATATCGAGAACGGCTTGCGCAAGCCCGGCCATCTGTCGATGGACGGCATCCCCATCGACATTTCCAGGATCAAGGTGCCGATGTTCGTGCTGGCCACCAAGGAAGACCACATCGCGCCCTGGACCTCGATCTACCCCACCACGCAGCTGGTGGGCGGCGAGGTGACCTTCGTGCTGGGCGAATCCGGCCATATCGCCGGGGTGATCAACCCGCTTACCGACCGGGCGAAATACGGCTACTGGACGCGCGCCGACCACCCGAAAAAGCCGCAGGACTGGTTGCAGGGGGCCGAGCACCACAAGGGCTCGTGGTGGCTTACCTGGGCCGACTGGATCGAGGCGCTGTCGCCCGAAGACCCGGTGCCCGCGCGCAAGCCGGGCGGCGGCAAGCTGAAAGCCATCGAGGATGCGCCGGGCAGCTACGTCCGGGCCAATGACACCTGCGCTTACCCCTGTCCGGGGGGCGCCAATCCCGCAAGGACCGGACATGACCGCTTCCGCCTGCATCGTCGCCCTGGCCCGCACGCCGTCCACCGGCGCCCGGAACGACGGTGTCTCCGGGGGCCGTTCGGCCGGGGGCCATGCGATCCCGGCGCGCCTGAGTGCCTCGCCGGCACGGCCCGCACGACACGAGGAAGGAGACCGACGTGACCAGTATCTATGACTATGCGCTTGACCGGAACCGGGCGAACTATGTGCCGATGACCCCGGTCAGTTTCATGGCGCGCAGTGCCGGGGTCTATCCCGACCGCATCGCCGTGATCCACAACGACATCCGCCGCACCTGGGCCGAAACCTATGACCGCTGCCGCCGCGTCGCCTCGGCGCTGCGCGCGCGGNGGGTGAAGAAGGGCGACACGGTCTCGATCATCGCCACCAACATCCCGGAAATCTACGAGGCGCATTTCGCCGTGCCGATGACCGGCGGTGTGCTGAATGCCATCAACACCCGTCTGGATGCCGAGGCCATCGCCTTCATCCTGAACCACGCCGAAACCAAGGTCTTCCTGGTGGACCCGGAGTTTTCCGAAGTCGCCGACCGCGCCGTCCACATGACCGGCCGCCGCGACATCCTGGTGGTCGACATCCTGGACCCCAGCTATGCCGGCGGCCGCCGCATCGGCGGCGCCACCTATGACGACCTGGTGGCCGAGGGCGACCCGGCCTTCCAGTGGGCGCCGCCCGATGACGAATGGGATGCGATCAGCCTGAACTACACCTCGGGCACCACCGGCAACCCCAAGGGCGTGGTCTACCACTACCGCGGCGCGCATCTGAACGCGCTGGCCAATATCGCCACCTGGGAAATGGGCGCGCGTCCGGTCTATCTGTGGACCCTGCCGATGTTCCACTGCAACGGCTGGTGCTTCNCCTGGACCATCGCCGCCGCCGCCGGCACCATCGTCTGCCTGCGTGCCGTGCGCGACGAGCCGATCCTGCGGCTGATGCGGGAAGAGGGCGTCACGCATTTCTGCGGTGCCAGCGTGGTGCTGGCGCTGATCGTCCACGCGGCAGACGCGCTGAAAGAAGGCCTGCCCAAGGGCATCCGCGTGCTGACCGGCGGCNGCCCCGCCCCCGCCATCATCATCGAGAAGATGGAGGCGCTCGGCTTCGACGTGACCCACGGCTATGGCCTGACCGAAACCTATGGCCCCGCCGTCACCTGCGCCTGGCACCCGGAATGGGATGCCTACACCGCGGCCGAACGCGCCCGGCTGAAGGCGCGGCAGGGCGTGCGCAACCTGGCGGCCGAAGGGCTGATGGTGGCCGACCCGGTGACGCAGGACCCCGTGCCCGCCGACGGCACGACCATGGGCGAAATCTTCATGCGCGGTAACAACGTGATGAAGGGCTATCTCAAGAACCCTTCGGCCACCGAACAGGCCTTCAAGGGCGGCTGGTTCGCCTCGGGCGACCTGGGCGTGATGCACCCCGACGGCTATATCGAACTGAAGGACCGCTCCAAGGACATCATCATTTCGGGCGGCGAGAACATCTCGTCCATCGAGGTCGAGGACGTGCTTTACAAGCACCCCGAGGTGATGGAGGCCGCGGTGGTCGCCCGCCCGCATGAACGCTGGGGCGAAACCNCCTGCGCCTTCGTGCGCCTGCGCCCCGGCGCCGCGGTCACCGAGGCCGAGATCATCGCCTTCTGCCGCCAAAACATGGCGCATTTCAAGGCGCCCAAGACCGTGGTCTTCACCGACCTGCCCAAGACCTCGACCGGCAAGATCCAGAAGTTCCTGCTGCGCGACCAGGCGCGGGCGATGGACCTGCAGGGCTGAGGCCGGGCAATGCGGCCCGGCCCCTGGGTGCCGGGCCGGAACACGAAGCGATATTCGCCGTCCAGCAACGCGCATTCGCCATGCAGGCGGCTGCTGAGCCGCAGCATGGCCTGATTGTCGGCCTGGGTGTACAGCACCACCGGCAGCGGTCGATCTGCGCGCCAGACGACATCGAGAGCCGACCGTACCAGATCGAAGGCAATGCCCTTGTGCTGCCAATGCGGGCAGACCGAAACCGCAAGTTCCATGGCAGGCGCGCCATCCAGCACGGTGGGCAGAAGCTCGGTCACGGCGATCAGCCGCCGCCTGGCGCGCCGCCCCAGCACCACCGCAGCCTCCAGGTCGATCCTGCGGCTGCGCTCCAGCAGTGCGTCATACCGCAACCGGCCATGAAACCGTGACCGGCGGTCGGTCCCCGAAAGGGCGATATAGTGCAGGAACAAGCTGGCTCTGTCGGCCTCGGACAGGCGAAGCACCGGCCCCGGCTTGCCATCGACAAGGGTCCTCAGCCAAGAGGACACAGCCCGCACCGGACCGATGGTTACCATGGCTCCGCGGCGGTCTTCTCCTGCGTTCCGCTGTGCATTGCGGCCTTACCTTTCGCGGCCCTCCCGGCGGCAACATGGGGCGCGGCAGCCGCTTTGCCAGATGCCGCGACGCAGCGAAACCGCCCAGGCCAGCCCGGCCCGACGGCTTGCACCGTCGGTCGCTAGGCCGGTTTCGCCGTCCGCACGCCGCGATGCTTCATCAGCGTCGGCGCCACGCCAAACCGGGCGCGGAAGCTTTTCGAGAAATGCGAGGTCGTCTCGAAGCCGCAGGCGGTGGCCACTTCCAGCAGCGTCAGGTCGGTGGTCGCCAGCAGGTTCCGCCCCTTGTCCAGCCGCAGCCCNCGATAGAACTCGCCCGGCGTCTTGCCTGTGGCGCCGCGGAACAGCCGCTCCAGATGCCGGCGCGAATAGCCTGCGGCCTCGGCCAGTTCGTCCATCGACATCGGGGTTTCGATCCGCTCGTTCATCAGCTTCACGCAGGCGATCAGCACCGGATTGCGCGATGCCATCAGCGCCGCGGTGGAACTGCGCTGCGCCGCCTCGACGCCGTGCATGACGGTCCTCAGGCACATGTCCGACACGATGGCGGCAAAGGCGGCGCCGTGGTCGGCGGCGATGAATTCCAGCATCATGTCGGTCGCCGCCGCCCCGCCGCCGCAGGTCATCAGCCGCCCGTCGGCTTCGAACCTGCCCCGNGTGGGCACCAGGTCGGGAAAGGTCTCGACGAAGGCCACCTGGCTTTCCCAGTGCAGGGTAAAGCGGTGGTCCCGCAACAACCCGGCCCGCGCCAGCGCGACCGGCCCGGTGCAGATGCCGCCGACAATGCCGCCAAAGCGGTAATGCCGCTGCACCGCCGCCACCACGGCGGGGGCGGCGGCGGCCATGGCCGGATTGCCGGCGCAGACGAACAGCCGCGCCTCCTTTGGCCGCGGCCCGATGGGCCCGCTNGACCCCACGGGAATGGCCGAGGAACTGGCAACCGGGGCGCCATCCTCGGACAGGATCTCCCACCGGTACAGCGGCCGCTGCGACAGCTGGTTGGCGATCCTCAGCGGCTCGACCGCCGAGGCAAAGGCCAGCAGCGTGAAGCCCGGCACCAGGATGAAGGCATAGGCCCGGGTCGGGCCGGGGTTGTCTGACCGGCTGGAACGCCGCCCGATCGGCACCAGCGCCTCCAGCCCCGCGCAGCGCCGGTCCGGTCCATGTCACAAGGCGCCTCCGCGCGGGCTGCGACCGGCCCGCGGTCTGGCGACCCGGCCGATCCATCAACAGTGCATCGGCAAGGATAGCAGCGTCCCCGCGCGGGCCAAGCGCCATTTCCGCCGTCAGCCGCGCCCAACAAGCCCCTTGTCCGGGGCAAAATGGCCAAGTAAAACACTCGGCAATGCACGATCCAGCGCGGCCCCCAGGCCTGGCAAGACAGCTGCTCCCATCCTCAGGATCCGGACCCGTCATGCCCGCCCGCCCGCTTTCCCGCCACTTGCCCGCCGCGCTGGCAGCGATCCTGCTGATCCTGGCCCTGACCGCCCCCGCCATCGCGCAGGATGCGCCAGCCCCCCATATGCCCGCCATCACCGCGCCGCAGCTTCCCGACCTGCTTACCGACGAAGACCCGGGCACACTGGCCCCGCCAGCCGCGCAACCGGCGCCCGATCTGACGCCGATGGGCATGTACCGCGCCGCGCATCCGGTGGTGAAGGCGGTGATGATCCTCCTCGCCCTGGCTACCATTGCCAGCTGGACCGTGCTGCTGTTCAAGTCGGTCGAAATCGGCCTGGCCCGCGCCCGCCCGGCGCAGCGGCCGTGTGCTGCAGGATGCCGCCTCGCTGGAGGCCGCCGCCGCACCCTGGCCCAGGCCCGCGACCCCGCCGCCGTCATGGCGCTGGCCGCGCACCAGGAACTGCTCCGCTCCGGCCCCGCCTTGGCACAGGTACCCGGCGGGGGTGAAGGAACGGGTGCGCTCGCTTCTGAACCGCATCGACGCCGCCGCCGCCAGCCACCTGCGCCGCGGCACCGGCCTTCTGGCCACCATCGGCGCCATCGCACCCTTCGTGGGCCTGTTCGGCACGGTCTGGGGCATCATGAACGCCTTCGTCGGCATCGCCGAAAGCAAAGCTCGAACCTCGCCGTCGTTGCCCCCGGCATTGCCGAGGCGCTGCTGGCCACCGCCATCGGTCTTGTCGCCGCCATCCCCGCCGTGGTGATCTACAACATCTTCACCCGCCGCATCGCCGCCTATCGCCTGCTTCTGGGCGATGCGGCGGCGGCCGTCGACCGGCTGGTCAGCCGCGATCTGGATTTCGCCTGCGCCGCCGCCAAAGGGGGCCTGACATGGGCTTTTCCGTAAAGCCCCGATCCCGACGACGCGGGCGAGTTGCACGAAATCAACGTGACGCCCTTCATCGACGTGATGCTGGTGCTGCTGATCATCTTCATGGTCGCCGCGCCCCTGTCGACGGTGGACGTGCCGGTTGATTTGCCCGGCACCGGCGCCCCCGCCGGGCCGCCGCCCGAAGACCCGCTGTACCTGACGCTGCAAAGGGACGGGGCGCTGGTGCTGGATGCCACCCCGTCCCGGCCACAGGGTTGGCCGCTGCCTTGGCAGCCCGCCCGGCGGCCGACCGCGAAAGGCGCCTGTTCCTGCGCGCCGACCGCAGTATCGACTATGGCGCGCTGATGCAGGTGATGGGCGACCTGCGCGCCGCCGGATACCTGAAGGTGGCGCTGGTCGGTCTGGAAGGCCCGGCGCCGTGACGGCCTGGCCGCTGCCGCGCCGCCGATGGGACCGGCTTGCCGAAACCGCGGGCTGGGGCCTGTCGGGCACCGCCGTCACCGTCGCGCTGGTAAGCACGCTGGTCTGGGCCGAACTGCGCGCCGGGACCGCCAGGGGGTTGGACAGCGCCATCCTGATGGAACTCGATCCCCTGCCGCCGGTCGCCGCCCTGCCGGCGCCCCCCGCGCCGCCAGCTGCCGCCCCGCCGCCCCCGACACACCCGCAGCCGACGCGCTGCCCGACCTGCCCGATCCGGCCCCGGCCCCCGCTGTGCCGGATACCGCGCCTCTGCCCCCGATGGCCCGGGCCGACGCTTCGCCGCAGCTCGTCGATCCGGCCCCTGCGCCGGTCGCCGATCCCGCCCTGGCCGACGCCCGCCCCCGCGCCCGCCCCGAAAAGGCCCGGCCCGTCCAACCCGCCGAGTCCGCCGCCGTCGAAACCGCCTCGGCACAACCGCCGTCTACGGCCCAGTCTCGGGTAGGCGCGCAGGATGCCCGCGCCCAATGGGGCGCCGCGATCCGCAAGAAGGTGGAACGCCGCAAGGCCTATCCCAAGGCCGCCCGCGGCGCGAGCGGCGAGGTGGTGGTCAAGATGACGGTCAGCCGTACGGGCGCACTGGAAGCCGTCGCCATCGCGCGGTCTTCGGGCAATGCCGCACTGGACCAGGCCGCCCTGACCGCTGTGCGCCGCACCGGCGGCTTCCCCGCCGCGCCCGACCAGGTAACCGGGGATCGCCAGGTCTTTTCGCTGCCCATGCAGTTTGCGCCCTGACCGCCGCCGCGCGGGCGGGATTTCTTTGTTGACAGAAATACTCTGGATTCGCTAACAGAAGCCACCTGCATGCAGCCCGCTCTTGCCCCGCGGCGCTTCCGGAACGTTCCGGGCCTGGGGCCGATCCGCCAGTCATCATGCCGAACACCGCAAGGTGAACCGCAACCCGGCGGAAGCCTCCGCCCGACTGGAAGGAATACCCGACATGGCCGCGACAAAGGTCCTGGGCATCGACGCCTCTGCGCTCTCGGGCGTCGATTTCAACAGCTATATCAGCAGTTTCTTCGCGGGCCTCGCCGCCGAGTCCAGCGATTTCTACGGTGGTACGCCGGACATGTTCTTCGGCAATCCCTACAACGTCAGCGGCAGCCAGGTCCTGTCCACCTACACGCAGGGCGGGCTTGCCTCGTCTGCGGTCGCCCTCATCGACGGCGCCAACCTCGCCTATGACTTCATCCATTCCGGCATGGCCTATGGCCACGGCATTTCCGGTCAGATCGACAGCCTGACCTTCGGCAGCTGGATCGACGGCGTCACCACCGGCACCCAGGGCACCGGCGCGGCGGGCGAGGTGACGGGGCTGGGCACCGGACTGGTGATCGACGGGCTGGACCTGTCCGCCGCCGTCGGCAGCGGCACCGACATGGCCACCAACCTGGTCTATGGCGTCTACAAGGCCTTGCAGACGCTGGACGCGGCCTGGCTCTACGACCTGATGTCGGACTATGCCATCGAGTTCACCGGCTCGGCAAGCAACGACACGGTGANNCGGGCTACAGCCACGCCGACCACCTGTCCGGCGGCGCTGGCAACGATCTTCTGCGCGGCGCATGGGAGCGACGAGCTGGTGGGCGGCTCGGGCAATGACACGCTGCACGGCAATGGCGGCGCCGACATCCTGCGCGGCGGCACCGGCGACGACCGGCTGGTCGGCGGCGGCGGGCGCGACATGCTGTACGGCGGCGCGGGCGCCGACAGCTTCGTCATCGTGAACTCTGCCGCGGCCACCGACATCGACATCATCGCCGATTTCAACCTGGCCGAGGACCGTCTGGTGCTGCGCCAGTTCGGCCTGACCGGGCTGGACGACCTGACCGTCACCGAGACCGCGGATTACCTCGACCTTGTCACCGGCGGCCAGACCATCCGGTTGCAGGGCCTGAGCTCCGCCGATCTGGACCAGATCTCGATCCTGTTCTGACCCCATGGCGCGACGGGGCGGTCGCACGCCGTGCCGCCCCGTCGCCTGTCCACAAAGGGCCGACATGACCCATTTCCCCAAACGCCTCCCCGGCGTCCTTGCCCTTGCCGCACTCGCCGCCTGTCCCGCCGCCGCGCAGGACGGCGATGCGGGCCTGCTGCTGGATGCCATTGTGGTTTCGGACGACGAGGATGCCGCGACGACCGGCGCCACCGGGCCGTCAGGTTCGGTCATCGAGCAGGCGCAGATGGCAATCCAGTATGCCGGCGCCTCGATCCAGACCATCCTGAACGGTNTTCTTGGCGTCACCGCCGAAACCGTGGCGGGCGATCCCGCGGTGGCCGTGAACATCCGCGGCCTGCAGGGCGAGGGCCGCGTCGCCGTCACCATCGACGGCGCCCGCCAGAACTTTGCCCGCGCTTACCATGGCAACGGCTCGTCCTTCTACACCGATCCCGAGATGCTGCGCTCGATGCAGGTGGTGCGCGGCCCGACCGGCGCCGACGCCAGCGCCGGCGCCATCGGCGGCACGCTGGTGCTGCGCACCGTCACCGCCGAAGACCTGATCCCCGAAGGCGAAACCCAGGGCGGCGAGGCGCGGCTGCGCTTTGGCACCCTGCTGGCCGAACCCACCGCCCATGCCGAATGGGCCACGCAGATCACTCCCGCCACCACGGCGCTTCTGGCCTTCACCCGCATCTCGGCCGCCAACTATCATTCCGGCGACGGCACGCTGGTGCTGGCCGAGGAAACCACGCTCTCGGGCCTTGCCAAACTGTCCCACGCCATCGACGACCGCCAGCAGCTGACCTTCTCGGTCTCGCGCATGCAGTCGGATTTCTACTCGGGCGTCACCGAAGGCNTTCCCCGCGCCAACGACCAGGGCGCCACCAACCTTGTCCTCAACTACACGCTTGGCACTGACGCCGACCCCTGGTCGCTGGATGCCACGCTGTACCGCACGGTGACAAAGGTCGCGCAGCAGCTGCAAGATATCGCCACCGGACAGGACATCGGCCCCGAACGGTCCTACCAGACCGCCACCAACGGCCTGCGCGCCGAGGCCAACGGTTTCGTGCAGGCCGCCGGTTTCGACCATCAGCTCTCCTTCGTCGCCGAAGTCTTCCGCGACGATGTCACCACCGACGATCCCACGCTGGTAGGCGGCAGCCTCACGCCCTCGGGCACACGCGACATCCAGTCCGTCTATGCCGAGGACGCCATCGCCCTGACCGAGGCCACCCAGACCGTCCTGGGCCTGCGTTTCGACAGCTATCGCCTCAGCAGCCCCGACGGCGGCTCCAACGGCACCGGCACCTCGCCCTCGCTGACGCTCAGCCAAGAGGTCGGCCCCTTCGTCACGCTGTATGCCACCGCGGCCCAGGCCTATCGCCCGCCCACCCTGTCCGAGGCGCTGGTGAACGGCCAGCACCCGCCGCCCGCCACCTTCTACATCCGCCCGAACCCGGACCTGGCGCCCGAAAGCAGCTTCACCCGGGAAATCGGCGCCACGCTGGAAATGACCGACCTCGCCGTCGCTTACGACAGCCTGACCGGCCAGCTCGCGGCCTACCGCAACGACGTCGATGACTACATCGGCCTGGTGCGCCGCGGCGGCATCTTCAACGGCTATTACCAGTACGACAACATCGACAACGTCCGGCTTCAGGGGCTGGAACTGGAACTGGCCTACGATGCCGACTGGATATTCGCCGCTCTGTCGGGCCAGACAATCGACGGCATCGACCTGAATACTGACGACCCGGTCTCGGGCATCCCGCCCGACCGCATCGTGCTGACGCTTGGCCTGCGCGACCCCGACACCGCGCGCGAAGCCGGCACCCGCATCACCAGCACCGCCGCGCGCGACGATGGCGAGCTGTCGTCCGAAGCCTGGCAGACCATCGACCTGTTCTTCAACATCCCGGTCGGCGAAACCGGCATGCTCGGCCTCGCGCTGAACAACCTGACCGACGAAAACTACACCGAATATCTCAACACCCAGCCGTCGCCAGGGTTCAACGCGCTCGCCTCGCTGACCTTCACCTTCTGAAGCACGGTCAGGACGGGGCAGGAAAGGACCACCGACATGACGATCACCATCACCCTGACCGCCGATGCGGCCACCGGCNGCCGCGTCGATTTCAACGCCAAGCTATGCCAGCTATTTCACCGGCTTCACCCCTATGGCATGCCCTGGTTCCTGGGGCCGACCGCCAGCGACACCACCCAGATCGTGCATCTGGACACGCCCACCGCCGGGAACGAGGCGGCAACCCGGGCGGTGCTGCTGGAAGGGTCGGACTTCGAATACACCTTCTCGGACCATACCGTCAGCGGCAGCATCGACACCATCCGCCTGACCCGGCTGGGCGGCGCCTATGACCCCGCCACCGGCGATTTCGTGCTGGAGGATGGCGTCGTCACCGCGGCGACGGACTACATTACCTTCTCGGGCCTGACGCTGTCGAGCGCCNCCCATGTGCGCGGCGATGTCCACACCCTTGTGGCCGGGCTGATGGGCGGCGGGCCGGACGGCACCTCGGCCGATCCCTCGGTGCTGACCGACACGATCTGGGCACAGGGCCACAACCTCATGGGTTCGACCGGCGGCGACACCTATCNNTTAAGCAGCGCCTTCGCCGACGTGATCCGCGGCTTCGGCGGTCATGACCGGCTGGTAGGCGGTGGCGGAAACGACCGCATCCTTGGCGGCGGTGGCCGCGATACCCTGGTAAGCGGCGAAGGCGCCGACATTCTGGATGGCGGCGCGGGTGCCGACGATTTCGTCTATCTCCTTGCCTCCGACAGCAATGCCACCGGGCGCGACCGCATCCTGAACTTCAATCCGGCCNTTGACGACATCGACCTGCGGCTGATGGATGCCGACACCCGCGATGCCGACCTGGACAGTTTCGTCTGGCGCGGCACCGGCGCCTTCAATGNNGCCAGTAGGCGCCCTGAACTGGCGCCCCGTCGCCGCGGCGTGCTGGTGCAGGCCGATCTGGACGGCGACCGCGATGCCGATTTCTCGCTGATCCTTACCGGCATCGACAGCCTGCTGCGCGCCGACTTCCTGCTCTGACGGCCCCCGCCGACCGGCCCCTGCCGCAGGTCAACAGGCCTGCGGCAGAAGCCAGGGTCCGGCACCCGGCACCCGGTTCGGCATCAGCGGGCAGCCATAGGCGGCGCTCAGCGTCTCGCCCTGCAGCACCTCGGCCGGGCTCCCCTCGGCCAGCACGCGCCCCGCGGCCATCAGCACCAGCCGGTCGGCGAACATCGCCGTCAGGTTCAGGTCGTGCATCACCGCCACCACGCCGCCCTTGGCATCGGCAAAGGCGCGGGCAAGGCGCAGCACCTGCAACTGGTGGGCGATGTCCAGGCTGGCCACCGGCTCGTCCAGCAACAGCCAGCGCGGGCCCTGCGGCCCGACCGGCTCCCAGACCTGGGCCAGCGCGCGGGCCAGATGGCCGCGGGCCTGCTCGCCGCCCGACAACTCGGTCACGGGCACCGGCGCCTTGTCCGCCAGATCCACCGCCGCCAGCGCCGCCTCGACCACGCCCGCCCGAAGCGCGGCGTCGCCCGCCTGATGGCCCATGCGCACGATGTCGCGCAGCGCGAAGGGAAAGGCCACCTGCACCGCCTGCGGCAACACCGCCCGCAGGCCCGCCAGCCGNGGCAGGGGGCAGCGCGCCACATCCAGCCCGTTCAGCCGCACCTGGCCGGGGCGGGCGATCTCGCCGGTCAACACCCGCATCAGCGTCGTCTTGCCCGATCCGTTCGGCCCGGCAATCGCCGTCACCCGGCCCGCCCGCGCGGCAAAGCCCAGATCGTGCAGCACCTGCCGTAGCCCAGATGAACGGTGATCCCCGCGCGTCCAGCATCAGATCGCCCCCATTCCCGACCGTTTCAGAAGAATCCACAGAAAGACCGGCGCCCCCAGCACCGCCGTGACGATGCCGATGGGCAGTTCCGCANNCGCCACGATGCCGCGTGCCACCATATCGGCCGCCGCCAGCAGCGCNCCGCCCGACAGCGCCGCCCGCGGCAACAACAGCCGGTGGCCCGGCCCGCCAGCCAGCCGCAACAGATGCGGCACGACGATGCCGACAAAGGCGATGCCGCCCGACACCGCCACCGCCGCGCCCGCCGCCGCCGCGCAAGCCAGCACCGCCAGCCGCTTCGTGCGCTCGACCGGAATGCCCATGTGCTGCGCCGCGGCCTCGCCCAGGGCCAGCGCATCCAGCCCCCGCCCCAGCCCCGGCGCCAGCAGCAGAACCGTCAGGATCAGGGGCGCCGCGCTGGCCACCTTCACCCAGCTTGCCCCCGCCAGCGAGCCCATCGACCAGAAGGTCAGGTCGCGCAACTGCGTGTCATCGGCCAGGAAGACCAGAACCCCGGTCGCCGCCCCCGCCAGCGCGCCAAGCGCGATGCCCGCCAGAAGCAGCGTCGCCACCGAGGTGCGCCCCGCCCGCGTGGCGATGCGCGCCAGCAGCAGCGTCACCGCCCAGCCNCCGGCGAACGCCGCAATCGGCACCAGCGCCGGGCCCAGGCCCCAGCGACCCGCCCAGCACGATGGCCGTGACCGCGCCCAACCCGGCCCCGGCGCCNNCACCCCGACCAGGCCGGGATCGGCCAGCGGATTGCGAAACAGCCCCTGCATCAGCGCGCCCGACACCGCCAGCGCCGAGCCCACCAGCAGTGCCATCGCCAGCCGCGGCAGGCGGATGTCGTACAGGATCACCGCATCCCGCCGCTCCAGCGGCGCAAGCCCCGCCAGCGCGGACAGCACCCGGTGCAACGGCAGCCCCGCCGCCCCGCTGCCGAGCGACACCAGCGAAACCGCCAGCACCAGCCCGGCCAGCGCCAGCGTCAGNCCGGTCCGGCCCCATCCCCCGCGCTGCGGCGGGCACGGACAGGCCCGCCATCTCAGGCCCCGTCCGGGTACAGCGCATCGTGCAAGAGCCGCGCCGCCTCGGGCGTGCGCGGGCCAAAGCCCAACAGCAACAGCCCGTCCATCCGCAGCACCTGACCGCCCCGCAGCGCGGCGTCTCGGCCAGCGCCAGCGCCGCCAGTTCGGCGTCCGACACCGCCCGCGGCCCCTCGGCCGCCATCATCAGGATGACATCGGGCGCCGCGGCNNGATCACCGCCTCGTCCGTGACCTGCGCATAGCCCGTCACCCCGCTCAGCGCATTCACGCCCCCNGCCAGCGCGATGATGTGGTCGGCCGAACTGTCCTGCCCCGCCGCCATGATCCGCCCGCCCTGCACCGACAGGATGAACAGCACCCGCTTCGGCGCCGTCACCGCCGCCGCCCGCGCCTCCGCCGCTGCCAGCCCGGCCGCCACCTCGGCCGCAGGGCCTGCCGCCGGGGCCAGGTCCAACGCCGCCGCCACCGCCTCGATCTTGGCAACCACCCCCGCCGGATCGCTGGCCCCCGGCATCGAAACGAAGGGCACCCCCGCCGCCATCAGCGCCTCGACCGCTTCCACCGGTNNGGCATCCGCCTCGGCCAGCACCAGATCGGGGCCAAGCGCCAGCACGCCCTCGGCCGACAGCGCCCGCAGATAGCCCACATCCGGCAAGCCCGTCACCTCGGGCGGCCAGGTCGANGTCGAATCCCGCCCGAGCAGCCGGTCCCCGGCGCCCAGGGCCACCACGATCTCGGTCACCGATCCGCCCAGCGACACCACGCGTAAGCCCGTCTCCTCGGCCCCGGCGACCGAAACCGCCAGCCCCAGAACCAGCCCGGCCAGCCCCGCCCCGCGGATCATGCCGCCACCTCTTCCAGCCGCGGCAGCGCGCGNGCCAGCGCATCCCAGGCCGGGGCCGGGCCGTCCTTGCGCCAGCCGAACACCTGCAGGATCAACTCGCCCCGCGCATCAAAGGCCTCGACGCTGACCATGGCNCCGGTGCGCGTGGGCTTCGTCACCAANTAGACTTCCGTCACCCGGTCGGCGCGCAGGTGCAGGTTGAACCGCGGGTCCATCACGTTGATCCACGGCCCCATCGGCACCACCTTCTCGACCGGGCCGGAGTGAATCTGGATGCAGCCGCGATTGCCGACAAAGACCATGATCGGCACCTGCCCCGCCGCCGCCCCGTGCAGAAGCTCGGTCACCGCCGTCGCAGCCAGCCGCCGCACATGGGCCGGTCCCGCCATCCGGTAGGCCCCNAGCCGGTTCATGCCCAGCCGGTGAACCATGGTCAGGAACTGGTGCGTGTCCGTCATGCGGTCCCAGGCCTCGGCCAGCCTGCCAAGCCTTCGCGGCATCGCCNNCACCGCCGGATCAACCGCCGCCCGTGCCGTCAGCTCCAGCGCGCCGCCCTGGTCGGGCAGGCGCGTCGCCTCCACCAGCCGGGCAAAGGCCGCCGCATCGCTTTCCGGCTTCAGGTGGATCTTGTGAACCGCATCGCCCGCCGCATCAAAGACCTGCAGACTGCGCGCCACGCCCTCGCCGCGCGGCTCTTCCACGGCAAAAGCATGCACCCAATGCGCCGGAAAGATGCGCAGGTCGATGTCCGGCCCCAGCACGATCGAGGCCTTGGCCCCGCCGCGATAGTCCAGATAACTGCCGCGCCGTTCATGCACGCAATTGTCGTTGCGTGTCAGCGCCATCACATCGCCCAGCCCCCGCCGCGGCNNGATCAGCCGGTCGGGATGCGCCGCGATGCGGGTGACGCCCTCGCCGCAATGCGCCGCCAGCAGCCGCGCCTCGGCGATGCCCAGGCTTTCGGCCAGATCGCGGGCGCGCAGGGCGGGCTTGTCGCGGCGCGCCGCCCGGATTGCTTCGTCGGTCAGTGTGGGGGTCATCAGGCACGGTCCTTTCACTTTGGGTGCAAGGCGCGTGTCTGGCGCGACTGGCAGGGCAGTCCAAGGGCTGGCGGCGCGGTGTCCGCCCGGCGGGCGAAACGATGCGCCAGCCTTAGCGACCTTTTCCTGACCAATCAAGTCAGGAAACCCTCGCGCCGTCCCCCACTCTCGGCGGCTTCTGTCAACTCGTCGGGAGCAAGCCTTTCCAGAACCCGCGGGCGCCGTTATGATGCCCCCGCTTCGGCACCGTTCCCTGGAACGTGTCTGGGCATGGGCAGGACGGTAAACAGTCGGCCGCAAGGACAAGCGCGGCAACACCGACCGCGCGAGATGAGGGCAAGAGGATGAACGAGATGCCGAGCGACCGGCCCGCGCGGCGGACCTCGCAACGGCTGCTCGCGGGGTGGCCCTTCTGGCCTTGCTGGCCGGATGTGTCGAAGGCCAGGGACCGTTTGCGAAAAAGCCCGACGGCGATGCCGCGGCCAGCGCCGAACCGGCCGCCGAAGGCNGCGGCAGCCGCAACCGATGCCGCGGCCACGCCCGCGGTTGCGCCGCGCGCTCGGTGCGCCTGGTCGGCCGCGATGTCGAGGCGCCCGAGGTCTTTCAGACCACCGCCGACGCCCTGTGGGACGGTAAGCCCTCGCTTGGCGGCGTCTGGGTCGCCTCACCCGATACCAGGNACCCGGAACGCGTGATCATGCGCAACCNNCCGGCGAGCGGCAAGTTCGTCATCGGCGCGCTGTTCAAGCGCGAGCGCGACAATCCCGGTCCGCCGCTGCAAATCTCGTCCGATGCCGCCGATGCCCTTGGCATCCTGGTAACCAGACCANCGAAGATCGACGTGACGGCACTGCGCCGCGAAGAGGCGTNNAAACCGCCCGGCCCGACAGCAAACGCGCCAATCCTCGATGCCGCCGAAACCGTCTCGGCCGAAGCCATTCCGCAGACCGAACCCGCCGCCACCGCGTNNAAGCCACGTAACCAAGCCCGCGAAACCGGCCAAGGGCGCCCAGCCCGCCACCGATGCGGCGGCCATCGCCTCGGAAACCGCGGCGGCGCTGGCAACCCCGACCCCGTAGCGACCGCCGTAAGCCGCCCCGCCAAGCCCGCCGCCACCGGCAAACGCATCCAGATCGGCATTTTCAGTGTCGAGGCGAATGCCAAGCGCGCCGCCGACACCCTGACCAAAGCGNGCATTGCCGCCGAAGTCCGCAAGGATCAGGCTCAGGGCAAGACCTACTGGTCCGTTACCGCCGCCGGCGGGTCGGATGCGTCCGGCACCCTGACCAAGATCAAGGGGCTGGGCTTCAAGGATGCCTATCTCGTCAAGTGAACTCGCCCCAGAAGACCCCGGACAAGGACACCGCCGCATGACCCGCCGCCTGATCGCCCTTCTGGCCCTTCTGGTTCTGGCCGCGCTGCTTACCCGCGCCTTCGACACCCGCGCCACCCATGCCTGGGTCTATGACGTCACCACCAACACGGTGCTGATGGACAAGGGCGGCGAAGAGCCGGTGCCGCCCGCCTCGATGTCCAAGCTGATGACGATCAACATGCTGTTCGAGGCGCTGCGCGATGGCCGCGTGACGCCCGAGACGACCTTCGGCGTCTCGGCCCGGGCCCAGGCGATGACGCATGAAGGCGGCTCGACCATGTACCTGCAGCAGACCGACCGGCCCACGGTCGAAGAGCTGCTGCACGGCATCATCATCAACTCGGGCAACGATGCCTGCATCGTGGTCGCCGAAGGGCTGGTAAGCACGGAAGAGGCCTTCGCCGCGCAGATGACCGACCGCGCCCGCGCGCTTGGCCTGGAACAATCCACCTTCGCCAATTCCAGCGGATGGCCGGACCCGGCGCAGCGCATGTCGATGCGCGATCTTGGCCTGCTGGCGATCCGGCTGATCGAGGAATTCCCCGAATACTACCCGATTTTCGCGCAACGCGAATTTGACTACAAGGACCGCTCGCCCGCCAACCGCTTCAACCGCCCCTTGTTGAAGCTGGACATCGGCGCCGACGGTCTGAAGACCGGCCACACCAGCGAAAGCGGCTATGGCCTTGTCGGCTCGGCCAAGCAGGGCGACCGCCGCATCGTCTTTGCGATGAACGGTCTGACCTCCGACAAGGAACGCGCCGAAGAGGCCGAACGCATCGTGTCCTGGGCTTTCCGCCAGTTCACCGAAAAGACCATCGTCAAGGTGNGCACCCGCGTGGCCGAGGCCCAGGTCTTCATGGGCGCCGAACCTGCCGTCGGCCTGGTGCNNTTAGCTTCGGATGTGCGGCTTCTGGTGCCCGCGCTGGTACAGGAAACCGTGACCGCCGATGTCGCCTATACCGGCCCGCTGAACGCCCCCATCGCCGCCGGGGCCGAGGTGGCCACCCTGATCATCCATGTCCCCGGCATGCCCGACGCGCGGGTGCCACTGGTCACGGAAGCCGCGATCAGCAAGGGTGGCTTCATCACCCGGCTGACGACCGCCATTCAGGTGCTGCGCGCCCGCTACATCGACGGCCCCGCCGCCCCCGCCGAAAGCTGATGCCTGGCCGCTTTCTTTCGTTCGAGGGCATCGACGGCTCGGGCAAGTCCACGCAGGCCCGGCTTCTGGCCCAGGGTCTGCGCGACGCGGGCCACACCGTCACCCTGACCCGCGAACCCGGCGGCTCGCCGGGCGCCGAGGAAATCCGCCGCCTGGTGCTGGAAGGCGACCCCGACCGCTGGTCGGCGGAAACCGAGATCCTGCTCTTCACCGCCGCCCGCCGCGACCACCTGGAAAAGACCATCCGCCCGGCGCTGGCGCGTGGCGAGGTGCTCATCACCGACCGCTTCGCCGACTCGACGCGCATGTACCAGGGCCTGTCCCGCGGCGACCTGCGCGCCACCGTGGACAGCCTGCACGCGCTGATGATCGGCACCGAACCCGACCTGACCTTCCTCGTCGGCGTCGACCCGGCCGTGGGCCTGTCCCGCGCCGTGGGCCGCCGGCACCGAACAGCGCTTCGAGGATTTCGGCCTGCCCTGCAACAGGCCATGCGCGCCGGTTTCCTCGACCTCGCCCGCGCCCATCCGCCCGCTTCCGCGTCATCGACGGCGCCCGCCCGCCCGAAACCGTCGCCTCCGAAATCCTCGCCCTTGCCCTCGCCCACCTGAATGGCTGACGACGCCCTTCCCGAACCCGACCGCATCGAGGGCGCGCCCCACCCGCGCGAAACCCCGCGGCTGATCGGCCATGCCGCCGCGCAGGCCGAATTCCTGTCGGCCTTCAACTCCGGCCGCCTGCACCACGCCTGGCTCATCTCCGGCCCGCGCGGCGTGGGCAAGGCCACGCTGGCCTGGACGCTCGCCCGCTTCCTGCTGGCCACGCCAGAGGACGACGGCGGCATGTTCGCCCCACCCCCACCCGACAGCCTCGACATCCCCGCCACCCACCCCGTCACCGCCCGCCTGCAGGCCCTCTCCGAACCCCGCCACTTCCTCCTGCGCCGCGGCGCCAACGCCGCCGAAACCGGCCTCTCCGCCGACATCCGCGTCGGCGAGGTGCGCCGCCTGAAGTCCTTCCTTTCGCTCTCCGCCGCCGACGGCGGCCGCCGCACCGTCATCATCGACGCCGCGGACGAGCTGAACACCGGCGCCGCCAACGCGCTCCTCAAGCTCCTGGAAGAACCCNCCGCCAAGGTCACTTTCTTCCTGATCACCCACCAGCCCTTCCGCCTCCTGCCCACCATCCGCTCGCGCTGCCGCGAGCTGCGCCTTCNNCCCCTGCCACCGGACCAGCTGTCCGACGCCCTCGCCCAGNGTGGCGCCGCGGTGGAGCCCGAGGCCCGCGCGGCACTCGCCGAACTCGCGNGCGGCTCGGTGGGCGAGGCCTTCCGCCTGACCAACCTCGACGGCCTCGCCCTCTACAGCCGCCTCACCTCCCTCTTCGCCACGCTGCCGCGCCTAGACCGCCCCAAGGCGCTCGCCATCGCGGAAACCGCCNGCAACCGCGGCAACGAGGCGCGCTTCGACCTCATCGTCACGCTGATCGACCTCTTCCTCGCCCGCCTCGCCCGCGTAAGCACCACCCGCGAAACCCCGCCCGAAGCCGCCNCCGGCGAGGCCGCACTTNTCGCCCGCCTGGCGCCCGATCCGTGGGCAGCGCGCCTATGGGCCGACCTCGCGCAAAGCCTTGGCAACCGCGCCCGCCGCGGCAAGGCGGTCAACCTTGACCCTGCGGCGCTTCTCATGGATATGGTGCTCAAGATCGACGAGACGGCGGGAAGCCTCGCCCTCAGGTGAGACGATGACCCCACTCCGCCCGCACTCGTGGACAGCCACTGCCACCTCGATTTCCCCGATTTCGACGGCGAACTGCCCCAGATCATCGACCGCGCCCGCGTCGCAGGCGTCACGCGCATGGTGACGATCTGCACCCGGCTGGTGAACGAACCCAAGGTCCGCGCCATCGCCGAAGCCTATGACGGCGTGTTCTACGCCGTCGGCATCCACCCGATGTCCGTCACCGAACAGCCGCTCGCCACGCTGGAGCAACTGATCGCCTTCACCCGCCACCCCAAGATGGTGGCCATCGGCGAAACCGGGCTCGACTACCATTACACGCCCGAGTCGAAGCCCATCCAGCAGGAAAGCCTGCGCACCCATATCCAGGCCGCCCAGGTCACCGGCCTGCCGCTGGTCATCCACGCCCGCGACGCCGACGATGACATGGCGGCGATCCTGGCCGAAGGCTACCGCGCCCGCCCCTATTCCTGCGTCATGCACTGCTTCTCGTCCTCGGCCGCGCTGGCCCGCGCCGCGCTGGACATGGGCTTTTACCTCTCGATGTCCGGCATCGCCGCCTTCCCGAAATCGACGGAACTGCGCGACATCTTCGCGCNNAAGCCCCTCGACCGTATCCTGGTGGAAACCGACAGCCCCTATCTCGCCCCGCCGCCCCACCGCGGTCGCCGCAACGAACCGGCCTACACCGCCCACACCGCAAAAGTCGGCGCCCAGGTCTTCGGCCTGACCGAGGCCGAATTCGCCGCCGCCACCTCCGCCAATTTCGACCGGCTCTTTTCCAAAGCCGCAGGCTTCGCAAAGGCGGCTTGAGCCATGGGCCAATTGCGCTTCACCATCCTTGGCTGCGGTTCCTCGGGCGGGGTGCCGCGGCTTGGCGGAGACTGGGGTGCCTGCGACCCGACGAACCCGAAGAACCGCCGCCGCCGCTGTTCGCTTCTGGTGGAACGCGAAGATGGCACCGGCACCACCCGCGTCCTGATCGACACCTCGCCCGACATGCGCGACCAACTGCTCGATCTTGCGNTCGGCACGCTGGATGGCGTGATCTACACCCATTCCCATGCCGACCACATGCACGGCATCGACGACCTGCGCCAGATCGTCTTCAACATCCGGGGCCGCCTGCCCGTCTGGGCCGACGGCCCGACGCAGGAATCCCTGCTCTCCCGCTTCGGCTATGCCTTCATCCAGCCGCCCGGCTCGCCCTATCCGGCGATCCTCGACCTGCGCCAACTTGACGGGCCGGTGACGGTGGACGGCGCCNATGGCGCCATCCGGCTGGAACCGTTCCGCGCCAATCACGGCACAATCGACGCGCTCGGCTTCCGCATCGGCCCGCTTGCCTATCTGCCCGACGCCGTCGCTATCCCCGAGGAAAGCTGGCCCCACCTCGCCGGGCTCGATTGCTGGGTGGTCGACGCCCTGCGGCGAAAGCCGCACCCGACCCATGCCCATCTGGCGATGACGCTGGACTGGATCGCCCGGGCGAAACCGGCGCGCGCGGTCATCACCAACATGCACATCGACCTCGATTTCGCGGAACTGGAAGCCGAGCTTCCCGCCCATATCCGCCCTGCCCATGACGGCATGGTCATCGCCTACGATCTCGCCGATAGCCCCCAGACCGGGCGGCATGAGCGCGCTTCTCGACGTCATCCTGCCGGTCTTCCTGATCATCGGCTTCGGTTGGGCCGCGGCACGCGGCGGGCTGATCACCGAGGCCGGTGTCGATGGCATCATGCGTTTTTCGCAGAACTTCGCGCTGCCTTGCCTGTTGTTCCGCAACATGGCCGGGCTCGACCTGCGCACCGCCTTCGATCCCGGCCTGATGATCTCGTTCTACGCCGGGGCCTTCGCGGGGTTCGCTGCCGGGTATTACGGTGCGCGGTTGCTGTTCAACCGGCCTGTCACCGATGCCATCGCCATCGGCTTCGCCTGCCTGTTCTCGAACTCGCTGCTTCTGGGACTGGCCATCACCGAACGCGCCTATGGACCCGAAGCGCTGGTAAGCAACTACGCCATCATCGCGCTGCACTCGCCCTTTCTCTATGGCACCGGCATCACGATCATGGAACTGGCCCGCTCGCGCGGGNCTGGGTCTCGGCCCTCGGCGATGATGCGCCAGACCCTGCGCGCGATCTTCACGCAGCCGCTGGTGGTGGGCATCTCGCTCGGCTTCCTTGTAAACGTCTCCGGCCTGCCGCTGCCGGTGATCGCCACATCGGCGCTGGACATGATGGGTCGCGCCGCCATCCCTGCGGCTCTGTTCGGGCTCGGCGGCGTGCTCTTCCGCTATCGTCCCGAAGGCGACAGCCGCACCATCCTGTGGATCTGCTTCTGCTCGTTGGTGCTGCATCCCGCCGTGACCTTCGGTCTTGGCCGCTTCGTCTTCGACCTGCCGGTGCCGGGCCTGCGCTCGGCCACCGTGACCGCCGCCATGCCGCCGGGGGTGAACGCCTATCTCTTCTCGCACATGTACGGGGTTGCCAAGCGCGTCACCGCTTCATCCGTGCTGGTTGCCACCGCGCTGGCGCTGGTCACTGCCGCCGTCTGGCTGCACCTGCTGCCGTAGGCGGGTTTTCGTGCGAAAATCCTGAAGAACAAATCTGTCTTGCGAAGATTTGAAGAGCCCGAATTTTCGCAGAAAATTCGTGAGCCGATCCTTCGCAGAAGGATCGTTCTCTCCGGACAATTCTTAAGTCCAAGTTGATTCGCGCCCGTAACCCATTGAAACATAACGGTTGGACAGAGCGTCCGAGCTCGGACGCCTAGGCCGAACTCCTGGCCCGCAGCGCGATCATTCCTCCCGCCAGGGTGATCAGCCCCATGCCCAGCACGGCCAAGGGCGTCAGCGTCTCGGACCAGATCACCCAGCCCCAGAAGGCCGAGGCCGGAAGGATCACATATTCGAAGACCGCCACCCGGCTGGCCGCGGCAATCTGGTAGGCCCGGATCATCAGCCCCACCCCCAGAAGCGACCCCGCCGCCTGCACGAAGGTCCAGACCCAGAACGCCCCGCCCGGCACCACCCAGCCCCGCTGGACAAACCCCGCCGCNCCCTCGGGCACCGCCACCGGCACCAGGGCCAGCACCGCCAACCCGACGACCCCCAGGACGCCGAGCGCCACGAAGAACCCCGCCAGCAGCACCTCCGCCCGCTCCTGCCCGCACCACCGCCGGGTCGCGATGTTGCCCATGGCATACATGGCCCCCGCCACCACCGGCAGCACCGCCGCGACCGAGGCACCCGCCATGGCCGAAGGCCCCAGCACCAGGATCACCCCCAGGAACCCCACCGCCACCGCGGCAATCCGCACCGGCCCGATCGCCTCGCCATAGCCGAACCGCGAGATCAGCAGCACAAAGATCGGCGCCGTGAACAGCCCNGCCGCCACCTGCGCCACCGGCAGGAAGGCCAGCGCCCCGAAATAGATCAGCATGGCCGCCCCATGGATCGCCGACCGCGCCGCCACCGCCCGCCAGGACACCGGCCGCAGCCGCAGCCCCAACGGCACCGCCACCGCCGCCAGAAGCGCCACCGCCATCACCGACCGCGTGGCGTGGAACTGCCACAACCCCGCCTCGTCGGCGATGACCCGCACGAAGTTGTCGGTGAAGCCGATGATGACGGCATAGATCAGGATCAGCCCCGCGGCGGCCAGGGTTCTGTCGGGCATGGTCGTCCTTCCGAGATCACTTCCCTCTGCCATGAACCCTGCTAACCTGCGCCCTGCGCGCCGAAAAACGACATATCGGGGAGGGGGACGCATGGGCTGGCTGGCTGACGAGACGGGATTGGACAAATGCCCCGCCAACTATGTGCCGCTGACCNCCCTGTCCCACCTCAAGCGCGCGGCCCAGGTCCACGCCCGCCGCACCGCCATCGTCTGGAAATCCACCCGCCGCACCTATGCCGAATACGCCGAGCGGGTCTCGCGCCTGGCCTCCGGCCTTGCCGCCAAAGGGNTGCAGCCCGGTGACGTGGTGGCGACGCTTCTGCCCAACATCCCCGCCCAGGCCGAGGCGCATTTCGGCGTCACCTGCGGCGCGGTGCTGAACACCATCAACACCAGGCTGGACGTCGATACCGTGGCCTATATCTTCGGCCATGCCAGCGCCAAGATGGTGATCTGCGACACCGCGCTGATCCCCCTGGCCGAGGCGGCGATCAAGCTCATGGACGGCCAGCCGCCCCGCATCGTCGAGGCGGTGGACGAAGGCTTCACCGCCACCGGGCACTACCTGACCTACGAAGACCTGCTGGCCNGCCACGATCCCGAGGCGCCCTGGGTGATGCCCGAAGACGAATGGGAATCCATCGCCATCAACTACACCTCGGGCACCACCGGTANNCCCAAGGGCGTGGTCTATCACCACCGCGGCGCTTACCTTGCCACCACGGCCAGCACCGTCGGCTGGCGCATGACGCTGTTCCCGGTCTACCTGACCATCGTGCCGCTCTTCCACTGCAACGGCTGGTGCCACACCTGGATGCTGCCGATGCTGGGCGGAACGCTGGTCTGCTGCCGCGATGTCACGGCCAAGGCGATTTACGACGCCATCGCCGACGAGGGCGTGACCCATTTCGGCGGCGCGCCCATCGTGCTGAACACCATCGTCAACGCGAAAGCGGAAGACCGCCGCGAATTCTCGCACACCGTCGAGGTCTTCACCGCCGGCGCCCCGCCCNCCGCGGCAACGCTCGCCGCCTTTGAACCGCTTGGCTTCAATGTCACCCAGGTCTACGGCCTGACCGAGACCTATGGCCCCGCCACCGAATGCCTGTGGCAACCGGACTGGACCGACCTGACGCCCCTTGAACGGGCCGACCACAAGGCGCGGCAGGGCGTGCCGATGGCCATGCTGGACGGCGCCGAGGTGCATGACGAACAGGGCAACCCGGTGCCGCGCGACGCTGCCCATCTGGGCGAGATTGCCATGCGCGGCAACCTGGTGATGAAGGGCTATTACAAGAACCCCAAGGCGACGGAAGAGGCGTTCAAGGGCGGCTGGTTCCGGTCGGGCGACATCGCCTTCCAGTACCCCGACGGTTATCTGCGCATCACCGACCGCGCCAAGGACATCATCATCTCGGGCGGCGAGAACGTGTCCTCGGTCGAAGTCGAGGGCGTTCTGATGTCGCATCCGGCGGTGTCGTTGTGTGCCGTGGTGGCGAAGCCGGACGACAAATGGGGCGAGGTGCCCTGCGCCTTTGTCGAGCTGAAGNCCGGGGCCAGCGTCACCGAGGCCGAGCTGATCGCGCATTGCCGCAGCAAGCTGGCCGGGTTCAAGACGCCGAAGCTGGTGGTCTTCCACGACCTGCCCAAGACCTCGACCGGCAAGATACAGAAATTCGAGTTGCGGGCGGTTGCCAAGCTGCTTGGGTCGTGATGGAAGCAGGCGCTTACCCGGTGAAGGGCCTGCGCCAAACGGAAGGGCCGGTCGGGGGATGACGGCACTCAAGAAGTATCAGCGGCTGGAATGTCCCGGCCTGTGGCGCGAAACACCGCTCGCGCAACGGCGCGAGGTGGTCGTCGGCTTCCGCGAGGCGACGCTGTTGCTGGCCGATCCGCGCACCGATGTTGCGCTGACGCAATGGTCGCTGCTTACGGTGCAGCGCCGAAATCCCGGCGAGATGCCGGCGCTGTTCGCGCCCGCCCCGGATNCCCCCGAGACGCTGGAAATCGACGAGCCCGAGATGGTGGCAGCGCTGGAAACCGTGCGTGGCGTGGTTGAACGCGCGACACCCCGGCCCGGCNGGTTGCGCGGCATGGTGGTGGCGGGTGGCACGGCGCTGGTGGTGCTGGTCGGTCTGTTCTGGCTGCCCGGCGCATTGGCCAGCCACACCGCCGCGGCCCTGCCCGAGGCGACCCGGGCCGAGATCGGCGCGGCGGCGCTGGCCGACCTGGCGCGTCTGACCGGGGCGCCCTGTGCCGCGCCCCTGGGCGTGAAGGCGGCAGAAGACCTGTCGCAGCGGCTGTTCGGGCCAGAGGGGCCGCGGATCGTCATCCTGCGCGATGGCNCTGACCGCGCCGCCAGCCTGCCGGGCGGCCTGATCCTGCTGCCACGGACCGCGGTGGAACAGGCCGACGGGCCGGAACGGGCCGCAGGCATGGCGCTGGTGCAGGCGGCGCTGGATGAAACCCGCGATCCGCTGGTGCCGGTGCTGCGCCATGCCGGAACCGTGGCGACCTTCCGGCTGTTGACCTCGGGGCGGCTGGATCCGGCGGCGCTGCATGGCTATGGCGAGGTCTTGCTGGCCAGCCAGCAACCCGGCGAGGTGCCGCTGGATGCAGAGCTTCTGCTGCCGCGGTTCCAGGCGGCGGGTGTGCCGTCATCGGCCTATGCCTATGGTGTGGACCCCACGGGCGAAACCACGCTGGCCTTGATCGAGGCCGATCCGTTCAAGGGCGCGCCGCCTGACCTTCTGATCCCCGATGGCGACTGGATCAGCCTGCAGGTGATCTGTTCGCCCTGACCGCCGGAAAGGAAAACGCCCCCGGCTTTGCGCCGGGGGCCAAGTCTTGTGCTGCCCTTTTGGTTCGGTCTGCCTGAACTAGCGGATGAAGGCGTCGCCGAAGCGGCGCCGCGGGCGGTGGACAAGGCGCGTTGTGCTTCGGCCGTGCTGGCGAAGGGGCAAGGACGATCTGCAGCGACTTGCCGTTGCGGGTGGTCTTCGTGGTGGCCACCGGCAGTCCAAGCGCCGAAAGTCTGCCCGCCGCGCCAGAGGCGTTGGCCGGAACGCCGAAGCTGCCGATCTGGACATAGGTGGCGCCGCCTGCCGCCGCCTGCGGGGCCGAGCGGGTCGAGACGGTGACGCGCGGCTGGACCGGGGCGGCTTTGGCCGCGCGGGTCGAGACGGTTACGGCGGGTTCTCACGGCGGAACATAGGGCTTGGTGGCGACGACGGGCTGGGCCGGAACGGTGCGCGTCCAGACCCTGTCCTGCTGCGCCCATCCCTGGGCGGTGCCCTGGCCGCGATAGGGGTTCAGCCGGTCGTCCTTCCAGGCGCGCTTGTAGCCCGGCGGCAGCGGCGGCATGGCCTCGGCCGAGGCGACCTGGGTGGCGGGCGCCGTGGCGCGGGTGGTTGCGGCGCGGGTGGTTGCGGCGCCGGTGGCGCGGGTGGAAGCGCCGGTGGCAGGCGAAATCGAAGGCGCAAGGCCCGAGCCCGGCGGATAGGTCGGCGCGGCGGCAACCACGATGGGCTGCGTGCCGGGCGTACACAGCAGGGCCGAGCCACCGGTCGTCAGCTTGACACGCACAAGGACCGGCATCGAGGCCGGGCAGGCCACCTGGCCCGGCCCGGGGCCGCCGGACGAGATGACACGCGCGGGCACGCCTTGCGCGGTCGCCGCGGTCGCGGGGGCAGCGGCCACGGCCACCGGCGCGGGTTTCGCCACAGCTGCGGGCCGGGCTGCCACGACAACCGGGGCAGGGGCTTACTTGGCGGCCACGACGGCCGGAGCGGGGGCCGGTGTCGGCGCCGGTGCCGCCGCCGCCGACTTGCGCGAGAAGCATTTCAGCACGTCGCGGCCATCGGCGCGGGTTTCCAGCCTACCATAGGGCGCATTGGGCGGGCAGCCGGGCGTGGCATCGGCCACGACAACCGGTGCGCGGCCGCCGGGGCGGGCTTTGCGGCGGGCGTTTACGCAGCCGCGGCCACCGTCGGCGCGGCGACAGCGGGCGCGTCGGGCACGGCGGCCACACGTTCGCGCGGGCCGAAGGTCGGGGGATAGCCGCACAGCACCTTGTGATTGGCACCGACGCGCGGAATCCAGTTCGTCGAGCCGCCGACGCCCGCACGCATGAAGATGCAGCCGCGGCTGTCGACGAACTGGTCGCCCTTGAAGCCCGGGGAGTTTCGGCAGGGCCGCCAATCTGCGCCAGCGTCTGGGCCGACGCGGGCATGATGCCTACCGACGATGCGACAAGGGCCACGCACAGCGTGGCGGACAACAGATCCCGGAGCATGGCAGCACCCCATAAACTTTGGGGCAGCATGAGGCAGGATTGTTTCCGAGTAAAGTGGCTTGAACCCTATTTAGTGCCAAACATGCGGTCGCCCGCATCCCCTAGGCCAGGCACAATATATCCATGATCGTTAAGATGGCTGTCCACAGCCGCTGTGACGATAGGAACGTCCGGATGGGCCTCTTTCATTCTTTGTACCCCCTCGGGNGCCGCCAACAGGCACAGGAAGCGGATGTTGCGGGCACCCGATTGTTTCAAAAGGTCAACTGCTGCCACCGAAGAGTTGCCGGTTGCCAGCATCGGATCGACGACAATGGCAAGTCGGTCCTCCATCTGCGTCGGCAGCTTGCAATAGTACTGAACCGGCTGAAGTGTCTGCGGATCGCGGTACAGCCCGACAAAGCCCACGCGCGCCGCCGGGATCAGTTCCAGGATGCCGTCCAGAAGCCCGTTACCCGCGCGCAGGATCGACACCAGCGCCAGTTTCTTGCCCTCGATGGTGGGGGCGTCCATCTCGCACAGCGGCGTTTCGATGCGGATGGTGGTCATGTCCAGCTCGCGCGTGACCTCATAGGCCAGAAGCAGGCTGATTTCGCGCAGCAGGCGCCGGAAACTGGCGGTCGAGGTGGACTTGTCCCGCATCAGCGTCAGCTTGTGCTGGACCAGCGGATGGGAGACGACGGTCAGGTGTTCACGCATTTGCAGCCTCCAGCCTCTTGGCGATCTTCGCTCGGGTATCGGTATCGCAGAAGGCGGCGTCAAGCGCCGTGCGGTTGAGCGTCGCAAACACCCCGTCGTCCCAGTCGAAGGCGTCCGCCAGGCGGTCGTATTCGCGGGTCATCGTGGTGTGAAAGAAGGGCGGATCGTCGGTCGAGACGGTGACTTTCACGCCGCGGTCGAAGAGCTTGCCGATGGGATGGGCGCGGAACGTGGGCCAGATGCCCAGGGCGACGTTGGAACCGGGGCAGACCTCCAGCACCGTACCGCGCTCGGCCAACTCGTCCACCAGCGCCAGGTCCTCGATGGCGCGCACGCCGTGGCCGATGCGTTCGGGGTTCAGGTCGTGCAGCGCGGCACGCACGCTTTCCGGCCCACCCCATTCGCCGGCATGGGCGGTGATGCGCAGCCCNGCTTCGCGCGCACAGTCGAAGGCCCAGAGGAAATCTTTGGGTTGCAGCACCTTCTCATCCCCGGCGATGCCGAAGCCGGTGATCCAGTCGCCCGCGGTTTCGGCCGCGCAGATCGCGGTTTCGCGTGCCTTGTCGGGACCGAAATGGCGGATGCAGGTGATGATGCCGCGCAACGTGATGCCCATGTCGCGTTCGGCTTGGTCTGCCGCTTCGCGGATGGCGTGCAGGTAGTCTTTCCAGGCTTCGACATCGCGCCCGCCGCAGAAGTCGGGGGACAGTAAGCATTCGGAATAGACCACGCCGTTTTCGGCGCTTTCCTCAAGCACGGCTTTCGTCAAGCGCCCGTAATCCTCGGGCGTCTGCAGGGTCGAGGTCGCGGCCTCGTAGACCTTCAGGAAATCCCAGAAATCCGTGAAGCGATAGCTGCCGTCCGGGTTGAACAGGCCCGACAGGTCCATGTGCTTTTCGCGGGCCAGGCCGCGGATGAAGGCANNTGGCGCCGCGCCTTCGAGGTGGAGGTGAAGTTCGACTTTGGGAAGAGATTTCATGGGTAGCGCCTGCGGCTGGCGGCGGAAGTGGGGTTTCACACCCCCACACCCCCGTGGGATACGTGAGGACAGAATATGGTCTAGAGAAAAGACCGGCCCGGCCCCTCTGCCGGGATGCCAAGGTGGACGGCAATCGAGGCCGCCACATCGGCAAAGGCAACCAGGCCGATGGGGCCGCCGCCCGCGCCCGAACACAGCACCGGGACACGCTCGCGCGTGTGGTCGGTGCCTGTCCAGGTGGGGTCGTTGCCGTGATCGGCGGTGAACAGCACCATGTCATCCAGTTGCAGCCGGGCGAGGAAATCGCCCACGCGGCGGTCGAACCATTCCAGCGCGCGGGCGTAACGACATCGCGGCGGTGGCCATAGAGGCTGTCGAATTCGACGAAGTTCGCAAAGGTCAACGAGCCGGGCTCGGCCTGATCGGCCAGCTGCATCAGATGTTCGAAAAGGTCCGCATCCGACTTGCCCTTGTGCAGCTTGCCGATGCCCCGGTGCGAGAAGATGTCGCCGATCTTGCCCACCGCATGGGTGGCGCGCCCTGCCGCCTGCGCCCAGTCCAGCAACGTGGGCGCGGGTGGGGCGATGGCAAAGTCGCGGCGGTTGGCGGTGCGGGTGAAGGCGCCCTCCCTGCCGGTGAAGGGGCGGGCAATGACGCGGCCGATCTTCATGGCATGCAGGGTCGGCGCCAGATCCTGGCACAGGCGGATCAGCCGCTCCAGCCCGAAGGCTTCTTCATGCGCCGCGATCTGGAACACGGAGTCGGCCGAGGTATAGCAGATCGGCCAGCCGGTCAGCAGATGCTCGGCCCCCAAGCGTTCGATGATCTCGGTGCCCGAGGCGTGGCAGTTGCCGAGAATGCCATGGTTCCGGCCTTGGCGCAGGTCTCGGCGACCAGCCATTCGGGAAAGGCGGGCACGGTGTCGGGGAAATAGGCCCAATCCCAGGGCACCGGCACGCCCGCCAGTTCCCAGTGGCCCGAGGGTGTGTCCTTGCCTTTCGACACCTCGGTCGCGGCGCCCCACCGACCCTTCGGCTCGGCGCCAAGGCCGGGGGCGGCCAGACCCGAGGCCAGACGGATCGCCGCGCCAAGGCCAAGCCGGTCGAGGTTCGGCAGGCGCAGCGGGCCGGAGCGGCCCTCGTCTGCCTGCCCCGCGGCGCAGGCCAGGGCGATGTGGCCCAGGGTGTTGGCGCCTTCGTCGCCGAAGGCCGCCGCATCGGGCGCGCCGCCGCAGCCCACGGAATCCATGACGATCAGGAAGGCCCGGCTCATGCGATCCTCGCGTGGATGAGGGGNGGCTCGTCGGGCAGGTCGGGCGTGATGCGATAGGCGGATTGCACCGCACGCACCGCCTCTTCCGCCTCGGCCTCGGTCGCGGCGTGAACCATGGCCAGCGGCACCGCGCGGCTGGCCTCTTCGCCGATGCTTACCAGGTCGGACAGGCCGACCGAGGGATTGACGCGGTCGCCGTCGCGCAGCCGCCCGCCGCCCAGGCGCACCACCGCCTGGCCAAGCAGATAGCCGTCGATGGCCGCCACCCAGCCGTCGCCGGGACTTGACACCTCGCGCATCACCGGGGCGGAAGGCAGGCGGTCGGGCCAGCGGTCGACGAAATCGGCTTACCCGCCCTGCGCCGCCACCATGCGGCCAAAGACCTCGGCCGCGGCGCCGGATTCCAGCGCCTGCGCAATGCGCCCCGCGCCGTCCTGCGGATCGGCAGCGATGCCACCAAGCGCCAGCGCCTCGCCGCCAAGGGCGCAGGTGATGTCCCACAGCGCGGCGTTGACCGAAGTGCCCGACAGCGTCTCCATCACCTCGATCACCTCCAGCGCATTGCCGGCGGCGGTGGCCAGCGGCTGGCTCATGTCGGTGATCAGCGCCACCGTCATGCAGCCCGCGCCCTGCGCGGTGGAAACCAGCGATTGCGCCAGCGCCCGCGCATCCTCCATCGTCTTCATGAAGGCGCCCGAGCCGACCTTCACATCCAGCACCAGCGCCTCCAGCCCCGCGGCCAGCTTCTTCGACAGGATCGAGGCGGTGATCAGGTCGATGGATTCCACCGTGCCCGAGATGTCGCGGATCGCGTAAAGCCGCCGGTCGGCGGGGGCCAGGTCGGCCGAGGCAGCGACGATGGCGCAATGCACGCGGTCCATCTGGGCGCGGAACTGGTCCTCGGACAGGCCGGTGCGAAAGCCGGGGATCGCCTCCAGCTTGTCGAGCGTGCCGCCGGTATGGCCGAGGCCCCGGCCCGAGATCATCGGCACATAGGCGCCGCAGGCCGCCAAAGCGGGCGCCAGCAGCAGCGAGACACAGTCGCCGATGCCGCCGGTTGAATGCTTGTCCATCACCGGGCCGGGCAGGTCCCAGGCCAGGACCTTGCCAGAGTCGCGCATGGCCGTGGTCAGGGCAACGCGCCCGGCCTCGCCCAGGCCCTGCAGCAGCACCGCCATGGCAAAGGCGCTTACCTGCGCGTCGGTCACTTGGCCCGAGGCCAGCCCGGCCGCAAACCAGCGCAATTCGTCGGATGTCGGCGCGGTGTGATCGCGCACCTTCATCACGATGGAGCGGGCGTCCATCTCAGACGCGGTCCATGTGCGCGGCGGTGAAGACGCCGGGCAAGAGTTCGGCCACCGTCAGCACCTTCTGCTTGCCGTCCGTGGTGCAGAGCGTGACCTTCACATCGGCATCGGCAAACTCGGCGATCTTCTGGCGGCAGCCGCCGCAGCAGGGCACGGGTTCGGGGCTGTCGGCGATGACCCAGATCTCGGCAATGCGGGTGTCGCCCCCGCCACCATGGCGGCAATCGCCCCGGCCTCGGCGCAGGTGCCTTCCGGGTAGGCCACGTTTTCGACGTTGCAGCCGGTATAGACCTTGCCCGAAGTCGCCCGCAACGCGGCGCCGACCTTGAAGCGGGAATAGGGTGCCCAGGCGTTGAGGCGGACCTCGGTGGCAGCTTGCAGCAGGGACATCGGGGGCCTCGGTTCCAATTTGACCAATCGGTCGAGAGTTTGCGGCCGGGGCGGCCCGGATGCAAGCCTTGCGCGGGCTGCCGCGTAAGCAGCCGGAAACCGTGACGTTTTCGGGCACGATTTCCGTGACGGAAATCGTGGCGCCCGGCGGCAAGGGTCAGAGCAGAACGGTGGCCGGATTGCCCGGCAGTGTCACCTCCAGCAGCTGCAGGTCAGCCGTCGGCTCGGCATAGCGCGTCGCCATGCCGGGCGGGATCACGAAGGCATCGCCGGGCGACAGCCGGTAAGGCTCTTTCCCCTCGCCCTCCAGCACCATCCCGCCCGCCATCACGAAGGTGAACAGGATGTCGCCTTCGTGCCGCGTCCAGCGCGTTTCGCCGCCATCGGGCCGGGCCACCATGACCGAGGCCACGCCCTTGGTGTTGGCATGGATCGAGGTGTCGCGGGCCTCGATCCCNGGCAGGCGGAAGGGGTGGAACTCNCCTTTCGCGCCGATGTCATGCACGAAGCGCTGGCCGTCCCATTCGCGGTCGGGGTCCAGCTTGTCATTGGGCAGGGTCATCGAATGGTCGATCTCGGTGACATGCTCGGCCGGGACGCCGATCTCGATCACCTCGATGCCCTCGCCGGATTCCACCACGCGGTGGCGGATCTGCGGTGGCTGGATGAAGCAGTCGCCNGCATGCAGGCGCCGCAGCCCGCCCTGGTCTTCGTACAGCACATCGACCCAGCCCTTGATGCAGAAGATCAGCTGGAAGCCGACCTTGTGGAAATGCACCATGTCCGGCACCTTGCCGTCCGGCACGCGGATGTGGCTGGCGATCATCGCGCCGCCCAGGCGCGACGGCACGAGGTCGCGGTACATCATCCCCGCGCGGCCAATCACCCAGGGCGCCTGGTCGGCCAGGCGCCGCACCACAAAGGCATGCTGCGTGGCGGGCAGCACCAGCGGCGGGTTCAGCTCGTCAATCTCGATGCGGGTGCCATTGGGCGCGGTCAGTTCGCGTTTGCCCTCGGCAAAGCCGTCGGGGTCTTCGGTCAGGATACGCAGCGTGCCCGGCGCTTCCTTTGCGCCTTTCTCGATGCGCAGCCGCAACCCATGGCCCGACAGCACCGCCACCTCCGGGTTGTCGGCCGGATAGATCATGTCCAGCCGCATCTTCAGCACCTTCATGTAGAAGGGCAGGTCGTCGCGCAGCTCGTTCGTGGGCAGCCGGATCTCGGCGCGGGTCTCGGTCATCCTGTCCTCCCCGTTTGCGCGGCAGATTGCGGGTGCCATGCGGGATTTGCAAGCCGGGGCTGAAACACCTGCGGAAGACCGCAATTGAACCGACGCGGAATTGGTTTAAGGGTGAACGGGATCTGGAGGACCAGATGGCAGACACAGCAGGGCAAGACGGCACGCGGCATCCGGCACTGCACTACCACGAATTCCNNCCGCCGGGGAAACTGGAGATCCGCGCCACCAAACCGCTGGCGAACGGACGTGACCTGTCGCTGGCCTATTCGCCCGGCGTCGCCGAGGCCTGCCTGGAAATCAAGGCCGACCCCGCCACCTCCAGCCGA
Organism: Exiguobacterium profundum; assembly: GCA_013693875.1. Taxonomy (GTDB): domain Bacteria; phylum Pseudomonadota; class Alphaproteobacteria; order Rhodobacterales; family Rhodobacteraceae; genus Neotabrizicola. The sequence goes on along the minus strand of CP059262.1, from coordinate 3,694,839 downwards.
TACACCGCTCGTGGCAACCTGGTCGCCGTGGTGTCGAACGGCACCGCCGTGCTGGGGCTTGGCAACATCGGCGCGCTGGCCTCGAAGCCGGTGATGGAGGGCAAGGCGGTTCTCTTCAAGAAATTCGCCAACATCGACTGCTTTGACCTGGAACTGAACGAACCCGATCCGGTGAAGCTTGCCGACCTCGTCTGCGCGCTGGAGCCGACCTTTGGCGCGATCAACCTGGAAGACATCAAGGCGCCCGACTGCTTCATCGTTGAAAAGCTTTGCCGCGAGCGCATGAACATCCCGGTCTTCCACGACGACCAGCACGGTACCGCCATCGTAGTCGGTGCCGCGGCGACCAACGCGCTGATCGTCGCCAGCAAGAAATGGGAGGACATCAAGGTCGTCTCCACCGGCGGCGCCGCTNTAAGCATCGCTTGCCTGGAGATGCTGGTGAAGCTGGGCGTCAAGCGCGAAAACGTCTGGCTCTGCGACCTGGCTGGCCTCGTCTACCGCGGTTACACGACCNAGATGACCCAGCAGAAGGCCGCCTTCGCCCAGGGCACCACCCCCGCCACGCTGGAGGATGTGATCGGCGGCGCCGACCTGTTCCTTGGCCTGTCCGGCCCCGGCGTGCTGACGCCAGAGATGGTGGCGAAGATGTCCCCGCGCCCCATCGTCTTTGCGCTGGCCAACCCCACGCCGGAAATCCTGCCCGACGCCGTGCGTTCGGTCGCGCCCGATGCCATCATCGCCACCGGGCGAAGTGATTTCCCGAACCAGGTCAACAACGTCCTCTGCTTCCCCTTCATCTTCCGCGGCGCGCTGGACGTGGGCGCCACCACCATCAACGACGCGATGGAACTGGCCTGCATCGAGGGCATCGCCGCACTGGCCCGTGCCACCACCAGCGCCGAGGCCGCCGCCGCCTATCGCGGTGAGACCATGAGCTTTGGCGCCGACTACCTGATCCCGAAACCCTTCGATCCGCGCCTGATGGGCGTCGTCGCCACCGCCGTCGCCCGCGCCGCGATGGAAACCGGCGTGGCCAGCCGCCCGCTGCCCGACCTCGACGCCTACAAGCGCCAACTCGACGGCTCGGTCTTCAAATCCGCGCTGCTCATGCGCCCGGTGTTCGAGGCCGCGCGCAAGGCCGTGCGCCGCATCGTCTTTGCCGAGGGCGAGGACGAGCGGGTGCTGCGCGCCGCGAACGCGATGCTGGAGGAAACCACCGACCTGCCCATCCTGATCGGCCGCCCCGAAGTGGTGGAATCCNGCTGCGAACGCTATGGCCTGCCGATCCGGCCTGGCCGCGACTTCCACCTGGTGAACCCGGAAAACGACCCGCGCTACCGCGACTACTGGACCGGCTACCACGAACTCATGGCGCGCCGCGGCGTGACGCCCGACACCGCCCGCGCCGTGATGCGCACCAACACCACGGCCATCGGCGCCATCATGGTCCACCGGGGCGAGGCCGACAGCCTGATCTGCGGCACCTTCGGCCAGTATCACTGGCACCTGAACTATGTCCGCCAGATCCTCGCCCGGGGCCACCTGCGGCCCACGGCGGCGCTCAGCCTGATGATCCTGGAAGACGGTCCGCTGTTCATCGGTGACACCCATGTGCATTCCGAACCGACCCCGGCTGAAATCGCCGAAACGGTGATCGGCGCCGCCCGCCATGTCCGCCGCTTTGGTCTGGCGCCCAAGATCGCGCTGTGTACGCAAAGCCAGTTCGGCAACATGGACAACGCCGCCGCCAAGCGCATGCGCGAGGCGCTGGAAATCCTTGACGCGCGCGAACCCGACTTCGCCTATGAAGGCGAAATGAACATCGACGCCGCGCTGGACCAGCACCTGCGCGACCGCGTCTTCCCAGGCTCGCGCTTCGAAGGGGCGGCCAATGTGCTGGTCTTCGCCTCGTCCGACACCGCCTCGGGCGTGCGCAACATCCTGAAGATGAAGGCTTACGGGCTGGAGGTCGGGCCGATCCTCATGGGCATGGGCAACAAGGCGCATGTGGTGACCNCCTCGATCACCGCGCGCGGCCTGTTGAACATGTCCGCCATCGCCACGCCGGTGGCGCATTACGGGTGAGATCGGGCCGCGGACCCTCTGGCCGGTGATTGCCGCGCCAGTGGGGACGCAGGTTTGCAAAGTCTCTGCGGCTTTTCCCCGCCGCCGCGACACCTCGGTGGATTTGCAAATCCACCCGTCGGCTGGCGTCAAGCTTCTGCAAACATATCGTCGCACCCCCAGCCCGTTGCCGGTAACATCGTTGCGCCCCAAGGGCGGCTGGCGTAACAGAACATCGCAGGCGGGAGGGCATGCCATGGCATACAGTGAAATCTACAGCCGTTCGCTCAGCGATCCGGAAGGCTTCTGGCTGGAGGCCGCGGGCGCCATCGACTGGGTGAAGCGCCCGTCAAAGGCGCTGAACGCCGACCGGGCACCGTTCTATGAATGGTTCACCGATGCCGAGGTGAACACCTGCTGGAACGCGGTGGACCGCCATGTCGAGGCCGGTCGCGGCAAGCAGCCCGCCATCATCCACGACAGCCCGGTGACGGGCACCAAGCATGTCATCACCTATGCCGAACTGAAAGAACGGGTCGCCCGTTTGGCTGGCGCCCTGCGCGAAAAGGGCATCCAGAAGGGCGACCGCGTCATCATCTACATGCCGATGGTGCCCGAGGCGCTGGAGGCGATGCTGGCCTGCGCCCGCCTGGGCGCCATCCACTCGGTGGTCTTCGGCGGCTTTGCCGCCAATGAACTGGCGGTGCGGATCGACGACTGCACGCCCAAGGCGATCATCGCGGCCTCCTGCGGANTCGAGCCGAACCGGATCGTCCACTACAAGCCGCTTCTGGATGCCGCCATCGACCTGGCCGACCACAAGCCCGACTTCTGCGTGATCTTCCAGCGCGAGCAGGAAGTGGCACACCTGACCGAGGGCCGCGACTATGCCTGGCACGCCTTCCAGTTCGGCGTCGAGCCGGTGGATTGCGTGCCGGTGGCGGGCAACCACCCGGCCTATATCCTTTACACCTCCGGCACCACCGGCGCGCCCAAGGGCGTGGTGCGTCCGACCGCTTACCATCTGGTGGCGCTGGCCTGGACGATGCGGGCCATCTACAACTGCGGGCCGGGCGATGTGTTCTGGGCGGCCTCGGACGTGGGCTGGGTCGTGGGCCACAGCTACATCTGCTATGGCCCCCTGATCGCCTACTGCACCACCATCGTCTACGAAGGCAAGCCGGTCGGCACGCCGGACGCGGGCGCCTTCTGGCGGGTGATCTCGGAGCACAAGGTCCGCACCTTCTTCACCGCCCCCACCGCGCTGCGCGCCATCAAGCGGGACGATCCCGAAGGCAAGCTGGTTCCCGACTATGACCTCAGCCGCCTGCAGGCGCTGTACCTGGCGGGCGAGCGGGCCGATCCCGATACCATCATGTGGGCGCAGCGGCACCTGAAGGTGCCGGTGATCGACCACTGGTGGCAGACCGAGACCGGCTATGCCATCGCCGCCAACCCGCTGGGGATCGAGGCGCTGCCGGTCAAGATCGGCTCGCCCTCGGTCGCCATGCCGGGCTTTGATGTCCAGATCCTCGATGAAGGCGGGCATCCGGTGGAGCCGGGCCATCTGGGCGCCATCGCGGTGAAGCTGCCGCTGCCGCCCGGCACGCTGCCGACCCTGTGGAACGCCGAGGCGCGGTTCGAGAAGTCCTACCTGCACCACTTCNCCGGCTGGTACGAAACCGGCGACGCGGGGATGAAGGATGCCGACGGCTACCTCTACATCATGGCCCGCACTGACGACGTGATCAACGTGGCCGGGCACCGGNCGCCGACCGGGGCGATGGAAGAGGTGCTGGCGAGCCACCCGGACGTGGCCGAATGCGCGGTGATCGGGGCGGCGGATGAGCTGAAGGGGCAGACGCCTCTGGGCTTCCTGTGCCTGAACAAGGGGTCGAAGCGCGCCCATGCCGACGTGGTCAAGGAATGCGTGACCCTGGTGCGCGAGAAGATCGGGCCGGTGGCCGACTTCAAGAAGGCCTGCGTGGTGGACCGGCTGCCCAAGACCCGGTCGGGCAAGATCCTGCGGGGGACCATGGTCAAGATCGCCGACGGGACGGCCTGGAAGATGCTTACCACCATCGACGACCCGGCGATCCTGGACGAGATCACTGAGGCCCTGAAGGGCATCGGCTACGCCAAGACTTCGGCCTGAGGGGCCGGGCCGCAAAGGTGCCTGAGGGGGCGTCCGAGCTCGGACGCCCTTTTCGATTCCATGAAATCAATGGGTTACGAGGCCGTGTTAACTTGGACGTAACCTTTTGTCGGAGCGGTACCCGGAGTATTCGAAGACTTCGGGCAAATTCCTTCGAAGGAATTTGCAAGTTTCTTCGAAGAAACTTGCTGCGCGCCATTGCAGGTGATGTTCGCAGGGCGACCTTCCGGTCAGCGGGTCCGCGTTGCCGGGCACGGCCCGCTGCGCGGGCGGGACCGTCGCTGGGCGTCAGACGCCGATCTCCAGCCGGGCGATTTCGGTTCCTTCAAGCGTGAAGGCGTAGCGCAGGTCCAGCGGGCTGCCAGGGAAGTTCCCCGTCAGTCGGGCCGTGACGATGAGACGATCTCCCATGCCTTCGATGGCGACCGGATTGCTGACATAGTCATATTTCGCGGTCGCCTCGGTCTTCCAGCGCGCGATGGCGTCGCGCCCCGGNTGCGTGTTTCTTTCGTCCACGACCGCGGCATCCACGGTGAAGCAGCGCGCGACCGCTGCGCCATCCTTCGTGTCGGAGGCGAAGTAGGTTGCGATGGGTTCGGGCAGGACGAGGGACATGGAGGTTCTCCGGTTGTGCTTGTCTGCCCCTTGAGATCGGCCTAACCTGCAAAGAGCGCAAGAACAGACAAAAAGTAAGGTACTAACCGATAAGTATGCAGGGGACATACACGCAGGAAACCGCGGCGGTTTACGTCGAAGCAGCGCTGAAGCTGCTGGAAGGACGATGGAAGCTGGTGATCCTGTTCCACCTTNTCGGGNGAAAGGTCCTGCGCTTTTCGGATCTTGAACGCGCGATCCCCGGTGTTTCCCAGAAGATGCTGATCCAGCAACTGCGCCAGCTGGAAGTGGATGGAATCGTGCGCCGGGTCGTTCACCATCAGGTGCCGCCGAAGGTCGAATACAGCCTGACCGACTGGGGACAGGCGCTTTGTCCGGCGCTGGACGCGCTGCTGACCTGGGCGCGCTGCGCGGCCCGCCGGGTGCAACCCCGCCTTGACCTGATCCTTGACCCCGGATCGGGGGCGCATCATCCGTTGCCTGCGCGGATCGGGAGGCTGCGGCATGGCGGGCCTGCAGGGCGCTGCAAGACGGAATGGCCCGCGACGCTTTCCCTTATACGAACTGTTCGTCCAAGAGCCGCTCTTCCAGCCCGTGACCCGGATCGAACAGGATGCGGTGGGCGATCTTCGGCTCTGACCGGATTTCCACCGAGACCACCTCCATCACCGAGCGGCTGTCGGCATCGGCCATGACCGGGCGTTTCTCGGCCTGAAGCACGTCGAAGCGCACGACCGAGGTGTTGCGCAACAAGGCGCCGTGCCAGCGGCGGGGGCGGAAGGCGGCCATGGCCGTCAGCGCCAGCACGTCCGAGCCGATGGGCAGGATCGGGCCATGGGCGGAATAGTTGTAGGCGGTGGAGCCATGGGGGTGGCGACCAGGGCGCCGTCGCAGACCAGTTCCGGCATCCGCACCTTGCCATCGACGGTGATGCGCAGCTTGGCGGCCTGGGGGCTACGCGCAGAAGCGAGACCTCGTTGATGGCCAGCGCCTTCACCACCTGACCCGAGCGCTGTACCGCCGTCATCGCCAGCGGGTGGATCACCGCCTCTTCGGCGGCGGCCACGCGAGCGGGCAGGTCCTCGACGCCATAGGCGTTCATCAGGAAGCCGATGGTGCCGCAGTTCATGCCATAGACGGGCAGGCCGCGGCCCTGCACCTCGTGCAGGGTTTGCAGCATGAAGCCGTCGCCGCCAAGCGCCACCACGACATCGGCGCTGTCCAGGCTGTGCTGGCCCCAGGCGGCCGTCAGTTCGGCAAGCGCGGTTTGCGCGTCGGGCGCGGTGCTGGCGGCAAAGGTGATGCGGGGGTGATCCATCGGCTGCTCCCTGAGGCGCCACTGTTGCCGCGGCGGCGTGGCAACTCAACCCCGGTCCTGCGGCGGGGCGGCGATTTCCCATGTGACCTTTCGTTTCCGATTGGCGGCACCGCTTCGCGCGGGCCGCGGAAGATGTCGGATTCCGCCCTTTCTTGGCGGGATTGTCTGCTGTATTCGGGCCACGCCAACGGCCGCCAAAGGAGCAAGCCCCATGACCGCCACGCACCGCGACAGCGGCTTCTTCACCGAGACCCTGTCTTCGCGCGACCCCGAGCTTTACGCCTCGATCAAAGCGGAACTTGGCCGCCAGCGCGACGAGATCGAGCTGATCGCCTCCGAGAACATCGTCAGCCGCGCCGTGCTGGAGGCGCAGGGTTCGGTGATGACGAACAAATATGCCGAGGGCTATCCGGGCAAGCGGTATTACGGCGGCTGCCAGTACGCCGACGTGGCCGAGACGCTGGCCATCGAGCGGGCGAAGCAACTGTTCAACTGCAAGTTTGCCAATGTGCAGCCGAACTCGGGCAGCCAGATGAACCAGGCGGTGTTCCTGGCGCTGTTGAAGCCGGGCGATACCTTCATGGGGCTGGACCTGAACTCGGGCGGGCACCTGACCCATGGCTCGCCGGTGAACATGTCGGGCAAGTGGTTCAACGTGGTCAGCTATGGCGTGCGCCAGCAGGACCAGCGGCTGGACATGGAGGCGGTGCGCGCCAAGGCGCTGGAGCACAAGCCGAAGCTGATCCTGGCGGGCGGCACGGCCTACAGCCGCGAATGGGACTGGGCGGCGTTCCGCGCCATTGCCGACGAGGTGGGGGCGTATCTGCATGTGGACATGGCGCATATTGCCGGGCTGGTGGCGNGGGGCGTGCATGCCTCGCCCATTCCGCATGCGCATGTGGTGACGACGACGACGCACAAATCGCTGCGGGGTCCGCGCGGTGGCATGATCCTGACCAATGACGAGGATATCGCCAAGAAGATCAACGCGGCGGTGTTCCCGGGGCTGCAGGGCGGGCCGCTGATGCATGTGATCGCGGCGAAGGCGGTGGCCTTTGGCGAGGCGCTGCGGCCGGAGTTCAAGGCCTATGCGGCGCAGGTGAAGGCCAATGCCGCCGCCATGGCGGACGAGCTGATGAAGGGCGGCATCGACATCGTGTCGGGCGGCACCGACAACCACCTGTGCCTGGCCGACCTGCGGCCGAAGAAGGTCACCGGCAAGGCGGCCGAGGCGGCCCTGGGCCGGGCGCATATCACCTGCAACAAGAACGGCGTGCCCTTCGACCCGGAAAAGCCCTTCGTGACCTCGGGTATCCGTCTGGGCGCCNCGGCTTACACGACCCGCGGCTTTGGCGAGGCCGAGTTCCGCCAGATCGCGCGCTGGATCGTGGAAGTGGTGGACGGGCTGGCCGCCAATGGCGAGGCCGACAATGGCGCGGTCGAGGCCAAGGTGAAGGCCGAGGTCGAGGCCCTGTGCCGGGCCTTCCCGATCTATTCGGGCATGTGAGCGGCGATCCCTGGCGATATGCTGCTGCACCGCCCGCCGAACAGCGGGCGGTTCTTCTTTCCATGGTCGCGTCGTCGGACCTGCTGATGGACCGGCTGGAGCGGGCGCGGNGACTGGGGCTGCCGGATTGGTGGATCGTCTCGGGCGCGGTCTACAATCTGGTGTGGAACCGGCTGACCGGGCGGCCGGATGCGCAGGGCATGAAGGACATCGACCTGGCCTATTACGACCCGGATACAAGCTGGGAGGCCGAGGATCGGGTGATTGCCGAGGGGCGGCGGCGGTTTCCCGCGATGCCACAGGTGGAAATCCGCAATCAGGCGCGGGTGCATTTATGGTTCGGCGCGCGGTTCGGGCTGGACTATCCGGCGCTGACCGACAGCCGGGCGGCGATTGCGCGCTATGCGGCGCGGGCGCATTGCCTGGGGGTGCGGCTGACCGACCGGCTGGAGCTGCACGCGCCTTACGGGCTGGCGGATGTCNTCGCGCTGCGGCTGGTGCCGAACCGGGTGTTGGACAACCGCGCGACCTATGCGGAGAAGACAGCGCGGCAGGCGCGGCTGTGGCCGGAGCTGAGCGTCGCCCCCTGGCCCGAAAGCCTGGCCTGAACGGCCGCCAGTCCGACGGCAGAATCCGTTTGCCAGATTTTGACTGGATCGTTAATCAGAATTTAACGACCAGACCGGAGGCTGCCGATGCGCCGTTCCACCCTTCGCCGTGCCTTGCCCGAGGTTGCGCCACCGCCTCGGGATGTCGGGCTTCATTCGGTTCGGACACGGGCCTATGACCCGCTTTTGCCCATGGAAGCCGACCGCATCCTGAACGAGGCGTTCGCCCTGCTGGCCGATCTGGGCTGCCGGTTCGAGGCGGGGACCGAGGCCGATGCGATCCTGGCGGCGGCGGGCTGCGAGGTGGTGGGCAATGGCGTGATCCGCATTCCCGAGGCGGTCAGCCGGGCGGCGCTGGCAAGCTGTGCCAAGGCAGTGAAGCTGTGGAACCGCGCGGGCGACCGGGCGCTGGACATCGACCCGGACCATACCTGGTTCATGCCGGGGATGACCTGCATCAAGGTGTACGATNCTGAAACGGGCGAGCACCGCATGTCCACCCGCGCCGACCTGGCGCAGATCACCCGGCTGGCGGACGGGCTGTCGCAGATCGACGCGGTTTGCGTGTCGGTGAAGGACGCCCAATNNTCGAACCGGTCGGGCGAGGTGGGCGAGTTCCTGTGCCTGATGGAGAATACCACCAAGCCGCTGGAATACCTGTGTGAATGGACCTCGTCCCTGCAGGCGGCCATCGAGATGGCGGCGGCGCTGCGTGGCGGGATCGAACAGTTGCGGGAAAAGCCCTATTTCCTGCACATCATCACGCCGCTGCCCCTGATGTATGCCGAGGCGCATGTCGAGCAGATCCTGCTGGCGGCGCGGGCGGGGGTGCCCACTTCCATCGGCACCATCGCCATCGGCGGGGCCTCGACCNCCATCACCACGGCCGGGTCCATCGTGCATTGCCTGGCCACCGATCTGGCCGGAATGGTGCTGGCGCAGGCGGCCTGTCCCGGCGCCTTTGCCATCGGCNCGACCAACCCCTACTTCATGGAGGTAGCGACCGGCGGTATCGGCAACATGCCGCAGACCCTGCTGGGCGAGCAGATCATCTGCCAGATCCGGCGGCGGCTTGGCATCCCTTCGTTCACCGGGCTGNGGGGCGCGGCCAATGCGCGGCGGTTCAGCCAGGATGCGGTGTTCGAGATCGCCACGATGATGGGGCAGATCTTCCACACCCGGCCTGCGACCTGCGATTATCTGGGGTCCATCGACCAGGGCATCACCTATTCACCGCAGTCCCTGCTCTTGTGCAACGACATCGCGGCGATGCTGCGGGCGATGTGGCAGGGGACCGAGGTCAACGACGAGACGCTGGCGCTGGACCTGACGCGCGAGATCGGGCTGTTCGGCACGGTTCTGGGGCATCCGCACACCGCGCGGCATTGCCGGACGGGGCTGTGGGACTCGCCCTATTTCGGGGCGAACGAGCCTTTGGCCACCACCGACAAGCCGGACGAAGACCTGTTCGCCCGCATCGACCGCGACCTGCGCGCAAGGCTGGCCGCGCCGGGGCCCGAGGCCCTGCCGCCAGAGCTGCTGGCGGAATTGCACGCGATCCACGCCCGCCATTCCTGAGGGACCCATGCCCCGCGATCCGCGTTTCGACCCGCTGTTCCAGCCACTGAAGATCGGCCCCGTCACTGCACCCAACAGGTTCTGGCAGGTGCCGCATTGCACTGGCATGGGCAACCGCCACCCGCGCACGCTGGCGGCGATGCGGNGGGTGAAGGCCGAGGGCGGCTGGGGCGTTGTGAATACCGAATACTGTTCGATTCATGAAAGTTCGGACGATACGCCANCCATTCATGCCTCGCTGTGGGATGACCATGACGTGCGCGCCCATGCGCTGATGACCGAGGCGGTGCATGGACAGGGCGCGCTGGCGGGGGTGGAGTTGTGGCACGGCGGCATCCGCGTGTCGAACGCCTGGTCGCGGCTGGCGGGGCTGGGGCCGGTCAGCGCCATGGCGGAAAACGTGCCCTGGCAGAGCCAGAAGATGGACCGGCAGGACGTGGCGCAGGTGCGCGCCTGGCACCGGGCGGCGGCGCTGCGGGCGGTGCAGGCCGATTTCGACGTGGTCTATGTCTATGCTGCGCATACCTATTTGCTGGCGCAGTTCCTGGACCCGGTGCTGAACCCGGTGGATTGGGAGGCGCGCGTCGGGCTGGTGCTGGCGCTGGCTGACGACACGCGCGCGGCGGTGGGGCACCGCGCCGCCGTGGCGACGCGGATCGAGGTGACGGACGAGGNNACGGCACGGGGCAGGAGGAACGCGCGTTTGCTGGAGCGGCTGGCGCCGCTGATCGACGTGTTCGACGTGACGATCCCGGATTACGGCACCGAGATGGGGCCATCGCGTTTTGTCAAGGAAGCGCCGCTGGAACCGCATGTTGCCCATGTGCGGGCGGTGACGGGCAAGCCGGTGGTGAGCGTGGGCCGCTTTACCTCGCCCGAGACGATGCTGGGGCAGCTGCGGCGGGGCGTGCTGGATTTCATCGGCGCGGCGCGGCCCTCCATCGCCGATCCGTTCCTGCCGAAGAAGATCGACGAGGGGCGGATGGAGGACATCCGCGAATGCATCGGCTGCAACATCTGTTACGCCCATGATGGCCTTGGCGCGCCGATCCGCTGCACGCAGAACCCGGCGATGGGCGAGGAATGGCGGCGCGGCTGGCATCCCGAGCGGGTGNCCCCCGTTGTGGGCCGGGCCGAGCCGGTGCTGATCGTGGGGGCCGGGCCGTCGGGGATGGAGGCGGCGCTGGTGCTGGGTAAGCGGGGCGTGCCGGTGTTGCTGGCCGAGGCCGAGGACAGCCCCGGCGGGCGCGTCACGCGCGAGGCGCGGTTGCCGGGCTTGAGCGAATGGGCGCGGGTGCGCGACTGGCGGCTGGGTCAGTTGGCGAAGCTGCCTCAGGTAGAGCTTTTCCGGGCAAGCCGGATGGGGGTGGAGGACGTGCTGGAGACCGGCGTGGCGCATGTGCTGGTGGCCACCGGCAGCCTGTGGCGGCGGGACGGCNACGGGCGGTCGAACCCCGGCGGCATTGCTTCCATGCCCTTCTGACGCCGGATGACATCCTGGACGGCCACCGCCCCGGTGTTACNNCCGGTCGTCATCTTTGACGACGAGGGCTATCACATTGCGGCGGGGCTGGCGGATCTGCTGGCGGGCGAGGGGCATGAGGTGACCTATGTCTGCCCGGGCGGTGCGGTGGCGGAGTGGTCGGAATACACCACCGAACAATCGCGGTTGCAGGCACGGCTGATCGACCGGGGCGTGACCATCCTGACGCATCTGGCGTTGGCGGGGCAGGGCGCGGGCACCGCCGAATTTGCCTGTGTCCACACCGGGAAGCCGCAGGGCATCGCTTGCGGCACGCTGATCCCCGTGACCTCGCGCGAGCCGCAGGATGGGCTGTGGCATGGGTTGNCAGGGCAGGGGCTGGCGACGCTGGAGCGCATCGGCGATGCCCGCGCGCCGGGGCTGATCGCCCATGCGGTGCATGACGGCCACCGCGCCGGTCGGGCCCTGTTCGCGCCGTCCGAGGGGTGCTGCGGCGCGAGGTGATCGCGCTTTAGGGCGTTACCAGTCCAGTGGCGGCGGCCGAGGACGGCGCAGGTCAGGCTGACGATCAGCAGCGCAAGGCCGTACCAGGTGATGTAGAACACCGGGTTGTCCTGGGTGCAGAACAGCGAATAGCCGGTGGCCGCCCCGGCCGAGGCGGCAAGGTAAACCAGCGCGCCCGACAGGGCGGGCGAGGTAGAGGCGCCGTCGCGCAACAGGCGCAGCGCCACGGCGGCGGGGATCGCCGAGAGCAGGACGATGAAGCCGACGCATTCGGCGACGGCCAGGGGCGTGACATCGGCAAAACGCGCCTCGGGCGGGCGGGCGGCAAAGCCGGTGAGCCAGAGCGCCGCCGCCAGCAGCGCGGGAAGGGCAAGAACCGCGGCGCGGCGCGGGTCGCGGCCGGGCCGGGCGAGGTGCAGCGCCAAGGCAAGTGCCAGGGTGCAGGTCAGGGCGGCCAGCAGGGTCTTGGCCAGCACCACGGGGATTGCCAGCACGGCGGCGAGGTCAGGGCGCGGGTAAGCGATCACCAGGAACAGGTGGCGCAGAGCGCCACGGCGGTCAGCAGGACCGCGGTGATCCGCAGGGGAAAAGGCAGGCGGCGGCGGGTCGGCGGCCAGGAGGGTGATGAGGTCGTCGGTCTTCATCGGTCCTGCCCCCGTGCCAGGTCGGCCATGCGGCGGATCGCGCGGTGCAGGGCCACGCGGACGGCGCCTTCCGTCATGGAGAGCCGCGCGCCGACTTCGGCCGGNGAGTCTCCGGCCAGGCTGACGGCGCGCACGATTTCGGCGGCGCGCGGGTCAAGCTGGGCAATCAGCACATTGCTGTCACGGGTGGCGGTGGGGTCGGGGGCGGGATCGGCCTGGAGCAGGTCCGAGAAATCCTCGATGGGCAGGTGGACGCGGGTGCCGCGGCGGCGGAAGGCATCGACGACCTTGTGCCGTGTGATCGCATAAAGCCAGGGCAGGAGCGGTGCGGCCGGGTCCCAGGTCTGGCGTTTGGTGTGAATGGCGATCAGCACGTCCTGCACGATGTCCTCTTGGGTGTCGGCGTCCAGACTACGGCCCCGGGCGCGCACGATGCCGCGCAGGACCGGGGTGATGGCTTGAAGGAGACGCCGGTAGGCCTGCGCATCCCCNGCATTCGCCGCCCTGAACAGGCTTGCCCATTCCGTCTCGCGGTCGGTCATCGCCTGTCCCTTCGCCGCATCGGCGCGAGTGTTACACGGCGGACGCGGCAGACGGCAAATGTTTCGGGCAGGCGCCTGCGGAACACGGCTGCGTGAGCGCCGTAACGCGGTGGAAGACGGCCCCGTATGGACGACCGAGGACCGCGGACGGTCCTTCACAAGGTCCAACAGGAGATGACCATGACGATGATCGACAAGACCCTGACGCTTTCGGCCACGCTGGCGGCGGCGCTGACCATGGCCGCGGCGGCGCAGGCGCAGGACCAGACCATGGAGAAGTGCTATGGCGTGGCCATGGCCGGGCAGAACGACTGCGCCGCCGGTCCGGGCACGACCTGCGCTTAAGCACCTCGACCATGGATTACCAGGGCAATGCCTGGAAATACGTCCCCGCCGGTACCTGCGCCACGATCCAGACGCCGAACGGCATGGGCTCGCTGGAACCCGTGAAGTCCTGATCCTTGCGGGTAGGCGTGGCGCACCCCGGCTTCCTTGCAGGAGTCGCACATGGAACTGCCCCGCACCCCCGGCCTTGGCTTCAAGCCCGAGCATTTTCCGACANTCCTGCGGTTGCGCCCGGCGCTTGGCTTCTTCGAGGTCCATGCCGAGAACTACATGGGCGAGGGCGGGCCGCCGCACCGGATGCTGACCCGGTTGCGCCAGGACTACGCGCTGTCGCTGCATGGCGTGGGGCTGTCGATCGGCGGGCCGGGGCGGCTGGACGGGGCGCATCTGGCGCGGCTGAAGGCGCTGGTGGACCGCTATCAGCCCGAGAGCTTTTCCGAGCATCTGGCCTGGTCGAGCCATGGTGGCGACTACCTGAACGACCTCTTGCCGCTGCCCTATACGGCGGAGACGTTGCAGGCGGTCTGCGATCATGTGGACGAGGTGCAGGCGGTGTTGGGGCGGCGGATGCTGCTGGAGAACCCCTCGACCTATGTGCTGTTCCAGCAGTCCACGCTGGCCGAGGTGGACTTCCTGGCCGAGGTGGTGCGACGCACCGGCTGCGGGCTTTTGCTGGATGTGAACAATGTCTTCGTGTCGGCGACCAATCACCGAATGGACCCGCGGGCCTATCTGGCGGGTTTTCCCGTGGCGGCGGTGGGCGAGATTCATCTGGGTGGCCACGCCGAGGAGATGCTGCCTTCGGGGCCCTTGCTGATTGACGATCATGCGCGGCCGGTGGCTGACCCGGTCTGGGCGCTGTTTGCCGAGGCGCTGGCGCTGACCGGGCCGCAGCCCGTGCTGATTGAATGGGACAACGACGTGCCGCCTNTCCCGGTGCTTCTGGCCGAGGCGGAGCGGGCGGCGCGAGTGATGGCGGATGCCGGAGGGCTGCGCCTTGCCTCGTGATCTGGTGGGGGACTTCCGCGCCGGGCTGTTCGGCGGGGCGGTGCCGCCGGGCGTGACGGCACGCGATCCGGCCGAGGTGGAGCGGCGCTTTGCCGTCTATCGCAACAATGTGGCGCATGGGCTGACGCGGGCGCTGGCGACGCGGTTTCCGGTGGTGGAGCGGCTGGTGGGGGCCGACTTCTTTGCCGCGATGGCGCGGGTGTTCCTCGCGGCGCATCCGCCGCGCTCGCCCGTGCTGTTTCGCTGGGGCGGGAGTTCCCGGTGTTTCTGGAGCGGTTTCCGCCGGTGGCGGCACTGCCCTATCTGCCCGAGGTGGCGCGGCTGGAATGGTTGCGGGGCGAGGCCTATCACGCGGCCGATGCGGCGCCGGTGACGGCGGCGGCGCTGGCGGCGGCGGCGGGCGCGCCGGGGATTGCGCATCGGGCTGCACCCCTCGCTGCGGCTGTTCCGGTCGCGGTTTTCGGCGGTGACGATCTGGGGCGCGAACCAGCCGGGGCCGGGTCTGCCGCCCCCTGGTCGCCGACCGGGCCGAGGCGGCGGTGATCCTGCGCGACACCGGCGATGCGGTGCCGGTGCTGGCGGTGACGGCGGGCGATCTGGCGCTGGTCGAGGCGCTGGCGGCGGGGGCACGCTGCTGGCCGCTGCCGCGGCGGCGGCGCTGGCCGAGCCCGGCCATGCGCTTAAGCACCGATCCTTCTGAGCCTGGCGCGGCATGGCGCGATCATTTCCCTGACACAGGACGACCCGACATGACCCGCCTGACCGATACCCTTCGCCAGCTTCACGGACAGCTTGACCGGCTGCCCTGGGACATTGCCGCGATCCCGCTGCGGCTGTTCCCGGCGGCAGTGTTCTTCAGCTCGGGCCGGACCAAGGTCGAGGGGCTGCTGCACATCAAGGACAGCACCTGGTTTCTGTTCCAGAACGACTATGCGCTGCCCCTGATCCCGCCCGGCATTGCGGCGGTGATGGCGACGGCGGCCGAGCATGTGTTTCCGGTGCTGCTGGTGCTGGGGCTGTTCACGCGGGCCTCGGCCCTGGCGTTGCTGGGGATGACGCTGGTGATCCAGATCTTCGTCTATCCCGGCGCCTGGCAGGTGCATGGGGTCTGGGCGGCCTGTTTCCTGGCGTTGCTGCTGCGCGGGCCGGGGCGGGTGTCGCTGGACCGGCTGTTGGGGCAGGACGGCTGAGGCCGGATTTCGCGGCCTGCGCCAGTTTGGGGCATCCGATGCAATCCGTGCTTGGACGGCAGGCAAAGCACCGCTAGGCTTTGCCCTGTCGGCGCTGGTCGACGCTTTGCGCGGCCAAGTCGGCCCGCCCCGTTCTTGTGGAGATAGGAAATGAGCATGACCAGACTCGCGCGGATGACCGCGGTGCTGGCGGTGGCTCTGGTTCCGGCGGTTGCCTTCGGACAGACCGCCGATGCCCCGCCGAAGCATGTGCCCCTGCAGAAGACCATCGGTCAGACGCGGCCGGAAGTCGTTCCGACGCTGATCGTGATGAACTCGGAAGGGGCGACGCTGAAGGATGGCAAGCTGGTGCTGACCGGCATTGCCAAGAATTCGATCCTGTTCGCAGACCGCCCGGTGCGGGCTGCCNACCATGCGCTGACCACCACGCTGTTGCAGGAATGGGCCGAGGGCAGCGACAGCTTTGCCGCCGACCCGCCCAATGCCACGGTCTCGGTCTTTGGCGAGACCGAGGATGCGGTCTATGACGCGGTGGTGGTGCTGAAGACGCCGGTGCTGGATGGCACGACGCTGACCTTCGACGTGGATGTGCTGGAAGGCAGCCTGGACGGCGCCAAGGGCGGTGCGGCGATCTTCATCGACATCATCGGGCGGCCGATGACGCCGATCTCTTATGCCGGGGCCGCGCGGCGGACGGCGGGCAGCGCCGCCTGGTACGGGCGCATACGGCCGCGGCGGTCGGGGCGGCATGGTGGCCGGGGCGGCCATCGCCGATGCGACCCATCCCTACGGCTATGGCTATCCGCCGCCGCCCGCCTATGCCTATCCGCCCTATTGCGGTTACGCGCCCTATCCGCCCTGCTACTAGCGGTGGCGCGGCCCGGCGGTCAATCCGCCGGGTCCTTCCTTCGGGCATCGAATTCGGGGTCGGCGCCCGGCACCGGGTCATAGCCATGGCCGCCCCAGGGGTGGCAGGAACAGACCCGTCGCACCGTCAGGGCACCGCCTTTCAGCGCGCCGTGGCGATCCAGGGCTTCCAGCGCATAGGCGGAACAGGTGGGCTGGTAGCGGCAGCCGTGGCCGACCCAGGGCGACAGGATCAGGCGATAGGCCTGCACCGGCAGGGCAAGCAGGCGGGCGGCGGGGGTCATGGCGCGGGGCGGTGGATGCGGGCCAGGGCCTGCATCAGATCGGCGCAAAGCTCGGGCCAGGCACGGCTGATCGTGGCATCGGGGCGGGCGACCAGCACATAATCCCAGCCGGGGCG
Source organism: Exiguobacterium profundum (assembly GCA_013693875.1). Lineage (GTDB taxonomy): Bacteria > Pseudomonadota > Alphaproteobacteria > Rhodobacterales > Rhodobacteraceae > Neotabrizicola. The sequence continues at coordinate 3,678,008 of CP059262.1, read as the reverse complement.
GGCACGGGTCGCCAGCNNACCTCGCGCGAGCGCGCGCAGGCGGCGCTTGGCGCGGTTGCGCATCACGGCATTGCCGATCTTCTTGGAACAGGTGAAGCCGACGCGCACCGTGGCAGAGCCATCGCCACGGTCGCGCGCCTGCAGCAGGAAACTGGCCGTGCCCTGGCGCTGTGCCTTGGCGGCACGCAGGTAATCGGCGCGGTGGCGCAGGGTTTCGGGCGCGATGTCGGGCAAGGACATTTCGGGCACGCAAACGAAACCGCTTTACGACCCTTCGGCGACGGCGGCATCCTGCCCTGTCACCCTGGTCTCCGGCGGCGGCATGCTGCGCCTTGATGGCGGCCCCGAACGGGACCGCTGGGTCAGATCAGGCCGACAGGACCTTGCGGCCCTTGGCGCGGCGCGCCGCCAGCACAAGACGGCCGCCCTTGGTGGCCATGCGGGCGCGGAAGCCGTGCTTACGCTTGCGGACGAGCTGCGAGGTTGATACGTGCGCTTCATCGCGGAACTCCATACGTCCACCCCCGAAGCCGGGAAGGATTCGGGGCGTATCCATTCGAGGCCCGTCCTTTACGGGCGCGGGCGGGGTTAGTCAATTCTCACGCGGAAGAAATTTGCCCCGCGCGGCCGGGCGTGGTGAACTGCGCCCATGTCATTCGCCCGACCGTCGCGCCGCTGGCTGCGCCGCCTGCCGTTCCTTGGCATCGCCGTCCTGGCGATCACCGGGGCGGTACTGCTGCGGNATCAGCTGGACCTGCAGGTGCTGGCGCGCCACCAGGCCACGCTGATCGCCTTCCGCGACGCCTATTACGGGCTGGCCGTGGCGGGGTTCATGGCGGTCTATGTGGCGATGGTGGCGACAAGCCTGCCCGGCGCGACGCTGGCGACGCTGACCGGGNGTNTCCTGTTCGGCGTCTTTCCCGGCGTCTTCGTCAATGCCGGGGCGGCGGGCACGGGGGCGATCCTTCTGTTCCTGGTGGCGCGGATGGGCTTTGGCGCCGAGACCGTGGCGCGGATCGAGGCGGCGGGCGGGNCGGCTACCTCGGTTCTGGCGGCGCTGCGGCGCAACCAGTGGTAGGCGCTGTTCCTGATGCGGCTGGCGCCGGTGGTGCCGTTCTTCCTGGCCAACCTGCTGCCCGCCTTTGCCGGTGTCGGACTGGTGCCCTATGCCGTGACCACCTATCTGGGCATCCTGCCGGGTGCGCTGGTGCTGACCTTCGTCGGGGCGGGCCTGGGCGAGACCCTGGCCACGGGCGGTCTGCCGGACCTGTCGGTACTCACCGATCCGCGCTATCTGGCGGCTTTGGCGGGGCTTTGCGCGCTGGCGGCGCTGCCCTTGGTCCTGCGGCGCCGGTAGATTGCGCGGCGGGCTGCGCGCAACAGCCGCAATGGGCCGGAGGGACTGGTTTTTTCCCATGGTTTGCTAGGTGCGGGTGGGGGCGGTCAGTGCCGCCGCGGGGGAAAGAGTGCCGGACAGGCGCGGCAGGGCCGGGTTCTTCAACACGCTTTCGGGGCGGTTCCTTCTGCTGACCGCCGCTTTCGTCATGCTGGCGGAAGTGATGATCTTCGTGCCCTCGATGGCGCGGTTCCGTTTCGACTATCTGGTGACCCGGCTGGAAAAGGCGCAGATCGCCGCGCTGTCGGTGCTGGCCTCGNACCAGATGATCGCGCCCGACCTGGAACGCGAGCTTCTGGCCAATGCCGGGGTCTATAACGTGGTGCTGCGGCGCGACGAGGTGCGGCAGCTGGTGCTGTCCTCGCCCATTCCCCACCCCATTGCCGACACCTTCGACCTGCGCACCGCAGGGCCCTGGGCACTTATCCGCGACGCCATGGCGGTGATGCTGGACCCGGCGCCGCAGGTGATCCGCGTCATCGGCTTTCCGGTGCAGGAAGCCNACCAGCTGATCGAGATCACCATGACCACGGCCGACCTGCGCGTGTCGATGCTGGATTATGGCTTCCGCATCCTGATGCTGTCGGCGCTGATCTCGATCGTCACGGCCTTTCTGCTGTTCCTGGCAGTGCAGCGGCTGTTGGTGGTGCCGATCCGGCGGGTGGTGCGGTCGATGCAGGCCTATGCCCAGGCGCCCGAGGATGCGCGGGCGGTGATCGTGCCCCAGGCGCGGGTGGTCGAACTGCGCATCGCCGAAGAGGCGCTGCAGTCGATGCAGACGCAATTGACCGGCGCGCTGCGCCAGAAAGAGCGGCTGGCGCAACTGGGCGGCGCGGTGGCCAAGATCGCGCATGACCTGCGCAACATCCTGACCACGGCGCAGCTGTTCGCCGACCGCATCGAGGGCAGCGCCGATCCGGCGGTGGCGCGGGCCGCGCCCAAGCTGGTGGCCTCGATCAGCCGCGCGGTGTCGCTGACCGAGGCGACGCTGGCCTTCGGCAAGGCCGAGGAACCGCCGCCGCAGCTGCGCCAGTTCAGCCTGCGCCCGCTGGTCGAGGATATCCTGGAAGGCGAGGGCCTGGCGCCTACCAATCCGCTGGTGACGCCGATCCTGGACATCCCTGCCGCGCTGACCCTGCAGGCCGACAGCGAGCAGCTGCACCGGGTGCTGGCCAACCTGATCCGCAACGCCCGGCAGGCCATCGAGGCGACAGGCAAGCCCGGCACCATCGAGGTCGCGNGTACGNAGGACGACCGGCAATGGTGGATTCGTGTCGGCGACACCGGCCCCGGCCTGCCGCCCAAGGCGCGCGAGCACCTGTTTTCGGCCTTCCAGGGCGGCGTGCGGCAGGGCGGCACCGGCCTGGGCCTGGCCATCGCCGCCGAACTGGTGCGCGGCCACGGCGGTANNATGGACCTGGCCCGCAGCGATGCGGAGGGGACAGAGTTCCTGATCCGCCTGCCGAAGCGGGCGGAAGAAACCGAGGACTGATCACCGGATTGGCCCTTGCAAACCCCGGCGCGGGCCGCTAAACGCCCCCACGACGGACCCGTAGCTCAGCTGGATAGAGCATCAGACTACGAATCTGAGGGTCGGGCGTTCAGATCGCTCCGGGTCCGCCATTTTCCCCAATAAATCCAGTAGTTTGACGCGAGGCCGGGACGCCTCTCGACTGCTACTTCTACGATTCTGCTACAGTTGGTGCTGCTACAGTAGCAGCGACACGGGTTTAGCTGTCACGGCGGGGATTCGCGGTGCAGTTCGCGCGTCTCGCGCGTTGGTGTTCAAAGTAGCAGAATCGTAGCAGCCGCCACACAGCCTGCTCAGGGCACTAGACGGTGAGCGTCCGAAGTGGACGAGCTTCGCTGACCAAGGAACTCTACGATCTTCAAGCGTAGGTCTGCGAAGTCCTTGGTTTGGCATTCCCAGATGATCAGCACGCTCCAACCGTTCTCAACAAGGGCCGCTTGGTTCACACCATCCCTCTGGACATTTCTAGTGAGCTTTGGCTCCCAGTAAGCGAGGTTTGACTTCGGAGAATTCTTCTTGGGGCACGTTTCGGAAGGGTGTTGATGCCAAAAACAGCCATGGACGAAGATGACAGCCTTGCGGCCTGGAAAGACAAGATCGGGCTTTCCCGGCAGGTCCTTACGGTGCAGTCGGAATCGGTACCCAAGCGCATGGCAGAGCTTCCGCACCAGAAGCTCCGGGCCGGTCCCCTTCGACCGGATTCGCCTCATGTTCTCAGATCGTTGAGTGGGTGTGACGCGATCCATCGCTGAACACTACCACGAGTCTGGAGTATTTCAGATCACCAGATCAAGCGGCAAGTCGGCGATATCGCGCAGCCGCTGGCCTTCGATCATGGTCTCAACAAGGTCCAGCGATTCGCGACCTTGGGCTGTCAAGACGGCGACAAGTTCCGGCAGTGCGAAGTGATACACGCAGTCAATGTCGCCCGTGCCCAGCGCGATGGCCGCAATTCGTGAAGGCATCGGTTCTGCGGTCACGGCTGCGATATGGGGCAACCGACCTTTGCGGTTGCGCATCAAGTTTAATGCCTCCGAACGGGTGTTCTGGACACGGTCAGATCGGATCGTCAGCTTGCAGCTAATCGACGCGTGTAGTGTCGCCTTTGCGCCGTTGGCGACGCGGAGGGACGTCCGCCGCGCGACCATGTCATCAACTAGATGCATATTTCGGTTGATGTTGGCGTCTGTTTCCGGGTCGCGGATCACAACAACATCGGGCTTGATCAGATAGTCAGTTCCCAAGAGGGTCTTGAGTTCGCGGCTTGCGTCGGCAAGGACCTGCAATTCGGCGAGGTGGGCATACTGGTCAAACTGCGCGATGGTGCTTCCGCGCTCCACTCTGTGGACTCCGGGGCGGAGGTGTTGAAGCGTTGCGAGCGTCTCAGTTAAGAAGGTCTGGCAGACTGACTCGAACATGCTTCCCGAGGTCTGCCCGGGAGGCTTCGCCGCAGTGACGCGTGACGCGCCAATCATGTTCACGACACCAATTGCGATATCCCGGCTATGCGGGCTTGAGGAGTCAGCGATGCTGGCAACGTCGCCGGTTACCGTGATCGGTCCTGCCAAGCAAGAAGCATGAAATCGCGCACGCGCGTCCGCAAGCCATGCCTGCATTACGCCACCGCGTAGAGACGCCGCGCGGTTATCGCCGCCCGGATGTTCTGCGCCACAGCGGCGGCAACAGGTGGCGGNAAGGCGTTGCCGACTTGCCGGTAAGCCGCCGTCTTACGCCCTGTGAAGTGCCAGTCATCCGGGAAGCCTTGCAGGCGCGCGACCATGCGGACTGTAAGACGTGGCATCCCGACAAAATCGGATTCCGGGGCAACNTCTGCGACACTACCTCCGTTCACGCCAAGAGTTGCCCAAGCCTGACGGGCACGGGTCGGGCCGAGGTCTGGCCCTCCGTGCTTCTTGGAACCGCCCACGACAGTTGGAGCGATTTCGTCGGCACGTGCGCGCCAAGCGTCCGCGCCGGGCCAGCCCCGCGACGCCATAAGGTCATGCAGGCATTCGCCAACAGTTGGCGGTTGAGCCGCGCCCGTTTTGGGCCAGTGAAACCGATCTGCAAATTCGTCCTGAATGGCGACTATCACGACGCGCGGGCGAAGTTGTGGGACTCCGAAGTCGGACGCATTGAACAAGTGCGCCTCTACGAAGGTGTATCCCATCGACCGCAGTTGCGCCTTAAGCTTCTGGCGATAGTCCACGAAGACAGCATCCAGAAAGCCCCTGACGTTTTCCAGCATGACGGCTTTCGGGCGGACTTCGTCCACGACGCGTAGGGCCTGCGGGAAGAGGTCGCGTTCGTCATCTGCCCCTAGCTGCTTCCCGGCCTTCGAGAAAGGCGGGCACGGGACTCCTCCCGCGACCAGATCGACCCCGGCATATGGGCGGGCGTCAAACTTTGTCAGGTCGGCTTGTTCGCCCTCAACTACGTTCCACTTTGGGCGGTTGTGGCGAAGGGTAGCTCTACAATGAGCATCAATTTCGACAAGCGCTTCATGGCCGAACCCGGCACACTCAACCCCNAACGCCTGCCCGCCTGCGCCCGCGCACAGCTCGATGGACGAAAGGTCTTGCTGCATCTTGTGCCCCACCTGTACACATCAACGACATATCGCGCCAAGGAACAAGGGAAGTCAACTTGCTTGTCCTTGGCGCGCAAGAACACAATAGGAACAGAAGGTTAAACGGTGCTTAAGGTAGGATGCGACCCCGCTCTACCTGAACGCAGTAGGTGCAGCCTCGTTAGGTTGTGCGGTGCGCGCCTCGCCGGGTCGTGCCGGGTGCGAGCCAGTAGTGCGCCGCGAAGACGGGCGCGAACTTGGGTACGGTCACGAGGATACCTTCTTGTTGCTGATTGTCGCACTGCTTGCGGCATACAACCGGAATCCGCGAAAACTCGAATCTTCCGGAACGGCTCCCGCGCTTAAGAAGCCGGGGGTATCTTGAAGATGGTCGATGTCATGGGTGACGGTCCCTTGCAGGTTTGCCTTCTTGCAGCAGGTGGCGATGTCCCGGGCGGCGACCTCTGCCGAAGCAAGCGCGCCCTCGAACCAGCCCTGATCCGCGCCTTGGCCGATGTCGGACCCGGCAAAGGCAATGCGTCCNGAAGGGGACCAGAATTCCGGCGCGAAAAGGGCTTCGTCCGCCGCCGCTTACCTGACCCAGGTTCCCCGTGCAAAGGGGTCGGACAACCAGTCGTGCCAGTCTGCCGACAGGAATTCAGCCCCGGGAAAGGCCTGCGCCAGGGCGGCACGGGCAAGGGCTTCGGAAGGCTCGGCCAGGTCGGCAGCCAGGGCGAAGGCCACGACCAGCGTCGATCCGTCGGGCCGCAGGTGATCGGACCAGAAGAAGCGCAGGCCATGCGCTTCGCCGGTGACCAGATGGCCGGGGGCGATGCCGCGCGCCCGGATCAGCAGCTTGACCGCCCGACCGGCATGCCCGAGGCGCCGGACGCGGGCCGGGGCTGCGGGAAGGGGCGGGTCAAGGCGCAGCCCGGCCAGCGTGTTGACCGGCAGGGCAACGACCGCAGCCCTTGCGGCAAGCGCGCGCCCCGAGGCAAGGTGCAGCCGCACCTCGTGCTTGTCCTGTTGCAGACGCTCTGCCGGGTCCGACAGGATGATCCCGGCGCCGCTGAGCCGCGCGGCCCCTTCAACCAATGCCTGGACCCCGCCTGCAAGGGTGAAGCCCAGTTCCTCGACCTTCGGGCTCCAGCCCTTGGCGAGTTTTGCCGACAGAAGCTGGCCCACACGNAGCAACCCCGGATCGGTCGACCCCGAGATCGCCCACCAGGCCAGCACCTCGCGCCTTGCGGATGGCGGAAAGCGGCGATGGTCGAAATAGGCGGCAAGGGTCAGGTCAAGAATGCCTGGGTCCTGCGCCGCGGCATCTGCCCGCCACTGGTGCATGGCGGCCTGATGCTCTGCGGCTTCGTCCGGGCGGCAGGGGCTGTCATGCACGCCCCCATCGCGCAGGTGGTGATGGGCGATCAGCGGGGCGCGCGGGACCAGTTCGATGCCAAGCCGCGCCGCCAGCGCCTGAATCCGCTTCTGCCGCACATGGCCCCAGCCGCCGCCATACTCGACAACGGGGCCGGAATCGNNCCGGGGGAGCCGGGAAAAACCGCGCCCGCCAAGCCGTGCCCTGGCCTCGACGATGGTCGAACTGATCCCCTGGTCGGCCAGATGCAGGGCCGTCGCCGCGCTTACCAACCCGCCGCCAAGGATCAGGACATCAGAGATACCAGTCATATTCGCGCGGCAGGACATCGGCCATGAAGGCCTCGAACTCGGACCGCTTGATTGCGGCATAGGCGGCGGGGTAGCGCGGGCCGAAATAACCGGCCATCAGCGCCGAGCCTTCCAGCCGGTCAAGCGCGGTCCACAGGCGCAGGGGCATCTCGGGATCGGCCTCTTCGCCNGCATTGCCGGTGGATTGCGGCGTGGGGTCNAGCTTGTTGGCAAGGCCATGGTGGAAGCCTGCCAGCATGGCCGCCATGACCAGATAGGGNTTCGCATCCGCGCCTGCGATCCGGTGTTCGATCCGCCGGGCGCGGCCACCCCCNATCGGCACGCGGAACGAGACCGAGCGGTTGTTGATACCCCAACTGGTGTTCACCGGCACGAACTGGTTCGCGGCAAAGCGGCGATAGGCGTTGATGTTTGGGGCGAAGAAGGCCATGGCGTCATAGGTGGTGGCCTGCAGCCCGGCGATGGCATGGCCCAACAGGCGGTCGCCGTCCGGGGTGGTTTCGTCGAACACGTTGCGGCCCTTGTCGTCGACCAGCGAAGCATGGACATGCAGGCCCGATCCCGACTGGTCGGCAAAGGGCTTGGACATGAAGGTCGCCTCCAGCCCGTGACGCGCCGCCACGCCCTTGACGATCCGGCGCAGCATCAGCGCGTGGTCGCAGGCCAGCACCGGGTCGTCCAGATGGCCAAGGTTCACCTCGAATTGCGCGCCGCCATACTCGGCCGTGGCCGCGCCCGCTGGCACGCCTTGCGCGACGCAAGCCGCGTCGATCTCGGCCAGAAGGCCCGCCCATTCGTCGAGCTTGTCGAAGGCGAGGACACGCGGCGCTTCCGGCGCGCGGCCGGAGCGCGCGGGCAGCGCNGGCGAGACCCGGCCCTTNTCGTCGCGCTTGGGATCGACGAAGTAGAATTCCAGTTCATTCGCCACCACGGGTTTCAGGCCCAGTTCGGCAAAGCGCGCGACGACCGATGCCAGAATGGCGCGCGGGTCGAACCACCAGTGCGGGGCATCTTCGGGTGGGGCTGGGGCGATCTGCACCTGCGCGGTGGGGGCTTCGGCCCAAGGCACCGGGACCAGCGTGCCGGGGATCGGATAGCTGGTCGCATCCGGGTCGCCATCGGAGAAGCCGATCCCGTTCACATCCCAGCAGGCCCCCAATGCGTCCAGTGTCGTGATGCCCGCGCAGAAGGCCACGCCCCCGGACCACAGCTTTGCCGCGTCCCGCACCGGCACGCGCTTGCCGATGGCCGTGCCGCACAGGTCATAAAGGACTGCATCGACAAAGCGGGTCTCGGGGTGCTTTGCCAGATAGGCGGTCAATTCGGCAGGCAGGGTCATGGGGCTTTCCTTGTGAATTGGTCGAGGTCGGCCTTGGCCGAGGTTACGGGCGAGATGATCCACTGCACTTCGGCCGAACCGGTGCTGGCATTGACAATGCGGTGCGGGGTGGACGAGCGGTATTCGATGCAGTCCCCGTCGCTCAGCCGATAGGACTGCGCGCCAAGGGTGATCTCGACCGTCCCGGAGAGGACCAGCATCATCTCGTGGCTGTCGCCATGGACATAGGCATCCGGGCCGGTCGTGCCGCCGGGGTCGAAATGGCCGACATAGACCTCGAAATCGCGGATCGGCTGCTGCGACAGCAAGGTCTTGCGATAGCCCTCGGCCTGCGGCAGGGCGAGCCGGTCCTTCCGGCGCAGGACGCGGTGCAACCCGTCGCTGCGGTCCTCGAAGAAATCGGCGACCGAGACTGACAGCGCCTCGGCGATGCGCATCAGGGTCGAAACCGCCGCTCCGGATGCGCCACGCTCGACCTGGCTAAGGAAACTGGCCGTCGTGCCGGACCTTTGCCCCAGATCGCGCAGCGAAAGCTTGCGCGCCTGACGAAAGGCCTTCAGCCGGGCGCCCAGCCGGGCTGCATCCAGGCTGACGGTCGGGATCGGAGTGTCGTTCATGTCGCCTCTCGCGAGAGCTTTACATTTGTGAAGTAGCGCTACACTATACTTGTTCTACCGCTTGATGACCCGCGTTTCAAGGACCATCCCATGCCGTACAAGATTGGCCCATCCGTGACGCGCCGCGACTTTCTTGGCGGCGTGGCGCTTGTCGTCGGCTCGGGCCTTTCTCCGCTGGCCCAGATCAGGGCCGAGGGTCTTGCGCCCTATCCGCCCGCGCTGACCGGCCTGCGGGGCAGCCATCCCGGCGCATTCGAGGCAGCCCATGCCCTGCGCGATGGAAAGGCATTCGACACATCGGCGGCGGTGAGTGAGACCTATGACCTTGTCATCGTTGGTGCAGGCATCAGCGGCCTGTCTGCGGCCTGGTTCTGGCGCCAGCGGCACGGCGATCAGGCGCGCATCCTGATCCTTGACAATCACGACGATTTTGGCGGGCACGCCCGGCGCAACGAATTCACCACGCCGGACGGCGGCCTTCTGATCGGTTACGGCGGCAGCGAGGCGCTGGAGGCGCCCAAGGCCAATTTCTCGCCGGTCGTCTGGGGGCTGATGCAGGGCCTTGGCATCGACCTGGCCCGCTTCGATACCGCCTTCGATNCAGGGTTCTACGAAAGCCTTGGCCTGTCGCGGNGGACCTTCTTCGATGCCCGCACCTTCGGGCAGAACAGGCTTCTGGCGAGCGACCCCACCGAAGGCGGGGCCGATACGGTTCAGGGCAAGGGCGATCTGGAGGCCCATGTCGCGGCCTTTCCCATGTCGGATGCGGCACGCGCCCAGCTTCTGGCCTTGTTCACGGGGGCTGCGGACNCCCTTGGTGGCAAGAGCCCCGACGAGAAATGGGACTATCTGGAGCAGGTCAGCTACCGCGACTATCTTGCAAGGGACTGCGGCCTTGGCGAAGAGGCGCTGCACTATTTCTCGGGCCTGACGCATGATTACTTTGCCATCGGCCCCGATGGCGTGCCCGCTTCCTGGGCGATGGACAGCGGCTATCCCGGCTTTGCCGGGCTTGGACTGGCCGAGGAAGCGGGCGAGGAAGAACCCTATATCTATCACTTCCCCGACGGGAATGCAGGTATCGCCCGCCTGTTGGTGCGTGCTCTTGTTCCGNGGGCGATCCCGGGTTCCGACATGGAGGATATCGTTACGGCCCGGGCCGACTATGGCCGACTTGACTTGCCCGAAAACACCACGCGCCTGCGGCTGAACGCCACCGTTGTTCGTGCCGAGAACCGCGCAGGCGGGGTAGAGATTTCCTATGTCACGGGCGGCAAGGTGACAAAGGTGGCCAGCAGCGCGGCGATCCTGGCCTGCTACAACATGGTCATCNCCCACATCGCGCCCGAAGTGCCAAAGGCGCAGAAGGAAGCGCTGGCGCGCAACGTCAAGGCGCCGCTTGTCTATGTCAATGTCTGCCTGAAGGACTGGCAGTCCGTGGCGCGGGCGGGCGTGTCCTCGGTCTATTGCCCCACGTCCTTTTTTCCCNTGGTGATGCTGGACTATCCGGTGGCTCTGGGAAGCTATGACCACCCGCGCGATCCGGCGCAGCCGATCATCCTGCGCATGGTCCATGTCCCGACCNGCCCCGGACTGCCCCAGAACGACCAGTTCCGGGCCGGGCGTGCGGCGCTGCTTGAGATGCCGTTCGAGGCCTATGAGACCGAAATCATCGCCCAGCTGACCGCCATGTTCGGCGGTCACGGGTTCNGAGCTACCCGCGACGTGCTGGCGATCACGGTCAACCGCTGGCCCCACGGCTATGCGGGGTTCCTGAACNCCCTGTTCGACCCGCCCGAGGACGAGCCCCTGATGGAACTGGCGCGCCAGCCATTCGGGCGCATCGCCATCGCCAATTCCGACGCGGGGTGGAATGCCTTTGCCCACGAAGCCATCGACCAGGCGCACCGTGCCGTCTCCGAACTTTCCTGAAGGTCGAAACCGCCCATGACCAGGGCCCTGAGCCGGGCCCAGCCAGGCAGTGACCCGTCGCGGATCACGCGACGCAGCCACAGAAACACGAACCGGGGATGAAGACTCGCCTGACGACCGCGCTGGTGCTTTCCTGTCTTGCCTTGCTTACCGTCTGGCCACGCCCTTGCCCTTGCCCAGTCGGGCAGGCGGAAGCCCTGGCCGATCAGGACTGAACAGCGCAGCCGATGTGCCTGAACACCGGCGCGACAGCCGCCGCCCGTGACAGCGCCGGGGTCTGCCTGAAAACCGACTTCTGACGCCAAGACAAAGGAAACGGGAACCTTTGCCTGACCGGGGCGTGCTTCAGGCGCGGAGCGTGCTCACGGTGATCCGCAAGGGCAAGCTTCCCAGGCATCCGGCGATCCGATCCGCCACCGCAGCCGGACCGGCGTCGATGAGGATGCGCACCTGTCCTGCCTGGGTCACGGCCTGGATCAGACGCAGGCGCGGGTGCGCGGCGGGCAGGCAGCAGGTGCAGCCCGGCCCCATCAGCCAGTCAAGCGGCGAGGTGGGCGGGTCGGTGGCCTCCGCAAAGACCATCACCGGGCGGCGAGAGGCGCGGACCAGTTGGGCGATCCGGGCAGTGCGACCTGCGGCGCTGTCGCCTTCGACAAGGTGGATGTAGGTCTTCACCTTGCGGGCACCTGCGGGCGGAGGAGGGTCACATCGGCCTCGGCCACCGCCGCCACGGCGGAGGGAAAGCGCAGGACAAAGCGGCGGCGGTCGGCCAGGGTGACAGTCACCACGGTTTCCAGATCGGGGCAACCGGGTTCGTGGCAGGCCAGTTCGGCGATGGCGATGTGGTCGCGGTCATCAAGCGACATCAGGTCCGTGACCCAGCCTTTCAGGCGGGCCACGGCTTCGGCATCCGGCCGGGGGCGGCGAGAGAAGAGGCCCGGCATCAGGCGGCCCCCAGGGGTGCCCAGAGGACGCCGCCCTGTTCATCTGCCGCCAGCAGCCAGCCGGTCAGCGGCGTGACGGCCAGAAGCGTGACCGGTGCGCCGGTCGGGCGCTTCACCGCGCGGGGCTCGGCGATCTGGTCGATCTCGGAATAGATCACCGCGCCCGAGGAATAGTAAGCCAGCACCGCCTCATGTCCCGGCAGGGTGCAGATGGCGGTGACATAGCCGCGCCCGCCCCAGGCCACCTGCATCGGCCCCCGGCCCATCGGCCCCTGCGCCCCGTCGAAGGGCCAGAGCACCGCCTCGTCCGCGCCCGTGGTGGCAAGCCAGGGCAGTTTGCCCGCCCAGGCCCAGCCCTTGACCTTGGTCGGATAGCCCGACATGCGCAGGTCGGCCTTGTCGCGCAGCCGCCAGCCGTGCAGCGCGTTTTCCTGCATCCGGGTCATGACAAAGCGGTCATCGGGGCTGAAGCTCACCGCCGTATGGCTGCCCGCCCATTTCAGGGCCATGGGCTTCCAGCCGCGTTTCTCGCGCGCCCAGATCGTGACCCCGCCGTAATGCGCCACCGCCAGCCGCCCGCCCTTGCGGTCGAAGGCAAGGCCGCCGACGGTGGAGGGAGCCTCCAGCACCTCGCGCCGGGGACCGTCCCAGAGATGCACTTCGCGCCCGGCCGAACAGGCGAAGATGCCGCCGGCGCCCGCGGCGACATGATCCACCCATGTGCGCGGGAAGGCGGCGATCTCGGTCACGCCTTCGGGNGTGACGCGGCAAAGCCAGCCATCGTCGCCGCCGGTCAGGATCATGCCCGAGGCATCGGCTGCCATCGACAGGACCGCGCCCCTGTGGACGGCCAGCGCCTCGGGTTCCGCCCGCGGGCGGAAGGCGCGCAAATGCCCGTCACCCCAGGCGGTGAAGGCGGTGTCGCCCACGCAGGCCACCGCCACCGGCACGGCGTCAAAGTCGAACCGCCGTCCCCCATTNTCGATGCGGGTGGGGGCAAGCGGGTCGTGCCGCGCCACGACCGGCATCAGGCGGCCTTGCAGGCGGCGAACCCTTCCGCCAGACCCATCTTGTCCAGATCGCGCCCGATGAACACCAGTTTCGAGCTGCGCGGCTTGCCCGCGGGCCAAGGCCCAAGGGGCGCACCATCCGTCAGCATGTGGACGGCATGGACGACGAAGCGTTCCTCCTGCCCCTTGAAGTCGAGGATGCCCTTCGAGCGCAAGATATCCTGCCCGCGTTCCCGCAGAAGCTTGCCGAACCAGGCCTGGAACTTCTTCTCGTCCAGCGGGGTGTCAGAGGACAACGAGACCGAGGTGATGTCCTCCTCATGCGCGTGCGTGTGGTCTTCGTCCAGGAAATCGGGCTCGATCTCCAGCACGCGATCAAGGCTGAAGGCATCAAGCCCCAGCACCTGATCCAGCGCCACGCCGCATTTCTCGGTCTTCACGATCCTGGCGTAAGGGTTGATCGCCTTGATCCGCGCCTCGGCCGTGGCGAGGCCCGCCGCATCCACCAGATCGACCTTGTTCAGCAGGATGATGTCGGCAAAGGCGATCTGCTCGGCCGCTTCATGCGCCTCGTCCAGATGGGTGGACAGGTTCACCGCATCGACGACCGTCACGATGGCATCCAGCCGGGTTTTCTCGGCCACGTCCTGATCGACATAGAAGGTCTGCGCCACCGGCGCGGGGTCGGCCATGCCGGTCGTCTCGATCAGGATGCCGTCGAAGTCCTTGCGCTTCATCAGCCCGCCCAGGATGCGGATCAGATCGCCCCGCACGGTGCAGCAGATGCAGCCGTTGTTCATCTCGAAGATCTCTTCATCGGCGTCGATGACGAGTTCGTTGTCGATCCCGGTCTCGCCGAATTCATTGATGATGACGGCGTATTTCTTGCCATGCGGCTCGGTCAGGATGCGGTTCAGAAGCGTGGTCTTGCTNTAGGCGCCAAGAAAGCCGGTCAGCACGGTGACGGGGTTTGGGCGTTCATGGGGTTCCCTCAGTTGGCAAGGGCCTGGGTCAGCTGGCCGAGGTTGTAGCGCATCATGGTCAGGTAGGTGGCGGCGGGGCCTTCGGGGCCGGACAGCGCGTCAGAATAGAGCGTGCCGCCGATGGCCGCCCCGGTCTCGGTCGCGATCTGGTCAAGCAGGCGGCGGTCGGTGATGTTTTCCACAAAGACCGCGGGGATCTTTTCATCGCGGATCTGGGTGATCAGCGCCGCCACATCCGCCGCCGAGGCCTCCGACTCGGTCGAAATCCCCTGCGGCGCCTTGAAGGTCATGCCGTAGGCCGCGCCAAAATAGCCGAAGGCATCGTGCGAGGTCACGATGGTGCGGCGATCCTCTGGCAAGGCGGCAATCGCCGCCTTGATCTCGGCATCCATCGTCTGCAACTCGGCCAGATAGGCGGCAGCATTGGCCTTGTAGGTCTCGGCCCCGGCGGGNTCGGCGGCGGCAAGGCCGCGTTCGATGTTGCCCACATAAAGCTCGACATTGGCGACGCTTTGCCAGGCATGGGGNTCGGTGCCGCCGTGGTCGTGACCCTCTTCCTCGGCATGGTCTTCGCCTTCCTCATGCTCTTCTTCTTCAAAGGCGCGGGGCTCCACACCTTCCGACGCCGTAATGATCGTGGCCTTGCTGCCCGAGGCCTCGACCAGCCGGTCCATCCAGCCCTCAAACCCAAGGCCGTTGGCGACGATGACCTGCGCGCCCGCCACCGCCTGGGCGTCCGCGGGTGCGGGCTGGAAGACATGGGCATCGCCATCGGGGCCGACGAGGGTGGTCACCGTGACCCGGTCGCCACCGACATTGGCGACGATGTCGCCGAGGATCGAGAAGGTGGCGATGACGTTCAGTTTCTCTTGCGCGAAGGCGGGCGAGGCGAAGGCAAGGGCAGCGGCAGAGGCAAGGAGGAAGCGGCGGGTGATCATGGGGGTATCCTTTCAGGCTTCAAGATGGGCGCGCGGGGCGAGCCGGGCGGCAAGGCTGCCGACCGGTCAAGGGCCAGCNGAGGCGAGGTAAAGCGTTCCGGCAGCAAGGATGATTGCGGGGCCGGAGGGCAGGCCCGCGTGGTACGAGGCGAGAAGCCCCGCGACCGAGGAGACGGCGGCGATCCCGGCGGCAATCGCGAGCATCCCGCCGATGGAGGTGGCCCAGAACCGCGCGGCGGCGGCGGGCAGGATCATGATCCCCACCGCCATCAGCGTTCCCAACGCCTGGAACCCGGCGACGAGGTTCAGGACCACGAGCCCGAGGAACAGGAAATGCACCGGCCCGCTCCACCGGCTGACCGATGCCAGAAAGCGCGGATCGGCGCATTCAAGGACCAGCGGGCGGAACATCAGCGCCAGCGCGATCAGCGTGAAGGTGGTGATGGCGCAAAGAAGCGTCAGCGCGGCATCGTCGAGCGCCAGCACCGTGCCAAAGAGGACATGCATCAGGTCCACGTTCGACCCTTTCAGCGAGACCAGAAGCACGCCCAAGGCCAGCGAGATCAGGTAGAAGGCGGCAAGCGAGGCATCCTCGCGGAGCGCGGTGAACCGTGCGACGGCCCCGGTCAGGACGGCCACCACCAGCCCCGCCGCAACCCCGCCCATCGTCATCGCACCCAGGTTCAGCCCCGCCACCAGATAGCCCACCGCCGCCCCGGGCAGGATCGCATGCGCCATGGCGTCGCCTGTCAGGCTCATCCGGCGCAACAGCAGGAACACCCCNACCGGCGTTGCTCCCAACGAGATGGCGACACAGCCCAGAAGCGCCCGCTGCATGAAGGCGAAGTCGGCGAAAGGGTCGATCAGCCAGCTCATGCCGCGCCCCTCACGCAGACATTGGCGCTGTCGTCGAAGGCCTCGGACATCTGGCGGGCGCGGAACAGGTTCTCGGCGGTCAGCACCTGCGCCGTCGCCCCGTGCGCGACCTTTTCCCGCGCAAGCAACAGCGTTTCGGGAAAGTGCCGCCGCACCGCCTCGATGTCATGCAGCACGGCCAGCACCGTCCGCCCCTCGCCATGCCAGCGCTGCACGACGGCCAGAAGGTCGGCGGCGGTCTTGCTGTCCAAGGCCGTGAAGGGTTCGTCCAGCAGGATCAGGTCGGCGTCCTGCAACAGAAGCCGCGCGAACATCACCCGCTGCACCTGGCCGCCGGACAGGGCCGAGATCGGGCGCCTCTCGAACCCGGTCAGGCCGACAGCCGCCAGCGCCTCGGCCACGCGGGCGGCATCCGCGCCACCGATCCGGCCAAAGGCGCCCACACGGTGCCAAAGGCCCATGGCGACAAAGGCCCCGACCGCCACCGGAAAGCTGCGGTCCACCTCGGACAGTTGCGGGAGGTAAGCCATCCGCGCGGCACGGCGGTCGATCCTGCCCTCCAGGGGCTGCAGCTCCCCNGTCAGGCCTTTCAGAAGGGTGGACTTTCCCGCCCCGTTCGGCCCGACCACCGCCGTCAGGCTGCCCGTCGCAAGGTCAAGGTCCAGATGATGCACCGCCGGATGACGGTCATAACCCAGGGTCAGGTCGCGGATCGCCAGCGCCATCTCAGCCCACCACCAGCCAGAGGCCCAGCCACAGCGCCGCCGCCAGCGCCAGCGCCACGGCCAATCGCAGGGCCGCACCGGACAAAAGAAGGTCCCTCATCCCTTGGCCCCCGAACAGTCGCCGCAGCGGCCATGCACCTCGATGGTCTGGCGCGCCTCGGCAAAGCCTTCGGCGGCCAGGCGCTGGTGCAGGGTCTCAAACAGGCTCGGCGCCTCGACGCTGCGGACTGCGCCGCAATCGTCGCAGATCGCCAGCACTCCCGGCGTGGGCGAAGTCACCAGACCCCAGGCCCGCAGCGTGGCGATCCGCTGCACAAGGCCCGCCTCTTCCAGCCCCTTCAGCGCGCGATACACCGTCGGCGGGGCGACCGCCCCCGTTCCGCTGCATCCGGCCCAGAAGCTGATAGGCCGTCATCGGCCCGTTCGCGCCGCGCAGCAGCGCGAGGACTTCGGTCTCGTTCCGGGTCAGGACCGCCTCCATCGCCGCCTCACAGGATCGTCGGGTTCGGGGCATCGCCGTAGACGGCCACGGGGTCGAAGCGGCGTTGGGTTTCGGTGAAGCGCAGCGGGCCCCCGGCGGCCGGGCCAACGGGCACCTCGCGGTAGAAGCAGGACCGGTAGCCGATGTGGCACGAGGCCCCGTTGCCTGCCACCGTCACCTGCAGCCAGATCGCATCCTGATCGTCGTCGATCCGCATCCGGACCACGGATTGCGTCAGCCCCGAGGTCGCGCCCTTGTGCCAGACCGCCTGACGCGCGCGGCTGAAGTAATGCGCCTCGCCCGTCTTGATCGTCAGCCGCAGCGCCTGATCGTTCATCCAGCCCAGCATCAGCACCGTGCCATCCGCCGCATCGGTCGTGATGCAGGGCATGAGCCCATCCGCCGGAAAGCGCGGGGCCAACCTGTGGCCTTCCTCGACTTCGGACACGGACGTGCGGGGGCAAAGGTTACAGTCATCGGGGCTTGCCTTCGGCGGGGTCATCCTCGATATACGTTACAGTATAACATAGCACAAGCCGATGATCCCCCGCATCCCCCTCACGCTCATCACCGGCTATCTTGGCGCCGGAAAGACCACGCTTCTGAACGCGCTGCTGCGGGATGCTTCGGCAGGGCGGATTGCTGTGGTCGTCAACGAGTTCGGCGACGTGGGGCTGGACCACGACCTGATCGTTGAGACAACCGAGGAAACGGTTCTCCTCTCCTCGGGCTGCATGTGCTGCACCCTGCGCGGCGACCTGGTGCAGGCGCTGGAGGGGCTGTGCGAGAAACGCCGCGCGGGAAAGCTGGACTTCGACCGCATCGTGATCGAGACGACGGGCCTCGCCGACCCGGCGCCGATCCTGCACACGCTGATCGTGACGCCGGGCCTTGTCGCGGCCTTGCGGCTGGATGGAGTCGTCACCGTCTGTGATGCCGTCAACGGCCCGAAGACACTGGATGCCGGGTTCGAGAGCATCCAGCAGGTCGCCATGGCGGATGTGCTGGTCCTGTCGAAGACGGACCTTGTGACACCCGCGCAGGCGGAACGATTCCGCGCCCGGCTGGCGGCGCTGGCCNCCGGGGCGCGGATCGTCACTGCCACCCGCGGCGCGGTTCCGCTGGAGGAGCTCTTCGGCCACGGCGCGTCCGAGATGAACGCGGCCCTGCCCGAGGCCGAAGCCTGGGTGAACGCCCCGGCCTATGCGCTGTCGTCAATGCCCTTGCCCCTGGCCAAACCGGCCCTGCCCCTGGCCAGCGGTCCGACCCATGGCCTCTTCGGGCTGACCCCCGCCCCCNTCAGTAGCCTGATGACGGCCATCAGGCCGCCTGCGCGCCATGACGATCGCATCGCCTCGGTTTCGATGGTCTTCGACGACCCCATCCACCCGATGCTGCTGGACATCTGGATGGAAACCCTGATCGCCGCCCGCGGTCCCGACATCCTGCGGCTGAAGGCCGTGATCTGGGCCGACGGCTTCGACACGCCCTTCGTCATCCATGGCGTCCAGCACATCATCGACCCGCCCGTGCGTCTCGACCGCTGGACCGGCAAGGACCGCCGAAGCCGCGTCGTCATCATCGGGCGCGACCTGCCGCGCGAGGTGCTGCTGGACGGCCTGAACGTGCTCAAGACAAGGCCGACCCGTGTCTCTTGCTGATCTGCGACGATGAGGGAGCAGACGTCAAACCTGGACAGTTGCATGTGAAGGGCGTCAAGATAACGGTCCAGTGGACCGTTCCTGGCCCTGAAGCCCGCGCCAACGGTCGATCCCGCGGATCAAGGACAGGCTCCATCGTGATCGCGCAGGATTGCATCGGGCCGGTGCTGGCGGCGGCGCTGGCGGCGGGGCTGACCGCCTGGCTGCCCGAGCCAGGCCAGTTCGACCACCGCCGGATCGCCGCCCTGGCCGGGCTGGCGCCCCATGCCGGCGACTCGGGCCAACGACTCGGGCCAGCGATTCGGGCCAGCGACTCGGGCCTGTCTCGCGGCAAGCGTCACGTCCGGGGCGGCCGCCCCGGTGTCCGCCGCGCGCCCTCCCTCGCGGCATTCATCGCTTTGCGATACGGCCCCGTCCTAAAGGCCTTCCGCAAGCGCCTCCGGGGCGCCGGAAAGCCCACACAAACCGCCATCACCGCCTGCGCCAGAAAGCTGCTTACCATCCTCAACGCCATGATGCGCGACGGGAAGGACGACGCGAAACAGGCCGCGCAAAGACGGGTGCTGCGGGTGTCAGAGCGTCTGGGCGTAGGTCTTGAAATTGTTCAGGATCGCCTGCCAGCCATCGCGCTGCATGTCCACCGGGTGCATGCCTTCGGCATCGAAGACCGTGGTGACGCGGATGCCGCCCTTTTCCGGGGCGAAGGTGGTGTCGGCGCGGCGGCCGTCGCCGAGGGTGAGGCCGATCTGATGGCCCGGATCGACCTTGTGGAAGGTGCCTTCGAAGTCGAAGCCGAAGCTGCCGTCCCTGGCCTCCATCCGCGCGGTGTAGGTGCCGCCTTCGCGCAGGTCGCTGCTGGCCGAGGGACAGCACCAGCTGGGGTCGGCGAAGTTCCACTGGGTGATGTGGGCCGGTTCGGTCCAGGCGGCCCAGACCTGTTCAAGCGGGGCGTTGACGAGGGCCGAGATGGTGACCTTGCCGGGCTCTGACGTGCCGCCGAGGGTGTCCAGGAGCTCGTCGAGGCGGTCGAGGGTCGAGGTGAGGCCCTCCTTCATGCCCATGGCCATGACCTTTTCCAGATCGGCCGCCGAAGGATAGACCACGAGGGTGCGCACGCGGGTGGTGCGGCCTTCCTCGGTGAAGCTGACGGTCCAGCGTGCCTGCGGCAGGTCGGGTGAGACGGCGCCGGTTTCGTCCGAGAAGGCATCCAGCGCGGTATAGCCGTCGATGGGATGGATTTCGATGTAGTCCTCNTTACTCCAGAATTCCTGGCCGTCGGGCATGACCATGGCAAAATGCCAGTGGCCACCGTCGCGGAAGTCATGCGAGGCGGTGCGGGTGGTCAGGGGTTTGGGCGCGAACCAGCGGTCCAGCAGCGCGGCCTGGGTGTGGCAGTCCCAGACGAGGCGGCGGGGNGCTGCGAAGTCGCGGGTGACGGTGAGCGTGGCGNNTTGGCCGTGTCCACGGCGAAGTCGAAGAAGCGGTCAGTGGTCATGGCCGTGGCCTCCTAAGGCGCTGAGCAGGGTATCGAGGTTGTCATAGCGGTAGGCCCATTGGGCGCGCTGGTCGTCGAACCAGCTGCTTACCTGGGCGAGGCGGTCGCGTTGCAGCGTGCAGGTGCGGGTGCGCCCCGCCTTCTGCGTGTCGATGAGGCCCGCGCTTTCCAGCACACCGAGGTGTTTCAGGAAGGCGGGCAGGCCCATCGGGAAGGGGCGGGCGAGGTCGGAAACGGTGGTAGGCCCCTGCCCCAGACGCTGCACCACGGCGCGCCGCGTGGGGTCGGCGAGGGCGTGGAAGACGGAGTCGAGGGCGGGATAATGGTTTTCCATATGGTGAAGTATTGGGGCAGAATAGCTCCGGGAGCAAGAGCATTTCGGCCTGGGCCAACGGAGTGGCAGGGAACGGCTTGGGCCGGGGCGCGCGGCGTGGCACTGTGGCCGGACGGGAGGGAGGTCCCGCGGAATGGCCAGACTGATCTTTGCCATGAATGTGTCGCTGGACGGCTATGTGGACCACGACCGCTTTGCGCCGGGTGACCTGCTGTTCCGGCACTGGATCGAGCAGGTGCGCGATAGCAGTGCTTCGCTGTATGGCCGCGGGCTTTACGACCTGATGTGCTATTGGGATGCCGACGATCCCGGCTGGGGTCCGCAGGAAAGGGACTTCGCCGAGGCCTGGCGGGCGGTGCCCAAGTGGGTGGTGTCGCGGGGCACGGTCCAGGTCGGGCCGAATGCCCGGCAGGTCACGGGCGATCTGGCCACGGCGGTGCAGGGGCTGAAGGACAGTCTTGAGGGCACGATCGACATTGGTGGGCCGGTGCTGGCCCGGGCGTTGGCCGAGCTGGGATTGGTGGACGAATACCGCCTGTACTACCATCCCGTTGTGTTGGGGCATGGGCGCCCCCTGTTCACCGGGCCGCTGCCAAGCCTGCGGCTGACGGGCAACGATCCTTTCGGCGAGGTCGTCCGGCTGACCTATGTCTTAAGCCTGACCGGCTGCGCGCACGATGTAACCCGCGGTCATCAGGTCCAGATGCGCGCCGCCGCCGTTCTTGGCGATGGTGATCTCGTCATCCGAGCGGCGGGTAAAGGCGCCGGATTTCAGGTCGTAGAAATCGGCGATCACGTCCGCTTCGGTGATGGCGCCGGATTTCAGCGGGGCGATCAGTTCGCCGATATGGTGGATCGTGGTGGCGCGGGCATCGACGAAGACGCGGGCGCGCGACATGGCGGTGTCATCGACCTCGCGCATGTCGGGGCGGTAGGCGCCGATCAGGTCGAGGTGCTGGCCGGGTTGCAGCCACTCGCCCTTGATCAGCGGTGCCGTGGCCATGGTGCAGGTGCAGATCACATCCGCCGCCTTGACCGCGGCTTCCAGGTCGTCGGCCACGGGCAGGCCCATGGCCTCGGCCGTGGCGCGGGTGCGCGACCAGGTGGTGAAGCGGGCGCCGGGCCAGAGGGCAGAGTAGGCCTGGACCATCGAGCGGGCGACGGTGCTNTAAGCGCCGACGAGGAGGAAATTCTGCGAGTCTTTCCGGGCGAGGCGCGAGGCGGCGAGGAGNGAGTCGTTNACGGTCTTCCACTTGGTGACGAGGTGGAAATCCACCAGCGCGGTGAGTTCGCCCGTGGTGTCATCATAAAGCGTGACGGCGCCGTTGATGGTGGGCTTGCCCCGCGCGGCGTTGCCGGGGACGATGGTGGCGACCTTCACCAGCGCGCCGAGGCCGTCGATCCAGGTGGCGCGGTCCAGCACGGTATCGGGGCCGCGGTAGACGAAGAGATCCTTGATGCCGGGCTGCGGCAGGGCATGNGTAACCTCGAAGGCGGCAAGCAGCGCCTTCCAGTCGAGTTTCGCCTCGGCGTCTTTTCCGACGATCTTCATAGTCCGGCCTCTTCCTTGGTCAGCAGGTCTTCGGCCACCAGGCGGCGGGCCCAGCCCCGCCAGCTTTCGAACTGGTGGGTCCGCCAGCCGCGGCGGGCGGCGGCGGTGATGTTGTCGGCGCGGTCGTCGGCGAAGATCAGGCGGTCGGGAGGGATGCCGCTGTCCTGTTCGACGATCTCGTAGATGCGCGGATCGGGCCTGGCGACGCCGAGGACGCCCGAGACGTAGAAGCGGTCGAAGTCGGACAGGAAGTCCTGGGTCGCACGCGCCGCCTCAAAGACCGAGGCTCCAGAGTTGGTGAGGGTGAAGACCGGCACACCTTTGGCCCGCAAAGCGCGTTGCAGGGCAATGGCGCCTTCGATGCGCGGGGCAGCCAATTCTGACCACCGATCGTGCCACCAGAGAATCTCGCGCGACCAGCGCGGGTGCCGCGCGGCCCAAGCCTCGACTGTCTGGCGGAAGGGCGCGCCTTCGTCGAGGCTCTGGTTCATGGCAAGCAGGTCCACCTCGGCAAACAACTGGCGTCGACGATCTTCTCCGAGGTCCCGATCATAAAGCCCTTCGGGCTGCCAGCGAACAAGGACATTGCCGATATCGAAGATGACCGCGAGCGGACGCACCATCATGAGACCCTGACGCCTGGGATCACCTTGATGAGCGGCCCACTCTTCATAGTCCGGCCTCTTCCTTGGTCAGCAGGTCTTCGGCCACCAGGCGGCGGGCCCAGCCTTGCCAGCTTTCGAACTGGTGGGTGCGCCAGCCGCGGCGGGCGGCGGCGGTGATGTTGTCGGCGCGGTCGTCGGCGAAGATCAGGCGGTCGGGCGGGATGCCGCTGTCCTGTTCGACGATCTCGTAGATGCGGGGATCGGGTTTGGCGACGCCAAGGTCGCCCGAGACGTAGAAGCGGTCGAAGTCGGACAGGAAGTCCATGCCGGTGATGGCTTCGTCGTGGTAATGGGTGCCGAAGTTCGACAGCACGAAGACTGGCACGCCCTTGGCGCGCAGGGCTCGTTGCAGGCGGATGGAGCCGTCGATGCGGGGGCTGGCGAGGTGCCGCCAGTCGGTGAACCACATGCGGATGGCCTGCGCGTGGTCGGGGTGGGCCTGTGCCCAGGCTTCGACCGTGTCGCGGAAGGGGGCGCCGCGGTCGATGAGATCGTTCATGGCGTGCAGGTCAACCTCGGCGAACAGGCGTTCGCGGGCCGCGCGGCCAAGCACGCGGTCGTAATGGACCTCGGGCACCCAGCTGGTCAGCACGTTGCCGACGTCGAAAATGACCGCTTCGGGTTTCACTGCCGGGACCTCAGCACCGTTTCGCGCCAGAGCGTATAGAGCCCGGCGCCGCAGATGAGCGCAATCCCCACCCAGGCGGTGGCGTCGGGCCAGGTGCCGAACATCACCACGCCCCAGAAGATCGCCATGGGCATGCCGACATATTCGAAAGGCGCGACAAGGGCGGCCTCGGACAGGCGGTAGGCCTGCGACATCATCAGCNCCGCCGATGCCGACGGCAAGGCCGGTGGCGACGAAGGCGGGCCAGTCGTGCACGGGCGGCCAGACCCAGGGGCGGAACAGGAAGGCGAGCGAGGCGTCGGGGGAGCGCNNGAAGCGTCCGTCGCCGACCGTGAGTCCCATGGCGAGGCTGACCAGGACGAAGCCGCACTGAACATAGAAGTTCAGCGTGAAGGCGCTTTCGGTGTCGCGCATGCGGCGGGTCATCATGTGGCTGGAAGCGTAGCAGAGGGCCGAGATGAGCACGAGGATGGCGGCGGGCTGGATCACGCCACTGCCGGGGCGCAGCATGACCAGCACGCCCAGCATGCCGACGCCGACGGCGGCCCAGCGGCGGGGGCCGACCTTTTCGCCCAGCACGAGAATGGAGAGGAGCGTGACCAGAAGCGGGCTGACGAAGGCCACGGCCACGGCATCGGCAAGGGCNATCGCGGCGAGGCCGAGGAAATAGGTGACGTTCGACACCATGACGATGGAGACGCGGATCAGGTGGTCCTTCGGCCGNCGCGTCAGAAGCTGGCCGAAGCCGAGGCCGGTGACGCGCAGGAGGATGAACAGGAAGGCGAGGCCGACCAGCGCCCGGATCAGGATGATCTGGTGCAGCGGGTAGGCGCCCGAGAGGAACTTGATCGAGACGTCGTTGACCGAGAGCACCAGCCCNCCGCCGATGGCAAAGAAGATGCCCCGGTAGGGGTGGCGGGCGCGGGAAGGGAGGTCATGATGGCCTCAGATCACCCCGGCGTTGGTGGCGCGTCTGTTCCGGGGCGACATGAGGCTTCGCGGATGGCGCATGTGGCCCCCGTCCCCGCCCGGGCGAAGGCCTAAGACCTGTGTGCATGGGACTGGCTGCGCATCATGCCGGGCGGGGGTGAGGAGGCAAATTCGTTCGAACGAATTTGCAAATTTCTTCGAAGAAATTTGCGGCGGGCGTGGTTTCCCTCTCCCCGGCCCCACAGGGGGCAGAGGCGCGGCGGGGGGCAAGGCGGCGCCGGGGTCAGGGGGCGCCGAATTCCTGGACCCAGTAGAAGGTATAGGGGAAGCGGTGGCCCTTCAGGGGCTGGTCGTGCGGGTCTTCGACCATGGCGATGCCGGTTTCGGTGAAGCGGCAGTTCAGGATCTGCTTGCGGTGGCTGCGGCTGTTCATCCAGCCCTGCACCAGTTCCTGCGGGTCGTCCATGCCNGCGGCAAGGTTTTCGCCCATGTGGCGGCCCTGNAATCCGGCGCGGCGCAGGCGGCCAAGCAGGGTGGAGCCGTCGCGGCCGAAATGGCTGACGAAATTCTGGTCGGCCATGGCCTGGGCATAGCGTTGTGCGGCTCGGGTCAGGCTGTCGCTGACCACCAGCGGGGCGCAGNNCGCGGCGGCGCGCTGCTGGTCGATCAGCGCCAGTGCTTCGGCTTCGGGCGAGGCGGCGTGGAGGGGGAGGCGGTAAGGAGCAGGAAGGCGATCAGGCGGTTCATGGGGCGTCCGGCGTGGTTCGGCGCAAGGATAGGCAATGCCGCGCTGCGGGCCAGACCCGGCGGCGCGCATCGGCGGTCAGCCGCCCGCGTCGGTCCGGGCCTGCCGCACCATGCGGTCCAGCGCATCGAGAAAGCGCGAACGGTCGGATTTCGAGAAGGCGCGGCCGCCGCCTTGCCGGAACGGATCGGCGCTGCGCAGGTCGGCCATCAGGTCGCGCGTGGCCAGCACCATGCCTATGTTGGCGGGGGTGAAGGGCTCGCCGTCGTGGCGGATCACCCTGGCACCAGCGGCAACGCAGCGGGCGGCCAGCGGCACATCGGCGGTGATGACCACGTCGCCGGGGCGGGCCTGGGACGCGATCCACTTGTCGGCCTCGTCGGGNCCTTCGGCGACGAAGACCGATTGCACCAGCGGGTTGGGCGAGGGCCGGATGCCGCCGTTCGACACCACGAGCATCGGGATGCCGTGGCGGGTGGCGACCCGCTCGGCCTCGGCCTTCACCGGGCAGGCATCGGCATCGACCAGAAGCCGGACCTCAGCCATTCAGCGCGTCGGCGTGGAAGGCGAGGTGATCCTCGATGAAGGAGGAAACGAAGTAATAGCTGTGGTCATAGCCCCGCTGCATGCGCAGCGTGCCGCCCTGGCGGCGGGCGGCCATGGCCTCGGCCAGGGCTTCGGGCTTCAAGAGGTCGAGGAACTGGTCCGAAGTGCCCTGGTCGATCAGCACCGGCCCGTCGAAGCCGAAGCGGCGCATCAGGAGCGTCGAGTCGTGNGTAGCCCAGGTGGATTCGTCGGGGCCGAGATAGGCCGCGAACTGCTTGCGGCCCCAGTCCGAGGTGGTGGGGCTGGCGATGGGGGCAAAGGCGGAGACGCTGGCAAAGCGGCCGGGGAAGGACATGGCCAGCGTCAGCGCGCCGTGGCCGCCCATGGAATGGCCGGTGATGGATTGCACTTCCTCGGCCAGCGGGAAGGTGTTGAAGACCAGCCGCGGCAGTTCGTCCGCCACATAGTCCCACATGCGGAAATGCGGCGCCCAAGGGGCTTCGGTGGCGTTGACGTAGAAGTGNGCGCCCTGGCCAAGGTCGAAAGCGTCGTCATTGGCGACGCCGGGGCCGCGCGGCGAGGTGTCGGGGAAGATCAGCGCGATGCTTNNAGCCTGCGCCGCCCACCTTTGCGCGCAAGCCTTCACCATGGCGTTTTCATGGGTGCAGGTCAGGCCCGACAGGAACCACAGGACCGGGACGGATTCGTGCTCGGCCTCGGTAAGCAGGAACAGGCCGAAGGTCATGTCGCAGCGGCAGGATTGCGAGGGGTGGGTATAGACCCCCTGCACGCCGCCGAAGCACCGGGATTCNGAGATCGTCTTCATGGTCGCCTCTTCACAGGAGCGGGCCGATCCAGGCGATCACCGCCGAGACCGTCAGCACGCTGCATATGGTGGATATCAGGATCGAGGTCGAGACGCGCTGTGGCGCGATGCCGAAATGCTGGGCAAGGATGAAGACATTNGAAGCCACCGGCAGGGCGGCGGCGGCGATCATCACGCCGGCCTGNCGGCGGTCGACCTTGAAGATGACCAGCGCGGCTGTGGCCACGGCGGCGGGATGCAGGATCAGCTTGGCGAAGGACAGCCAGGCGGCGACGGCGAGGCGTTCGGCCCGGCGGCCGACCAGGCTGGCGCCGATGGCGAAGAGCGCGCCGGGNGTGGCGGCGGCGCCCAGAAGGGTGAGAAATTCATCGAAGGGTTTCGGCAGGGGCGCGCCGGTGGCGCCCCAAGCGATGCCAAGGCCCATCGAGACGATCATCGGGTTCTTCACGAGGCCCATCAGCATGGCGCCGGTGTCGGCCAGCGACAGGCGGCCCTTGCGGGTGATGACCACCAGCACGGTCAGCAGGCTGGAAAAGACCACCAGGTCGACCGACAGCACCAGAAGCACCGGCCCCGCCGCCTGGGGGCCAAGCAGCATGACGAGCATGGGCACGCCGAGAAACCCCGTGTTGCCGATGACGGCGCACTGCGCCTCGACCGCGGCCTCGCCGAGGCCGCGCTTGCGCAGGAAGGCGACGGCCATGGCCAGGGCATAGACGGCCAGCGAAGCGGTCAGGTAGGCGGCGGCGAAGCGGGCATCGAAGACGTCCTGCAGCGGCAGGGTGGCAGCGAAGCGGAAGAGCATGGCCGACAGGGCGAAGTAGAAGACGAACTTCGTCAGCACCGCCGCGGCTTCCGGCGCCATGAGGCGGGTGCGCCCGGCCAGCCAGCCGAGGCCGATCACGGCAAAGAAGGGCAGGGTCTTGAGGAGGATCGCCAGCATGCTGTGGTGCAGCGTTTCATGCGGGGCGGGGGATGCAAGGGCGGGTTGGGCAGGACTGCCCACCCTGCGGGAGGCCGTTCAGACCGCCGGTTGTGGGGCGCCGTAGCGCGCCATGAACATCTGCACGGCGCCCTGCACCACGCGGGCCGAGGCTTCGGGCGCGGCGCGGTCGGCCAGGCCGAAGATCAGGCGGTCGTGCAGAAGCGCCTTGCAGAGTTGCACGAACTGGTCGGCGGCAAGTTCGAGATCGTCGATGGCCAGTTGGCCGCGGTCCACCGCGGATTGCAGGAAGGCCACCAGCCTTTCGCGGGCCAGGCGGGGGCCGGAATCATAGAACTCGCGGCCGAGNGCCGGGAAGCGGTCGGATTCGGACAGGCAGATGCGGAAGATGCGCTGGCCGAAATCCGACAGGGTGAAGGCGGTGATCCGCTCGGCGGCCAGTGTCAGAACCTCGGCCACCGGGGCCTCGTCGTCCAGCAGTTCCAGCGTGGCCTCGGCCTGGCGGCGGCATTCGGCCTTGGCCACCTCCATGAACAAGAGACGCTTGTCTGGGAAATAGGAATAGAGCGTGGCCTTCGACACNGCGGCGGCGCGGGCGATTTCATCCACCGAGGCGGCCTCGAACCCGTCACGCAGGAAAATGTCGCGGGCGCCGTCCAGCACCTGCGTGAACTTGCGCCCCTGCGGATCAGCGGCTCGACGGTTCCCATGACCACGACCTTAGACCGCGGGACCAGCGGCAGGCAAGCGAGCGCGAGGGGCGGGCACTTTGGCCAGGGAACCTAGAAGACGAAATCGGTCACGTCGATGTCACCCAGGGCAAGGCCCAGGAACGTGACCTGTCCCGAGGTGGCGCCCAGACCGCTCAGGTCAAGGAGAACGCCTCCGGGCACCGTCGTGAAGAACGGCGCCACAGCGGATGCGAAGCTGGCCGGGTCGATGCCAAAGGCCTGGATGTCGATCTTGTCGATGCCGTTCTGGAAATCGGTGACAACGTCATTGCCGTTCAGTTTTTCGAAGACGAAGACATCGCCGCCCGCGCCGCCGGACAGGGTGTCGCCATCGGCGCCGCCGACGAGGCGGTCGCTGCCGTCGCCGCCGGTCAGCACATCCCTTCCGGCCCTGCCGGACAGCGTATCACCTTCGCCGCCGCCGGACGGGTGTCATTCCCGCCGCCCCCGTCCATGCTATCGGCGAAGTCGCCGCCCGTGATCGAGTCGTTGCTTGCGCCCCCAGGATCGTGCCCTGGACCCGGCCGGTTGATGTGGCGGCATAGATGTCGTCGCCACCCTCGAGCCGGACATTGCCGATCATCGTGCCAGAGTTGGTGACACTGTCGGCGCCCGTCTTCGCCGCGACGAAGGATCCGAGCATGCCGGAGATCGTGCCCGAGTTGACCAGCGAGACGTTCCCGAACCCATCGGTCGTGCTGCCCTCGTAGGTCGAGGAAATGCCCCAGTCACCTCCGACAATCTGTCCGCTGTTGGTGATGGTGGTGCGCGTGGTGGTCGCGGAATGGGTGTCCGTCGCCAGAATGCCGATCTTTTCGCCCTCGATCAGGCCGCTGTTCGATAGGGTCGCGCCATCGTGCAGTGCGGTGTAGATGCCGTAGAGTCCGAATATCTCGCCGCGGTTCGTGACCGCGCAGCGCAGGCTGTAGGCGGCGACGCCGATGTAGCCGCCCGCGACGGTTCCGGCGTTGATGATGCGGGTGTCGGTTGCGGCGACATCGCTGTCGATGCCGATATGGCCCGTAATCTGCGCGCTGGCAGCAAGGCTGATCACATTGCGTGACCCTGAAACGAACACGCCTTCCCCGCCGTAGACGAGCCCCCGGCGATATCCCCTTTGACCGTGACCCTGTTGTCGCCAACAAGGGTGAGGATCGGGGCGGCGCTGGTGTAATCGTACCAGAGGTCGTTGCCCGGAATAACCAGCGACTGTCCGGCGGTCAGGATGACATGCGTCCTAAGCTTCGCCATGGCGATTACCCCTTATTGCACAAGGACTTGCTGTCCGATTCCGCCGGGTCATGCAGGCTGCGCGAAGGCGGGCGGCGTCTTGATTCGTGCCCCCTGCGGATCACAGGCTTTGCGGCTTCCATAAGCCGCAGCTTAGACCGGCACCGGGCTTGCAGGCAAGCAACCGGATTGGCTTGCCCCTGCTGTGGCGTGGGCTAGGTTGGAACCGTTCCAGAAAGATCCTGCCATGCTCTCTGCCCTGACCCAACGCCGCCGCTTTTCCGACCTGTCTGAACAGGAGATCCTCGCGCTGGCCATCGCGTCCGAAGAGGACGACGCCCGCATCTACCGCAGCTATGCGCAAAGGCTGAGCGCGGAATACCCGGCTTCGGCCGCGATCTTCGATGCCATGGCGGCGGAAGAGGATGTCCACCGCCAGCGGCTGATCGAGCTGCACCGGGCACGGTTCGGCGAGGTGATCCCGCTGATCCGGCGGGAACATGTCGCGGGGTATTATGCGAGGAACCCGGTGTGGCTGACCGCCAACCTGTCGATCGAGCGTATCCGCGAGGAAGCGCATCAGATGGAGCGGTCGGCGGCGGATTTCTATACCCGCGCCGCGCAGCGCACGACGGATGCAGCGACGCGCAAGCTGCTCGGCGACCTGGCGGCGGCCGAGGCCGGGCATGACGTGAAGGCAGAGGAACTGACGGCGGCGCTGCCCTCGGATGCAAAGGACGCCGAGGATCATTCGGCGCGGCGGCAGTTCATCCTGACCTGGGTGCAGCCGGGGCTGGCGGGGCTGATGGACGGCTCGGTCTCGACGCTGGCGCCGATCTTCGCCACGGCATTTGCCACGCAGGACAGCCATACCACGCTGCTGGTCGGCACCGCGGCGGCGGTGGGTGCCANNAGCATCTCGATGGGCTTCACGGAAGCCGCGCATGACGACGGCGTGCTGTCGGGGCGCGGCTCGCCCATCAAGCGGGGCTTTGCCTCGGGGATCATGACGGCCATCGGCGGGNCTTGGCCACGCGCTGCCCTATCTGATCCCCGATTTCTGGACGGCGACGGCGATTGCGGTGGCGGTGGTCTTCGTCGAGTTGTGGGCGATTGCCTGGATCCAGAACCGCTATATGGAGACGCCCTTCTTCCGCGCGGCCTTGCAGGTGGTCGTGGGCGGTGCTCTGGTCTTCGCCGCAGGGGTGCTGATCGGGGAGGGTGAGATGTATCGCAAGGGCGAGGTGNNAGTTATCAGGCTTTGCCCCTGCCCGACCGGGTGCAGGTGCCACCCGCGCAATCGCTGGCGCAGGCCGAGGCCTTCCGCGACCAGATGCGCAAGCGCCATTCGGTACGGCGGTTTGCTTCTGACCCCGTGGACGAGGCGGTGATCCGTGCCTGCATCGAGACGGCGGCGGGCGCGCCGTCGGGCGCCAACCACCAGCCCTGGCATTTCGCGGCGGTGTCTGATCCGGCGCTGAAGGCGCGCATCCGCGAGGGGGCCGAGGCGGAGGAGCGTGCCTTTTATGCCGGGGGCGCGGGCGATGAATGGCTGGCGGCGCTGGAACCCATCGGCACCGGCGTGGACAAGCCGCATCTGACTGAGGCGCCCTGGCTGATCGTGGTCTTTGCCGAACGCTACGGCTTCACCGAGGACGGCATGCGCTACAAGAACTACTATGTGCCCGAAAGCGTGGGCATCGCCACCGGCTTCCTGATCGCGGCGATCCACCAGGCGGGGCTGGTGACGCTGCCGCATACGCCGAACCCGATGGCCTTCCTGAACCCGCTGCNNTGCACCGTGGCCCATGAGAAACCGATGTTCATCCTGCCGGTGGGTTATCCGGCGGCCGACGCCACGGTTCCGGCGGTGGCCAAGCGGAAGAAGCCGCTTGGCCGCGTGATGAGCCTGAACGGGGGTGAGGGTCACTCGACCTCGACGGTGGCCCAGGTTTCGAAGCAGACGCCGTTGGCCAGCGCCATGACGCCGATGGTGGCGCGGCCGCCGAGGCCGCGTTCCGGCCCGAAGACCTCGACAAACAGGTCGGACATGCCGGACGAGACCTTGTGGACATCGGGAAATCCGGCGTACAGACCACGAAGTTCAGCGTGCGGACGATGCCTTTCACCCGGTCGAGCGAGCCCACGGCCTGACGGATGCCGCCAAGCACGTTGATGCCGGTCTGGCGCGCTGCGGCGTAGCCCTGTTCGACCGAAAGGTCCTGGCCAGCAAGCCCTTGTGGGTGATCTGTGCGCCGATCTGGGCGACATGGCCGGACAGGAACAGCAGGTTGCCGACGCGGTGAAAGGGCTTCATCGTGCCGTAATCGGCGCCGTAATAGCCGTCGCGGTCGAAATCGGGCAGGTCAAGGCCCATGCGGATGGCCATGGCTTCGGGGCTGGTCATGCAGTGATCTCCTGTGGGATGCGCGCAGAGTGGCGAAGCGGAGGCGGGATTTCCAGCGACGCTTTCCAATCGGGCGGCGTTGCGGCACAACGGATGCAAGGAGTGCCCATGCCTGACCCCGTGCCCCGCGCCTGTGCGTGCTGATCGACGCCGACAACGTGCCCGCCTCTTACGCCGAGGCGATCTTTGAAGAGATCGCCTCCNTGGGCGAGNCCAGCGTGCGGCGTATCTACGGCGACTGGTCGGCGACGCGGCTGAATGCCTGGGCCAAGAAGGTGGCCTCGCTGGGATTGGTGGCGGACCAGCAGTTTTCCAACACCAAGGGCAAGAATGCCAGTGACATCGGCCTTGTGATCTCGGCCATGGATTTCCTGCATTCGGGTCTGTTCGACGGCTTCGTGCTGGTATCCTCGGACAGCGATTTCACCCGGCTGGCCGCGCGCATCCGCGAACAGGGGCTGGATGTCTATGGCATCGGCGAGAAGAAGACGCCCGAAGCCTTCCGCATGGCCTGCAAGCGGTTCATCTATGTCGAGAACCTGTCTTCGGCCGATGTGGCGCCCGACGATGCTCGGCCGCGGGCCGAGGTTGGGCCACAGGAACCGGCCCCGGCGCGGCCCGCCAAGGAGGCGCCGACCAAGGCCATCCACCTGATCGTGGCGGCGATGCGGGCCATCGACCCCGAGGGCGAGTGGTACTCGCTGGGGCAGATCGGCCAGTACATCACGCAAGGCAACCCGGATTTCGACACGCGCACCTATGGCAGCGCCAAGCTGTCGGACCTGATCAAGAAGCTGTCGAGCCGGTTCGAGACGCGACCCGGCCCTGGCGGGCAGTTGCAGGTGCGCGACGTCGCGTGATCGGCTGTGCGCGGATGCGAGTATTCGGGACGTTCAGCCGTGACTATGTTGGGCGCCGAACAGGAGACCCGACATGAGTGATGCGATTTCCTTGGACTGGACACGTTCGGCGACGTGACGCGCGGTGCGGACGGCGCGTTCAAGCCGATGGACCAGGTGCTGCGCGACGTGGTCGAGGAAGCGGCCTGGGCCGACGAGCTGGGCATCGACTTCATCGGCCTGGGCGAACATCACCGGCCCGATTTTGCCATCTCGGCGCCCGAGATCGTGCTGGCGGCCATCGCGGGGCGGACAAAGCGCATCCATCTGGGCACCGCTGTCACCGTGCTGTCGACCGACGACCCGGTGCGGGTGTTCGAGCGGTTTTCCACGCTGAACGCGGTGTCGAACGGGCGGGCCGAGGTGATATTGGGCCGCGGCAGTTTCACCGAAAGCTATCCGCTGTTCGGATATGACCTGCAGGATTACGACCAGCTGTTCGAAGAGAAGCTGGACCTGTTTGCGAAGCTGATCCGCGAGGAACGGGTGACCTGGTCGGGACAGACGCGCACGGGGCTGGTGGATCAGGCGGTCTATCCGACACTGGGGTAAGCGGGTCTGACGACCTGGGTCGGCGTGGGCGGCAGCCCGGAATCGGTGGTGCGGGTGGTGCGGCAGGATCTGCAGCTGATGCTGGCGATCATCGGCGGCGATCCGCGGCGCTTTGCGCCTTACGTCGATCTGTACGAGCGGGCCTGCGCGCAACTGGGGCGGGAGCGGCGGCCGGTGGGCATTCATTCGCCCGGCCATATCGCGGCCACCGATGAGTCGGCGCGCGAGGAGCTTTGGCCGCATTACCGCGAAATGTTCGGCCGCATCGGCGCCGAGCGCGGCTGGCCGCCGGTGACGAAGGACAAATACATCGCCGAGATCGAGCATGGCTCGCTGTATGTAGGCTCGCCCGAGACGGTGGCGCGCAAGATCGCCGCGGCGGTGCAGGCGCTGAAGGTGCAGCGGTTCGACCTGAAATATGCGACCGGCCCGATGCCGCACGAGACCCTGATGGAGGGGCTGCGGCTGTATGGCGAAAAGGTCATCCCGATGGTGCGGGAGCTGCTGGCCGAGGCAGCGGCGCGGGGCTGAGATACGGACAGGGCAGGAAAACCCGCCCCGGACGTGATCCGGGGCCTCTGTTTGCCATTGCGGCACGGTTGACCACGAGGCCCCGGAACGTCCGGGGCGGGTCTTCCTTGGGCACAGGTCAGTCGGTGACGAACATGGCCGCGCCGCGGCTGCGGGCGAGGTCGGCCTGGCGCTGGCGTTCGCGGAAGCGGGCGCGGTCGGCGTCGGTATACTCGGCGCGGCACTGCGGGCAGGACACGCCGCGTTCGTAATCGGGGTGGTCGCGGTCNGCCGGGGCGCAGGGGCGGCGGCAGGCGTGGCAGAGGCCGGTATTGCCGGGTTTCAGGCCATGGCCCACCGAGACGCGACCGTCGAAGACGAAGCATTCGCCCTGCCACAGGCTTTCGCTTTCGGGCACCTCTTCGAGGTATTTCAGGATGCCGCCCTTGAGGTGGTATACTTGCGCAACCCCCTGCGCCATCAGCCAGTTCGTCGGCTTCTCGCAGCGGATGCCGCCGGTGCAGAACATGGCGATGCGCTTGTTGTGGAAACGCTCGGCATTGGCCTGCCACCAGGCGGGGAAGTCGCGGAAGCTGCG
The DNA here is from genome assembly GCA_013693875.1 of Exiguobacterium profundum. Lineage (GTDB taxonomy): Bacteria > Pseudomonadota > Alphaproteobacteria > Rhodobacterales > Rhodobacteraceae > Neotabrizicola. The sequence goes on along the minus strand of CP059262.1, from coordinate 3,643,729 downwards.
GGTCGCCGGGTCCACGGCNGCGGCGAAGCTGCCCAGGGCGACCTCATAGCCGTTGCGGGTGTCGATTACTGCCACGTCGGGTTGGCGGATCAGGTCGTTCCAGTCCCGGGCCGCGACGTAGTGGCCGACCGCGGCGGTGGGGTCCACGTTGGGCTGGCCCATCGTCACGATCTCGGCCTTCAGCTTCACCTTCATGCGGCCGAAGGGCTGGGTCTCGGCCGGGCTTTCCTTCCAGTCCAGATCTGCGCAGCCAGGCAGGCCGCGGAGATGGGCCAGCACCGCGTCGATGCCCGCACGCGGGTAGGCGATGGTGCCGTTCAGACCCTCTTGCGCAAGCAGGATCGTGCCTTTCACGCCATGCTGAAGGGCCAGCGCCAGAAGCGGCGGCTTCAGGGCGACCGGGTCGAGGAATCGAGTGAAGTGATAGAGAGCGGCTACGGTCAGCATGGGGCGGGGCATATGACCGCAGGCCCGGCCGGGCAAGCGGGCTTTTCTTCTGCAAGTGCGAAGGGCACAGTGACATTGCAGAGAAACGGAGGGAGCCATGCACCCTGCAACCGAAGCCCTGATCGTCATTGATGTGCAGAACGATTTCTGTCCCGGCGGCGCCCTGGCCGTGCCCGGCGGCGACGAGATCGTGGTAAGCATCAATGCCCTTATGGACCAGTTTCCGCTGGTGGTTCTGACCCAGGATTGGCATCCGGCGAACCATTCCAGCTTTGCCGTCAACCAGCCTGGAGCCAAGCCTTTCAGCGTAACCGAAATGCCCTATGGCATGCAGGTGCTGTGGNTTACGCATTGCGTGCAGGACACGATGGGCGCGGCCTTTCATCCGAAGCTGGATACCGAGCGGGCGCAGTTCGTGGTGCGCAAGGGGTTCCGGGCCGAGGTCGACAGCTATTCCGCCTTCTTCGAGAATGACCACGAAACCCCCACCGGGCTGGAAGAGGCGCTGCGCTCGCGCGGCGTGTCTTCGGTGACGCTGGTCGGGCTGGCCACGGATTTCTGCGTGAACTACACGGCGCTGGATGCGGCGCGGCTTGGTNTCTCGGTGGCCGTGCGGCAGGATCTGTGCCGGGCCATCGACCTGGACGGATCACTGGAAGACGCGCGCGAGGCGATGCTGGCGGCCGGGGTCGTGCTGGAATAGCGCGGGCCGCCGGGGATGGGCAGGATTGCCCATCCTACGGGCCGCTGCGCGAAGGCAGGGCCGGAACTTGCGTTTCCGGTAACGGCCCGGTTAACTCGACCGGATCGGATCGGAGCCTGCCATGGTCGGCGTCGCCACGCGCGTCTACAACCACAACTGGAAGATCGACCCGATCATCCGGTCGATCATCGACACCGATTTCTACAAGCTGTTGATGTGCCAGTCGATCTTTCGCAACCGGCCGGATACGCGGGTGGTGTTTTCGCTGATCAACCGATCCACGAACATCCGTCTGGCCGAGCTGATCGACGAGGGCGAGCTGCGCGAACAGCTGGACCATGTGCGGTCCTTGAGCCTGACGCGAGGCGAAAGCACCTGGCTGCGCGGCAACATGTTCTACGGCAAGCGCCAGATGTTCCGCCCCGATTTCATGGAGTGGTTCGAGCATCTGCGCCTGCCGCCCTACACCCTGGAAAAGCGCGACGGGCAGTTCGAGCTGACCTTCGAGGGCGCCTGGCCCGAGGTCATGCTGTGGGAGATTCCGGCGCTGGCGGTGCTGATGGAGCTGCGCTCGCGCGCGGTGCTGAAGACCATGGGCAAGTTCGAGCTTCAGGTGCTGTATGCCCGCGCCATGACGCGGCTGTGGGAAAAGATCGAGCGGCTGCGGGAAATCCCCGACCTGAAGATCGCCGATTTCGGCACGCGACGGCGCCACGGGTTCATGTGGCAGGACTGGTGCGTGCAGGCGATGCAGGAGGGTCTGGGCGACGCCTTCATCGGCACGTCGAACTGCCGCATCGCCATGCGTCGGGACATCGAGGCCATCGGCACCAATGCGCATGAACTGCCGATGGTGCTGGCGGCCCTGGCCGACAGCGACGCGGAGCTGGCGCAGGCGCCCTATGACGTGCTTGCGGACTGGCACGAGGAACACGACGGCAACCTGCGCATCATCCTGCCCGATACCTTCGGCAGCGAGGGGTTCCTGAAGAACGCGCCGGACTGGCTGACGACCTGGACCGGCATGCGCATCGATTCGGGCGATCCGGCGGCAGGGGCCGAGGCAGCCATCCGCTGGTGGGAAAGCCGGNGGGAAGATCCGCGGTCGAAGCTGGTCATCTTCTCGGACGGGCTGGACGTGGACAAGATGTTCGAGCTGCACGCGCAGTTCCATGGCCGGGTGAAGGTGTCCTTCGGTTGGGGCACGCTGTTGACCAACGATTTCCGCGGCCTGGCGCCGGGCGATGCGCTGGCGCCGTTCAGCCTGGTGTGCAAGGCGGTGTCGGCCAATGGCCGACCGACGGTGAAGCTGTCGGACAACCCCAACAAGGCGATGGGTCCGGCGGACGAAGTCGCGCGCTACAAGCGGGTGTTCGGCGTGGGCGCGCAGCAGGCGCTGAAGGTCGAAGTCTAGACCATCACCCGGTCCATGCAGGTGAAGGCGCGGTCGAGGTGGCGGCGGTGGACCGGGTCGCCGGGGGCCAGGCGGTCGATCATCCAGCCGACCGAGGCAAGGCAGCGCGCCAGCGTGAAGGCATCGACCAGGGCGGGGTCGCAGGGGCGGGTTTCGTCGTAGCCGTCGATCAACGCGGCGCGCAGGTTTTCGAACGCAGGTTCATGAAGGCTCTGGCTGAGCGCGGTGCCGAGATCGTAAAGGCGATAGCCGATGCCGCTGTCGTCGAAGTCGATCAGGGATAGTGAACCGCCGTTCACAAGGATGTTCTCGCGCAGGACATCGGCGTGGATCGGGCCGCTGTCCTGCAGCGGCGCCAGGGTTTCGGCCAGCCAGGCGCGGGCGTCGCGCAGGCGCGCGGCCTCGGTCGCGGTGGCAAGCGGGTGGTCCCAGAACCGGCCCCAGAGCGGGGTTTCGCCGATGAAGCCATCGGCATCCCACCGCGGCAAGGTGAAGTCTGCGGGCAGGGTCAGGTTGTCGGTGATCGTGTGAATGCGGGCCAGAAGGCGGCCAAGGGCGCGATGACTTGCAGTCTGTTCGGCGAGGCTGCCGGGCAGGGGCGTGGCGCGGCCCATTGGTTGGCCGGGTAGCCAGGCGATGGCCGAGGCGAGGCCGGGGTACCGGNNTTGCACCAGGTCACCATTCAGGCCGGGCAGGGCGGTAGGCACTGGCGCGCCTTCACGGGCGAGTGCGGCGCACCACCAGAGTTCCGAGCGGATGGTGGCGGCGCTGCGGTAGCCGGGGCGGTGCAGGCGCAGCGCGGCGCGGGCGCCGTCGGGCAGGGTCATTTCCCAGATGGTGTTTTCCCGTTCGGCGACCATGCGGACCAGGCGGCCGCCCCAGGCAGCGGCGGCCGTTTCGGCGGCGGTCATTCCTCGTCTCCGACCGCGCCGCGCAGGGATTTGAGGTCACCCCGATGCTGTTTCGCTGCGACGCGGCGCTGGCTGGCGAGCGTGGGTTTGGTGGCGACGCGGCGTTTCGGCGCGACCAGGGCGGCGCGGATCATCTCGACCAGGCGTTCGCGCGCCAGTTCGCGGTTGCGGGCCTGGCTGCGGGTTTCCTCGGCGCGGATGATGATGGCGCCTTCGTCCGTCCAGCGGCGACCGGCCAGGCGCTTCAGCCGTGCCTTCACCGGAGGGGTCAGGTGCGGCGAGCGCTCGGCCTCGAATCGCAGTTCGACGGCGGTTTCGACCTTGTTCACATTCTGCCCGCCCGGCCCGGACGAGCGCGAGAAGGTCTCGGACAGTTCCCAGTCGGCCAGGGCGAGGGTTTCGGTGATGCGCAGCATGGGCGGGTTGTATTCGGCAGGGGTAGAAGAGAAAGGGCCGCATTGCGGCGACCCTTTCCGAGTTCCAAGGAGATGGGCCAGTTAGGTTTCAAGCCCAATCAGTGGTCTGTCGTCCAAGGGGCTGCCCCTAGAAAACACTCCTCCTGACTGTCCCGACACCTCTCTCCAATATCACTCTCGACACTGGATCACCTCCTTTCAGAATGTTTCCGATAAGGTCAGCGTGACACAGATTTGGTGTTCGTCAACTGAAATTACGCAAGCCGTGCCGCGTATCGCGCAATTGCGAGGCGGAAGGGGAGAAGTGCCACAATTGCGATCAGAAGCTTCACCGACCAGTCGGCCACGGCCATGGACACCCAAAGCGGCAGGGCGGGGCCTTGTCCCAGAAGCGGCACCAGTTCGTTGGCCCAGGCCACATCGTTGCCGGGCTCCAGGAAGGTGAAGGCGCTGGCGAAGGCGATGGAGAAGAAGGTCAGCGTGTCCAGCGACGACCCCGCCATGGTGGCGAAGAAAGGCGCCTGCCACCAGGTCTGGCGGCGGAAGCGGTTGAACACGGCGATGTCAAGGAACTGCGCCAGCAGGAAGGCCGCGCCCGAGGCGATGGCGACGCGCAGCGTGACCAGAGGGCCGAACTGCCCTTCGATCTGCGTGCCGACGATGGAACAGGCGAGGCCGGTGGCAAAGCAAGCCCAGACCACCTTGCGCGCGGTGGCNGTGCCCTGGAAGCGGTTGACCAGGTCGGTGACGAGGAAGGCGAAGGGATAGGTGAAGGCGCCCCAGGTCAGGAAATCACCTGCCAGGAACTGCACGAGGATGTTGGAGGCCAGCACGATGGCGGCCATGGCAAGGATGCCGGGGATCAGGGAACGCATGTCGGTTTTCCGTTTTGACAAGGTCGCGGAGACTTGGCCCCCGGACATCGGGGACGGCGCGGCGGATAGGGCTTGCGCGCCGCGCTGTCAACCGGCCGGTGCGGCGGGGGCGACGGTATATTCGACGATTTCGCTGCGCTGCCAGGGCATGAAATTGTCGTCCGCGACCATGGTCAGGCGCAGGCGACCCTGGGCATCGGCCCAGACCGAGATGCCTTCAAGGTTGTCGTGCAGGCCGGTCGGGCTTTGCATGACGGTTTCGATGGCGGCGAGTTCGTCGGCGTCGGTCAGGGTCAGCGCTCGGACGCGGCTGGAGAAGCCGGCGATGCCGTGGAACTGGCGTTCCAGGATGTAGAGCCGCCCGTCGGGGCCGAAATCGGCGCCGACGGGAAGGAATGCGCCGTCGCGGGGCAGGTCAAAGATCTGGGACCAGCGGTTCTTAAGCAAAGCGGAACACCGGAAAGCCGCCCGAGCCTGTCTCTTCCGGCAGGGTGTAAAGCCGCCCGCGGCATCGACGGCCAGGGCCTCCAGCGCCCCGTTCTTCGACATGCGGGCGAAGTCGGGCGGCGAGGGCAGGTTTTCGGCAGGGCCGTCCAGGCGACGATAGCGCAGGACGCGCGGCACGCCTTCCAGCGAGACGAAGATCGTACCGTCGGGCGCGATGGCCAGCCCCTCGCTGTCGTTGCGGCCGGGGGCAAGTGGGTTGGGACCCTTGCCGCGCAGCACGGGCATCGGGCCGAACGTCACCTCGGCAATGTGGCCCTGATCATCGCGGCGGAAGGTGCCGGAGACGAAATGGGTCCGGTCGGACAGGGCGGTGAAATGCAGCCCGTCCTCGCCGACCTCGATGCCGGACAGGCCGCCGAGGGCCGAGTTGTCAGAGCGCAGCACATAGGACGACAGGAACCCCGCGGCGGCGGATGGCGGCGCTGGACTCCAGCGCCAAGGCAAGCAACAGGCCCGCCGTCAGTCCGAGGCGAGTACGGCGCGGCATTGCTTTGGCAGGTCGGCGAGCGTGTAGTCCTGGGTGCCCTTCTTCTTCTTGGCGGGCTGTTTCGGTTTCTTTTCGGCCTTGGGCGGGTTCAAGTAATCGGTCACCCACCACATCAGCGTTTCGTCGCAGCCGTCGCCGCCGTTCGACAGGTCGGCCACCGTGGGCTTCTGCGTTTCGCAGAGCGTGGCGCCCTTGGGGCATTTCAGGCGGACGTGGAAATGCGCGTCATGGCTTAGCTTCGGGNNGCGGATTTTCTGCAGCCATTTCTTGTCTTTGGGCTTAGCGGTGCGGCAAAGCTCGATTTTCACCGCGGCGGCCACGAAGATGCGGTCCACCCGCGGGTCGGATGCCGCCATCTTCAGCACCTCGGCATGGGACGCCGTCCAGTTGCCGTTGATGGAACGCTGATCCTCGGTGCGGACCGAGATCGACGAGATCTTCTCGCGTTGCGCCCGCGACAGCGACAGGTCCGAGGGCGGCAGCATCCAGATATCGGCATCCAGCCCGATCTGGTGGCTTTGNTGGCCGCTTTTCGCCGGGCCACCACGGGGCTGGCTGATGTCGCCGATGTAAAGCCCGCGCCAGCCGCGGCCTGCNACGGATTGGCTGAGCTCTTCCAGATAGGCGATCATCACCGGCTGGCCCCAGTTGCGGTTGCGCGACAGGCGCATGGCCTGCCAGGTGGGGCCGGTTTCGGGCAGGGCGACCAGACCGGCGCCGCAGCCCTTGGCATAGGTGCCGATGGGCATGGGCGGCTGGTTCGACGGCAGCTCCATCGCGCCGAACAGCGCGGTGGCCTTCGGTTCGTCGGCCAGGGCNCGGGGTGGCGCAGAGCAGAAGCGCCGCGAGAAGGGCGTGGAGTTTTCCGGTCATGTGCCTGCCTGATCGCCTTTTGGTTGGACGAAGGTTAGCAGAACCAGGCCGAGCAGGAACAGTCCGATCAGCGGCGAGATGCCGATGCGTTGGCTGCCGCTGGCAGACGAGGCGATGGCGATGGCGAAGGGCGCGATGAAGGCGGTGGCCTTGCCGGACAGGGCGTAAAGCCCGAAGGCCTCGGCCGAGCGGTCGGCGGTGGTGTGGAACACCATCATGGTGCGCGAGGCGGCCTGAAGCGTGCCGCCCGCCGCGCCGATGGCGGCGCCGCACATGTAGAAGATCAGGTCCGGCGTGGACGAGCCTTCGGTGAAGGGGATGCCGAAGAAGCTGTGGCGCGTCATGCCGATGATGACAAGGCAGACCAGGATCAGCACCCAGGACGAGGTGACGATCACCGGCTTCGGGCCGTGGCGGCTGTCGATATGGCCGCCNGCCCAGCTGGCCAGCGCGGCGGTCAGCGCGCCGATGATGCCGAAGATGCCGATCTGCTTCACCGACCAGCCCAGCACGCCCGAGGCATAGACGCCGCCAAAGGCATAAAGCGCGTTCAGCGCGTCGCGGTAGAACATCGAGGCGCCGAGNAAGGCAAAGAGGCTGGGGCGTTTGGGAAGGGCGGCGATATAGCGGGCCAGCCCGCGCAGCTCGTCCGAGACCGCCACGCGGGGNCCACGGTGTGGCGGCTCATGGACCCACAGGAAGAAGGGGATCATGAAGACGATGTACCAGATCGCCGTGAACGGGCCGACGGCGCGGGTGCCTTCGCGCAGCGCCGGGTCCAGGCCGAATGCGGGCGCAAGGCCGATCAGCGTTTTGCCGGTGCTGTTTTCGACGAAGAACAGCAGCATCAGCAGAAGCGACAGGATGCCCCCGGCATAGCCGAAGGCAAAGCCGGTGCCCGAGACCTTGCCCATCTGGTCGGGTGTTGTCAGGTCGGGCATCAGCGCGTTGGTGAAGATCGTGGCGAATTCCATGCCGATCAGGCCGATGGCGAACCACAAAAGCACGGTCGCCGGGGCCGAGGCATCGGGCGCCAGCGTCCACAGCATGAAGGCGCCGGCGACATAGAAGGCCGAGAACAGCCAGATCCAGGCCATGCGGCGGCCCGAGCCATCGGCCACCGCGCCCAGGAAGGGCGCAAGGCAGGCGATGACCACGCCGGACAGCGTCTGGCCCCAACTAAGCGCCTGCGCCTCGGCCGCGGCGACATCGGGGTGTGGCCAAGCGTGGCGAAATGGGCGCGGGCGACTTCGGCGAAATNNAGGGGCGAAGACGAAGGTCAGAACCAGCGTGCTGTAGGGCTGGCTGGCCCAGTCAAAGAAGTACCAGCCCCAGATCCGCCGTTTCGCGCTTGCCATGCCTGCCCCCGTTTTCCGCATGAAGCCTGATGCGGCACGGCATGGCAAGCCACGGCTGGGTGAGGGTCAGCGTTCGGGGGCCAGGGCCTGGTGTTTTCGGCGTCGATCCAGGCGGCGACCCAGGCGGGCAGGGCGGGGCTTTCGATGCCTTGCCCCATGGCTTCGACCAGCCGCGCCGGGGCGACGATTCCTTCCGCCGAGGTCACGGCGCCGCGCACGATCTGTTGCGAGGTGCAGTCGGTGCCCTTCCACATGCTTTGTTCGATGTACAGGAACCGGGCGTCCCAGCCGATGCAGCGGCTGACGATCTGCACGCGGTCAAAGGCCTTGACCCGGCGGCGATAGCGCACGGTGTTGCCGGCGACCGTCATGCCCCAGCCCTGCGCCTTCAGCGCGCGGTGCAGGCCGGTGCGTTCGCCAAGCGGGATGCGGCCCAGGTCATACAGCGTCAGCGTGCGGCCGTTGTTCAGCTCGACCCAGGGGTCAAGGTCCCAGGGCCAGCAGATGTGGTTTGAGACATGGGTGCCCAGCACCGGCAGGGCCGGTTCCTTGCGGGCCTGGCGGACCTGCCAGATCAGGCGGATGAAGGGATACATGCAACCTCGCGCGTCTGCGGCAAGGAAGCCTTCGCCGCGGCGCGGCGTCAAGCGGAACGCCGCGGCATGTGCAGACGGTTGCCCTTGGCGGCCCGGAAAGCTACCTGTACCTGCAGTCTCCTTGAACCGCGCCAAAGGTGCCCGATGACCTCGCTTGCCCAGATCCTGCTTCTGCTGCTGAACATCGCGCAGTTCATCGTCATCGTGCATGTCATCGCCAGCTGGCTGATCAACTTTCAGGTGCTGAACCTGCGCCAGCCGCTGGTGGCGCAGCTGTGGCAGGGGCTGAATGTGATGGTCGAGCCGGTTTATTCGCGCATCCGTCGCATCCTGCCGCCGATGGCGGGCATCGACCTGGCGCCGCTGATCGCGCTGATCGCGATCTTTGCGCTGCAGACGATCATCACGAACAACATGTACTGAGGGGCTGATCCGGTGGTGGTTAACCCGGCCTTCACCCTGTTTGCGCCAGCCTGACTGGATGGACAGCCGCGCCATCCCAGCCGACGACCGCCGCGCCCTGCTGGCGCGGGTCTTCGGCTTTGCCGGGTTCCGGCCAGGGCAGGAAGAAATTGTCGCGGCAGTGGCGGCGGGTCGCAACGTGCTGGCGATCATGCCTACGNGGGGCGGCAAGTCGCTGTGCTTCCAGTTGCCGGCGCTGATGCGGCCGGGGCTGACGCTGGTGGTCTCGCCCCTGATCGCGCTGATGCGCGACCAGGTGCGCGCACTGAAGGCCGCCGGGGTCGAGGCGGCGGCGCTGACCTCGGGCAATACCGAGGGCGAGACGGAAGAGCTTNTTCAAGCCATCGACGAGGGGCGGCTGAAGATCCTGTACATCGCGCCGGAGCGGCTCGCCTCGGCCGCGACGCTGAACCTCTTGCGCCGCGCCCGCACCGCGGCGATTGCCGTGGACGAGGCGCATTGCGTCAGCCAGTGGGGCCATGACTTCCGCCCCGATTACCTGCGCATCGGCGAATTGCGTCGCGCGCTGGACGTGCCGCTGGCGGCCTTTACCGCCACGGCCGACGAGGAAACCCGCGCCGAGATCGTGGCGCGGCTGTTCGACGGGCAGGCGTAAGCCACCTTCCTGCGCGGCTTCGACCGGCCGAACATCCACCTGGCCTTCGCGGTGAAGGACGGTCCACGCGAGCAGGTGCTGGCCTTTGCGGCGGCGCGGCGCGGGCAGTCGGGCATCGTCTATTGCGGCACGCGGGCCAAGACCGAGACCCTGGCGCAGGCACTGGTGCAGGCCGGGCACCCGGCGGTGGCCTATCATGCCGGGTTGGAGGCCGATCAGCGGCGCCAGGTGGAGCTGCGGTTCCAGCAGGAGGACGGGCTGATCGTGGTGGCCACGGTCGCCTTCGGCATGGGCATCGACAAGCCGGATATCCGCTGGGTCGCCCACGCCGACCTGCCCAAGTCGATCGAGGGCTATTATCAGGAAATCGGGCGGGCCGGACGCGATGGCGCGTAAGCCGAGACGCTGACGTTGTACGGGCCCGACGACATCCGGTTTCGTCGCCAGCAGATCGACGAGGGCCTGGCGCCGCCAGAGCGCAAGGCGGCCGATCATGCTCGTCTGAACGCGCTTCTGGGGCTGGCCGAGGCGCAGGGTTGTCGGCGGCAGGTGCTGCTTGGTTTCTTCGGCGAGGTGGCAGAGCCTTGCGGCAATTGCGACCTCTGCGACCGGCCGCCCGATCTGTTCGACGGCACCGAGGCGGTGCGCAAGGCACTGTCGGCGATGCTGCGCACCGGCGAATGGTTCGGGGCGGGGCACCTGACCGATATTCTGACCGGCAATGCCACCGTCAAGGTCACGGAAAAGGGACATGACCGGCTGCCCACCTTCGGCGTCGGACGCGACTTGTCCAAGGCGGCCTGGNGGGCGGTGTTCCGCCAGATGATGGGACTGGACCTGGTGCGCCCCGACCCCGACCGCCACGGCGCCCTGCGCATGACCGAGGCCGCCCGCCCTGTGCTGCGCGGCGAACAGGTGGTGACGCTGCGGCGCGACACGGTGAAATCGGCGGTGGCGCGCCCGGTCGTGCGGGCGCTGGTGGGCGACGAGGATGCGCCGCTGCTTTCGGCGCTGAAGGCGAGACGCCGGGCCCTGGCCGAGGCGCAGGGCGTGCCAACCTATGTGGTCTTCCCTGACCGCACGCTGATCGAGATGGCGGAACGCCGCCCGGCCTCGCTGGACGAGATGGCGCAGATTACCGGCGTGGGGGCGAAAAAGCTGGAAAGCTATGGTAGGCTGTTCCTGGAGGTGATCCTTGGCGCGCNNCGCCGGTCGATGCACCCCGCGCGGATGCGCCTGGCGGGGCAGCCCGCGGGCGAGCTGTTCGACCGGCTGGCCGAGGCACAGCTTCGGCTGTCGCGGGGCGAGGACGGGACGGGCAAGTTCCTGTCCTGCACCCATACCACCCTGTGCCACATCGCTGAACGGCGGCCTGGCACGCTGGAAGAGTTGGCGCGCATCCAGGGAATGGGTGAGATGAAGGTGGACCGCTTCGGCCTTGCCTTCCTGGACATCCTGCGCGACGCCTGAGGGAAGGAGTGTGCCATGCTGGTCGTGATCTCGCCCGCGAAGAAGCTGGATGAAACCCCGCGGGCGCGTCCCGATGCGGCGCTGACCACGCCGGAGTTTGCGTCTCAGGCCTGGGAATTGACCCGGGTGGCGCGCGAGCTGTCGGTGGACGATCTGCGCCGGCTGATGGGTCTGTCCGAGCCGCTGGCGCGGCTGAACCGTGACCGCTTCGCCGCCTTCCGGCGCCAGCCGNGGCCGGATCAGGTGTTTGCCGCCATGCACTGCTTCGCCGGCGACACCTTTCAGGGGCTGGAGGCGCGCACCCTGCCCGAGGATGCGCGGCGGTGGGCCNGAGGGCATCTGCGCATCCTGTCTGGCCTCTATGGTCTCTTGCGGCCCATGGATGCGATCCAGCCCTATCGGCTGGAGATGGGCAATGGCNTGGCCAATGCGAAGNGGCCGGACCTCTATGCCTTCTGGGGCGACAGGATCGCCAAGGCGTTGAACCGGTTAGCCGGGGAGGTGGGGTCAGAGGTTCTGCTCAATTGTGCTTCGGTCGAATACTTCACGGCTTCCGCCCGCCCGGCGCTGAAGCTGCGGGTGGTGACACCGGTGTTTCTGGATGGCGAGGGCGAGGCGGCGAAGGTCGTCAGCTTCTGGGCGAAGCGCGCCCGCGGCGCGATGGCGCGCTTCGTGATGGAGCATCGCCTGACCGATCCCGCCGACCTGCGCGATTTCAGCACGGGCGGCTATGCCTTTGTTGCCGACCGGTCCACGCCGGATCGCCCGGTCTTCCTGCGCCAGTCGGTTGCGGCGGCCTGAGGCGCGGATGGTTCCGCTGCGGTTTCGGGGATGCAAGCTGGCACGGGCGACCCTGCCCCGGACCTGATCCGGGGCCTCTCTTCACCCCACAGCGCCCGATGCCGGGTGAGGCCCCGGATCAAGTCCGGGGCGGGCGTTCCTGCGGGCAATGGCAACGACCAAGGACGGTCAGGTGCCGGTCTTCAGTTCCTCTTCTTCCTCCAGCAGGATGGGCCGCGCCTCGGCGGGNCAGAAGTCGGCCATGGCGCCGCAGATCGCCGATTTGCGCAAGGGTTTCGTCAGGTAGCGGTCGATCTTGGCCGCCAGGATGCCTTCGGCATCGCCGTCCATCGCATGGGCCGTCAGTGCAACGATGGGCACATGGGCGCCNGCAGTGGCTTCGGCCGTGCGGATGGCGCGGGCGGCTTCGCGGCCGTCCATCTCCGGCATGGAGATGTCCATGAAGATCAGGTCGGGCCGCCAGCTTTGCCACAGCTCCACCGCCTCGCGCCCGTTGCCCGCAAAGGTAAGGTCGATATCGACATCGCGCACCATCTTGCGGAAGACCAGCTGGTTGGTGCGGTTGTCTTCCGCCGCCAATACGCGCATCGGGCGGCGTGCGTCGGGCGGGGGCGGTGCGGAATCGACGGGTGGCGCGGCAGCCGGCGCGCGCAGGCCCGACAGTAGGCGATAAAGGTCCGAGCGCAGGAGCGGCTTCTGCAGGATGGCGGCGAAATCGCCTGGCCCGTCGCGCAGGGCGGCGGGGTTCGAGGACAGAAGCACGATGGGCACGGCAGAGCCGGTGGCGCGGATGCGCTGCGCCAGTTGCACGCCATCCATTTCGGGCATGTCGTGGTCGGTGAGCACGACGTCGAACCCATCATCCTGGGCCAGCGTGGCCAGGGCTTCCGTGCCAGACCGGCACAGCGTCACGCTGATGCCGCAGGGGGTCAGCTGGCGTTCCAGGATGGTGCGGTTGATGAACTGGTCGTCCACCACCAGAACGCGGCGGATGTTCACCGGCGGGCCGGGGCGGGCATCATCCTCGGCCACCGGCAAGAGGATGCGGAAGCCGAAGACCGAGCCCTTGCCGGGCTCGCTGTCGGCCCAGACCGCGCCCTCCATCCGTTCGATCAACCGGCGCGAGATGGCAAGGCCCAGCCCCGTGCCTTCGAACTTGCGGTTGGCAGCACTTTCCACCTGGTTGAACTCGCCGAAGATGTGGTCCAGGTGTTCGGCCGCGATGCCGATGCCGGTGTCTTCCACGGTCAGGTGCAACTGGCGGCGCCCCTCCTCGGCCTCGAATCCGACGACCCGCACCAGGACGTGGCCCTTTTCGGTGAACTTCACCGCATTGCCCATCAGGTTGGTCAGAACCTGGCGGATGCGGCCCTGGTCGCCGACAAAGCGGGTGGGCAGGAAGATGTCGAAATCCACGGCCAGGTCGATGCCCTTGGCCCGCGCGCGNGGCTGCAACAGCATGGCGACCTCGTGGATCGTGCGCTCCAGGTCGAAGGGTTCGGGATGCAGGGTCAGACGCTCGGCCTCGATCTTCGAGTAATCGAGGATGTCGTTGATGATGGTCAAGAGCGCCTCGCCCGAAGAGCGGATGGTTTCGGCGAACAGGCGCTGGTCTTCGGTCAGGTCGGTGTCGCACAGAAGTTCCGCCATGCCGACGACGCCGTTCATCGGTGTGCGGATTTCGTGGCTCATGTTGGCCAGGAAGGCAGATTTGGCCCGGCTGGCGGCTTCGGCGGCGCGGCGGGCTTCTTCCAGCGCGGCTTGCTGGCGCTTCTGTTCGGTGATGTCCAGGCGCAGGCCGACGCGGCCGCCATCCGGGGTGGGGTGGTCCTGCACACGCAGCCAGCGGCCATCGGCAAGTTCCTGTTCGTATTCGCCTTCCGGGTTGCGGTGCTGGGCCAGCCGGTCGGCAAGCCAGTCTTCCTCGCGCCCCACGGCATCGGCGTGCTGGCCGCGGGCCAGGCCATAGCGCAGGATATCCTCGAACCGGACGCCGGGCACCATGGCGGGNGCGGATAGTGGGTAGATGTCCTTGTAGCGCTGGTTGCAGGTCAAGAGCCGTTCCTCCCTGTCATACAGGACAAAGCCGTCGGGAATCGCCTCGATCGCGGCCCAGATGCGCATCTGTTCGGTGATGTCGATGGCGGTGGTGACAAGGTCGCCGTCGCGGGTGCGGCGGTCGGCGAAACGCATCCAGGTGCCGTTGCGGAAGGCCACCACCTGTGCCGCGATATAGTCGCGGTCCAGCCGGTCCAGCATGGCGGCAACCCAGGCGTCCGGCCCCGCGGCATCGGTGTCGATCAGGCCCGAGGCGGCAGCAAGCNNGCGCAGCACATCGGCATAGGCCATGCCCGGCGCGATGCCGGTGCCGCCGAAACAGGCCATGTAGGCACTGTTGGCGGTGACGAGGCAGCGGTTGGCATCAAAGACGGCGAAGCCGTCGCGCAGCGCATTCAGCGAATCCACAGCGTAGNNGCGTTCGGCCATGACGGCGGCGGTGTGGGCGCGGTCCAGGTCGGTCAGGAAGCGGGCGTTCTGCCCTTTCAGATGCTCGGCCTCGGATACGGCATCGCGCATGGCCTGGCGCTGTTCCACGATCTGGTCCGACAGCGACCGCGCATGAAGGGCGAGCTTTTCGTTGGCGGCGAAAAGCTCGCGGCTNTTCTGTTCCAGAAGCCGTTCCGCCGCCAGGCGCGCACGCCGTTCCCGCGACAGACGTTCCGCGATGTCCATTCCGACTTACCCTTGCCGTTCTTCCCGCGGCCTTCTGGCCCCGGCCGCACACTGTCGCCGGAAGCTGTGAACCGGGGCTTAACGACGACGATGACAACTGCGGTCACGCCGCCGCGCGCCCTTGCCAGTGCAGGGCCGGGCGTGACAGCATGGCGGCGTTTCCGGCGGGAGGAATTTCGATGCGTGGTCTTGTCCTGGCCCTTCTTGGCGCTCTTTGCCTGTCGGGGGCGGTCGCCCCGGTCCTGGCCGAAGACCTGATTCCCCCGCGGCGCCTGGTGCTGTCCGAAGGCGTGGATCTGCCGGGCGGTGATCTTGCCAAGATCTTCGACACCACGCTGGATGCCTGCGAACGGGCCTGCCTGGCCAATGCGCAATGCGATGCCTTCACTTTCAACGGGCGCAACGGGTCCTGCTTCCCGAAGTCGGGGCCGGGCGAAGGCGCGCCCTATCAGNGGGCCTGGTCGGGCCATGTGCTGACCGCCGATCCGGCAGCAGTTGCCGCGGCGCAGGCGCGCCGGGCCGAGCTGACCTTTGTCGGCGACTGGGAGATTTCGAACATCCGTGCCGTGGCCGAGACCCTGGCAAACGAGCATGTGACCAGCGGCTGGACGGTGCCGGACCTGATCGATTCGGCCAACCAGGCCGAGTCGCAGGGCGACCTGCTGGGCGCCAGCCGGTTTGTCGGCGCGGCGCTGAACATGACCGATTCGGCGGAAGGCTGGGAGGATTATGCCCGGCTGCTGCTGGCGGCTGGCCAGACCAACGATCCGAATGNNCGCGCGCTGCGCGAACGGGCCTATTTCGCCGCGGTGAACGCCTATCTGCGCGCGCAGTCTCCGGCGCTGCGCCATTCGATCCTGGTGACCATGGGCGGCGCGCTGGAGGGCATCGACCGTGGGCCCGATACCGTGCGCGCCTATCGTCTGGCGCAGGAATTGCAGCCGCGCGACGACACGGCGGCACTGCTGGCCGATGCCGCCGGGAAATACGGCTTCCGCATCGCCGAAACGCTGGTCGAGGCCGACAGCGCGCGGCCGCGCGTCTGCGTCACCTTCTCGGATGATCTGGTGAAGTCGGGGGTGGATTACGAAAGCTTCGTTCAGGTGCCCGAGACGGACCTGACCGTCACCTCGGACGGCTGGCGGCAGTTGTGCGTGGAAGGTGTGCAACACGGCCAGCGCGTGACGCTGACCTTCCGCGAGGGTTCTTAGGCGGCCGATGGCCAGGTGCTGGCGACGAATGTGCCGATCACCCAGTACATCCGCGACCGCAGCCCCGGCATCCGTTTCCCCGGCCGGGCCTATGTTCTGCCGCGCGCCGGCNGGGCGGCGATCCCGGTGCAGACGGTGAACGCCACCACGCTGGACCTGACGCTGTACCGCGTCACCGACCGCAACCTGCTGCGCGCCATCCAGAACGATTACTTCGGCTCGCCCATGCAGGACTGGCAGGAGGGCTATTTCACCGAGGAGATGGGCGAGGAAATCTGGTCGGGCACGGCCACGGTGGCGCAGGAGGTGAACAAGGACGTCACCACCCGCCTGCCGATGGACGAGGCGCTGAAAGGCCAGCCCGCTTAANGCATCTTCGTGCTGCGCGCGGCGGTGCCGNGGGTGGATCCTTACGTCTCGCCCCCGGCTNGGCAGTGGTTCGTGGCATCGGACCTGGGGCTGACCACGCTGTCGGGCGTGGACGGGCTGACGGTGGCGGTGCGCAGCCTGGGCACGGCGGGGCCGAAGCCGGGCGCGAGGGTGGAATTGCTGAATGCCGCCAACGCAGTGCTGGGCACCACCACCACCGATGACCAGGGCGTGGCGCGATTCGAGGCCGGGCTGACCCGCGGCACCGGCTCTTCGGCGCCCCTGGTCGTGGTCCGCGATGGCGAGACCGACATCGCCTTCCTGTCGCTGAAGGACCCGGAGTTCGACCTGTCCGACCGCGGGGTCGAGNGGCGCGAACCGGCGCCGCCGGTGGATGTGTTCCTGACCACCGACCGCGGCGCCTATCGCGCCGCGNAGATGGTCCATGCCACCGCGCTGGCCCGCGACACCGAGGCGGCGGCGATTACCGGCCTGCCGCTGACGGCGGTGCTGACCCGTCCCGACGGCGTGGAGTATTCCCGCGCGCTGGCACCGGATGCCGGGCAGGGCGGCCATGTCTTCGACCTGCCCATCGCCGCTNCGGCGCCGCGCGGCGTCTGGCAGATGCAGGTCTTTGCCGACGTCGATGCCGACGCGCTGGCGACGACCACCTTCCTGGTCGAGGATTTCCTGCCCGAACGCATCGACTTCACCGCCGCACTGCCCGATGCGCCGCTGATGTTGGGCGACACGCCCGAGCTGACCATCCAGGCGAAATACCTGTTCGGCGCGCCGGGGGCCGATCTGGCCATCGAGGGCGAGGTGCTGCTGCGCGCGGCGCAGGCGCTGGAGAAATGGCCGGGCTACGTCTTCGGCCGCCATGACGAGCCATTCAGCGCCGTGCTGGAATCCTTTGGCGGCGAGCGGACCGATGCCGCGGGCGAGGCCCGTTTCCCCATCGCCCTGCCGCAAGTCACCGACCCGATGCGCCCGCTGGAGGCGCGGGTGACGGTGCGCGTGGCCGAAGGCTCGGGCCGTCCGGTGGAACGGCGGATCACGAAACTCCTGTCGCCTTCCTCGCCGGTGATCGGCGTGAAGCCGATGTTCGACGAGGTCGTGCCGGAAGGCTCTGACGCGCGCTTCTCGCTGATCGGCGTGGGCGAAGGCGAAGCGGCGGTGCCGATGACGGTGAAATGGACCGTCACCCGGGTCGAGACGCAGTACCAGTGGTACCAGAGCTATGGCAGCTGGTACTGGGAGCCGGTCGTGACGCGCCAGCGCATGGCCGAGGGCACCGCCGATCTGGGCAGCCAGCCGGTGGAAATCTCGGCCNCCGTGACCTGGGGCGAGTATGAGCTGGCGGTCGAGCGGACGGATGGTGGCGAGGCCGCGACCTCGACCACCTTCNTTGCTTACTGGTATGCGTAAGCCGACACTTCGACCACCCCCGACACGCTGGAACTGTCGCTGGACCAGCCCGCCTACAAGCCGGGCGACACGGCGAAGCTGCGCGTGGTGCCGCGGGCGGCGGGTACGGCGATGATCGCCGTGCTGTCGAACCGGGTGATCGAGATGAAGGCGGTCGAGGTGAAAGAGGGTGAGAACCTGATCCCGCTGACCGTCACCGATGATTGGGGCGCGGGCGTCTATGTCACGGCCTCGGTCCTGCGCCCGATGGACGTGGCCGCGGGCCGCAACCCGGCGCGGGCGCTTGGCCTGGCTTACGCGGCGATTGATCCCGGCACGCGGGCGCTGAACGCCACGGTCGAAGCGCCGGCCGAGGCCGATCCGCGTGGGCCGCTGCCCGTGGCGGTGAAGGTGGAAGGGGTGGAGCGGGGCGATACCGCCTTTGTCACCATCGCCGCGGTGGATCAGGGCATCCTGAACCTGACCGGGTTCAAGGCCNCCGATCCCCAGGCGTACTACTTCGGCCAGCGCAAGCTGGGCGTCGGCATCCGCGACATCTATGGTAAGCTGATCGACCCCTTGAACGGGGCCGAGGGTACGGTGCGGTCTGGCGGCGATGCCGGGGCGCAGGCGCGGCTGCAGGCACCACCGCCGACAGAGGAGCTGGTGGCCTATTTCTCGGGCCCGCTGCAGGTGGGCACCGATGGCTATGCCCGCACGACATTTGACCTGCCTNTCAACGGCACGGTGAAAGTCATGGCGGTGGCCTGGTCGAAGCGCGGCGTGGGTCAGGCCAATGCCGATGTGCTGGTGCGTGACCCGGTGGTGGTGACCGCCTCGGTGCCGCGCTTCCTGGCGCCGGGCGACACGTCGCGGCTGCTGCTGGAAATCGTCCATGCCACCGGTCCTTCGGGGCGCATGGGGCTGGATGTCTCATCGGCCGGGCTGACGCTTGGCCAGGCGCCTTCGGGTTTTGACCTGGGCGACAAGGCCAAGGCGAGCTTCCAGATCCCGATCACCGCGGGCGCGACCGGCAACCAGACCATCCAGGTGAACCTGACCACGCCCGATGGCAAGCAGCTGACCAAGGTGCTGACCATCCCGGTGCAGGTGAACGACCCCGAGATTGCCCGTGTGACGCGGGTCGATCTGGCCCAGGGGCAAAGCTTCACCTTCGACCAGAACGCCTTGCNNTTAAGCATGCTGCCTGGCACCGGCAAGGCGGTGCTGGCGGTCGGCCCCATTGCCCGGCTGAACGCACCGGGCATCCTGGCGGCACTGGACCGCTATCCCTATGGCTGTACCGAGCAGATGACCTCGAAGGCGCTGCCGCTTCTGACCTATGACCAGATTGCCGAGGCGATGGACTTGGCCTCGGCCGATGGCATCCAGACCCGTGTGCAGGAGGCGATCACCGAAATCCTGATGAACCAGGGCGCCGAGGGCGGTTTCGGCCTGTGGGCGCCGGGGTCGGGCGATTTCTGGCTGGACAGCTTCGTCACCGACTTCCTCAGCCGGGCCAAGGCGCGCGGCTACGACGTGCCGGACCTGGCCTTCCGCAATGCCCTGGCCAACCTGCGCAACCAGGTGAACTATGCCGCCGATTTCGACGCCTCAACCAATGACGGCGGTACGGCGCTGGCCTATGCGCTGATGGTGCTGGCGCGAGAGGGTGCGGCGGCGGTGGGCGATTTGCGTTACTATGCCGACGTGAAGGGTGACGATTTCGCCACCGCGCTGGCACAGGCGCAACTGGGGGCGGCCTTGGCGGCCTATGGCGACCAGACGCGGGCCGACGCGATGTTCCGCAAAGCCGCGGCAAAGCTGGGCGCCCAGACCGCGCCCGAAACCGAGCAGATCTTCCGAGCCGACTATGGCACCTATCAGCGCGACGCTGGCGTGCTGGCTCTGGCGGCAGAGNGCTCGAAGGCAGTGGACGTGAACGCGCTGACCGATCGGCTGGCCGGGCGCACCACGGGCCTGTCCACCCAGGAAGCAACCTGGATGCTGCAGGCGGCTTCGGCGCTGATCGACGGGCCGGGGGCCGAGGGGCTGACGCTGGACGGCCAACCCTTGAAAGGCCCGCTGGTCAAGGTGCTGGACGGCGCCGCCGTGACGCCGGTGGTGGTGAAGAACGACGGCGCCGACACCACGCTGACCGTCACCGCCTATGGAATCCCGTCGGAGCCGGAACCGGCGGGCGGCAACGGCTATGCCATCACGCGCAGCTACTACACGCTGGATGGCGAAGAGACGACGCTGGACCAGGTGAAACTGGGCGACCGGCTGGTGACGGTGCTGGACATCACCNCCTTCGCCCGCGGCGAGNGGCGGCTGATCGTCACCGATCCGCTGCCCGCCGGGTTCGAGATCGACAACCCGAACCTGCTGGATGCGCNNTCGATCTCGGCACTGGACTGGCTGTCGACGGAAACCGCCGTGGCCCATGCCGAGTTCCGGCAGGAAAAGTTCATGGCCGCGCTGGACCGCTTCGATGCCACGCCGTTCCAGCTGGCCTATATCGTGCGCGCCATCTCGCCCGGCACCTTCCATCACCCGGCGGCCTCGGTTGAGGACATGTATCGTCCCGATTTCCGCGGCCGGTCGGATGCCGGAACGGTGACCATCGGCGAGTGACATGCGCGCGCGCCTGATCTTTGCGCTGGCGGCGGGGCTGGCCCTCGCCGCCTTTGCGCGCGACCGGATGGATATGTGGATCGACGCCACGGTGCTGCCGCCTCTGGCGGTCGAGACCTCGACCGAGGTCCGCGCCCGCGACGGCACGCTGCTGCGCGCCTATACCGTGGCCGATGGCCGCTGGCGGATGGCGACCGATCCGGCCTCGGTCGATCCGGCCTATGTGGCGATGCTGGTCGATTACGAGGACGGTCGGTTCTACCGCCATCCCGGCGTGGACGTGCTGTCGCTGGCACGCGCGGCGGCGCAGGCGGCGTGGAATGGCCGGGTGGTCTCGGGCGGGTCCACCCTGACGATGCAGGTAGCGCGGCTGCTGGAGGACAGCGGCACCGGCCGCATGACCGGCAAGCTGCGCCAGATGCGCGTGGCTCTGGCGCTGGAACGGCGGCTGACCAAGGACCAGATCCTGGCCNTCTACCTCCACCTCGCCCCCTTCGGCGGCAATCTGGAAGGGNTGCGCGCCGCAAGTTTCGCCTATTTCGGCAAGGAGCCCCGCCGCCTGNACCCCGCCGAGGCGGCGCTTCTGGTGGCCATCCCGCAGGCGCCGGAAACCCGCCGCCCCGACCGCAGCCTGGCCGCCGCGCTGGCCGCGCGCGACCGTGTGCTGGCCCGCGCCACCCGCGACGGCATTCTGGAGGCCGACGAGGCGCAGGCTGCGCTGACCGAACCGGTGCCCGCCGCGCGCAAGCCCTTCNCCCTGCTGGCGCCGCATCTGGCCGACCGGCTGTTGGCGGCGGCGCCTGCCAAGCACTTGCATCTCACGACTCTGGACGCTGGCCTTCAGGCCAGCCTGGAGCAACTGGCCGCCCAGACCGTTGCCGCCTCGGGCGAGCGGTTGCAGATCGCGCTGGTGGTGGCCGACCACCGGACCGGCGAGATCCTCGCCTCGGTCGGCTCGGCGGCCTATCAGGCGGATGCGCGCCAGGGCTTTGTCGATATGGCTACGGCGCTGCGCTCGCCGGGATCGACGCTGAAACCGCTGATCTATGGGTTGGCGTTTTCGGAAGGGCTGGCGCATCCAGAAACGCTGCTGGAGGACCGCCCGACCAGCTTCAACGGCTATGCGCCGCAGAATTTCGACCGCACCTGGCACGGCACCATCCGCGCGCGCGAGGCGTTGCAGCAGTCGTTGAACCTGCCGGTGGTGGCGCTTCTGGATGCGCTTGGGTAAGCGCGCCTGCTGGTGGCGCTGGACCGGGCCGGAGCCAAGGCGGTGGTGCCGGGCGACCAGCCGGGGCTGGCCACGGCGCTTGGCGGGCTGGGGATTTCGCTGACCGACATGGTGCAGGTCTATGCGGCCATCGCCCGGGGCGGCGTGGCCCTGCCGCTGACCACGGACGTGGATGGCACACGGGAAGAGGGCCAGCGCCTGATGGCGCCTTCGGCTGCGTGGGAAGTGGCCGATATCCTGGTACNNCTGCCGCCGCCGCCCGGCGCGCCGCAGAACCGGCTGGCCTACAAGACCGGCACCTCTTACGGCCACCGCGATGCCTGGGCCATCGGCTTTGACGGGCGGCATGTCATCGGCGTCTGGATGGGCCGCGCCGATGGCACGCCGGTGCCTGGCGCCTTTGGCGCGGACCTGGCGGCGCCGGTGCTGTTCCAGGCCTTCGGTAGGCTGAAACCGGCGCTGGACCCGCAGGCCCCGCCGCCGCCCGACACGCTTCTGGTCTCGAACGCCAAGCTTCCGCCGCCGCTTCGCCATTTCCGCCCGCGCGGCGCCGCGCTGGAAGCGCTTACCGATGCGCCGACGGTGACCTTCNCGCCGGACGGGTCAGAGGTCGAGTTGCTGGCGGGGGGTCTGAAGGTGAAGGTGCAGGGCGGCACAGCGCCCTTCACCTGGCTGGCCAATGGCGCGCCGGTGGTGACCGGGCTGGCCGCGCGCGAGGCGCTGCTGGCCCTGCCCGGCCCCGGTTTCGTCACCCTGTCGGTGATTGATGCCGAGNGGCGGTCGGCCCGCACCTCGGTTCGTCTGTGGTAGCCAAGAATTTTCGACGAAAATTCTTGGCCGCTTACCGTCAGGCGCGTTCCAGCGCCAGCGCGATGCCTTGGCCGCCGCCGATGCACATGGTCACCAGCGCGGTCTTGCCGCCGGTGCGGGCCAGTTCATACAGCGCCTTGACCACAAGGATCGCCCCGGTCGCCCCGACCGGGTGGCCAAGCGCGATGGCGCCGCCGTTCGGGTTGACCTTGGCCGGGTCAAGGTCCAGCGCGCGGCTGACCGCCAGCGCCTGGGCCGCGAAGGCCTCGTTCGATCTGACCACGTCGAAATCCTGCGGCTTCATGCCCAGCTTGGCACACAGCGCCTGCACCGCCGGGATCGGGCCGATGCCCATGATCTTGGGGTCCACCCCGGCATGGGCATAGCCCACCACCCGGCCAAGCGCCTTGGCGCCGCCCGCCGCACTGGCCCGCGCCAGCACGATGGCCGCGGCGCCGTCGTTGATGCCGCTGGCATTGCCNGCGGTGACGCTGCCGTCCTTCTTGAANGTAGGCTTCAGCCCGGCCAGGCCTTCCAGCGTGGTGGGCTTGGGATGTTCGTCGACGGCGAACACCGTCGGNCCNTTGCGCCCGGCGATCTCCACCGGCGCGATCTGGACGAACCGGCCCGCGGCAATCGCCTCGGCGGCGCGGCGCTGGCTTTCAAGGGCAAAGGCATCCTGATCGGCGCGGCTGATGCCATAGGCATCGGCGACGTTTTCGGCGGTCACGCCCATGTGGCCGGTGCCAAAGGGGCAGGTCAGCGCGCCGGTCATCATGTCCAGCGCCTTGGCATCGCCCATCTTCTGGCCCCACCGCGAGATGGTCAGGGCATGGGGCGCCCGGCTCATCACTTCCACGCCNGTAACCAGCGCCACATCGCAATCGCCCAGAAGCAGGTTCTGCACGGCCGAGACCACGGCCTGCGCGCCCGACCCGCACAGCCGGTTGACGTTCATCGCCGGCACGCTTTCCGGGATGCCCGCATCCATCGCCGCCACGCGGCTGACGTACATGTCGCGCGGTTCGGTGTTGATCACATGGCCAAAGACCACATGGCCCACCGCGCCCGGTTCCACCCCGGCGCGCTCCAGCGCGGCCTTGGTGACATGGGCGCCCAGTTTCGTCGGCGGTACGGCGGCCAGTGACCCGCCAAAACCGCCAATGGCCGTCCGTGCCGCGCCAAGGATCAGAATGTCATCGCTCATGTTGCCCTCCTGAGAATCGGGGCACCCTAACACCATTGGCAGGCGCGCGCGCCTGACGCGGCGTCGCAGGCAGGGCGTTGACAGGACCGCGCTTAAGATCTCAGGAAGGCGCCACGGTCAAAGGGCGAATCCATGCGACATCTTATCCGCGCGAACCTCGGGCTTCTGGTGGCCGGGGTGGCGACCTTCGTGCTGATGGGGGCGGCGCAATCGCTGCTTGGTGCGGCCCTGCCGGTCTTTGCCGAGGGCTTTTCGCTGACCAAGGCCGAATCGGGCCTGCTCGTCTCGTCCTTCTGGGTGGGCTGTGCCGCTGCCGTCGGCTTCATGTACCTGCGCGGCCAGGGCATCGGGCCGCGCCATGCGCTGGCTCTGATGGCCCTTAGCGCGCTGATGGCGGCCGAACCGGGCTGGGCCGCGACATTGCTTGGTGCCGCGGTCTTCGGGGTACNNTATGGTATGGCGACCGTGGTTTTCAACCCGCGGGTGCTGGCGGCCTTTGGTAGGCACGGCACGGCGATGCTGTCGCTGTTGAACGCCACCTTCGGCATCGGCGCCATCGCCGCACCGCTGGTCTTCGTGGCGCTTGGCCAGGATCCCCGGCTGGCCTTTGGCGCCTGTGCCGCGCTGGCGGTGGCGATCTGGCTGGCCGCCGGAACGGGTGCGGGCGAAGCGGCCTCCAGCCCCGGCCCGCGCGGCCCGTTCCGGCCGCCGCTCGGCTTCCTTCTGTTCGCCGTCTTCGGCATCGGGCTGGAGGCGAGCCTGGCCGGTCTTGGCCCGACGGCGCTGATCGCCTCGGGCATTCCGCAACAGCGCGCCTCGGAACTGCTGTCGGTGTTCTTCGCAGCCTTTCTGGGCGCGCGGGTGGTCCTGATCTTCACCGCCCATCTGGTTCAGCCCTTCCGGCTGTATGCCGGTGCAATGTGCGCGGCCACGGGCTTTGCGGCCCTGGCAGTGGCAATCAGCCCGGCGGTCGGCTTCGTCGGTCTGGGGGCCTGTGCGGCGCTGTTCTTCCCCGGCTTCTATGTCGCCGCGTCGAAGCGGATCGGCGACGATCCCCGCACGGCCCCCACCATCATCGCTGCCGGTCTGGTGGGCGGCATCCTGGCGCCGCCGCTGATGTCTGCGCTGATGCCGCATCTTGGCGCGCGTGGTTTCTTCTGGCTGGTGCTGGCCGTCGCGGCCACCACCTCGGCCGCGGCGCTGGTCGTCGCCCGCCGCCCCGCAGCGCCGCGCTGAGCCCTACGGCAGAAGTGGCATCCGCCCCTGCGGGGTCAGCACGAAGACATCGCGCCCCTCGATGGCAATGGCGGTCAGCGGNCCGCCATAGGCGGCGCCAGAATCGATGTTGACCCGGTTGCCCCGGTGTTCCGGCGCGTCCAGCGCGGTGTGGCCGTGAACCACAAGCGGGCCATGGTCGCGCGTATCGTCCAGAAAGGCGCCGCGGATCCAGACCAGATCGTCCTCGGTCTGCGCCTCGATGGGCACGCCGGGCCGGATGCCAGGCGTGGACGAAAGGATATCGCCCTGCCGGTGCCAGGCCGGGCGGTTTGCCAGCCAGGTGACATGTCCGGCTGGTACCCGGTCCAGTGCCTCGGCATGAACCTTGGCCACAGGCCGGTCGGACGCATTCGCCACGCCATAAGAGGCCAGCGTGGTGCCACCGCCAAGGCGGGGNTGCAGCCAGCTCAGGTCCGACCTCAGGCCGGGATCGTGATCCCAGGGGTCGGCCATGAAGCGGGTGAACAGACGGTCGTGGTTGCCCTTCAGCACGATCCAGTCGCGCCCCGCGTCAATGCCGTGGCGCAAGTGGTCGATCACGCCCCGGCTGTCGGGACCGCGGTCCACGAGGTCGCCCACATGGACGACGGTTCCCGTGCCATGATCGGCCATGTCGGCGGCGATGCGGTCATGGGCGGCTGTCAACAGGTCAAGATGGCCGTGGATGTCGCCGATGGCATAAATGGGCATGGATCCTCCGCTCGCGCGGGGGAACCGTAGCGCCGCGGCGCAGCACTGGCCAGAGGCGCCCCGAAATGAAACACCCCGCGCCGGGGGACAGGCGCGGGGAGCAGGCCGGGCGGGACCCCGGACCTTGCGATGCCGGGCCGGACAGGCTGCCTTAAGACCGGTGGCGGGATCAGGCCCCGGTGTTGCCGCGCAGCTTGTAGGCGCAGATCACGCTGTCGGACGAGGCGCCGTCGCGCAGCATCTCGCAGGCGTTGTCCTTCTCGGCGGTCGGGGTGATGGCCGCGGCAGCTTGGCAGCACCGACAGGACGGTCACGGTTGCAAGGGCAAGAGCGGCGGCGATACGCTTGGTCATGGTAATTTCCTTTCGTTTCATCGAGTTGCGCGAGCTGCGCTTGGTTGCTTTCGATGAATTGTTTATGCCATGCACCGCACCGTGCAACCCAGTTGCACCAGCGGGCGACGCATGCTGCAACCCGTTGCACAACCCCGGCGACGGTGCAAACTGCGGACGATTTCGACAGCATCCATTCGCAATGACCGACGCTCCGTTTTCCCGCAAACTCGACCTGGTCCTGAAAATCCTGTCCATGAGCCGCGGTCGCCTGGCGCAGGAGGCCGGGCTGGACAAGTCGCTGGTCGGAAGATGGGTCGCGGGCACTGTGGCGCCCTCGTCCCACAATCTGGAAAAGGTCACGGCCGCCATAGCCCGGCGCCGCCCCGGCTTCACCCTGCTGGACTGGGACCGGTCGCTGCTTACCCTGGCGGAACGGCTGGGCGGCAGCGTCGATGCGCCGACGGCCGCGCCCGGCGAGTTGCCGCCCGGCACTCTGACCTTTCCCTATGACGTGACCGGCCCGGCCCGCCGAGAAACCGCCCGGCGCGGCGACGAATACTGTGGCTTCTACCGGCTTTACCGCCGCAGCTTCGGGCGGCCGGGGCGGATCGGCCGCCTGGCCTTCATGGTCCGCAAGAAGGACGGGCTTCTGAGCTGCGCGAGGGCGCGCCGGGGTTCGAGCACCGGGGCTGGGGTCTGCTGATGCTGAACCGGCTTTACGGCATGTTCGCCGAGGAGAAGTTCGAAAGCATGTCCTTCATGATCACCAATGCTGGCCAGCAACCGCGCGCCCAGGTGCTTCATGCCGCCTATCTGGGGTGTCGTCGGACGGGCTTCTGACTCCCAAGGCCGCCCCACTGGCGCTGGTGCGGGCGGGCGATGTCAGCGACGACCTTGAGGCGGACGAGGCCGCCTATGAGTCGCTGAAGGCCGAAGGCGGCATGGTCGCCCCGGAAGAGGTGCCCCTGCCGTTCTGGCCTTCATCAACCGCGACTATGGCCCGGGCATCATGGCGGCAGGAGGTCCCGACATGGTGACCGCCCCGCCGCCAGAGCTTTTCGACTGACCGGCCTCAGGCGCCCTCGAATTCCAGCGCCTTCACCTGGCTGAACATGCCGGTCGATTCCAGCGTGTCCACCACCTTGGGGTCGATGGCCTGATCCAGATAGAGGATGGCGATGGCGTCCTGGCCCACACCCGACCGGCCCAGGGTGAAGTTGGCGATGTTCACGCCGTTCTTGCCCATGGTCATGCCCAGAAGGCCGATGATGCCCGGCACGTCCTCGTTGGTGGTGTACAGCATGTGGCGGCCGATCTCGGCATCGATGTTGATGCCCTTGATCTGGATGAAGCGCGGCTTGCCATCGCTGAAGCAGGTGCCNGCGATCGAGCGCTCGCGCTTGTCCGTCACCATGGTCACCTTGATATAGGCGTCGAACACGCCGGTCTTTTCCTGCCGCGTGGTCGAGACCTGGATGCCGCGCTCTTTCGCCACGATGGGGGCAGAGACCAGGTTCACATCGGGGTTCGTGGCCTTCATCACCCCGGCGATCACCGACTGGTTCAGCGCNTTAAGCAGGTTCATGTCGGCGACCTTGCCATCGTAAAGGATGTTGATGGCGCGGATCGGCTCGTCGGTCATCTGGCCGATGAAGGCGCCCAGATGCCCGGCCAGCTTGATCCAGGGGCCCATCACGGCAGCCTGTTCGGCGGTGACGTTCGGCATGTTCAGGGCGTTCTGCACCGCACCGGTCAGCAGGTAATCCGACATCTGTTCAGCCACCTGCAGCGCCACGTTTTCCTGCGCTTCGGTGGTCGAGGCGCCAAGGTGGGGCGTGCAGACGACGTTGGGCATGTTGAACAGCGGGTTCTCGGTGGCCGGTTCCACCTCGAACACGTCCAGCGCCGCGCCGGCGACATGGCCCGAGGCCAGCGCCTCGGCCAGCGCCGCCTCGTCGATCAGGCCGCCGCGGGCGCAGTTGATGATGCGCACGCCCTTCTTGGTCTTGGCCAGGTTCTCGCGGCTCAGGATGTTGCGGGTCTTGTCGGTCAGCGGCACATGCAGCGTGATGAAATCGGCGCGGTGCAGCAGGTCTTCCAGCTCGACCTTGGTCACGCCCAGGGCCTTCGCGCGTTCATCGGACAGGAAGGGATCGTAGGCCACGACCTTCATCTTCAGACCGACCGCACGGTCGCAGACGATACCGCCAATATTGCTNTAAGCACCGATCACGCCCAGGGTCTTGTTGAACAGCTCAACCCCCATGAACTTGGACTTTTCCCACTTTCCGGCATGGGTCGAGGCATTGGCTTCCGGGATCTGCCGGGCCACGGCGAACATCATGGCGATGGCATGTTCGGCGGTGGTGATCGAATTGCCGAAGGGCGTGTTCATCACGATGACGCCGCGCTTCGACGCCGCCGGGATGTCCACGTTGTCCACGCCAATGCTTNNGGCGCGGCCGACGACCTTCAGCCGGTCGGCGCCCGCCAGCAGCTTTTCGGTGACCTTGGTGGCCGAACGGATGGCAAGGCCGTCATACTGCCCGATGATCTCGGCCAGCTTTTCCTTGTCCTTGCCGAGCTTCGGCATGTAGTCCACCTCGATCCCCCGGTCGCGGAAGATCTGGACGGCGGTTTCGGAGAGTTCGTCAGAGACGAGAACCTTGGGGGCCATGACGGGCTCCNNATTTGAAGTAGGGAATGGGGATGGTGCGCAATGAATGCGCACCCTACGGCGCGAGGTAGGGTGCGCATTCATTGCGCACCCTGGCGATCACGCCGCCTTGGCGAGTTCGGCGATCTCGGCCTCGAAGGCCCAGGTCAGCCAGGGCATCAGCGCCTGCACGTCGGCGGTTTCCACCGTCGAGCCGCACCAGATGCGCAGGCCGGGCGGGGCATCGCGGTAGGCGCCGATGTCCAGCGCCACGCCCTTTTCCAGCCGCTTGGCAACCGCCTTGGCGAAGGCCGCACCGTCGGTGATGCGCGGGTCGGTGAACTTCAGGCAGACCGAGGTGGTCGAGGCGGTGGCCGGGTCTTCCGCCAGGTTGGCGATCCAGGGGTTCGCGGCGCAGAAGTCCCAGACCACCTGGGCATTGGCCGCAGCGCGGTCCACCAGGCCCTTCAGCCCGCCGACCGACTTCGCCCATTTCAAGCTGACAAGGTAATCCTCGACCGCCAGCATCGAGGGCGTGTTGATCGTCTCGCCAACGAAGATGCCTTCGGAGACCTTGCCCTTCGAGGTCAGGCGGAAGATTTTCGGCAGCGGCCAGGCGGGGGTATAGGTTTCCAGCCGTTCCACCGCGCGGGGCGACAGGATCAGCATGCCATGCGCGCCTTCGCCGCCCAGCACCTTCTGCCAGGAGAAGGTCACGACATCCAGCTTGTCCCAGGGCAGGTCCATGGCGAAGGCGGCGCTGGTCGCGTCGCAGATCGTCAGGTGNGCGCGGTCCGCCGGAATGGCATCGCCATTCGGCACGCGCACGCCCGAGGTCGTGCCGTTCCAGGTGAAGACCACATCACGCGCGAAATCGACGGTGGCCAGGTCGACGATGCGGCCGTACTCGGCCTTCTTCACCGTGGCATCCAGCTTCAGCTGCTTGATCACATCGGTGACCCAGCCTTCGCCAAAGCTTTCCCAGGCCAGCATTTCCACCGGGCGCGCACCAAGCAGCGACCACATCGCCATTTCCACGGCGCCGGTGTCCGACCCCGGCACGATGCCGATGCGGTAATCNCGCGGCACGCCCAGGATCTCGCGGGTCAGGTCGATGGCTTCCTTGAGCTTGGCCTTGCCGATGGCGGCGCGATGCGACCGGCCCAGGGGNGCGTCGGCGAGCATGTCCAGGGAATAGCCGGGGATCTTGGCGCAGGGGCCAGAAGAGAAGCGCGGGTTAGCCGGGCGCGCAGCCGGGGCGGTCAGGTCAGCCATGGTATCCTTCCAGATATGTGCCCCCGTTGGGGAGGGGTGTCCCGCCGCCGGAGATACGGGGTGCCGCGCACTGGCACAAGCTGGAAAATCGTCGTAATGCGGCACGTGTCTTCGCAAAAGCGACCCCCGGCGTTCACTATCGGAAACTCGGTTCCCCCAATGTTCGTTGCCACGATCCTGACCTCCCCGCCCGCGCCANCGCTTGACCGCGTCACCGTGGAATCGCTGCGCAATGCCTGGGGCGGCGGCCACGCGCGCTGGCTGGACNCCGGCGTGGCGGCAGAATTCGACCTGGAAACGGTCCCGCAGAACCGCTGGCAGGTCTGGGCTGACCTGCAATCCCTGGGCCTCGACCTCGCCGTGCAGAAAGCCGAAGGCCGCAAGAAACGCCTGCTGATCGCCGACATGGATTCGACGATGATCCAGCAGGAATGCATCGACGAGCTGGCGGATGAGGCTGGCGTGGGCGCCTATGTCGCCGGCATCACGGCGCGCGCCATGAATGGCGAGCTGGATTTCGATNCCGCGCTGAAGAAAAGGGTGGGCCTGCTGAAAGACCTGCCCGCCGCCACCATCGACCGCGTGCTGCGTGACCGCATCACCCTGATGCCCGGCGGGCCAGAACTGCTGGCCACGATGAAGGCCAACGGCGCCTACACGCTCTTGGTCTCGGGCGGTTTTACCGCCTTCACCCAGGCCATCGCGGGCAAGCTCGGCTTCGACGAGAACCGCGCCAACACGCTTCTGGCGCAGGATGGCAAGCTGACGGGCGAGGTCGGCATGCCGATCCTTGGCAAGGCGGCCAAGCTGCAAGCGCTGGAGGAAGTCACTGCCCGCCTTGGCATCGCGCCCGAAGATGCCATCGCCGTGGGCGATGGCGCCAACGATCTGGCCATGCTGAAACGCGTTACTNCGGGCGTGGCGCTGCATGCCAAGCCGGTGGTCGCCGCGGAATGCGAGCTGCGGGTGAACCACGGCGACCTGACAGCGCTGTTGTACCTTCAGGGCTATTCGCGCGACGAGTTCGTGTCGTGATCATCCGCCCCGCCACCCCGTCCGACGCCCCGGCGATGACCGCCTTGCAGAACGAGATCATCGCCATAGGCGGCACCACCGCCTACCAGCGGCCTCGCAGCGAGGATGAGGTCTGCGAGGATTACATAACGGCGCCCGAGGCGATCTGTTGCCACGTCGCGCTGGAAGACGACGGCAGTCTGATCGGATTTCAGGCCGTGGGTCGCTGGCCCGGCCTGCCAGATGGCTGGGCCGACATCGGCACCTTCGTCAGCCCCGCCCGCCAACGCAGCGGCGCCGGGGCTGCGCTGTTTGCCGCCACGGCGCAGGCCGCCCACGCCGCCAGCATCACCACGCTGAACGCCACTATCCGCGCCGACAACGCACCCGGCCTGGGCTACTACGCGCGCCGGGGCTTCCGCGACTATGGGTCAGACCCGGATTGGGCGTTGGACGATGGCCGCGTGGTCGGCCGCATCCACCGGCGCTTTGACCTCTGACATGCTGGAAATCGCACCGCACCTGGCGGCCCTTCTGGTGCTGGCGGCCTTTGTCGCGGGCTTCGTCGATGCCATTGCCGGAGGTGGCGGGCTGATCACCGTGCTTACCTTGCTGCTGGCCGGGGCCGACCCGGTGACGGCCTTGGCCACCAACAAGCTGCAGGGCAGCTTCGGATCGGGCACCGCCGCCTTTGCCTATGCACGCGCCGGGCTGGTCGATCTGCGCGCCCAAGGCGCGGGCATCCTGACCGCCGGGGCCTTCGGCGCCGCAGGCGCGGCGCTGGCGCATCTGGTGCCCGTCACCTGGCTGCGTCTGGCCATGCTAANNACGATCCTGGTGGCCGTGGCGCTGTTCTTCGCGCTGAAGCCCGGGCTGACCGATGCTGACCGCATCCAGCGCCTGAAACCCGCCGCCTTCACGGCCCTGATCGTGCCGCCCATCGCGCTTTATGACGGGCTGTTCGGTCCCGGCACCGGCAGCTTCTTCATGCTGGCGCTTGTGCTGCTGGCGGGGCAGGGGCTGACCCGCGCCACTGCCCACACCAAGGCGCTGAACTTCGCCTCGAACATCGGCAGCCTGACGGTCTTCGCCTTTTCCGGCGCGATCTGGGTCTGGACCGGGCTTGCCATGGCGCTGGCCCAGACTCTTGGCGCGGCGCTTGGCGCCCGCGTGGCGATGAAGCGCGGCGCCCGACTGATCAAGCCGCTTCTGGTCGCCACCTCCTCGGCCATGGCGGCGCGGCTTCTGTGGCAATTGCTGGGCTGACTAGGCTGGGCCTGCGAGCAGCAGCGCCTCCTTGTCNGGTGGCATTCCCGCCCTTAGTGGCCGGTGTCGGCGAGAGCGGTCCCAGGCCAGCAGATCGGCCATGGTCTCGGCCAGCGGTAACGAGTCNAGGCCCGCGACAACCGCACGATCCGGTCGCACGGTCAGGAAATGCGCATAGGTCGGGTCCTCTGGCAGGATCAGCGGCACCTCGGTCCAGTAGTGCAGCCCCGCCGCCTCGAAGCGCTCCCAGGGCAGCCACAACGGCTCTGCCCCCGCGCCGGACAGGCGGATGAAAGTCTCGGCCATCTCGGCGAAGGGCGTCACGGCCCCTGTGCAGTTGAAGATGCCCGGCACCGTCCCTTCGGCCATGGCCAAGGTGAAGGCAGCCAGGTCGCGCACGTCAATCACCTGCACCGGCCTGTCCCGCGGCAGGGGCAGGGCCACCGGGCCGGGCCGGTCCAGCCGCCGCGCCCAGAAGGTGAAGCGGTCGGTCGGATCGCCAGGTCCGACGATCAGCCCAGGCCGCAGGATGGTGGCCCGTTCGCCCAGACGCGCAAGGGCCGCCTCCTCGGCGGCGCGCTTCAGCGGGCCATAGGCCGCACCGTATTCGCCCTCGCCCCGCGCCACCGCCTCGGCAAGCACCAGGTCTTCGGCTGTGGCCGTCGGGGCGGGGCTGTCTTCGGTAATGTCCTGCCCGAAATCGCCATAGACCGACTCGGAGGAAACCAGAACATAGCGCCCCGGCCCCGGCCCAAGCGCCTGCAGAAGCCCCACATGCGCCGGGGTATAGGCCGAGGTATCGACCACCGCCTCGAACCCTTGCCCGGACAAGTCGGGCAGCTCGGCGTTCCGATCGGCCACGATCATCGGCAGGACGCCCACCGGCGACCGTCCCCGTGCCAGAACCGTGACGTCATGCCCCGCATCCGCGGCCAGCCGCGCCACCGTGCCGCCCAGCCACCCGGTCCCACCGACCACCAAAAGCTTCACTGCACGCCCGCCCGTTGCAGGGCCGTCGCCATGTTGACCGTGGGGTCCTGCCCAGTGCGGTCGCGCACGCAGTTCACATAGACGGTTTCCGGCGGCAGCCGCGGCCAGACCGGGCCGCCGAAGGTCATGCCGATGCCGGCGCCGGTGCCGTAGAAATTGCCGGTGCCGACCCCGATGCCCACCGTCCCGCCGCCAACCCCGATGGCGGCATTGCCGGTCGAGGCGCCCACCGCCACCGAGCCGCCGCCCCCGATGCGGCGCTGCGGGCACATTGCTCCTCGGCTTCGGGCAGGGTGACGGGCACACAGGCGGGCAGCAACAGGGCCAGGATCAGGGCGCGGCGCATGGGCGGTCTCCGGCTTGGATGCGCGAATTCTGCGGCTGCAGGCCCGGCAGAGTCCAGTCACGATGCAGGATCGGCGTGACGCCGCGGGCGCGCAATGGTAGGCCATGAACCATGGACACACTCCCCACCAAAGAGCAGATCCTGGACTGGATCCGCGAAAACCCCACGCTTTCGGCCAAGCGCGATCTGGCGCGCGCCTTCGGCATCAAGGGCAGTGCCGCGCGCGTCGAACTCAAGCGCATGCTGCGCGAGATGGAAGAGGCGGGTTCGCTGGAGCGCGACCGGCGCAGCTATCGCGGCGCGGGCACGCTGCCCNCCGTGACGCTGTTGAAGGTGCTGGCCCCCGATGCGCAGGGCGACCTTTTCGCCGCGCCGATGGAATGGACCGAGGACGCCCCGGCGCCGGTGATCCAGATCATTCCCCAGAAGGGTGACCCGGCGCTTGGCGAGGGCGACCGTATCCTCGCCCGCCTGACGAAAGTCGAAGACGAGGATTGCGACTATGCCGCCCGCCTGATCCGCNTTGGCTCCAACCCGCTGAAGGTGCTGGGCATCTTCCGCAAGGGGGCAGAAGGCGGGCGCATCCTGCCCATCGACAAGGGCGCCGACAAGGAATGGCGCGTGTAGGCTGACGGCACGGGCGGCGCGAAGGACGGCGAGCTGGTCGAGGCCGAACAGGTCGGGCCGAAACGCCTGGGCCTGCCGCAGGCGCGGATCACCAGCCGCCTGGGCGACCCCGGCTCGCCCAAGGCCGTCAGCCTGATCGCGATCCACCAGCACGGCATCCCCGACCGCTTCCCCGATGCCGCCATGGCCGAGGCCGATGCGGCCGAACCCGTGCCCTTGGGCGACCGTGAAGACCTGCGCGGCGTGCCGCTGGTGACCATCGACCCGGCCGACGCGCGCGACCGCGACGACGCGGTGCATGCCCATGCCGATGACGAGACGAATCCGGGCGGATGGGTGATCTGGGTCGCCATCGCCGACGTCGCCCATTACGTCACCNCCGGCTCGGCCCTTGACCGCGAAGCGCGGCGGCGCGGCAATTCCACCTACTTCCCCGACCGCGTGGTGCCGATGCTGCCCGACACGCTGTCGGGCGACCTGTGCTCGCTGCACGAAGGCGTGGACCGCGCCTGCCTTGCGGTGCGCATGCGGGTGGACGCCCATGGCAACAAGATCAGCCACCGCTTCACGCGGGGGCTGATGCGCTCGGTTGCGTCGCTGGAATACGCCCAGGTGCAGGCGGCGGTGGACGGGCAGGCGGATGCCGCCACGGCACCGCTGGTTCAGGACATCCTGAAGCCGCTTTACGGTGCCTACGAGGCGCTGGCCGCGGCGCGCAAGCGGCGCGAGCCCTTGGACTTGGACCTGCCGGAACGGCGGATCGTGCTGTCGGACGAAGGCAAGGTGCTGTCGGTCGCCTTCAAGGAGCGGCTTGAGGCACACAAGCTGATCGAGGAATTCATGGTGCTGGCGAATGTCGCCGCTGCCGAGGAACTGATCCGGCTGAAGCGGCCCTTGCTCTTCCGAGTCCATGAGGAACCCTCACCCGAAAAGCTGGACGCCCTGCGCGAGGTGGCCGAGGCCTCGGGCTTCACGCTGGCCAAGGGGCAGGTGCTGAAGACCGGCCACCTGAACCGGCTTCTGGCGCAGGCCGAGGGGTCGGATTTCGACGAGCTTCTGAACATCTCGACGCTGCGGTCGATGCCGCAGGCCTATTACGCGCCGGAAAACCTGGGTCACTTCGGGTTGGCCCTGAAGAACTACGCCCATTTCACCTCGCCCATCCGGCGTTATTCCGACCTGATCGTCCACCGGGCGCTGATCACCGGCCACGGCTGGGGCAAGGACGGGCTGTCGGCCTTCGACATTGAGGAGTTGAGCGAGACCGCCAAGCTGATCTCGGATGCCGAGCGGCGGTCGATGGCGGCGGAACGGGACACGACCGACCGCTATCTGGCCGCCTATCTGAGCGACCGGGTGGGGGCGACCTTTGCGGGGCGGATTTCGNGGGTGCAGCGGTTCGGGCTGTTCGTGAAGCTGGACGAGACCGGGGCCGACGGGCTGGTGCCGATCCGCGAGGTGGGGCGCGAGTTCTTCCACTATGACCCCGACAGCCAGACGTTGATGGGGTCGGATACCGGCGTGGTGCTGGGCATCGGGCAGCGGGTGGTGGTGCGGCTGAAAGAGGCGGTGCCGGTGACCGGGGGCNTGATGCTGGAACTGCTGGAGGTCGAGGATCGCGGCCTGCCCGGCGGCAAGCCCGGCCGCCGCGGCAAGCTGGCGCGGCGGGTGGCGCAGCGGCGGGTGGTGCGGCGGCGGCGGTGAGTTTCCTTTGACGGCGGGCGGGCGGCGTGGTTGCTTGGCGCCATGAGCCCGACGCGCGTTCCCTATGCCCTGGTTGCCGCCCTGATCCTGATGCAGGCCGTGGTCCTGTGGGCCTGGGGCCATCCGCCGATCTGCACCTGCGGCTATGTCAAGCTGTGGCACGGGGTGACCTATTCCTCGGAGAACAGCCAGCATCTGACGGACTGGTATACCCCCAGCCACATCATCCACGGCATCCTGTTCTATGCCTACCTGTGGCTGGTGGCGCGGCGGGTGGACTGGCGGTGGCGGCTGGTGGTGGCGGTGGCCATCGAGACCGGGTGGGAGCTGCTGGAGAACACCGACTGGGTGATCAACCGGTATCGGGAGGTCACCATCTCGCTGGACTATTATGGCGACTCGGTCATCAACTCTGTCTTCGATACCCTGGCGATGATCCTGGGGTTCCTGCTGGCCCGGGTGGCGCCGGTCTGGCTGTCGGTGGCGGTGGTGGTGGGTTTCGAGGTGCTGACCACGGCCCTGATCCGGGATGGGTTGGCGCTGAACGTGCTGATGCTGCTGTGGCCGGTGCAGGCGGTGATGGACTGGCAGGCGGCGGGATAGCGTCCGAGCTCGGACGCTTTGTCCGGTCCCATGAAATCAAGGACTTGCGCGGCCGGATTAACTTGGACTTAAGAATTGTCCGAGGCGCCGGGTGCGATGGCGGCTCTTGGCCGCAGGGCGGCCGGGGCTTTTCCGAATCCGCATGCCATTGTATGCGAAGGTATGCGAATGACCTTGACGCAGATCTATGAAGACCGGGTGGCCGCGGGCGTATTGCGGCCCGATCCGGCGCAGCATGCGGTGCTGGCGCCGCTGGAGGCCCTGCGCGACTGGCTGGATACCCAGGCACAGCGGCGGCGGAGCCTTTGGGCGNGGCTGTTCGTGCGCCATCCGACGCCGCCCAAGGGGTTGTACCTGTGGGGCGGGGTCGGGCGCGGCAAGTCGATGCTGATGGACCTGTTCACCGAAAGCGTGGAACACGCCCCGAAACGCCGGGTGCATTTCCATGCCTTCATGCAGGAAATCCACAAGGGCATGCACGAGGCGCGCAAGGCCGGGGTCGAGGATGCGCTGGCGCCGGTGGCCGACAAGGTGATCCGCGAGGTTCGCCTGCTGGCCTTTGACGAGATGCAGATCACCGACATCACCGATGCGATGATCGTGGGTAACNTGTTCGAAAAGCTGTTTGCTGCCGGGATCGTCATCGTCACCACCTCGAACCGGGTGCCGGAAGACCTGTACAAGGACGGGCTGAACCGGGCGCTGTTCCTGCCCTTCATCGCCAT
Source organism: Exiguobacterium profundum (assembly GCA_013693875.1). Taxonomy (GTDB): domain Bacteria; phylum Pseudomonadota; class Alphaproteobacteria; order Rhodobacterales; family Rhodobacteraceae; genus Neotabrizicola. The sequence goes on along the minus strand of CP059262.1, from coordinate 3,606,679 downwards.
GATCCGCGAAAAGCTGGAGGTTGTGGCGCTGGAAAGCCCCACCGATTACCGCCAGCACCGTCTGGCGGGAGCGCAGGTTTATTTCCACCCCGCCCGCACCGCCAAGGGGCAGATCGAGGCGATCTGGTCGGACCTGACCGGCGGCGCCGCGGGCACGGCCCTGCACCTGCCGCTGAACGGGCGCGAGGTGGTGGTGCCGCGCTTTGCCAATGGCGTGGGGCGGGCCTCGTTCTGGGATTTCTGCGCAAGGCCGCTGNGGGCGGCGGATTTTCTGGCCATCGCCGGGGCCTGCCGGGTGCTGATCCTGGAGGATATCCCGCAACTGTCGATGTCGAACTACAACGAGGCCAAGCGCTTCGTCACGCTGATCGACGCGCTGTACGAGGCCAAGGTGCGGCTGGTCTGTTCGGCAGCCGAGGCGCCGGAGCGGCTGTATATCGAGNGGCGAGGGGCGTTCGAATTCGAGCGCACGGCGAGCCGGTTGCGCGAGATGCAGGGGAAGGACTGGGGTCTGGACTCGGGATGAGGGCGGGGGCCCTGCCTTAATGGCGAGGGATGCGGGCGTCTGGCACGGGAAACCCCTCCCCGACCCTCCCCACAAGGGGGAGGGAGGGCGCCGGGGTTTGGCGGGGCGCCTTGGCCGTCAGCCGCCGCGGCCGAAGTCCTGCACAGTGATGACGCCATCGCCGTTGCGGTCGCGCATCGACATCCACAGCACCGTGGCAGCGAGGAATTCGTCGCGGCTGATCAGGCCGTCGGTGTTGGTGTCGATGAGGGCGCGGTCGGGTTCCTGATCCATCCGGCCGCGGCCCATGCCCGCCTGTTGCTGCATCGCCGCCTGGTTCGCCGCGCGGGTTTCGTCGATGACGATGAATTCCTCGGCGGAGAGCTGGCCGTCTTCGTTGGCGTCGAAGGTAGTGAAAAGGTCGCCGCGGCGGGTCTGGACCTCTTCAACGGTCACGATGCCGTCGCCGTCGGCATCCCATTGGGTGATGAAATTGGCCCCAGGATTGCCTTGCTGGGCCATGGCCGCGCCGGAGCCAAGCGCGAGGGCGAGGGCGATGAGGGCGAGCCGTGTCATGATGATCTCCACATATGCGTCTTGTTGCATATGTGGAACGCCGGGCGGGCGCGGTTCCGTCGCGCCGCGATCAGAAATCGAGGTCGGCGTAATGGGCGGGCGGTGGGAAGCCGGGGATCTGGTCTTGCAGAAGCGTGCGGAAGGAGGGGCGCGACTTGATCTTGGCGTACCAGTCCTTGACCGTGGCGTTGCGATTCCAGCCGACGTCCGAGATGTAGTCGAGGCAGGAGAGATGCGCGGCGGCGGTGAAATCGGCCAGCGTCATGGCATCGCTTACCAGCCAGCGGCGTTGATCCAGAAGCCAACCCATGTAGTCGAGGTGGTACTTGATGCGGGTGGCTCCGGCCTTGACGTTCTTGGAATCCGGGTAACCGAGGCCCATGATCTTTTTGTTCACGCGCTCGTACAGAAGTTTCGACGTGACTTCCTCGTGGAACTTGTCGTCGAACCAGGAACAGAGGCGTCGCACCTCGTAGCGGCCTTCGGCATCGCGCGGCATGAGGGCGGGNGTGGCGTTGGTTTCGTCCAGGTATTCGCAGATCGCCTGGCTTTCGGACATCACGCGGGTGTCCATGCGCAGCACCGGCACCTTTCCGGCCGGGTTGCGGCGCAGGAAATCGGGCGACTGTTCCCAATAGCGTTCCTCGATGAGCTCGGCTTCGAGGCGCTTTTCCTTCAGCGTCAGGCGCACCTTCCGGCAGAAGGGGGACAGCGGGAAATGGTAAAGGCGGATCATTGCACCGGCGGCTCTGGACTGCGTTCCCCCTCTTGCCGTGCCGGGCGGCAGATTTCAACTGCGAGAGGGGCCTTGGCCCTCGAAGCAGGCGGCGCGACCGTCCTGGAGGATGGTTTCGGCGCCCTGGATGATCTGGGCGGTGCGCTTGCGGGTGAAGGGGCCGGGTTTCACCGGGCTGCGACCCTTGGGGTCGGGCAGGACGGCGGCAAGGCGGGCGGCCTGGGTGGCGGAGAGGTCGGCGGCGTCGATGCCGAAGAAATGCTGCGCGGCGGCCTGCACGCCGAAGATGCCTTCGCCGAATTCGGCGACGTTCATGTAGACTTCCAGGATGCGCCGCTTGGACCAGACGAGTTCGACGGCGGGGGTCATCGCGGCCTCGATCGCCTTGCGGACCCAGCTGCGGCTTTGCCAGAGGAAGACGTTCTTCACCACCTGCTGGGTGAGCGTGGAGGCGCCGCGGTTGGCGCCGTCGTCCATGGCGGCGCGGATGGCGGCCATGTCGAAGCCCCAGTGCAGGCAGAAGTTCGCATCCTCGGCGGCGACGACGGAGCGGGCCATGACGGGNGCGATGTCGTCCCAGCCGACCCAGTCCTGCTGGATCCCGCCGAGGCGGGCGGATTCNGAGACCTGGTAGAGGTTGGTGGGCGGGTTCACCAGGCTGTAGAGCAGGATCAGCGCCAGGGCGAGGTTAGCGAGGCCGAGGAAGGCGCGGGCGGTCCAGCGCAGGATCCGGCGCCGCAGGCGTGGCGGGGCCGGGGTAGGCGGCGGGGCTTCGGCCGCGGCTTTCCGGGCGCGCGGCTTGCGCGGTTTGGTGGGGTCCTTGGCGGCCATGGTCGGCAGCATAAGCGGGCTGGGAAGGCTGGCGTCAAGAGCACAGGTCGGGGGCGGGGGCGCCGGGCCGCGGCGCGTGCCCGAATTTTGCCATAATTTCCGGTAGGCTTGCCGGGCGCGCAGTTGCGGCGCCTGTGATGAGTCGGGTGAGTAAGGGTGAAGGCGCATGCTTGCCTATTCCAGCTTTGACGAATTCCTGGCCAGCGGCACGTCGGGCGACGTGACCGAGGTCATGATCGACGGGGTGTTGTACCGGCAGCGGGCAGGCCAGCCCGCGCACCTGGATTTCCGCTATCAGGACGGCGACGGCGACTGGTGGTCGCCGGATTACTTTGTCGTGGTGGTGGCGGGGCAGTCCAACATGGTGGGCGCGGGGACGGGCGGCGACCTGACCACCGATCCCGATGTGATGGTCTACAACCCCGAGACCGGGCAGATCGAGCCGTGGCGCTATCCCAACGCGCGGAACAACCTGTATATCCCCTTCGCCAATGACATTGCGCAGAGCATGGTAACCGGTGCTGGTGGTGCAGGGGGCGGTGAGCGGGTCGCGCATCGACAGCTGGCTGGAGACCGGGTCGGGGGTGAACTGGGATGCGCTGGACGCCGATGTGCGGCGGCGCTGGCGCAGGTCGGGCAGGACCATGTGGACAGTTTCCTGTGGCACCAGGGCGAGGGTGACTATCCGCTGGCGCCGACGACCTATGCCGCGCTGCTGACCGCGTTCATCGCGCAGGTGCGGGGCGCGGATTGGGCCACGAGTCGATGGCGATCCTGGTGGGCGAATTGTCGCGCGAGGGGTGAATTCGGCGCAGAACGCCGCGCTGCAACAGCTGGAACAATCGCTGTCGGGCGATGCGCTGTTGCGCTTCGTCTCGTCGGTGGGGCTGACGGCCTTTGACACGGTGGGCGTGCATTTCGACGGCGAATCGCTGGTGGCGTTCGGCCACCGCTTCTTTGACGCGCTGCGGGATATCCTGGAGGGCACCCCGGTGCCCGCGGATACGGCGCCCTATCTGGACGTGAAGCCGGGCGCGCCGGTCACGCTGGTCATGCACGAGGGCGAGACGCTGCACCTGTCGGCGGACCTGTTCTTTTCGGATGCCGAGGGCGATGCGCTGTGGCTGTATGGCGCATTGGGCCGACGGGCGCCCTATTTCCTGGACAGCGACGGCGGCGGTCTGGTGCTGCGTCCCGGCTATGATGCCACGGGCACGCATACGCTGTATGTCTATGCCAGCGACGGGCAACTGGACGGGCCGCGCTTTGCGCTGACGCTGACGGTGCTGGAGGCGCTGCCGGGGGCGAGCATCGGCACCAACAGCTTTGGCCGGGTGCTGTCGTCCTGGGCCACGGCAGAAGAGGCGATGGCGGTCATCACCGCCTCGCGCGGGCTGGACGTGTTGTCGGCAGCGGCCATGCCGTCGGACCATGCGCTGGTGGTGACGCAGGACAACCTGACCATTCGCGGAGGGGCCGGGGTGTTCGGCACGCTGGCGCTGGCGCCGCGGTCCTGCGCGTCACGCTGGCGGGCGAGGCCGGGTTTGCGGTCGAGGGCAATGGGCTTGCCAATTATCTGACCGGCAATGCGGGTGCCAACGGGATGCGCGGCGGGGCGGGGAATGACCGGGCCTATGGCGGTGCTTACGACGACCTGTTGATGGGCGATGACGGGGCCGACCAGTTGTATGGCGGCGATGGCGACGACGGGCTGCGGGGCGGTGCGGGCGACGACAGGCTGTATGGCGGGACGGACGACGACCGGCTGGATGGCGGCGCGGGCCGCGACCAGTGCTATGGCGGCGACGGGGCCGATACCTTTGTCTTCACCGTCGGTGACGGGGCCTGCTATGTGCAGGATTTCGTTGCCGGGGAAGACCGGATCGAGATTGCCGGGCGCGCGGGAATCGACAGCGTGGATGCGTTCCTGGCGGCGGCGGCGGCGCAGGTCTTCACAACCAGCACGACCTGGGGCCTGCGGCTGACCATCGGCGGCGACCAGATCGTGCTGTATCATGTCGCGCTGGCCGACCTGACGCCGGAGACGATGGTCTTCGTCTAGGTCAGGCGCTGTGCGGCGGCCCGCGGTAGGGGGCGAATTTTCTGCGAAAATTCGGGGCCTGGCGGAACCGGCGGCGCGCCGGGGCCGCGCCTCGTAGGGCGGCCCCGGTGGCGGAGGCGGGCCGGAGCCCGCCTCCGACAGGTCAGGCCGCGGGCGGGGCTGGCGGCTGGATGGCGGCGCTGAGGGCCTTTTCCTGTTCGGCCGACAGCGAGGTTTGCAGCACGCGGCCCTTGGCAAGCAGGCCGGTCATGCGTTCCAGCACCTTGTCGGCGGTCATCTTGCGGATGAGCACGGCCAGCGCCGAGCCGCCCGATTCCAGCGACTGGCCGACTTCCTTGAGGAACTTGTCCTCGATGCCGATATCGGTCAGCNNGCGCCGGAAATGGCGCACGCTTGCGCCGATGGCGGCCCCGAGCAGCGGGTTGAGGAAGATCAGGCCGACCAGGCCGCCCCAGAGCGTGCCGGACACGGCGCCAGCGCCGGTGAGGTTGATCGGCTGGTGCAGCCGCACCGCGCCGTCCGCACTGCGGGTGATGACGACGGCATCCTCCATCTCGATGAGGTATTCCTTCTGGAGCTTCATCAGCTCGGCCCGGGCCTCGAAGGCAGTGGCTTCGTCGGGAAATGCGATGATGACGAGATCGGACATGGGTCCTCCTGCTGGCGGGAATCGGCCGGATGGCCGGAGCGCGCTCGCGCGGGATTGAGGCGGTGGGTGGGCGGGCGGTCAAGCGCATTCGGTCCGGTTCGCCGCCGCAGCGGCAATTGGTTTCCGCCTGGGCGAAGCACTGTTTCTTCAACTTGACGGGAACGGGCCATTTGAATGGCGCAAATCCGGCGAAAATGCGGCAGGATGCCGGGAGTCGGATCGAAAGCGTCAATTCCCGAGTGGTATGGTATGGCCGAATTTTCCAGCTTTGCGGATTTCCTGGCGAGCGGGCTGCAGGACAGCCTGACCGAGGTTACGATCAACGGCGTGGTCTACAAGCAGCGCAGCGCGGCGCCGCAGCATCAGGATTTCCGGTATCAGGACGGGCACGGCACCTGGTGGTCGCCGGATTTCTTTGTCGTGGTGGCGGGCGGCCAGTCGAACATGGTGGGCGGCGGCGGGGCGGCGCAGGTTCTGGACCCCAATGTGATGATGTACGACCCGGTCACCGGGACCATCGTGCCGTCGTTCTATGCCAATACCCGCAACAACCTGTACCTGCCCTATGCCAACGAGCTGGCGCAGACGCTGGGCCTACCGGTTCTGGTGGTGGCGGGGCCGGTCAGCGGCAGCCGCATCGACAGCTGGCTGGACAGCGGCACGGGCACGAACTGGGATGCGCTGGATGCCCATGTGCAGGCGGCGCTGGCCCTGGTTGGCCAGGATCATGTGGACAACTTCATCTGGCTGCAGGGCGAAAGCGATTTTCCGATCAAGACGGCGGATTTCGTCGCCCTGCTGACCGAATTCATCGGCCAGGTACGCAATGCCGCCTGGGCGGGCGATGCCATGACCATGCTGATCGGCGAATTGTCGCGCGAAGGCGTACATGCCACGCAGAACCAGGCCATGCAGCTGATGGAACTGGCGATGCGCGACGACCCGTTCCTGCGCTTCGTGTCCTCGACCGGGCTGACCTCGGGCGACCTGAACGGCGTGCATTTCGACGGCCAGTCGCTGGTGGAATATGGCCACCGGTTCTTTGCCGAGCTGATGGAGATTCTGACCGGGACGCCGGATGCGGGCATCGGCAACACGGCGCCGCATCTGGCGGTGCAGCCCGACGCGCCGCTGAGCCTGGTGATTTCGGAGGGGCAGGAAATCCGGCTGGCGCCGGGGCTGTATTTTGCCGATGCCGAGGGGGACGACCTGTGGCTGTATGGCTCGCAGTCGCAGCGGTCCAAGTATTTCCTGGACAATGATCACGGCGAACTGGTGCTGCGGCCCGGCTACAATGCGGCGGGGGTCTATACGGTGCGGCTGTATGCCAGCGACGGCGAGCTGGACGGCCCGACCTTCAACATCACGGTGACGGTGCTGGATGCGGCGCCGGGGGCGCGGGTGTGGAACACCACGTTCACGCGGGAATATTATGCCTCGGAGGATGCCGAGGGGGCGCTGGAGGGCATCGCCAAGTCGCGCGGGGTGGAGATCCTGTCGCAGGCCGCGATGCCGCAGGACCATGATCTGGAGGTGACGCAGGACAGCCTGACGATCTGCGGCGGGCCGGGGGTCTTTGGCACGCTGGAGATGTCGGGCGCGGCGCCGGCTGACGCTGACGGGCACGGCGGAGTTCGATGTCGTGTCGCATGTGCTGGGGGCTTCGGTTTACGGCAACCTGGCCGGGAACGAGCTGCGCGGGCTGGATGGCGTGGACCGGCTGTATGGCGGCGGGGGGCCGACCGGCTGACGGGCGGCAGGGGCAGCGACTATCTGTATGGCGGCGACGACGCGGATTGGCTGGTCGGCGAGGAGGGCGACGACCGGCTGTATGGGGATGCGGGCGACGATCTGCTGATCGGCGGTGCGGCAGAACCAGTATCGGGGCGGCAGCGGGGCGGATGTCTTTGTCTTTTCGGCGGGCGAACAGCAGGGGCTGGTCTATGATTTCGCGGCGGGAGAGGACTTCATCCGCATCGACGGCCGGTCGGGCGTGACGGATTATGCCAGTTTCCTGGCCGAGGCGACGGTCTTGTCCTTTTCCACTGCGCAGGCCTTTGGCGTTCGGTTCACCATCGACGGCGACCAGTTGCAGTTGTTCGGGGTGCATCTGGCGGATCTGACGGCCGACCGGTTCCTGTTCGCCTGACGGGCGGGGCAGCGTGCGCTGCGGCAAGGGCCTGTTCAGCGCCCTGATGGCATCGTCCGCGCCTGAAGCCGTTCCGGCCGCAGAAGGTGCCCGATGCCCGACCAGACCCCCGACTTTCCTTGCCGCTGCTGATGCCGTCGCAGGCGCAGAAGCATGTGACCCATAACGAAGCCATCGACCGGCTGGACGGGCTGGTCCAGCTGGTGGTGCAGGGCTTTGCCGTGAACGACCCGCCGGAGTTTCCCGAAGAGGGGCGGTCTGGCAGGTCGGGTCCGCGCCTTCGGGGCTGTGGATCGGCCAGGGGGCAAGCCGGCGCGGCGGCGCAACAACGGCTGGGATTTCATGGCGCCGGGCGACGGCTGGATCGCCTGGGACGCTGTCGCGGGGCGTGCCCGCGTGTGCCAGGCGTCTTCGTCGATCTGCTACCAACCAACCCGGCGCTGATGCAGAACCTGAGCGGGGTCGGGGTGAACACCTCGGCCGATGCCGTGAACCGGCTGGCGGTTTCGGCCCCGGCGACGCTGTTCTCGCATGAGGGGCAGGGGCACCAACTGAAGGTGAACAAGGCTGTTGCCGATACGGCCAGCCTGCTGTTCCAGTCGGGCTGGTCGGGGCGGGCCGAGATGGGGCTGGCGGGCAGCGACAGCTTTGCGGTGAAGGTGTCGGGCGATGGCACGAGCTTTGTGACGGCGCTGGAGGTGACCTCGGGCCGGGTGCAGATGCCGGTGGGCCTGGCCCTGGGCGCGGTGACGGGCGATCCGGTGGCGCCGCAGGAGGGCTGGCTGTGGCTGAACCAGACCGCCGGGCAGGTGCGGGTGCGGCGGTCCGGCGCCTCGGTCGCGGTGGGCGCGGTGTCGGTGCCCTTCCTGGTGCCGCCATCGGGCGAGCATGTGCTGACGACGATGGGCAGCGGCACCACCACGGGGACCACCGCGGGCGCGGCCGGGCGCATGGACCTGTTCCCGTTTTCCCCGCGTCTGGACATGACCATTGACCAGATGGTGGTGAACGTCACAACGGCCGTGGCCTCGGCCCTGGGCAAGCTGGTGGTGTACCTGTCGGATGCCAACGGGCGTCCCGATGCCAGGCTGCTGGAGACCGGAGACATGGATTTCGGCACCACCGGTCTGAAATCCGTGGCGGTTTCGGCGATGCTGTGGGGCGGCGCGACCTATTGGCTGGGTCTGCGCCATTCCTCGACGGCGACCGTCTCGGCCTGGCAATCGGCGGCGACGCCGGACATCAACGGCGGTGCGCCGGTGACGACGGCGCGAAAGATCCTGCGGCGGACCCTGAGCTATGGGACGGCGGCGCCGTCCAGCTGGGGCTATCTGGGCTCGGAGATTTCGGCGAGCTTTGCCCCGGCGATCTGGCTGCGGATGGCGTGACCTGAAAGACGAACCCCGCCCGGAAGGGGCGGGGTTCGGGATTTCAACCGATTCCGGGCGATCAGACGAACTTCTTGCCCTTCACGCCACCNCAGAGCTTCTTGTTGGTCAGGTACAGAAGTGAGGCGAGGATCACGAGGAAGACCACGGCAATGAAACCGGCTTCCTTGCGTGCCATCATCTTCGGTTCGGCCGCCCACATCAGGAACGAGGCGACGTCCAGCGCCATCTGGTCGACCGTGGCGGGCGTGCCGTCGGCATAGGTGACGATGTCATCCGCCAGGGGCGGGGGCATGGCGATCCAGCTGCCGGCGACGAGGGCGTGGCCCTCTTCGTTCTTGCAGCTGTCCGGGATGCCACCCTTGGCGAAGGCCTTGTTGTAGTAACCGGCCTCGTCGCCCGTGGCGCAGGCCGGGGTTTCTTCATAGCCGGTCAGGATCGCGTGGATGTATTCCGGGCCGCCGATGCCCTGGAACAGCTGGGCGATGCCGGTGCCGTAGGGGCCGTGGAAGGCCGCCCGCGACTTGGCCACCAGGCTGAGGTCGGGCCCGCTTACCGCGAAGTTCGCCGGGAACTTGTCGGTNGGCGCCAGCACGCGGGCGTCGCCCGTGGCCGGGTCGATCAGGTGCGGGTTCGAGGCCGTGTCGTTGACCGGGAAGGCCGCCGCATAGGCGCGCACCTGGTCTTCCGGCAGATGCGGGCCACCGGGATCGGCCAGGGTGCGGATCGGGACATAGCGCAGCCCGTGGCAGGCGGCGCAGACCTCGGTATAGACCTGCAGGCCGCGTTGCAGCTGCATCTGGTCGAACTTGCCGAAGGGGCCTTCGAACGAGAAGGCGATGTCTTCGATATGCACCGCGTTTTCAGCCAGCGCCGCACCGGAGGTCAGCGCCAGCGCCGACGCGGCCGCGAGAGTGATGTTCCTGAACATCTTGGTCAGTTCCTTTCTCACTCGGCCGGGTGGGCGTTGGGGCCATAGTGGGCGTTGAAGTCTTCCTCGATCGTCGTAAGCATGGGCAGCGGCTTNTCGATCAGCCCAAGCAGCGGCAGGATCACCAGGAAATAGGCGAACCAGTAGGTCGCGGCGATCAGCGAGATCAANGTGTAGATGCCTTCCGCCGGCATGGCGCCGACCCACATCAGCACCACGAAGTCCACGACCAGAAGGCCGTACCACCACTTGAACATCGGGCGATAGCGGCCCGAGCGCACCGACGAGGTGTCCAGCCACGGCACCAGCACCAGCGCCACGATGGCGCCGAACATCGCCAGAACGCCGAAGAACTTGGCGTCGATGATGCCGAAGGACAGGAACTGCACCAGCTGCACCACCCAGACGTCGCCGGTGAAGGCGCGCAGGATCGCGTAGAAGGGCAGGAAGTACCATTCCGGCACGATGTGGGCGGGGGTCGAGAGCGGGTTCGCCTCGATATAGTTGTCGGGGTGGCCAAGGTAGTTGGGCATGAAGCCGACGACCGCGAAGAAGATCGCCAGGATCACCGCCAGCGCGAAGAGGTCCTTGATCACATAGTAGGGCCAGAACGGCACGGTGTCCTTCGCGGCCTCTTCCTTCGAGGTGCGGCGGACCTCAACCCCGGTGGGGTTGCCGTTGCCGGTGGTGTGGAAGGCCCAGATATGCAGCACGACCAGCGCCGCGATGACGAAGGGCAGAAGGTAGTGCAGCGAGAAGAAGCGGTTCAGCGTGGCATTGTCCACCGCCGGGCCGCCCAGGAGCCAGGTCTGGATGTCCGGGCCGACGCCGGGGACCGCGCCGAACAGGCCGGTGATCACCGTGGCGCCCCAGAACGACATCTGGCCCCAGGGAAGCACATAGCCCATGAAGGCCGTGGCCATCATCGCCAGATAGATCAGCATGCCGATGATCCAGGTCACTTCGCGCGGGGCCTTGTAGCTGCCGTAGTAGAGACCGCGGAAGATGTGGGTGTAGACGGCAAAGAAGAACAGCGAGGCGCCGTTGGCGTGCAGGTAGCGCAGCATGGCGCCGCCGTTCACGTCGCGCATGATGTGTTCGACCGAAGCGAAGGCCATGTCGGCATGCGGCGTGTAGTGCATCACCAGCACGATGCCGGTGACGATCTGCAGCACCAGGCAGAAGGCAAGGACGATGCCCCAGATCCACATCCAGTTCAGGTTCTTGGGCGTGGGGATCATCAACGTGTCATAGACCAGGCTCACGATCGGAAGGCGGACGTGGAGCCACTTCTCGAACCGCGTCTTGGGTTCGTAATGGTCGTGCGGAATACCGGCCATCTGGGCTCTCCTCAGCCGAGCTTGATCGTGGTTTCGTTGTCGAAGGCGGCGACGGGAACGTCGAGGTTCCGCGGCGCNCCTTTGCGGATGCGGTAAGCGGTATCGTAGTGCGAACCGTGGCAGGGGCAGAACCAGCCGTGGAAATCGTGNGCGCCATCGCCGATCGGCACGCAGCCGAGGTGGGTGCAGACGCCGATCATCACCAGCCATTCGCCGGTGTTGGTGCCATCGGGGCCGACCAGCGTGCGGTTTTCGTCCGTGGCGGGGGCGTCGGCGGCGATGTTCCGGTTCTCGGCCAGCTTGTCAGCCAGTTCATCGACCTTGACGGCGCGACCGGCTTCGATTTCCTCGGCGGTGCGGCGGCGGATGAAGACCGGCTTGCCCAGCCATTTCACCGTCAGTTGGGTGCCCACGTCCACGCCCGAGACGTCAGCGTAGATCGACGACAGCGCCTGCACGTCGGCCGACGGGTTCATCTGGTTGACCAGCGGCCAGACGGCGGCGCCGACGGCGACCGCGGCCCCGGCCGTGGCGTAATAGAGGAAGTCGCGGCGGGTGCCTGCGGGTTCTTCTGCGTGGGACACAGATCCTCTCCCTTGCGCGGCCGCACTGGGGGCGGCCTATGAGACATCAGTCCCGGTGCCTTCGGCCCGGGAGGTCGGTGGGCGGCTTTTAGGCGAGCGGCGGCGTGAGGTCCATCGGACAAAGGGGCGCACAGCTTGTTGGAGATGCTCTTTTCCCGGCCGCGTTGCAGCGCTGCCGCGGCTTTCAGCCCGGCGGGGCGCTTTCGGCCAGCGCGGGGCGCAGAAGGGCGGCCTGGGCCCAGGCGGCCAGCTGCGGTAACAAGNNCCGCCAGTCGCGGGGNGCGTGGCGGAAGTCGAGGTAGCCGAGCGCGCAGGCGGTGGCGATCTGGGCAGCGCCGAAGCCGTGGTCGAGGGTGGCCATGTGGCGGGTTTCGAGCGCGTCNAGGGCGCGGGCGATCTTCAGCCACTGGCCTTCGACCCAGGGNGCGAAGCGGGCTTCTTCCGGGCGGAGACGGGTTTCGTAGACCATCAGCACCGCGGCTTCCATGATGCCGTCGGCGGTGGCCTCGATCACCAGCGTGTCCCAGAGCGCGTCGCCCTCGGGGTAGAGGCAAGCCTTTGCCCGGGTATCGAGGTAGCGGCAGATCACCCGGCTGTCATAGAGGGTGTGGCCCTCTTCGACGACCAGGGCGGGGATCTTGCCCAGGGGGTTCAGGCCCACGGGCATGGAGCCGGGGTCGGTGGGCGTCTTACCNACGCCGACCAGTTCGGTTTCGGGCAGGAGGCCGGTTTCGTGCAGGAAGACCATGACCTTGCGCACGAAGGGCGAGGTCGGGGAGTGGTAGAGCCGCATCATTCGCCGATCCTCCGCAGGCGGAAGCGGCCGAGGAGGCTGGCGTCCAGTTCCAGGGTCTCGCCGCGCCAGCGGATCACCCGGCGCAGGCGGAAGGCGGCGTTCTTCTGGGCGTCCTCGGCGCGGTCCTTCGGCGCGTGGATTGCCAGGCCTTCGGGCAGGTCGTCCAGCGCGTCTTCGGCGCGCTGGTCGGTGCGGCCGGGCTGCATCCGGGACCTTGCGACGCGGGTCACGGCCCAGGCAGTCTTAAGCGGCGGCGCCGAGGCGGAGGGCGAGGGGAAGGAGGCGGGCGACGGGCATGGCGACCTCGCTGGTTGGAAGGGCAGGATAGGGCAGGGCGGGGCGGGACAAAGGGGCTTCTCGCCGCGGGCCCGGCAGGGGTGTCCGAGCTCGGACGCTGTGTCGGATCGTGGAATATCAATGGCTTGCGGGCGCGCATTCATCGGACGTTAAGGATTTGGCGCCCTGGACAGACGATCCCCGCCGATCAGTCCGCGAGGCGGGCCTCGTAAACCAGGCAGCCCATGATCAGGTCGTCTATCCACAGGCCATCGACCCGGGCGCTTTCGCGCTCGCGCCCCTCGGTGACGAAGCCGCAGGCACGGTAGCAGCGGATCGCCCGGTCGTTGGTGGCAAGCACGCGCAGCGACAGCCGGTGCAGTCCGAGCAGGCCGAAGGCATGGGGCATCAGGGCGCGGATGGCGGCGCGGCCGATGCCGCGGCCAAGCAGGCCGGGGTGATAGAGCGCAATGCCGAGGCGGGCGTTGGCGTCGGCAGGGTTCAGGTCGCGCAGGCAGATCTCGCCCAGGAAGCGGTCATCGGCGTAAGCGATCACCCAGGCAGTGGGCGAGGCGGCGAGGGTTTCCAGCCAGGCGGCGACGCCCGCGTGGGTCAGCGGGCCGAGGCTGGCCGCATCGACGCCGAACTGGCGATAGATTTCGGGCCAGCGCCCCTGGTCCAGCCGGGCGTCGGCGTCGGCGGGCACGGGCGGGCGCAGCAGGATGCTCTGTCCGGCAAGCACGGGCGCGGGAGCACAGGGCTGCGTCATGCGGGGACTCCTGGGATCGGGGGCTTGGCGGGGGAACCGCATCGGGCCTCGCAAACGAGTTTTCTGCGAAAACTCTGAAGGTCGATCCTTCTGCGAAGGATCCGAATTTTCGCAGAAAATTCGTAACTTCAGTTTTCGCAGAAAACTCGTTTGCCCGACCGTTTCTTTCTCGCCCGTGTCTTGCGATCACAAACGAAACAGGCCGCCCCGGTTTCCGCGGGCGGCCCGTGAATCTCCGGTCGGCCGGAAGTGCTGTCAGCCCTGACGGGCCTTGTAGCGCTTTGCGTCTTGTTGATCACGTAGACGCGGCCCTTGCGGCGCACGATCTGGCAATCGCGATGACGCGTCTTCAGCGAGCGGAGCGAGTTCGCAACCTTCATCGCATCTCTCCTTCTTCGCGGCGCGCGTGCGCCTTGAAAACAACGTGCCCCGGAGGCGATCCGGGGCGGTGAATGGTGGGCGGTACTGGGATCGAACCAGTGGCCACTACGATGTCAACGTAGTGCTCTACCGCTGAGCTAACCGCCCACATGCCCGAAAACGGCCAGGGCCGGTTCGGGTGCGCGGTCTATAAAGGTCGCCGGGGGTTCAAGGGGTTTCGACGGTTGGCGAAACCCGTCTATACCGGGGACAGGACGGGGGCGCATGACCGAGGAAAGCTTCATCCTGCATCTGCCGGACCGGCGCGAGACGCCGGTGATCTTCTCGTCGCCGCACAGCGGACGGGAGTATGCGTAAGCGTTCCTGGCGGCAAGCGTGCTGGACNAACGGGTGATCCGGTCCTCCGAGGATGCTTTCGTCGATCTTCTGTTCGATTCGGCGCCCCTGTGGGGCGCCCTGCTGGCGGCGCGGGCGCCGCGGGCGTTTCTGGACCTGAACCGCGGCGCGGACGAGCTGGACCCGGCGGTGATCGAGGGCGTCGGGCGGTCGGCGCACAATCCGCGGATATCCTCGGGGCTGNGGGTGATTCCGCGCGTGGTGGCGAACGGTCGGCCGATCTATCGCGGCAAGCTGACGCGGGCCGAGGCCGAGGCGCGGCTGGCGCGCTGGTGGCATCCCTGGCACGCGCGGCTGCGCGGGCTGATCGAGGAATCGCGAAGCCTGTTCGGCGAGGCGGTGCTGATCGACTGCCATTCCATGCCGCACGAGGCGATCGAGGCCCATGCAAGGCCGGGGCATCTGCGGCCCGAGGTGGTGCTGGGCGACCGGTTCGGCGCGGCGGCGGGGCGCGAGGTGATGGACCGGGTCGAGGCGGCGTTCCGTGCCGCCGGACTGCGGGTCGCGCGCAATGCGCCTNTTGTAAGCGCCCATATCGCGCAGGCCTATGGTAAGNTGGCGCGGGGGCAGCACGTCATTCAGGTCGAGATCGACCGGGCGCTGTACATGGACGAGGCGCGGGTGCTGCCGCGGACCGATTTCGAGGCGTTCCGCGCGCTGATCGCCGGGGTGGTGGCCGACATTGCCGAGATCGGCCGCGAGGCGCTGCCGCTGGCCGCCGAATAGCCGCTGTTGACCGAAGGACTGCCGGTTGCGATGGTGCTGCCAATCGAACCGGGAGGGGCGCCGATGCGTGTGATGTCTGCCGTGGTTCTGCTGTCTGCGGGCCTGGCGCTGCTGCAGGCCGAGGACCGCTGGATGAGCATTCCCGAGGCGCCGCCGATGCAGCGCNCGGTTTCCACCGGCAAGGCGCCGGTGAACGGGATCGAGATGTATTACGCCACCTATGGCGCGGGCGATCCGGTGCTGTTGATCCATGGCGGGCTGGGCCATGGCGACATCTGGTCCTATCAGGTGGCCGACCTGATGAAGGATCATCTGGTCATCGTCGCGGACAGCCGGGGGCATGGCCGGTCGAGCCGGACGGAAGAGCCGTTCGGCTATGACCTGATGGCGTCGGATTACCTGGCGCTGCTGGATTACCTGAAGATCGACAAGGTGGACCTGGTGGGCTGGTCGGATGGCGGGATCATCGGGCTGGATATTGCCATGAGCCATCCCGAGCGGCTGGATCACCTGTATGCGCAGGCGGCCAATATCACGACCGACGGGGTGGACCCGAGCGTGGCCGAGGATGCGGTGTTCAACGATTACATCGGCCGCATGGCCNGCGATTATGCGAAGATGTCGCCGACGCCGGACCAGTTCGACGGCTTCGTGGCCCAGATCGGCGAGATGTGGGCGACGCAGCCCAACTGGACCGATGCGCAGGTCTCGGCGATCACCGTGCCCACGGCGGTGGTGGCGGGCGACCATGACGAGGCGATCCTGCGGCCCCATACCGAGAAGATCGCGGCGCTGATTCCGGGCTCGCAACTGGTGATCCTGCCGGAATNNGGCCATTTCGCCATGCTGCAGGCGCCCGAGGAATATACCGCCTCGGTGCGCGCCTTCATTGATCAGTGAGCGGTGAATGGCGGGTTCGTCGGGGCGGGGGCGGCGTCTTCTGAAATGGGGCTTCGGCATCCTTCTGGTCTGGGGGTGCTGGCCTATCTGGTGTTGCCGCGGCTGTGGTATCACCGCGAGCATCAGCCGGGCCTGGGCGAGGCCGAGATGGTCACGCATACCGAGCAGNGANTTCCGGGCGATCCGCTGAATGCCGGGCTGGTCGGGTCCGAGGACGACGTGCTGGCCGCGATGCATGCGGCGGGCTGGTATCCGGCTGATCCGGTGACGCTGAAATCCTCGGTCCGGATCGCGGCCAGCGTGATGCTGGACCGGCCTNATGACGCGGCGCCGGTGTCGCCGCTGCTGTATCAGGGGCGCAAGGAGGACCTGGCCTTCGAGAAGCCCATCGGCGACAGCGCCGACCGGCGCAACCATGTGCGCTGGTGGAAGGTGCTGGACAAGNGGGTGGAGGGGCGGCCGGTCTGGCTGGGCTCGGCCACGCAGGATGCGGGGGTGGAGCTGAGCCGCGACACGGGACAGGTGACGCATCACATCGCGCCGGACATCGACGACGAGCGGAACCTGCTGATCGGCGATCTGGTGGCGGCGAAGGTGGTGACGGTGCTGTATGGCCTGACCGGCATCGGGCCGACGCTGAATGGCCGCAACGGCGGGGGCGACCGCTATTATACCGACGGCGAGATCCACATGGCGGTATTGTCGCCCGGCGCGGCGCCGGTGGCGGGGCCGCCGGTCGAGGAGGCCGATCCGCCCATCGTGGCCTTGAAGAACCAGCTGTGGGGCCGTCGCCTCGGCGGTGGCGCCCTGAGATCAGTCCTTGGCGCGGGCGAAATGGCCTTCGATGGTGGCGCCGCTTTCGATCACCAGGGTGCGGTAGGTGACGTCGGCGGCCACCTCGGCCGGAGCGCGCAGGGTGAAATCGTTGGTGGCGACCTTGCCTTCCAGATGGCCGCGCACTTCGACCGTATCGGCCTGGACGGTGCCGCTGACCCGGCCTTCGGCGCCGATCAGCAGGCCGCGGGCCGAGACATTGCCATCCACCTCGCCCAGAATCTCCAGCGTGCCGCCGGACGAGACTTCGCCCGTGACCTTGAGATCGCTGGAAAACACCGACCGCCCCGAGCCTGTGGCGGAACCGGAGCGGGCGGGCGCTGCCGTGGTGTCGGTCTTGCTGAACATGAATCCCTCCGACAGGACTTGCGCCCTGGGGGCGCCTTGACGGTGCGATCAACACCCAAAGGGCGGCGCAGGGTCAAGCCCGAGGCGGGGCGCGCGGTTTTTCGCGCTGTTCCATGTCGGAAGCGGACCGGACAGGGGGACGAGCAGTGGTCAATTGGCTTGGGACGGGACCGGCAGAAGGAGTGCGACGATGACGGGAACCACGGGCGACGGCTTCTTCACGCCGGTATCGGGGTTGNATCTGCCGCGATTCGCGGGGATTCCCACCTTCATGCGGTTGCCGCATGTGCCGTTTGATCACCCGCGCTTTGGCGAGNTCAGCGTCAGGCTGATCGGCGCGCCCTGGGATGGCGGCACGACGAACCGGCCGGGCCCGCGGCACGGACCGCGGCAGTTGCGCGATCTGTCCACGATGATCCGGGCGAAGAATGGCGCGACCTGGGTGGCGCCGTTCGAATTGTGCAACTGTGCCGATCTGGGCGACGTGGCACCCAATCCGGCGGACCTGATGGACAGCCTTGACCGGATGGAACGTTTCTATGCGCGGGTAAAGGCGGCGGGCGTGGTGCCGCTGACCGGCGGCGGCGATCACCTGTGTACGCTGCCGATCCTGCGCGGGCTGGCCAGGGGCGGCGAGGCCCTGGGCCTGATCCAGTTCGACAGCCACACCGACCTGAACGATGTCTATTTCGGCACCGGCAAGTATACCCATGGCACGCCCTTCCGCCGCGCGGTGGAAGAGNGGCTGGTGGACCCGAAACGCTATGTCCTGGTCGGCATCCGCGGCACGGCCTATGGCCGCGAGGACTGGGACTTTGCCGAGGCGAACGGCATCCGCATCATCGCCATCGACGAGTTCCACCGGCGGGGGCCGGAGGATGTGATGGCGGAGGTGCGGTCCATCGTGGGGCGAAGCNCCACCTATGTGACCTATGACATCGACTTCGTGGACCCGACCTTTGCCNCCGGCACCGGCACGCCCGAGGTGGGCGGGCCGAATTCCCATCAGGCGCTGCTTGTGGCGCGGCTGTTGAAGNGGGTGGATGTGGTGGGCGCCGATCTGGTGGAGGTCTCGCCGCCCTTCGACGCAGTGGGCGGCACGGCCTGGCTGNGGGTGAACCTGATGTTCGAGATGCTCTGCATCATGGCCGAGCGCGTGGTGGACCGGCGGGGCTGACGATTCTTGCGAAGAATCGGGGGCGCTGCCCCGTCGCGGCCAGGGCCGCGACTCCCCGGAGTATTTGGGCAAAGAAGAAGCCTGCAGGAAGGAAGAAGAAGATGACGGCCGAGATGATCCTGACCAATGCCAGGGTGCTGACCATGGACGGCGCCCGGCCACGGGCCGAGGCGGTGGCGCTGGCTGGGNGGCGCATCCTGGCGGTGGGCAGCCGTGCCGAGGTGGAGGCGCTGGCGGGGCCAGGGACAGAGGTGATCGACTGCGGCGGGCGCACGCTGCTGCCCGGCTTTGTGGAAAGCCACCTGCATCTGGTGCTGGGCGGCAACGAACTGACGCAGTTGCAACTGGGCGGGGTGATGGGGCACGCGGCGGTGACGGCGGCCTTCCGCGCCTTTGCCGCGCGCCAGCCGGAGGCGCCGCTTCTGATGGCGCAGGGCGCGGCCTATGGCATCTTTGGCCCGGACACCACGCGGCAGGATCTGGATGCGGTGATTGCTGACCGGCCCATCGCCATGATGTCGCCGGACCACCACACTGTCTGGGCCAATACCGCGGCGCTGGAGGCGGCGGGCATCCTGCACAGGGCGGTCATGCCGCATGGCCACGAGGTGGTGATGGGGGCAGACGGGCTGGCGGCGGGCGAGTTGCGCGAGTTCGAGGCGTTTTCGCCGGTGCTGGCGCTGTCGGGCGAGATGCACCTGCAACTGGGCATCGCCACCGGGGGCGAGCCGGAGCCCTGGCCTTCGGACCTGCGGCAGGCGATGGACCGCGACAAGGCGCTGGCCGGGCTGAAGCATTGCGCGAGCCATGGCATCACCTCGATGG
>CP059262.1:3447500-3582500 GCA_013693875.1 Exiguobacterium profundum | reverse complement strand
AGNTGGGATGTGACGGATGCTTGATGTTGTTCGGTCTTATCGGATTGACCGGGCAGNCTGCGGTGTCCTGGAAATAGCCCCACATCAGACCGTACCCCAAACCGACACAGGTGGGCTGGTAGAGTATACCAAGGCGCTTGAGAGAACCACGTTAAAGGAACTCGGCAAAATGCTCCCGTAAGTTCGCGAGAAGGGAGCCCCGTCTGTAGGCAACTATGGGCGGGGGCACAGACTAGGGGTGGCGACTGTTTACTTAAAACACAGGGCTGTGCGAAGCCGTAAGGCGACGTATACAGTCTGACGCCTGCCCGGTGCTGGAAGGTTAAAAGGAGGGTGCAAGCTCCGAATTGAAGCCCCAGTAAACGGCGGCCGTAACTATAACGGTCCTAAGGTAGCGAAATTCCTTGTCGGGTAAGTTCCGACCTGCACGAATGGCGTAACGATCTCCCCGCTGTCTCTAACGTGGACTCAGCGAAATTGAACTGTGTGTCAAGATGCACACTACCCGCGGTTAGACGGAAAGACCCCATGAACCTTTACTCTAGCTTTGCATTGGCATCAGGAATGTGATGTGCAGGATAGGTGGTAGGCATCGAAGCGGGGACGCCAGTTCCCGTGGAGCCTCNCTTGAGATACCACCCTTCGCCTTCTTGATGTCTAACCGCGGCCCGTTATCCGGGTCCGGGACCCTGCATGGTGGGGAGTTTGACTGGGGCGGTCGCCTCCCAAATCGTAACGGAGGCGCGCGAAGGTTGGCTCAGACCGGTCGGAAATCGGTCGTCGAGTGCAATGGCAGAAGCCAGCCTGACTGCAAGTCTGACAAGACGAGCAGAGACGAAAGTCGGTCATAGTGATCCGGTGGTCCCAAGTGGGAGGGCCATCGCTCAACGGATAAAAGGTACTCTGGGGATAACAGGCTGATGATGCCCAAGAGTCCATATCGACGGCATCGTTTGGCACCTCGATGTCGGCTCATCTCATCCTGGGGCTGGAGCAGGTCCCAAGGGTATGGCTGTTCGCCATTTAAAGAGGTACGTGAGCTGGGTTTAGAACGTCGTGAGACAGTTCGGTCCCTATCTGCCGTGGGTGCAGGAGACTTGAGAAGAGTTGACCCTAGTACGAGAGGACCGGGTTGAACGGACCACTGGTGGACCTGTTGTCGTGCCAACGGCAATGCAGGGTAGCTATGTCCGGACAGGATAACCGCTGAAGGCATCTAAGCGGGAAGCCCCTTCAAAACAAGGTCTCCCTTGAGAGCCGTGGAAGACCACCACGTCGATAGGCCGGAGGTGTAAGCGCGGTAACGCGTTCAGCTGACCGGTACTAATTGCTCGATTGGCTTGATTTGATCCAGAAACAGCAAGGCTCGGCAATCGCCGATCCCCTGGATCGTCAAAGCACAAATGACTTGGAACAACACTGATGTTTGCCCTGCAACTGCAGGGACTGTCCCTGATCCGGTCTGGTGGTCATAGCGCAAGCAAAACTCCCGATCCCATCCCGAACTCGGCCGATAAGTGCTGCCGCGCCAATGGTACTGCGTCTCAAGACGTGGGAGAGTAGGTCGCCGCCAGACCTGACCAGGGACAAGCTCTCAACAACGATGCCAAAAACCCCGCGCCTAACCCCNACGGGGATAAACAACGGACGCGGGGTGGAGCAGCCCGGTAGCTCGTCAGGCTCATAACCTGAAGGCCGCAGGTTCAAATCCTGCCCCCGCAACCAGAAACTTGCAACGATATCAACGACATGCGCCCCGCCAAATGGTGGGGCTTTTGTGTTCGCGCGTTTACATCAACGCCACATCAACACGACACCAGAAAAATGGCGCCAGCCCGGATAATCACGCAGTCGAAGGCAGCAGCAGGCAACTGCCAGTTGCGCACCTTCTTGCTTCCGGCCATCATCGCCGCGTAGTTCCAGACGGTGAATTGACGACGACGGATTCTGCCCTCGGCTTCCTGACCTTGGAACGTCAACATTCGGCGACGCGGGCGGTAGGCGATGAAGCAGGACGAGTTCCGGAAATGGATGATCGCGCAGGGACAGGCTGAGGCAACTGCCTCGTCGCGCGTCAGCAGTGCCAAGCGGGTTGAACAGTATCTCGGCGACCTGGACGAGTTGTTCGTTCAGGAAGACCTGGACACCATCCTGAACCGGTTTGCCTATTCGGCCGAGGATGAACGTGCTGAACGCCCGAACCCATCACCTGTCCCCATCGATGGTGTCTTGCGCACGGGGCTCGCGAGCCTCCAGCAGGCGCTGAAACTCTACCACGCGTTCCTGACCCAGCAGGCCAACATGCCCGACAAGGACGGGCATCAGGCCTTGCTGGACCGGCTCACCAAGACAGAGATCGCCGCTGCGATGAAGGAGTGCGATGAGCTTGGTACGGCCTTTCTCGCGCGGTATGGCTTCTCCAGAACGACTGTCCGGATGGCCGACGGTGACAGTGACAAGCCCTATCCGGCCAAGGCGACGGTCGTCGTCGCTGTGGGCCATCTGCCGGGGAACGGGTTCTGTCTGCTCAGGAGTTCTTCAATGGATACGGCGACATGCAGTGTCGCGCGGTCCGAAGCTTGGCTACCGCATCCTGCCCAAGGAAGCCGACGACCAGTCGCCCGCCTTGTCCCGTGACCGGATCGAAGCGGCGATGGATGCCCACGAGGCTTTCCGCAAGAATGGCGACCACGCCGACGTATTCTCAGGTTTCGGTGCCCCCTCCGAGTACTGGGTGCGGTCAACGAGGCCACGCCAGGACAAGCGTTTCCCCTCCAAGCCGCTCATCGGCTTCCTTATCGGCAAGCCCGCAAGTGCCCTCACCGGCGGGTGGAGCCAGCCGCATGATGCCGCGGCACGGCTGCACGCGGCGGGCTACATCATCGTCGATCAGAACGACGTGCCGCTTCCCCTTCCAGAGCAATACGCCCACCTGATGCGCGGGGCAGACCGGGCCCGACTGGTCGCGCTGAACTACTTCGTTCATCCTGAACAAAGCTTTCACGCTGCATTTGCAGTCAGATAGCGGTGGTTTGGATCGGTATTGGCGGTCGATAGCAGGGCGATAATCCAGGCAAGCCAAGCCCTGAGGTGGGCCAGGATCTTGCGGATATTGTGTCCGCAGGCGCAGAGCACGGCAAAGAGGGCATCCCCGACGGTGCCTTTGAGCGGGCAGCGCGCGAGACGGCCATCGGTTTTCATATGGCCGATCTCGGCTTCGATGGCGCTGCGGCGGCGGAGATCTGCGACCAGCTTTGGCGTCAGGCCGCGCCTTGTGCCGCTGATCAGGACGCGGGTCCTGGCCTCGCCATGGCCGCGATAGCCGCGGTCGGCGACGGCGAGTTCGGGTCGCTGGTCGGTCAGGACTTCCACCTGTTCCAGCGCCGGGCGGAGGGTGTGGCCGTCATAAGGGTTGCCCGGAAAGCTGCGCATGCCGACCACGAAGCCCTCGTCCAGCGTGGTTGCCACGCTGACCTTGCAGCCAAACTCGTAACGGACCCGCGCCTTGCCTTTCGAGATGCAATCGACCTCGGGTTCGTGCAGGGCGTAGATCTTGTCGGCCCCCTTGGGCTGCTGGTGCAGCAGTTGCGAGACCAGGGCGAGCTTCGCGATGATCCGGTCCCGCAGACCGCCCTCGGGGACGACCTGCAGGTGGCGGCGCAGATCACGCATGACGCGGCCGGTGTAGCCCTTCAGTCTTTTCAATGCCTTGCTGCGCATGCGCTTGAACTGCTTTGCATGGACGTAGCGGCCCACCTGCAGCGCCAGCCGCGGCGCCAGGCGGGCATAGGATTGCCGTAGTTCTACCCCGGCTTCCTGCGCCAGGGCGACCAGTTGTTCCCGCGCCCGCTCATAAAGCCGGGCATCCGTCGGATGCGCTATATTCTTCTCCATGACGGTGGAGTCGACCGCCACGCGCCTGGCGCTGTCCGCGTTGATCGCACCGGATTCCTGCCCCGCCCGGATGGTCTGGGTCAGCAGCCATTCCACCCCTTCTTCTCCGATCCGCCCCCGCCAGCGGGTCAGCGACGAGGGNTCGATCGGCGGACGGTGCTGAAAGAACGTCTCCCCGGTGAAATGCTGATAATACGGGTTCTCGACCCAACGGGCGACCACCGCCTCATCCGACAGCCGGTAGGCGTGCTGCAGATACAGCAGCCCCGCCACCAGCCGCGGCTCCGTCGCCGGTCGGCCTNNGCCCGACGGAAAGAACCCGGACCACTCCCGCTCGAACACCTCCCAGTCGATCAGCGCGGAAAGCTTCACCAGCTCGTGGCGCGGGTCGATCATGTCAACCAGCCTGGGACGCAGCAGGTCATCCTGTTCCGTGGGGCGCGGACGGTGCTTCATGGCAAAAACCGAAATTGCAGGGTTTCAAGCAGAATCATAGGAAACCCTGCAGCCAATGGCGAAAAACCGCCATGTTTTAGCATGAAATCAATGGCATGGGCATTGTTCAGGCCGAACTACTTCATCGCACCGGCGCGCGAGGCCGGGCAGACTTCTGTCACGATCCGCGCGGGTGACCTGCACGACATGGCGGGCCTTGTGAAGAACTGGGCGAGCGTCTGCCAGGCGCTGGAAGGCGAGATGTTCCAGAAGCTTGCTTCGGTCCCGGCGCCTAAACGGTCCGGGCCGGAACGCAGCACCACGACCGAATACACCTTCGTCCTCGCGCAGGACGGGGCCGCGAAGGACAAGCCCATGCCAGACGCCGTGCAGACAGCGACCACCAACCTGATCCTCTACGGACCACCCGGCACCGGCAAGACCTACCAGACGGCGTGGGAGGCGGTTCGCCTATGTCTGGGCGACGCTGTTGCTGCTGATCTCTCCGGCGAGAACAACCGTGATCGGTTGATGGCAGAATACCGGCGCTTGGTGACGGAGAAGCGGATCGAGTTCGTGACCTTTCACCAGTCGATGTCCTACGAGGAATTCGTCGAGNGGCTGAGGCCGAATACCGGCCAAGATGGGCCGGATACGGTCCCTGACTCTACATCANATGCAACCGGATTCCGCTTGAAGGACGAGCCCGGGATATTCCGGACAATTTGCGCGCGGGCTGAGCGAGACACCGGAGCGAACGCGGACGCAAACCGGCTTGATCGTTCGCGGCGGATCATTCGGCTCGGACTTACAGGGACCAATTGGCGTGAGAAACTCGACCGTGCCATTCGCGAGGAAACAGTCGAGTGGCCCCATGGCGGTGATGTGGACTGGTCACCTCCCGAGTACGATAGTTGGGATGCAGTTAAGGCTAAACGACAGGAGGAGGAGCCCGAGATCATCGGGAACCATCCGACAGTTTATGGGACGTGGTTGTTTCGTGGCGCAGAACCCGGTGACTACGTGGCACTCACCGTAGGAAAGGGGAGGATCGTCGCGGTCGGANAGCTGAAGGCCGAATATCAGTTCTCACAGGGCGTTTCTGGTCAGCCGCCTCGCCACTCGCGCGCCGTTGAATGGCTTTGGCACAGCATAGAAGGTGTGAATCGCGCCGGGATCTACGGCAAAGATTTCACTTCATTCCATACGGCCTATCCATTGCTGGAGGATCAGCTGACATGGGACGCACTGGACACTGTGATATTCGGCCCGAAGGCTGTGCCACAACTTGAAGTGGCGCGGCCCTTCGTCCTGATCATCGATGAGATCAATCGCGCCAACATCTCGAAGGTCTTTGGCGAACTGATCACGCTCCTCGAACCGGACAAGCGCCTCGGGCGGCGCGACGAAATCCAGCTGACCTTGCCCTATTCGAAGAAGCGCTTCGGGGTGCCGCCCAATCTGCACATCATCGGCACGATGAACACGGCCGACCGCTCGATTGCGCTGCTGGACACGGCCTTGCGCCGCCGGTTCACCTTCAAGGAATTGATGCCGAACCCGGCGGTCCTGTCCCCGAATGTCGGCGGGATAAACCTGCAGAAGCTGCTGACCACGATCAACGACCGCATCGAGTATCTCTTCGACCGCGAACACCAGATCGGACACGCCTATTTCACTGGCTGCAAGTCCGCCGAAGACGTCGAGGACGTCATGCGGCACAAGGTCATTCCGCTTCTATCCGAGTATTTCTACGAGGATTGGTCGAAGGTCGCCGCCGTTCTGGGCGATGGCCCGCGGGACCAGTCCCGGTTTCTGGAGGCACGCCGCTTGGACGCGCCACTTGGGCTTGGCACAGAACACATCCGCGAAGAAAGACTGCGCTGGCGGGTGAAGGACCAGTTCGACTTCTCCGAGTTCGCGGCCTGATGCCCGCCTGGTCCGTTCGCGAATGGGAGGCCGTGCCCCATGGCGATGGGNAGNGATGCATTCCTCCGCACCTTACCCAGCGCCTTGTGGCATTGGCCAAGGCATCCNCCTTCGCCGGGCGTGGCGGAGATGGCGTACTGGAGGATCGGCGCCATGACCTGCGGGCGCGCGGGGTGGTTGGCGTTCTGGCGGTGCCGGGCTGCACGCTGGAAATCCTGCCGAAGATCGATGTCGGCGAAAAGGAAGGATCGGCACAAGAGACGCGCGAAATCCGCAAGCGCCTTGTCCACATGCTGGCGGTAGCTCTCGACCTGAAGATACAGACCGGGCGCATGACCGACCTCGACTGGCAGCGCGAAACACTGCTGGAAATCCTGATCCGCATCTTTTGCGACAAGCTGACCGAGGCGGTGCGACGAGGCATGCCGCGGCGCTATACCCTCCTCGACGACGATCTGCCGACCTTGCGGGGATCGCTGGATATCCCGCGCCAGTTCACCCGTCATATCGCAAACCCTGGCCGCCTGGCGTGCCGCTATGACGAGTTGTCCGAGGACATCGCCCTCAACCGCATCATGAAGGCAACCATCGCGCATCTGGCGGGCATGTCGCGCAGCGCGACGAACGTGCAGCGGTTGCGGGAACTGGCCTTCGTCTATGCCGAGGTTGCGGAAGTGCAGCTCCCGGCCCTGCGGTGGGACGATGTTGTCATCGACCGCACCAACAGTGCCTGGCAGGAACTCTTTGGAATGGCGCAGCTGTTCCTGCGCAACCGGTACCAAACGACCAGTGCTGGGTCGGGGCAGGGATCGGCCCTGCTGTTCGAGATGAATGCCCTGTTCGAGGAGTACATCGGCCGTCTGGTGACGCGGGCGCTGGCGGGGTCGNAATTCCGCGTGACCCTGCAGGGCGGCCGCCTGTTTTGTCTGACGTCGGTCGATGACGAGCGTGCGGTTTTCCAGACCAAGCCCGACATCCTCATCAAGCTTGGCGATCAGGTTGCCCATGTGATCGACACCAAATGGAAGCGGATTTCCGACCGGATCGACGATCCGAAACAGGGGGTCTCCCAGGCGGACGTCTACCAGATGATGGCCTACGCCCACCTCTATAAGGCCCCACGGCTGACGCTACTCTATCCCCACCATGCGGGCCTGGGCAACGAGGAAGGTATCCGCGCGCGGTTCCGTGTGACGGGTCAGGAAACGCTGCTGGAAACGGCGAGCTTCGACATCTCCACCGGTGCCGACCTGGTGGACCGCATTCGTGACCGGATCCTGACTGGCATCGAAGAAATGTCCCTCGCACTCCCATGAGGGCGAACGCGGCCTGCCCTTGGCAAGTGCACAATTGTGCCCATCGCGGCAGGGGACTGGAATGACCGCATCTGTCATCATCGAACTGCAGCGACTCCTGCCGCTCGTTGACAGCGTGAACCCATGAACCGGGCCGGGCAATGCGCTGCGGTCGAGGCATCTGGCGCTTGCCTCGTGGCAGGCTTCGCCCGGCCCGGCTTTCACCGGCACGCCCTCGCTTGGTCACGCAGCACGGCGTAGTCGCTGAGCATCCGGACGATGACAGCGCCCACTGGTAGCGTTTCAACCTCGTCGGCGGCCCGCGCCTGATCGGCGGCGGTGTAGTCTACCACGCCCGCGCCAAGGCGCCTGACCTTCACGCCGCCCGCTGAGGGCGCGGCAGATCACCCCATCCGCAATCCTGATCCGCAAAAGGAGACACCCCATGGGTTCCTGGAACGACTTCAACGACGCCCAGTCCAACACCAACCTCATCCCCAAGGGCACACTGGCCAAGGTGCGCCTGACCATCCGCCCCGGTGGCTTCGATGATGCCTCGCAGGGCTGGACGGGCGGCTATGCCACGCGCGGCTCGACCGGCGCCGTGTACCTGAACGGCGAGTTCACGGTGACCGAGGGCCAGTACGCCCGGCGCAAGATCTTCACGCTGATCGGGCTCTACAGCCCGAAAGGGCCCGATTGGGCCAACATGGGCCGCAGCATGATCCGCGGCATGCTGAACTCGGCGCGAGGANTTTCCGACAAGGACCAGTCCCCGCAGGCGCAAGCGGCGCGGGAGGTAACCAGCCCAGCTGCACGGCGAAGATCAGGATATAGGCGACGAAGTATTCCGGGAACGAGATCGTGGCCAGCGTGGAGGTCGAGATCAGCTTGTCCAGGATCGAATCGCGGTAAAGCGCGGCCAGCAGGCCCAAAAGCAGCGACAGCGGGACGGCAATCACCGCGGCATGGTTACCAGGAAGAAGGTGTTGAAGGCCCGGTCGGCGATCAGCTCTCCGATCGGGCGCTGGTTGGCCAGCGACATGCCGAAGTCGCCTTGCAGCGCGCCCGCGACCCAGGCCAGATAGCGCAGGGCGGCGGGCTGGTTCAGGCCCAGCTTCTCGCGCAGGGCGGCCAGGGATTCGGGGGTGGCGGACTGGCCCAGCGTCTCGGTCGCGATGTCGCCGGGCAGCAGCTCGACCGCCAGGAAGATCATCGCCGAGACGATCAGCAGCGTCAGCGCCCCCAAGGCCAGACGCCGCAACAGGACCGTGAGGATGGGAGCCATACCCTGCCTTTTTGTCTGGACTTGAAATCTTATATGTCTGATATAATCCGCACCAACGGCAGTTTTCCATGCAAAACGGTTTAGCTGGGCTTCGTGAACGTTCAGGTTGGCTAAGGGGTTCAGGCGTGACGGTGACCTACCGCGACATCAAGACGGACATCCTGGGCAAGATCACCCGGGGGACTGGAAGCCGGGTAGCCTGATCCCCGGTGAGCTTGNAGCTGGCCGCGACCTATGGCTCGGCCCGGGCCACGGTGAACCGCGCGATGCGCGAGCTGGCGGATGAGGGGATCATCGAACGCAAGCGCAAGTCGGGCTCTCGGGTCCGGCTGACGCCCCTGCGGCAGGCGCGGTTCGACATCCCGGTGATCCGCCGCGAGATCGAGGAGCAGGGCCGCACCTACCGCTATGCTCTGGTCCGGTCCGAAGTGGTGGCCGCCCCCGACTGGCTGCGGNCCCGGCTGGCGCTGGAGCAGGGGGCACGGGTGCGGCACCTGGTCTGCCTGCATTTCGCCGACAGCNACCCCTGGCAGCACGAGGACCGCTGGATCAACCTGACCCTTCTGCCCCAGGCCGAGGCGGCGGACTTCTCGACCAGCGGGCCGACGGAATGGCTGATGTCGCAGATACCGTTCTCGGCGGTCGAGATCAGCATCGCGGCCACGGCGGCGGATGCGGCGCTGGCCCAGCACCTGGACTGCGCGCCGGGCGATCCCCTGCTGATGACGGAACGGTCGGCCGGTNGGAACGACCAGACGGTGACCTATGTCCGTCTGGTCCACCGGCCCGGCCACCGGATGACGACGCGCTATTAAAGCCCGTCGCGCAGCGGNCGGACGGCGGCGCGGTAGGCGGCGGTAATCGTGTCGCGCCTGATGTGGCGGCCGTCCTGCACCATGTGGCGCCCGGCGGCCCAGACATCAGCGACCATGTCGCTGCCTCCGGCAAAGGCGAAGCTGTCCAGGATGGTGTCGCCGACCAGCCCNTCCAGATCCGGGTGCGTCATGTCCAGCGCCAGAAGGTCGGCCAAGGCGCCCGTTGCGATCTGCCCCGCGCCGCGCCCGGCCGTGGCCGCGCCGCCCTTGGCCGCATCCTCCAGTAGCCGCCGCCCGGTCGAACGGTCTGCGGTCGCCAGCGCGGCGCGGCTGTGGTCGCGCAGGCGCTGGCTGGTGTCGAGCTGCTGGATCTCCTCGGCCAGCGAGATGCGGATGTTGCTGTCGGACCCCAGCGCGATGGCCCCGCCTTCGCCCACCCAAGTGACGCCGTCGAAGGTTCCGTCGCCAAGGCTGGCTTCGGTCAGCGGGCAAAGCCCGGCCACCGCTCCGCTGCGGGCAAGCGCCCGCGTCTCGTGCGGCTGCATCTGGGTGATGTGGATCAGGCACCAGCGGGCCGAAAGGTCGAGGTTCTGCAGCACCCATTCCACCGGACGCTGGCCGAGTGCGGCCTGCACCTGCTCTACCTCGGCCAGCGTCTCGGCCAGGTGCATGTGGATCGGCGCGCCGGGGCGCAGGGCGGCAAGGTCGGCCAGCGACCGGGGATCGACGGCCCGCAGGGAATGGGGCGCGACGCCCAGGACGGTATCGGCGGGCAAGGGGCGCAGCGCCCGGTCGGCGGCGTCGATCAGCCGGGCATAGCGGTCGGGATCGTTGCCGAAGCGGCGCTGGCCGGGCCCAAGCGGGCGCTGGTCCAGCCCGCCAAACTGGTAGGCGACGGGCAGAAGCGTCAGGCCGATGCCCGTGGTCTGGGCCGCGGCGGCGATCCGGACGGACATCTCGGCCAGGTCGTCATAGGAGCCACCGTCAGGGCGGTGGTGCAGGTAGTGAAACTCGACATTGGCGGCATAGCCCGCTTCCAGCATCTCCATCTGCACCTGGGCGGCGATGGCCTGGACCTGCTCGGGCGTGATCCGGTCCAGGAAGGCATACATCAGCTGGCGCCAGGTCCAGAAGCTGTCGGACGGCTGCGCCCCGCGCCGTTCGGTCAGGCCCGCCATCGCGCGCTGGAAGGCGTGGGAATGGCAGTTCGCGGGGGCGGGGACCAGAACGCCGACCTTCCGCACACCGGGCGCGGGCGGCCCATCGGCCAGCGCGGCGATCCGTCCGTCTTCCCCGACGTCGACCGTGACGCCCCGATGCCAGCCATGCGCCAGAAGCGCCTGTTCAGCCCAAATCCGTTGCATGTCCTCAACCATCTTGACTTCCCATTATGGCCAGACATAAAACACATTACAACGTGCTAAACAAGGGGCATCCATGCTTCTCACCAATGCCACCCTTGCGACGATGACCAATGGCACAAGCCTGATGGACGGTGCGGCGATTCTGATCGAGGACGACCGCATCGCCTGGGTCGGGCCGATGGCCGACGCCCCGGCCCGCGCCGACAGCCGTGATCTGGGCGGGCGGTTGGTCACGCCCGGGCTGATCGACTGCCACACGCACCTGGTCCACGGCGGCAACCGCGCGCGAGAGTTCGAGATGCGGCTGAACGGCGCCAGTTACGAAGAGGTCGCGCGCGCGGGTGGGGGCATCATCTCGACCGTGCGGGCCACGCGCGAGGCAAGCGAGGCCGATCTGCTGGCCAGCTCCCTTNTGCGGCTGGACCGGATGCTGGCCGAGGGCGTGACCACGGTCGAGGTCAAGTCAGGCTACGGGCTGACCATGGCGGACGAGCTGAAGATGCTGCGCGTCGCCCGGGCGTTGGCGAAGGCGCGGCCGGTGACGGTGCATGTCAGCTTCCTGGCCGCCCATGCCGTGCCGCCCGAGTTCACGGGCCGGGCCGACGCCTATATCGACGAGGTCTGCCTGCCCGCCCTGCGCGCGGCCCATGCCGAGGGGCTGGTCGATTCGGTCAGCGGCTTCTGCGAGGGGATCGCCTTTTCGCTAAGCGNNCAGATCGAGCGGGTCTTTGTCGAGGCCCGCCGTCTGGGCCTGCCCGTGCGCCTGCATGCCGAGCAGCTGTCGAACCTGGGCGGCGCGGCACTCGCGGCGCGGCACGGGGCGCTGTCGGCGGATCATCTGGAATATCTCGACGCCGCGGGCGCGCAGGCGATGGCGCAGGTGGGCACGGTGGCAGTGATCCTGCCGGGCGCCTTCTACACCCTGCGCGAGACGCAGCTCCCGCCGATCGGCCTTTTGCGCCAGCACGGCGTGCGCATGGCGGTGGCCACCGACTGCAACCCCGGCACCGCTCCGATGACCTCGCTGACGCTGGCGATGAATATGGCCTGCACCCTGTTCCGCATGACCCCGGACGAGGTTCTGGTAAGCGTGACCACCCATGCCGCCACCGGGCTTGGCCTGTCCGACCGGGGCCGGATCGCCCCGGGCCAGCGCGCCGACCTTGCCATCTGGGAGGCCCGGCATCCGGCCGAACTGTCCTACCGGATCGGCGCCACGCCCTTTACGCCCGCATTTATGGAGGCCGCCTTGACGCCTGACCTTACCCCAGAAATCCTGATCCCCGGGNAAACGGGCTTGGCCCAGCTTGAGCGCATCTGGCGCACCGGCGCGCCCACTGTCCTGTCGCCCGCCGCCCGCCCCGCCGTCGAAGCCGCCGCCGCACGGGTGGCCGAGGCCGCGCAGGGCGAGGTCGCGGTCTATGGCGTAAACACCGGGTTCGGCAAGCTTGCCAGTCTGAAGATCGCGCCGAAGGACACCGCCAAGCTGCAGGAAAACCTGATCCTGTCGCATTGCTGCGGCGTGGGCGAGCCGATCCCCACGAACACCACCCGCCTGATGATGGTGCTGAAGCTTCTCAGCCTAGGCCGTGGCGCCTCGGGCGTGCGGTGGGAGCTGATCGAGCTGATGCAGGCGATGCTGGCGCGCGGCGTGACTCCCGTCGTCTTAAGCGCGGGGTCGGTCGGCGCAAGCGGTGACCTGGCACCCTTGGCGCACATGACGGCGGTGCTGATCGGCCATGGCCAGGCCGAGGTCGGGGGCCGCACCCTGCCGGGGGCCGAGGCGCTGGCCCTGGTCGACCTGTCGCCGATCCCGCTGGGCCCCAAGGAGGGACTGGCCTTCATCAACGGTACGCAGTTTTCCACCGCCTTCGCGCTCGCGGGCCTTTTCGGGGCCTGGAACGCGGCGCGGTCGGCGCTGGTGATCTCGGCCTTGTCGACGGATGCGATCATGGGCTCCACCGCGCCCTTGAAGCCGGAAATCCACAGCTTGCGCGGCCATGCCGGGCAGATCGAGGCGGCAGCCGCGATGCGCGCGCTCCTCGACGGTTCGGTCATCCGCGAAAGCCACCGCGAGGGCGACAGCCGCGTGCAGGACCCGTACTGCATCCGCTGCCAGCCGCAGGTCACCGGCGCGGCGATGGACGTGCTGCGCCAGGCCGCCCGGACGCTGGAGATCGAGGCGAACGCAGCCACCGACAACCCGCTGGTCCTGACCCAGGCCGGGCTGATCGTGTCGGGCGGGAACTTCCACGCCGAACCCGTGGGCTTTGCCGCCGACATGATCGCGCTGGCGGTCAGCGAGGTGGGGGCCATCGCGCAGCGCCGGGTGGCGCTGATGGTGGACCCGACGCTAAGCTTCGACCTGCCGCCCTTCCTGACGCCCGAGCCGGGGCTGAATTCCGGCCTGATGATCGCCGAAGTCACCACCGCCGCGCTGATGAGCGAGAACAAGCACCTGGCGAACCCCTGTGTGACCGACAGCACCCCGACCTCGGCCAACCAGGAGGACCATGTCAGCATGGCCGCCCACGGCGCGCGGCGGTTGGGGCGGATGGTCGAGAACCTGAACCGCATCCTGGGGGTCGAGCTTCTCTGCGCCGCGCAGGGTGGAGTTCCGGCGCCGCTGGCCACCTCGGCCCCGCTGCAGAGCGTGGTGGCGCGCCTGCGGCAGGAGGTGGCGACGCTGGGCCAGGACCGCTACCTTGCCCCCGACCTGGAATGTGCCGGGCGCCTGGTGGCCGAGGGCGCCATCGCCGCCGCCTCTGGCCTGGCCCTGCCCGAGCTTGCCGCATGACCCCGGTCGAGGTTCTTCCGGGCGACAGCCCCGTGATCCTGGCCCAGCCGCATGGCGGGACCTGGCTGCCCGACGATCTGCGCGCGCGTCTGAACGCGAACGGTCAGGCGCTGGCTGACACCGACTGGCACATCACTGCGCTCTATGACGGCCTCTTGCCGGGGCCACGGTGGTCCGCGCCACGGTCCACCGCTATGCCATCGACGCGAACCGCGATCCGGCGGGGGTGTCGCTCTATCCAGGGCAGAACACCACCACGCTTTGTCCGCTGACGGATTTCGACGGCGCCCCGATCTGGACCACCGGGCAGGAACCGTCGCCCGACGAGGTCGAGGCGCGGCGGCAGGCCTGGCATGCGCCCTATCACGCCGCGCTGCAGGCCGAGATCGACCGCGTGCGCGCCCGGCACGGCATCGCGGTGGTCTATGACTGCCACTCGATCCGGTCGCGGATTCCCTTCCTGTTCGATGGCCTCTTGCCCGTGTTTTCCATCGGGACCAACGGCGGGTGACCTGCGCGTACCATCGAGGCCGCGGTGATCCGGCACTGCGCCGCCGCTACACCCGGGATGGACATGGTCCTGAACGGGCGCTTCCGGGGCGGCTGGACGACGCGCCACTACGGCCTACCGAAACCGGGGTCCATGCCGTGCAGATGGAGCTTGCCCAACGCGCCTACCTGGCGGACGAGACCCCGCCCTGGACGCTTGACCCGACGCGCGCAATGACTCTGCGCCATGTGCTGGGCGGCCTGCTTGCCGACCTTGACCATTTTGCTAGGTCCGGGGCCGCCGCGCCCCTGACCCTTTGACCCGAAACCATCGCAGCAGGACCCATCGCCATGACGATCAATCCCCGCCACAACGCCCGCGACATCTTCCCGCCGACCGGGACCGAAAAGACCGCCAAGACCTGGCAGACCGAAGCCGCGCTGCGGATGCTGATGAACAACCTGCATCCCGACGTGGCCGAGAACCCGCATGAACTGGTGGTTTACGGCGGCATCGGCCGCGCGGCCCGCACTTGGGAAGACTTCGACACCATCGTCGCGTCCTTGCGTGAGCTTGAGGCCGACGAGACCCTGGTGGTGCAATCCGGCAAGCCCATTGCCATCGTCCGCACCCATTCGGACGCGCCGCGGGTGCTGATCGCGAACTCTAACCTCGTGCCGCACTGGGCGACGTGGGAGCATTTCAACGAACTCGACCGCAAGGGGCTGGCGATGTACGGCCAGATGACCGCCGGGTCCTGGATCNAT
The DNA here is from genome assembly GCA_013693875.1 of Exiguobacterium profundum. Taxonomy (GTDB): domain Bacteria; phylum Pseudomonadota; class Alphaproteobacteria; order Rhodobacterales; family Rhodobacteraceae; genus Neotabrizicola. The sequence continues at coordinate 3,567,426 of CP059262.1, read as the reverse complement.
ATCGGCACCCAAGGCATCGTGCAGGGCACCTATGAGACCTTCGCCGAGGCGGGTCGCCAGCATTACGCCGGCAATCTGAAGGGCAAGTGGATCCTGACCGGCGGCCTCGGCGGCATGGGCGGCGCGCAACCCCTGGCCGCCGTCATGGCAGGCGCCTGCTGCCTGGCCGTGGAGTGTGACGAGACGCGGGCCGATTTCCGCATCCGCACCCGTTATTGTGACGCCAAGGCCCATACCCTGGACGAGGCTCTGGCCCTGATCGACCAGTGGACCCGCGCGGGAGAGGCGAAGTCGGTGGCCCTGATCGGCAACGCGGCCGAGGTCTTCCCTGAAATTCTGCGCCGGATGCAGGCGGGCGAGGCGCTGCCGAACGGTCGCCCGGACATCGTGACCGACCAGACTTCTGCCCACGACCCGCTGCATGGCTATCTGCCGAAGGGTTGGTCCGTCGCCGAATGGCGCGCGAAGCAAGAGACCGACCCCAAGGCCGTTGAAAACGCCGCTCGCGCCAGCATGCGCGACCATGTGGCCGCCATGGTGGGCTTCNTGAACGCAGGCGTGCCGACGCTGGACTACGGCAACAACATCCGCCAGGTCGCCAAGGAGGAAGGGCTGGACAACGCCTTCGCCTTCCCCGGTTTCGTCCCGGCCTATATCCGCCCCCTCTTCTGCAAGGGCATCGGACCCTTCCGCTGGTGCGCGCTGTCGGGCGACCCCGAGGACATCTACAAGACCGACGAGGCGATGAAGCGGCTGTTCCCCGAGAACACGCATCTGCACAACTGGCTGGACATGGCGCGCGAGCGGATCGCCTTCCAGGGCCTTCCCGCCCGCATCTGCTGGATCGGGCTGGGCGACCGGCACCGGGCGGGCCTGATGTTCAACGAGATGGTCGCGCGGGGCGAGCTGAAGGCGCCCATCGTGATTGGCCGGGACCACCTGGATTCCGGCTCGGTCGCCAGCCCCAACCGCGAGACGGAAGCCATGCGCGACGGCTCGGACGCGGTCAGCGACTGGCCGCTGCTGAACGCGCTGATCAACACGGCGTCGGGGGCGACCTGGGTCAGCCTGCATCACGGCGGCGGCGTCGGCATGGGCTTTTCGCAGCATTCCGGGGTGGTGATCGTCGCCGATGGCACGCCCGAGGCGGCTAGGCGGCTGGAGCGCGTGCTGTGGAACGACCCGGCTTCTGGCGTCTGGCGCCATGCCGATGCTTNNAGCTACCCCGAGGCGATCGACTGCGCCCGCGCGAACGGCCTGCGCCTGCCGCGCATCCTGGGCCGCTGATGCGGCTGGTCCGCCATGCCGATCTGGTGCCGCAGCCGTGGAAGAACGGCGGCGGCACCACGCGCGAGGTCTNNGCGCCTTTCCCCGGGGCGACGCTGGACGGGTTCGACTGGCGGCTGTCGATGGCAACCGTGGCAGAGGACGGTCCCTTCTCGGCCTTTCCGGGAATTGACCGGGTGCTGATCGTGCTTGCCGGTGGCGGCTTGGACCTGACCCTGCCCGACGGAGACCGCCGCCTGATGCCGGGGCAGATGCTGTCCTTCGCCGGAGAAACGCCGGTGCAGGCCAGCCTCTTGGCAGGACCGATCNGAGATCTGAACCTCATGGTCCGGCGCGACAGGTTTTCCGGCCGGATGGAGCGACACCGGCTTGCCAGCGGCGCTACCCTTGTGCCGGATGGCGGCGTCAGGGCAGTAGTGGTTCAGGACGGCGCGGTGCAGTCGGCGGCAGGCCTGCTTGGCCCTGGCGATACGCTACTCATGGGCACGGATACTGCGGTGCGACTTGTGGCAAAGGCAGAGGTGGCGCTGATTATGATCAGCCTTACCGCCCAGCAAAGACAAAGATAGGCGCTTTCAGATGCTGTTCCGTGGGGTGGTGTGGTGGAGCGGGCGCTGATGGTTCTCGTAATGTTCGGCGCAGGCAAGCTTGATCTGGATGCCATGGCGGGCAGGCAGATGGCGGGATCATCAGTAATCGGATGGACAGTTTCTTGCGTCATGTCGCGGGCGCGCTGGACGCGCCGCATCATTCTGCTCGAGCACCCAAGTGGCCCCTGAGCGCATTGATCGCCTGCGTCCGCTGACGGATCAGAAGTGCGCGGATGCGAAAGACCATTGCGGACCCTTGGGCCTCTTCGCTCTTCACGGGCACGAACCGCATCGTAGGGCGCATTGCTGCTTCACAGATCGCCTCCGCATCTCGCAGTAGAGCGTCGAGGTCATCATCGCTGATCCCGAGAAGATGGGGTGGATGCCGCGCTCCCCAACGGCATCGCAATGTGCCAAGCTTGTGATGTCAAAGCACAAGACAAGACCGGAGACGGTATCCATGGAAGAAGTTACCGTCACCGCGATGGCGATCGAGGCATTCGCGCCGCCGATGGAGACCTTCCGGCGCGGGCGCGACTTCGCCGCCTAGCTCGGTCTCGTGCCGCGACAGAACTCGTCCGGCGGCAAGGCGCGGCTGGGGAAGGTCTCGAAGGCCTACCAGCACGACATCCGGCGATTGCTGGTGGTCGGCGCCATGGCCGCGATGGTGGGCGCCTGCCGACGGGGCATCCCCGAGGACACGTGGCTCGGCAGCTGATGCTCAGAAAGCCCCCGCATCCTCGTGGCCATCGCACTCGCTAACAAGATGGCGCGGCGCATCTGGGCGATGCTCACGAAAGGCGATAGTTACCGGGATCCGGCCCTGGCGGCGGCGTGACACCGCCGCCGGTGAGCCGGATATCGGGGATGTGAGGAATGCACGAGCCGAATGGACAACTGATCGACCGGATCGGGGCAGGGAAAACCAGCGAGACGCGTAGGGCCTTCGCGCCCGGCGAGAAGTCTTGGACCCGGCCCGCGAACCACCATCCCGCCCGCGGCGCATGTGAAGAGCCGCAATCAGAGGCCTGACACAAGCNGCGCACTCGATCACACGTTCCAGAGGTTCACGATGTCCTTGCATTCCGCGCAGCATCCACACAAGCGTCAGGTCGAAATCCTCGGCCATGGCCGCGATCTTCGCCACCTGGTCGTCGCCATGCATCTTGGCAAAGCGGGCATAGGGGTGCAGCCGGGCAATCGGCCAAGCCTCGATCTGGCTCGGCGCGAAGACGAGGTCCATGGGATGCGGCTCGGGATGAGAGGGGGAAATCAAAAAAGCGCCCGTGAGGGGGCCTCCGGGCTCAATTCTTCAATGATCAAGGGGCGGGTCAATCGAGGCAGGCCTGTCAACGGGGAAAGTGAAGCGGACTCAACGACTTCTCGCAAACAGGCTTCCAGAGGGTGGCCTCTGGCAACTTGGCTTTCCCGGAGGTGGCTTCCCTGAAGCTTGAACGCTGCCAGAAAAGTAGCCCGATCATCGAACCAGAAATGCGCCAGCAGACCCTCCCGGTTCATCTCACCGCGCAGCCTGGCGAGCCACCACTGCAAGCGCAAACTCCACAAGGTAATCATTGAGCGCCCGAGACGCGGCTGTGGCGGCCTCCGCATCTCTTTCAGAGATGGCCGTCAGAATGGCGCGGTGCAGATCCCGCCCGCGTAAGATATCGTTATTTTCCTCGCGCGCATGAACGATCCAGAACCGTCGCGACAACCCCTGCAATGGGAGCATCAGCGACCCGAGATAGCGGTTCCCGGCGGCATCGAGGATGAGCGCATGGGTTTCCCGGATGGTGTCGGTGTACTCCTGCAAGGTGAACTGGCCTTCCAGACGGGATGCCAAGCTTTGCATGGCCTCCCGCTGTGTCTTGCTGGCTCTCTTGCTCGCGAGGTCTACTGCCAGCACCTCGACGGCGCGGCGGACCTCAAGTCGGCTGAGCTGATCCTCGACTGTGATTGCCGGGATTTCGATCCCACGGCTGGCATGCACTCGGATCATGTAGCTGGGCGCCAGGCGCTGGATCGCCTCGCGAATCGGTGTCCGCCCCAAGCCGATGAGCTCGACGATGGTCCGTTCGGACACCATCGACCCAGGGGCGAGTTCGCCCCGCTCGATCATGCCCTGCAGCATGGCAACCGCCTGCTCTGTCTTGTTCATTTCCGTCTCCAGCCCAACTGCGGCGCACCGCGCCGCTCTATATCAAGGCAGATTGACATACTGCCGATATATCGCTCATATATTGTAAATCACAAACAAGGTCGAGAAGGACGCCGCCATGAAGTACTCGCCCGGTGCTGAACGCTGCCCATTGCCGTATTCGCCATTCAAGAGCTGCACCGTGCCGCGTCCGATCGGCTGGCTGTCCAGCCGCAGTGTCGCCGGGGTGGAGAACATCGCGCCCTACAGCCAGTGGCAGAACCTGACCTTCGATCCGCCAATGGTGATGTTCGCGGCCAACCGCTACCCGGACGGGCGGCGCAAGGACACGGTCCTGAACGCCGAGGAAACCGGCTGGTTTGTCTGGAACATGGCGACATTCGCGCTGCGCGAGGCGGTGAACATCAGCGCCATGGCTTTGCCGCCCGAGGAAAGCGAGTTCGACCGTATCGACGTGACCCGCATCTATTCCGACAACGGTGCGGTGCCGATGGTCAAGGAAAGCCCCTGCAAGTTCGAATGCCGGTACCTGAGCACGCACACGATGCGCGGCGCCTCCAACCACGGCACCGTCGATGTCGTCTTTGCCCAGGTGGAGACGATCCATATCGACGACCAAGTGATCCGGCCTGACGGTCGGCTGGACATCACCGCGATCGAGCCAATCGCCCGGTTGGGATACTTCGACTACACCGTGATCCGCGAGTCCTTCGAGATGCGCGTGCCCGGATCCGATGCCGACGCCCAAGCCGGATTGGAAGGCCGTGGCGGCAAGTGACTTTGCGATAACCACTACAACAAACTGCCCAGCCATGCGCGTCGAGGCGGACACACAACAGCGGAGGATTCTGAAATGACACATCGTAATCGCAAGACCGGGCTAGCTTTGTCGCGCCGGTCTGTTCTTGGAGGTATCGGCGCGGCTTCGGCCATGGCTATCACTGGCCTCCCGGTGCGGGCGCAAACGCTGACGCCGGTCCGGGTAACCACGGCGCTGCGGTTGGCAAATTACACTCCGGCCTAAACGGCCTTGCGCGAAGGCATCTTTGCCAAGCACGGGCTGGCGGTAGAGATCGCTGCAGCCAGTTCCGTGGCTGAGCCGATCTCCATCCTGAATGCCGGGCGCGCAGAATTCGCGATGACCGGAAACGGGGATGGCCATCAACTCAGCCATCGAAGGCGCCGATACCCGAGTTATAGCCAAGATGGCGGGTGCCATCGGGCTGTGGTTCATTTCCAAGCCCGGCGTAGGCGTCAAGTCGCTGGAGGATTTGAAAGGCAAGACCATTGCTTCCTACCGGTTCCCGTCGAACACGGTTTCCTCGCCAACCTACGCGATGAAGTCGGTGGGCGGGTTCGATCCCAGGGACGCCGGCGTGAGCTTTGTCGAAGGGCCGCTCGGGTCGATCATCCCGACCGTCGTGGAAGGTCGCGCGGATCTGGGCGCGTCTTCGAATGGGATGCCAGCATTGCCGAGGCGGTTCACGGGCTGGAAGTCTCGATGCCGCTGGCCGGAGTTCTGGGGCCAATCGCCTTTACCTCGACGCTGGTGTCGGCGGCCTATGCCGAAATGTACGCCCCGCCATGACCACCCGACGCGCCGCCGAAAATTCCAAAGCTCTCGACGCCTTCATCGCCGCCAAGGCCGCGATCGACACGATGCTGAATCGCCTGAAGGCCCTCAGCGACGACCATTTCGAGACCCACCCCGACGAGATCCATTGGGGCCATGTCGGCACGCTGAAGCACTACGCGGGCCTGCTGCGCCAGATCACCGACAGCGCCTTCAAGGAAGGCGAACACGCCGCCTGACGCGCCCACACGGCGCGACGGCCGCCCCGTCCGATGACGGGGCTTGCCTCCGTAGAAGGCCCGCACACCGCGCGCCCACAGCCACGGAGGCCCCGATGACCACCCCGTCCGACACCCAGTCCCTGATCCTGTCCCGCGCCGCGACCCGGCCCGGCAACCTCGCCCTGCCGCTACCCGAAGGGCTGGTCGGCGCCGCCGCCAAGATGGTCGTCGGCAAGATGATCGCCCGCGGCTGGCTTGAAGAGGTCGAGGCCAACCTGCGCCGCAGCGAACCGATGTGGCGCGAGACGGGCGATCGCCATGTCACCACGCTGATCGCCACTGCGGCCGGGCTGGAAGCCATCGGGATCGAGCCGGTAGTGGCCAGCGCCGTCGCCAGCGCGCGGAAGGCTAAGCCGAAGCAGGCGGCGGAACAGACGCCCGAGNGCCCCAACACTGCGAAACCCATTACTATCCGCGCTGGGACCAAGCAGGCGCAGATCGTTGCCATGCTCCAACGCCCGGAGGGAGCGACGGTCGCCGAGATGGTCGAGGCGACAAGATGGATGGCTCATACCGTCCGCGGCTGCATCTCTGGCGCCCTGAAGAAGAAGCTTGGCCTGGCCATCAGCGCCGAGAAGGTTGAGGGCAGGGGAACGGTCTACAGACACCTTGCGCTCTGACCGGCAGCGGACTGTCCAGGCTGGCCAGCTTGCAAACCGGGATACAGGGAAGTGCTGCTTTCGACTCCGCTCGGAGCGCCGGGCCGGAAGTTGACATGTGGGAGTAAGCGAAACGGTATCGCCTTCTAGGGTGCGATCCGCACTTTGAGGCATGAACAGGCCGGATTCATGGATGCATCGGCAGCATTGCTTCCGTAGGCAACAGAGTTATCAATGGGTTGCAACTGCCGTGTTAACACCTGAATTCGGGCGCGTAGCATTTGACCCTCGATCCCGCCCCTTTCTTATCGTGCTGCGTCTCGGTTGATCTGGAGGTCGACCCGAAATCTGGACGGCTTNTTGCTTTTGCGGCGGTGCGGGGTGAGGCGGCGCTGGTTCACAAAGGAGCCGTGCTGGACCCTGCGCTGGATCGGCTGGAGGCGCTCTGCAATGGGGCGGCGCATCTGGTTGGCCACAATATCCTGCGCCATGACCTGCCGCATCTGGTGGCGAACCGGGCTCGGCTGGCCGTGCTGGGGGCGGCGCCCATTGATACGCTCTGGCTGAACCCCTTGGCCTTTCCGCGCAATCCTTACCACCATCTGGTCAAGCATTATCACGACGGGCGGCTGCAGGTCGGGCATGTGAATGACCCCGAACAGGATGCGCGGCTGGCGCTGCAGGTTCTGGCGGACCAGATCGCGGCATTCGCCGGGCTGGAACAGGAAGCGCCGGATGCGGTGCTTGCCTATCACCACCTTACGACGCGGNGCGATGCCTCGGGCGGCTTCGATGCGTTGTTCAAAGCCTTGCGCGGTCCTGTGCCGGGTGAAGCTACTGCCCATGCCGCCATTCGTCGCCTGCTGGACGGCCGCGCCTGCAATCATCGGCTGGAGCAGACCTTAGGTCGCCTGTCCGATCCGCGCAACGGTTGGCCGATGGCCTATGCGCTGTCGTGGATTTCGGTGGCGGGCGGGGACTCGGTCATGCCGCCCTGGGTGCGGATGCAGTTTCCGCAGGCGGGGCGGATCGTGCGGCATCTGCGCGACACCAATTGCGGCGATCCGGGTTGTGCTTGGTGCGTGGAGAAGAATAACCCCAATGCCGCGCTGGAACGCTGGTTCGGCTTTCGGTCCTTCCGCCCGCAGCCTGTCGATGACACGGGCCGCCCCTTGCAGGAACGCATCGTGGCCGAGGCGATGGCGGGCAAATCGGTGCTGGGCATCCTGCCCACCGGCACCGGCAAATCGGTCTGCTACCAGATCCCGGCGCTGTCGCGGTTTGACAAGACCGGGGCGCTGACCGTCGTGATCTCGCCCTTGGTCGCGCTGATGGCCGATCAGGTGCAGGGGCTGGCGCGGGCGGGGATATCGGCGGCGGTCACTGTCAACGGGATGCTGTCGCTGCCGGAACGGCACGACGCGCTGGAAAAGGTGCGGATGGGCGATGCGGCGATGCTGCTGATCTCGCCCGAGCAGTTGCGGTCACAGTCGATCCGCAGCGTGCTACAACAGCGCGAAGTAGGGCTTTGGGTGCTGGACGAGGCGCATTGCGTCAGCAAATGGGGGCACGATTTCCGGCCCGACTACCGCTATGTCAGCCGTTTCATCAAGGAATTCTCTGGCGATAGCCCAGCGCCCGTGCTGTGCCTGACCGCCACGGCCAAGCCGGAAGTGGTGCGTGATATCCGTGACCATTTCCAGACCCGCCTGGGGGTGGACCTGATGCTGCTGGACGGTGGGGCGATGCGCACCAACCTGTCCTTCGCGGTGCTGCCCACGCAAAAGGCAACCAAGCTGACCGATATCCTGTCGGCGATCGAGGCGAACCTGCCGCCTGAAGGTGTATCGGGTGCCGTGGTCTATTGCGCCACGCGTGGCACAACGGAAAGGNTGGCGGAGTTCCTGAAAGGGCAGGGGCTGGCGGCGGATTTCTTCCACGCTGGCCTGCCGCCCGACCGCAAGCGCGATGTGCAAGAGGCGTTCCGCACCGGCCAGTTGCGGGTGATCGCCGCGACCAACGCTTTTGGCATGGGGATCGACAAGCCCGATATCCGGCTGGTCGTTCATGGCGATATTCCGGGCTCCTTGGAGAATTACCTGCAAGAGGCAGGGCGTGCGGGTCGGGATCGCGCGCCAGCCAATTGTGTGCTGCTGTTCAGCCCCGAGGATGTGGAACGGCAATTCTCGCTGTCGGCGCGCTCGCGTCTGGCCCGGCATGAGATCGGCGCGATCCTCAAGGCGCTGCGGCGGATGGAANAGAACAAATCCGGCGAGGTGGTGGCGACCNCCGGCGAGATTGTGCGTGAGGAGAAGGATCAGCAGTTCGAGCGCGACAAGACCACCGACGACACCCGCGTGAAAACCGCCGTGGCCTGGCTGGAGGAGGCGATGCTGCTTTCCCGCGAGGAAAACCGGGTGCAGGTGTTCCCCTCATCGCTGCGCATCCGGTCGGTGGATGAGGCGGCGGCGATCCTGGAACGGGCGCAGATCACCGGGGTCAGGCGCACGCAACTGATGGATCTTGTGCGCCATGTGATGAACGCGCCCGTCGATGCGGGAGTTTCGACGGATGAATTGACCGGCGCCTGCGGCTTGTCAGGGCGCGAGTTGCACAAGGCTTTTGCCGATCTTGAGGTTCTGGGGATCGCCAGCAACGACACGGGCATCTCGGTTTATGTGCATCTGGGGGTCGAGGATGCATCGGCCCGACGTTTGGATCACGCGGCGCGGATGGAAGCCGACCTGATCGCAATGATGCAAGACGCGGTGCCGGACGCCGAAGGGGCCGAGGCGCAACCTTTGAACCTGACCGAGACGTGTCAGGCCTTGCGCGACAAGGGGCATGCCCAGGTGCGCCCCGATCTGGTGGAAGCCATCCTGCGCGGCATGGCGCAGGATGGGCGCGATCAGGATGGCGGCCGCGGAAACCTGACCCTGCGCAAGGTCAGCCGGAACACGATCTTCGTGCGGCTGGAACGGTCCTGGCCTGTGGTCGCCCGCACCGCCGATCTGCGGCGGCAGGGGGCGCAGGCGCTCCTGACCCATCTGACGGGCAAGGTCGCCAAGGGCACGCGCGGCAAGGACATTCAGGTCGAAACCACCCTTGGCGCGATGCTGGATGCGCTGAACGGCGATGTCCTTCTGCGGGATGAGGTCAAGGATATGACCCGCCTGATGGACCGCGCGCTTCTGTGGCTGCACGAACAGCAGGTCGCCACCCTGGGCCGGGGTCTGACGGTGTTCCGCCCGGCGATCACGGTGCATCTGAACCCCAAGGGTGGCCCCTTCACCGTGCAGCACTTCGCGCCCCTGGAAGAGCATTACGGCGAGACGACGATCCAGACCCATGTGATGGCCGCCTATGCCGAAAAGGGGCTGGAGGCAATGGATCAGGCCCAGCGCCTGTCAGAGGACTACTTCGTGCTGGACCGCGACGCCTTCCTGCGCCGCTGGCTGCCGGGGCGCGGTACGGAAATCCGGAGGCAGACGACGGGGACTTCATGGCGGACGATCGTCGATGCGTTGGATAACCCCGTGCAGGCCGAGATCGTGCGCGATGACCGCGAACAGACCAACGTGCTGGTGCTGGCAGGGCCGGGGTCGGGCAAGACCCGAGTGCTGGTGCATCGCATCGCCTATCTGATCCGCGTGAAGCGCGAAGACCCGCGCGGCATTCTGGTGCTGACTTACAACCGCCATGCCGCTGCCGAGATCCGCGAGCGCCTGCGCCGCCTGATCGGGGATGACGCGGCGGGGGTGACGGTGTCGACCTGCCACGCGCTGGCGATGCGGCTAATGGGGGCAAGCTTTGCAGGTGACCACGAGGGCCCGCGCGACTTTGACGGGATCGTCATGCAGGCGGTGGCCCTCTTGCGCGGCGATGGCCTTACCAAGCCCGAGGCCGAGGCGCTGCGCGAGACGCTGATCCAGGGCTATCGCTGGCTTCTGGTCGACGAATATCAGGACATCGGCCCCGAGGAATACGCCCTGATCGGCGCCGTGGCGGGCCGGTCGCTGGAGGATGACCTGCGGATCAGCCTCTTTGCCGTGGGCGACGACGACCAGAATATCTACGCCTTCGCCGGTGCGAGCATCGGCTTCATCCGAAGGTTCGAGGCCGACTACGCCGCCAAGCCGGTCTGGCTGACCGAGAACTACCGCTCCACTGCCCATATCATCGCGGCGGCCAATGCCTTGATCGCGCCTGCCGCCCAGCGCATGAAGGCAGGCCACGACATCACCGTGAACCGCGCCCGCGCCAAGGCGATGCCGNGGGGCGACTGGGCGGCGCAGGACCCTGTGGCGCAAGGGCGTGTCACCCTGCTGGACGCCGGGGGCGATGCCGCGCAAGCCGTGGCCGCGTTGGACGAACTGGTGCGCCTGTCTCGGCTGGACCCCGAATGGTCCTGGCGGCGATGTGCGGTGATCGCGCGCGACTGGCGGCGGCTGGAGTCCGTGCGCGCCTATGCCGAGGCCTTGGACATTCCCATCGACATGGCCAATGAAAGGCCGCTCTCCCTGTGGCGCATGCGCGAGATGCAGGCATTTCTCCGCGCCCTCTTGGCGGATCGGACCCGGCTTCTGACCATCCCCGATCTGGTTGCCATCCTGAACGCCCAGCCGCAATCGCGCTGGACTGACCTGATCGGCGAAGGCATCGGCACTCTTGCACGCGAGCTGGTCGAGAAGGCCGCCCCGGTTCCTGACATCGTGCAATGGTTCGGCGAATGGGCGCGGGATGTGCGGGGCGAACAGCGGGGGCTGCTGCTGATGACTGCCCATCGTGCCAAGGGGCTTGAGTTCGATCATGTCGCGATCCTGAACGGCGGCTGGGATCGCCCCTCGCGCGGCGAAGATGCCGACGCCCCACGCCGCCTGTTCTATGTCGCCATGACGCGGGCGCGGTCCACGTTGACCGTACTGACCGACGGACCGCATACCTTCGTGCAGTCCGGTGACGCTGTCCTGTCCCGCCGCGTCACCCCCGACGCCGCCGCCCTGCCGCGCACCCGCCTGCGCTATGTGCCGCCCGACCCGAAGCTGGTGGACCTGTCCTTTGCCGGGCGTCTGCGGCCGGTTGATCCGTCGCTGGCCACCATCGCCGCCGCGCGCNCTGGCGACCATGTCCATCTGATCCGCGACGGCGAGCGCTGGCGGATCGACAACGCCCGGGGCCAGACCCTTGCCCGCCTGTCCCGCGCCTTCGCCCCGCCCGAGGGCACGACCTTCCTGCGTGGCGAGGTCGCTGCCATCCTGAACTGGCGGCGCGAGGATGGAGATGGGGACTATGACCACCTGCTTCGCCGCGACGCGTGGGAGGTGGTCCTGCCCGAACTGGTGTTCCAAGCAGAGGCGGATCCTGTCAAGGCGGATTAGAACGGCAGCAGATGTTCGTGATCAGGCGTGGCTCTGGGCGATCCATCACGGATCGAAAAGGGTGGATTCCGCTGGCTGGATTCTGGCCACGGTGGCTTCCGGAAAGTGGATTCCCTGGATTCCGCAAAGAATCCATCACGGCATGATCGTGATTATATAAGCCATTGATATATTGTAATTTACTGAGATGGTTTCCGCGAAGTGGATTCCGCCTGGATTCCCCGGTGAAGATGCCTGTCGCTAGCGAACTGCCGCGCTGCGCCCCCGCATACGTTCGGGGCCGGGGAGGAACCATGCCGAGGGGAGGGCACATCAAAGCTGGCCCAGATCAGGCGAGCGCTTTGGCCAGCAGCTTATCAAGGTATGTTGGCCCGCCATCGTCCATGAATAGAACATTCCGATCTTCTAGGTCCGATTTCGTAGTCGAGCCCGTGACATTTAGCAGGTCGTTGAAGGTCGTGACGGACAGGATGAAGGAGTTGAGGCTGATCATCCCATCACCCAGTTGTTTCTCGATCTGCTTGATTTCCTTGTGTAAGCCAAACTTCGGGTCCGAAATATTCAGGTTTCGAATGCCCTTCGGATCGATGAACGACAGCCACTGCTTGCCGGTTTTGTCGTCGNNAAGCCAAAGCAGGAAGTCAGGATAGAAGTTGCCTGCCAGAGCGAACCCGAGGCCCTTGGCGCGATTGTCAGCATTGCGCAGCAGGTAAAGGCTGAGACCTCGCAACTTTTCCTTGCCCGAAGAGNNGTCGTAGAACGCGATGACGTCCTCGACGAACCGCACCTCGCTTGGCTCTCCTAGCGCCAGTGGTCGCATCTTGAGTGGGACGACCGCATCTTTGATCGGAGACAGCAGAGGGTAATACAGGTGCTGTCCGAAGCTGATCGCCACCATGTGGGGTGCGTTCCACTTGCTGGCCTCGCCGATTTTNCCTGACGCGACGAGGGCGGAAAGGGCCTCAAGCTTTGCCTTGTACTCAAGACCGACATCGGTGTTTTCGATCTCGAACTGGTACAGCTTGATGATCGAGCCGGAGTCCTCCGTAACCGGTGCGACATCGTAGAATTTACCTTCATAGGCCGCCTTCAGCCCCTGATAGAACCGGTCGGTGTAATCGGTTAGCAGCTGAAGCATGATGTCCTGCTGACGCAGCACATCTGAAAAACCTGACACTTCCAGTTCTGCCTGGGGNATCAAGAGGGTGTACCAGCTGTCGTCGCCAAGACAGAACTGGCGAAGGCGTTCGCGGTCGGCCTTCAGATTGCTCCAGCTTTTCAGAAGTTTGTATTCCTGAATGGCCGTGAATACCGCATCCCAGTCAAAGCAGGCGATTGCCGCCTTGCACAGTTTGCCGCGATTTCGCTTGTCAGGTGCGCTGGCGGTTGCGTTCGCTGTGGTCGTGATCGCTTCGACCCGAGGAAAAAGGTCGAGCACGACGTGTGGGGGCTTGATCTTGCCCGCGAACTCGGCAGGGAGATCGTATAGCGTCGGAAAGTGGACGCGCTTGAAGCCCTTGATCTGATTGTCCTTATAGCCGTCCTTCAGCTTGAGCGTCTTGAGCCGGGTCCCGGCGGGCAGGTTCGTCCTGGTGGGGAAGTCGAGCTGAATGATCTCGTCACTCGGTGTGATGCCCTCTTCCTTCAGGTAGTCCTTGAAGGTGGCCATGTAGTTCGCACGGACGCCGAAGATGTTCAGGGTTTCAAGGCGTTCCATATGCGTGCCCTTTGGCCGCTCGGTCGGCAGTGAACGCTTCAGCGACATGCCCCGCCCTTTCAGGCGGACGCCGCGGCCGAACAACTGAATGATCTGCGACCCCTCGCCTTGCCCCATGTTGAGCAGGCCCATGGTCGGCGCCCGCCAGCTTGACCATCCCTCGGTGAATTTCCGCGACCCGATCAGGATGTTCAACTTGCTGTCTTTCTGGTTGATCGTGCCGAACAGGCCTGTTCCGAAATCGTCGGCTTCGGTGTCAAAGTCGCTACTGTCCTCGGCGTTCTTGAAGAAGCCGGAATCGTCGCCGATGTTGATCAGGCCGAAGGGATCGAAAGACCCGACGCGTAGAGCCAGTTCGCCCTTGCTGTTGCGCAGGTTCACCAGCTTCAGACGCTGGCGGGCATTCGCGTTGAACAGCCGTTTCAGGATATCGGCATAAATCGTGGCGGCATCGCGCTGCATGAGNGGCGCAAAGCGCCCGGCGAAGATGTCGTTGCCCTTCGGGTCCAGCAGCCGCGCCTTGTCTGCGACGAGATCGGCAATCCATTTGGTCGCTTCGCTTGGATGGTTCAGGAACCAGGCAAGGAACTTGATGACCTGAAGGATATCGCTGTCAGGATCGGCCACAGTGTTGCCCACGAAGACCCACAACGGCTTCTCGATGTTGAAGTCCCTGATCTTGTCGCGGTGCGTGTCCCAGAGCCAGAGCTGCTGGTAAAAGCTGAGCAAGCAGGCCGTGAAATACAGATCGCCGTGCTGGTCGTAACCCTTGTCGTCCAGGTTCAGGATCAGGGATTCCTTCCCGTATCCGTCGGCGTAGAAGTACTTGTAGCTGTAGTCGATCAGCACAGCCTTGGCGTAGGCCTCGCGGATGCCGTCGATCCGGGCACGGGCGCGATCCTCGGCCGTCAGCTGCAACTGTGCGCGTTCCGTGTCGTCCAGCTGCTTCAGCGTCTTGTCGAACAGGCGCTTTGCCTTGGCTTTCAAGATGTCCTCTTCGGCCTTGGCGACGGTCGAACCTTTGGCGACGGACTGGCTGAAGGTCGCGCTGTATTCGAAGGCAAAACCGCCCTTCACCAGCGCCGCACGCCGGGCCATCCAGACACCGCCTGCGCTGCCAGTGCCGCGGTGGCCTTCGTCGGCAAGCACCAGGTTGTTCCCCTCGAGCGCGCCAGTGGCGACGGTCTTGTCGCCCATCTCGTCGGCCAGCTTGGTGACCTCGATCACGTCCACCCAGCCCTTGAACAGCGACCCGGTCTGGTTCTTGTCGAAGACATGGGCGTTGATGCCGGACTCGCGAAACTCCTCCAGATGCTGGCGCGAGAGGCCCTCGTTCGGGGTCAGGAGTATGATCCGGTCGGGAAACAGGTTGGCATTTCCCTCCTGGAAGTAGTGCAGGTACTGCAGGATGTTCACATGCAGGATCAGCGTCTTGCCGCTGCCGGTCGCGTTCAGNAAGGCCAGCTTGTTCAGGTCGTCGGCCGTGTAGTCCTTGAAATCTTCGGTGCCATCCTCTGCCCGATACACGGCCATCTGGGCATTCAGGCCGTCCAGCAGGTCCTGCCGACGGTTGAAATACCAGTCGAGGTAGATCTCGGTGAACAAGAGCGACAGGTACTGGAAATACTTCATCGTCAGCACTTCGCCGGTGGCGGCGTTGCGGCGATGGGTGATCTTCTGCCAGTGCGCGACGATGTTCAGGTCATAGCGGCGCAGCTCGGCCTCTGTGACCCGGTCCATGTTGAACAGGTTGCGTGTCAGCTCGTGGAAGAACTTGGTCTGGCCGTCGTCGTCGATGCCTTCATGCCGGTCATCGCCCAGCCGCGCCTTCAGCGTCATCAGGCCGTCGCCGTGGAAATGGCTCAGCATCCAGCGGTTCAGCACCAGTTCCTGATGGAACGTGCGCTTCTTCTTGGGTGTCCGCGCCATCAGACGTCATCCACGTTGAACATGGCGTCCAAGAAGGCCGGTTCAATCTGGCGCAGCATCAGCTTCTTGATGACGCTGCCTTCTTCCTCGGTCGTTTCCACCACCGACGGGATGTTGTGATCGCCGTTGATATAGACCACGTCATATTCGCTGTCGGCCGGGTTGATCGCCAACTTGTCGCAGAGGCGCGTCAGTTCTTCGTAGCCGATCTTTTCACAGTCGCGCCACAGGATCAGGGTCTTTTCGCCGGAGGGCAACCAGCCCTCGACCGTGACGAAGCCCTGCTTCAGCTGGATGTCGATGCTGCGGACGGTCAGGCCGATCAGGTAGTTGAAGGTCTCGACCAGATCGACCTTGCGCTCCTCCCAGGCCCCGGCGCTGTCGGCGGCGACCTTGAGCGTGTAGTCAAAGGGCTTGCGGAAATCCTGGACGGAGAGGAGCGATCCCCTCGCCTCGACATCCAGCATGTAGCGTATCAGGTAATCGCCGCGGGCCTCAGTGCTAAACCCTTCCAGAAGGCTGGCCTGCGCGTCCGACCGCTTCAGGTCGAGGTTGTTCAGCGCGTCCTCATAGCCCTCGATCTTGAGCACCTTGAAAGCATGGCTGATGCCGGTTTCGGGGGCGGTGGGCTTGCCCGCCTTCCAT
This sequence comes from Exiguobacterium profundum, assembly GCA_013693875.1. Lineage (GTDB taxonomy): Bacteria > Pseudomonadota > Alphaproteobacteria > Rhodobacterales > Rhodobacteraceae > Neotabrizicola. Next base: position 3,551,269 of record CP059262.1, on the reverse strand, counting down.
TCACCCGAATAGGCAGCTTTCTGCATCCGGGGTTTGATGATGGTCCCGAAGTAGCTCCCCTGCTCGACAAGGATATACTTCCGCTTGCCCTGATCCAGCCTGTTCAACTCGATAACCGCATGGCCGGTAGTCCCAGAGCCTGCAAAGAAATCGATGCATATCGCATCATCCTCGGTCGCGCCTGCTGCTCGAAGCGCGTCCATGACGAAGCCCTTAGTTTTCGGATAGTCGAAATCATTTCTTGGGACGATATCTGCCAGTTCGGCCGCGCCAAAGTTGGACGAAGCATATTCCGGCTTGTCCCACCAAGTCGTCGGGGCTGCTTCGTCATCCATTCTGGTCTTGAAGTCGATGTTCAACACGCCAGAAGAGTCACGCCTTGCGCGATATTCACCGTATTCCTTGCGGACACGTTCATGTCCTCTTTGCCAGCGCTTCTCAATCTTCTCGGCGCCGTCATACTTGATCGGATATACCTCTTCGACCCCCGCCGGTCTCTCCTCGAGAACATCGTAGGCGTTATTTTCATCTACCCATTGAAGTTTGGGCACATAGAGCTTTCCGTCCTCATGAACCCAAATGGGATAAAACGACTTTGGACGATCCGTTCGCAAGTCTGCGTTGCCTGCGCGGACAAAGTTCATCCACGCAAAATGTCCAATCTCATCGACCAGGGGNTATCGTTCTGCTTTCTTCTGGCTAAAGCCCAGAGACGACGGTTGCGCAAGGTCAGTGCGTCCATAAAAAATCGCATATTCGTGAACGGGTGAGAACTTACCGGATGTCTTCCGGCTCTGAGGATTTGCGCGAACTATCCCGATCCCTATTTGCTTGGTATAGGATTGCCCAAACACCTCGCGCATTCCACTTACTTCGGTATCATCAATTGACCCACAGATCACCGCAGTATTCTTTGCAAGCGCCGTTGAAGAACGCAGTGACTGATCAATCAACGTTAGCCACGACGAGTCCTTGTAGCCGTTCTTGTAGATGATCGCGGAAGCATCAGTGTTGTAGGGCGGGTCAATATAGAGNGTTCCGACGCGCGCCTCGAAACGCTCACCCAACAGCCTGAGCGCCTGGAAATTGTCCCCATGCACCAGCAGCCCGTCGAGGCTGGCATCCAGATCGGGGATCGCCTTCAGCAGATCGGCCCGGAACCCCGCATCGAACAGCGCGGTGTCCACCATCAGGAAGGGCGCGGATTTCAGATCCTCGACCGTTCCCGCCGCGCTCGATCCCCGCATGCCCAGATCATGCCACTGCGCCCATTGCGCCGGGTTCGCCGCGATGGCCGGATAAAGCGCCTCTGGCACCCGGTCCAGCGTCACGCAATACTGCGCCGCCACCACGAATTTCTTCTTCAGCCACAGCTTCTTCTGGAAATTCTCGAGGCTGGCCAGAAAGGTGATCAGGTCCAACGCGATGGCGCGCAGGCACTGGATCATCCGCAGGTTTTTCTCGATGGCGGCAAAGGCCTCGGCTCCCTGCACATCGTCCAGGTTCATCACCTCGTTCTTGATGTAGAAATCCAGTTCCCGCCGCAGGAAGCCGCCCAGATCCTTGTGGATGAAGTAATCGGCGGTGTTTTTCTGGGTATAGGTCGTCAGGTGCTTTTCCAGCAGCGTGCGCTTGGGGTTCTTTTCCGTGGGCGCGCGGGTGGTCAGCGCCAGCCAGCGCGCCTTGACCGCCTCATCGTCCAGAATGGCCGCCACCGCCTGATCGACCAGCGCCTCTTGCTTTGTGCCCTTGGGCTGCGGGGCATAGTCGAAGCGGATCACCAGCGCGCCGTCTTCCTCGGTCACGGGCTGGATTATTTCCTCAAAGGTCTCGCCATCCTCATCCGTGCGGGTGACGGTGCGGGCCGTGGCCAGCACGAAGCGGCGTTCCTTATCGTTATCCTTGCGGTTGTCCTTGGCGGTGTCGGCCGCGACAAGGCGGAAGTGGACGGCGCGGCCATCGTCGAGCTTGAAGCTGAAGTTGGAGAAGGACTCGCCCGACTTGGTGTAATACTGATCGCGGTTCGCCCAGTGCAGCACGACCTCTTCCCCGGAATAGGGGATGGCATAGGTGTCGCCCTTGTAGCGGCGCTGGCTGATGAAATCGCCCTTGTCGTAGTAGCGCGAGAAGAAGGTCAGCAGGTGCGAGAAGACCTGGTTCTCATGCTCGGACGCTCCCGCGCTGGCGGCGGCAAGCTGGGCGCGGAGCTGTTGGACCTTGGGCGACTGGTCGGCGCTGATGCCCGCGTCCTCGGCCGCCTTTTCGGCCTTGGCGAGGTCGGCCTTCAGCGTTTCGGTATTTGCTGCGGCCCCGGCGGCCAGCGCCTCGGCCACCCGGGCTTTCAGGCGCTTGGACAGGTAATCCTCGATCTCGCCCGCGCGGGCGTTGAGGATGCGGTAGACGCCAAAATCGAGGTCAGGCCGGTCGATCTGGAAGATTTCACGCAGCTTGGCAACGAGGGCGTCAAAATTGCTCATTGTTCTTGTTTTCCTTGATGTTACTGGTCCCGATTACGACAGCCCAGCGGATCGTAAACAGGGTTTCGACCGAGTGGCCGCGGCTGAGGCGCTTTTGCAGGTTAGCGATCAGCTCATCCCGCTTGTCGGCCACCTCGTCCTCCTGGTTGAAGATTTCCTGCCGCTGCTTGCGCTGGCGGCGTTCCAGTTCCTGCAGCTTGGCCTGAATGGCGGCCTCTTCTTCAAGAGTCGTGGCCGCCCGGGCCTCGCGCCGCACGGCCTTGATCTGTTCCTTGGTGTCCTTCAGCGCCTTCTCGGCCGCGTAAATCTTGTCCTCGGCCCAGCGCTCCAGCCGGTCGCGGGCGGCGGCGAAGTGCTTGTTGTTGGCATCGAGNGAGCGGTTCAGCGTGGCTTTGACATGCTGCTCCGCCTCGGCCTGAAGNCGATCGGCAATGCTGCTGGCAGGCGGATCGAGNGGNTGAACATCTGCGCCAACCGAGAACAGCTTGGCGCAGGCCTCATGATCGATGGAGCGGCCACTGTCGTCGATGCCCGAGAACAGCAGGTATTCCTCGGTCTCGAAGGTCGTCACTGCAAGTTTGCGCAGCGTCAGCCAGCCGCGCCGCCCCTTCAGCGCCTCGACGATGGCCACGCGTGTTGGGTGATTGGTCACATCGAAACGCAGTTCGGCCACCGGCGTGTCGGCGGCCTTGGCCATGGCGATGACGTGTTCGCCCAGAGGGTGGGACAGCCGGTAGAGGAAATAGCCGTGCTCGTTCTTGGCTGCGTTTGCGGCCGAGTTCCGCGAAATCAGGTGATATCGGCCCGGTCGAAGGTCGCGAGTCGGCGGGGACGCGAGGTCAAAGGCCAGATTGGGTTCGTCAAACTTGGCCCTATCCGCGAGGACGGCGGCGGTCAGATCCCAGAAGCGACGGCCGACACGATCCAGTTGCTCGCGGGCGTCAGCAAGGCGCAGCTTCAGGCGGGCGTGCACATCCTCGTCGAAGTTCTCCAGCAGCGCCCGCCTTGTATCCTCCATCCGGCTGCGGATCTGTTCTTCCAGCTGGGTCTGCAACTCGTCGAATGCGGCAGCGATTGCCTCTGGGGTGCGGCAATCCTGATAGATGGCGAGGATGCGCTTTTCGAAGTCCACACCGGACTCGATGGTCCCCAAGACCTCGTCCGATGCCCCGAAGACGCCGTCAAACAGGTTGAACTTTTCGGTGAGGAGCGCATGGACCCGCTTGTCGGCATCATTGCGTTCGTTCAGGAAGTTCACGACGATCACGTCGTGGGTCTGGCCATAGCGATGGCAACGACCGATACGCTGTTCGATCCTCTGCGGGTTCCAGGGAAGGTCGTAGTTGATGACCTGCGAGCAGAACTGAAGGTTTACGCCTTCGGCGGCCGCCTCCGTCGCGATCATGATCGAGGCATGGTCGCGGAATTCCTCGATCAGCGCAGCGCGCACATCGATGGCGCGCGACCCGGTAACCTGCTCGGCGCTCTTGGGGTCAACGAGCCAGCGCTCGTAGATATCCTGTGCCCTGCGGTCAGAATTGGTACCACTGAAAGTCACAACCTGATTGGCGTAACCGTTACGTTCAAGAAAGTCGCGGAGGTAGTCTTGGGTTCGCCGTGACTCGGTGAAGATCAGGGCTTTGCGCCGCGCGCCCATGCGTTCCTGTTCGGAAAAGCCAATCTCTAGGGCCTTCAGCAGTGCCTTTGACTTGGTGTCAGTCTGGATTGAGTGCGCGAGTTGTATCAGGTTGGAGATGTCCTCGATTTCCCGCCGAAGCTTTGCGAAATCGATCTGCTCGGGGTCTGAACCATCGAGCGCATCCTCGTCACCCCATTCGTCGAGAATTTCTTCCTCGAGCTCGTTTTCGAAGGAAATCACCTCTGCCAGATCATCCTTTACCGGTTCACCTTTCTGAAGCGCCACGAGGCGGGCGCGCAGGGTTTCGAGCGTTCCTGCAATGGCTTGCGAAGAAGAGGCGAGAAGCTTCCGAAGGATCAGTACGGTCAGATGGCGCTGTTGAGAGGGAATGGCATAGGTGTCCTCCCTTTGAAGAAAAAGCGTGATGCCGTCATATAGTGCCTGCTCGTTCTCTGCGGGNGAAAAGGGCTGGGTGATAGCACGACGCTGAGTGTACCTGACGTATTCGAGAACCTGCTTGCGCAGTGTACGCTTGCAGAAATCCGCCAGCCTTGAACGAAGTTCGGGCAGGTCGCCGCCAGCATTGACGTACTTGGACCGGAAGCTGTTAGCATCTCCGAAGATGTTCGGGTCGATGAAGTTCGTGAGGCCGAAGATCTCCATCAGGCTGTTCTGGAGAGGGGTGGCCGTCAGCAAGAGCTTCTTCCGACCTTCTAGCGCCCATTGCAGAGCTTGCCCGATGCGGTTGCTCGGACGGTATGCGTTCCGGAGCTTGTGAGCTTCGTCGATAACTACCAGATCCCATTCGACCTGCCTCAGTTCGTCCTGCATCTTTGCCGCATAATGATAGGACAGCACGACAATCCGCTTCTGTGAGAGCGGGAAGGGAATACCGTCCGCCTTCATTTGGCGATAGGTGCGAGCGTCAATGACGACTGCAGGCAGATTGAACTTGTTGGTCAGTTCTGCGGCCCACTGCTGCCGAATGGCCGCTGGGCAGATGATGATCAGCTTTCGTTTGCGTTCGGCCCATTTCTGACAAAGGACGATGCCAGCCTCGATGGTTTTGCCGAGCCCGACCTCATCCGCAAGGATCGCACCCTCTGCAAGCGGTGACTGAAGCGCAAACATCGCGGCCTCAATCTGGTGGGGATTGAGATCGACCGAGGCGTCGAACAACGACATCGACAACTGATCTTCCGAGCCGGGCGGCGCCAGCTTTGTCAGATCATATGCGGCGTATTTGCTGTGGTACGGCGTGAACATGCTCTAGGGTTAGCGGCTCGGCGCCGCAGCTTCGAGAGATTCTTTCTCGCGGCTGGCAGTATTAAGGCTTGCTCATCCAAGGCCGGACCCTCGGCATCGCCCCTGTCACCTCGACCTCCCGCAGCATCCCACCCGCGATCAGCCCCTCGCGTACCCAGCCCAGCGCCTGCCACCAGTCGTCATAGCCGCGACGGGCAGCGTCGATCTGCTGCGGGTGGGGCGAGAAGGTGACGGGGCAAGCGAGGATGTCGACGGTCTTCCATGTGGCGCGCGCGCCCGCGCCACGCACGCGGATGCGTTCGGTGCCCACGACGATTGCCCCCGCATGCGTGCCATGCTGGTTTTGCTTCACGATGGTGGGCACGCATCGCGGGACGGCGCCTGGCATCCAGTCCGGGGTCAGCCCGGCGCGGGCCAGTTCGGCGACGCGGATCGCCATGCGCTTGCCGCCGAGGCTGTCGGGGATCCCGGCGACGGTGGCGGCGATCACCTCGGCGTCCTCGTGGGTGTAGCCGCCGATCTTGTGCTGGCCACCGTCGATCTTGCAGCCCAGCACGGCCCGTTGCAGCAGGACGTATTCCAGGCCGAAGCCGAAGCCTTCCTCGGTGACGTCCGGAGGCAGGGGCAATTCCAGCTGCGCCTGTTCGATCCGGAACGCCCATTCCAGCGCGGCCTGCACGCCCAGCGCGCGCTTGATCCTGGTGCCGCTGACGCGGCTGTGGAAACTCATCGCTGCAATCCTTCAAGGAAATCCATCTGCGCCGGGCGCTGGGCTGCGTCGGTCGGCCGCCAGATCAGGGCCCNNGAGGCCATGGGCAGCTGCGAGAGAGCGCCACGCATGTGCTGCTGCCAGAGGGTTCGAGCGGGCGAGCGCCATGGTTCGAGAGAGCCCGCGAGGTCCGTTGCCGAGCAGGCGCAGAGCGCGTGCCCGATGGGCCAGCCCATCAGCCATCCGACGAAGAGCGGGTTCAGCCGCCGCCGCGACCTGCCCTTCAGGATCCGCCGCGAGACGGCGCGCCCAAGCGAGGCAATCATCGAAGCCCAGAGCGGGCGCGAGATCGGGGCGTGCGGCNAGGACCGTGGCCCATCCGGCAAGGTCACCGGGGCCGGGCGGGTGAAGCCCTGCTCCGCCCGGTAGTGCAGCAGGTCCATCCGAGACTTGCCGTCGGTGCGGGTGATGCTGGCCTCGGAACTGCCCTTCCAGTTCTGGGCGGCCGGGGTCGGCCAGTGGTTCGGCAGGGCCTTCGCGATGCCCAGCGCCAGCGCTTCCGCCTTCCGGGTGAAGTCGCTGTTCCCGGCCGGGTTGTAGCGGCCGGTGCCGGGGTGCAGGCTCATCGGTGTGGGCCAGGATGAAGATCCGCAGCCGTTCATGCGGCGCGCTGACCTCTGCCGCCGAGAACAGGCCCGCCGCAGGCGTGTAGCCCAATCCCCAAAGCTCTCGCAGGACGGTCTCGAGGCCGAGGGTGACGTGACCGGCGACGTTCTCGAGGAAGACCCATTCGGGACGGCATTCTCCGATGACCCGGGCGACGTCGGGCCAAAGGTGGCGAGGATCGTCGGCGCCGCCACGTTTCCCGGCCGCGCTGAAGGGCTGGCAAGGGTATCCGGCCAGGACGGCATCGAAGGCGCCGCGGAAGGGCCGGGCATCGAAGCCGCGCAGGTCGGTCCAGATCGGGCCCGGGGCGAAGTATCCCGCGCGCTGGGCGGCGACGAGGACGGCACGAGGCCAGTCTTCCCATTCGACGAAGGCGCGAGTGTGATAGCCGGGTTCGGCGAGCATGAGGCCCAGATCAAGGCCTCCGCCGCCTGCGCAGAGGGACAATCCGTGCCGGGGACGTGACACCATGTCATTCACCGCACCCCGCGCTCGCGCAGGCGTTCGGGCGTCACCAGCCCCCGGGCCAGCATGGCGTCGCGCATCGTGTTGCTGATCGCGCTGACCGGCAGGTAGCGGTCCGAATTGACCAGATCGGCGTAGAAGGCGGGCAGGTCGGTGATCGGCTTCGCTGCCGGGGCGGGGGCGCTTTGGGCTTCCGGCGCTTCCGCCTGGCATCCTCGACCTTGCGCTGGGCGGCGCGCTGCNATCGCCCGGTCCAGCGCCTTCGGCCCATCGGGCGGTTCGGGGTGTTCCTGGCGGCTGGCCTCGGCCGCGGCGATGATCTCTGCCTCGGTCAGCCCCAGCTCGTCGCGCCAGCGCTGGACATGTAGCCGAGGCGGCCAGCCTTGCCACCAGCCGGGCAGAGCGGCGGGGTCGAGGCCCAGCGCTGAAAGCAGGTCCCCGAAAACCTCATCGGAAATCGCCTCGCGCGCCTGCGCGCCCTCCTCCTCCTTTACTGGTTTACTTAGAGGTTCCCTTACAGGGTTAGTGTCCGAATTCCGGACACGGCTTTTGGCATTTTCCGGACACGGCTCGGCCGGAAAATCGGACACGGCTTCCGCGCCAATCCCGTGTCCGAATTCCGGACACGGCAGGGCATTGGCCGCGGCATCGAGTGCCGAACCCTCGACCATCTCAGCGATTTCCGCACCGTCGCCTTCGCCGTGTCCGATTTCCGGACACGGCACCACAGCCACGGGTGTGAACCCCGGCTCGAACCCCAGGATGTAGCGGGTGGGCAGCTGGCGCTTGGTCACGGGGTCGAGCCGCGGCACCCGCCGCAGCAGGCCCACGGCCTCGAGCTGGCAAAGGTGATCGTTCAGTGTGGACCGGCTGATCTCGCAGTCATGCGCCAGCCGGTCCTGCGAGGGGAAGCAGCCGTAATCCGGGTTGAACCGGTCGCAGAGGTGCCAGAGCACGATCTTGGTGGTCGGCTTCAGTCCGCGCTGCTTGATGGCCCAGTTGGTGGCCTCGTGGCTCATGGCGCGGGCCTCCGCGGGGCAGGGGCGATGCGCGTGGTGAAGCCGTGATCTGCCAGCGCGCCCAGCGCGTCGTCGAGACTGCGCACCAGCGCCCAGCCGAACCCCTGCGCCTTGACGGCATTGCGGAACGCCTCCTGCTCCGGCCGCAATCGCCCCTTCGGTGCCTTCAACTCGAGAAACAGGACGCGGCCGTCGCAGATCACCATCAGATCGGCGAACCCGGCATGGACGCCCATGCCGACAAGAATCTCCTGGCGCTTGGCCCCGCGGGCCCGGCTTCGGTGACCTCATTGGCGCAGTGATGGATGATGGCCGAGCGGGGCAGGGCGATGCGCAGCGCCTGCACGACGGCGCGCTGCAGATCGGCCTCGGGGTGCCACGGCGCATCATCGCGCGGCCCTCCCNTGGTCTTCGCGCTGGGCACGTCGTACCGGCCGCCGCGCATCGATGACGACCAGCAGGCGCTGGGCATCAGCACGCTCGCCGGGGGTCTCGCCATGCTGGGCAAGCACGTTGCAGGCGAGGCGGATCAGAAGATCGCTGTGATGCGCGACATCGGCGATGACAGCGCGGGCCTCGGTCACGCGGTCAGCGGGCCAGGCGGAACTGCGGGGCTGGATGGTCATGACCGGCGCCCTCCGGCACGACGGCGGCGCGGGGCGGCCTGCTCCTGCTCCTCCAGCCATTCCTCGACAGCGGCACGGCGGTAGTACACCTTGCGCCCGGCGCGGACGCAGGGCGGACCCGTCCGCATGGCCTCCCAGCGGCGCAAGGTGTCGACCGAAAGGCCGAGTTCCAGCGCAAGGTCGAGGCGGCTGATCCAGCCGACCAGCAGCGAGCGGGGTTTGTCCTTTGGGTCTGGCATCGATCCGAGATGCGGCATCGGGGTCTCCTGGTCCTGGCCCCGAAGATCGGGGACGTCTTGCAGGGACCAGTGAGCGCAGAGCCCGAGGGGTGGCGGCGAGGCGGAGGGTGGCGGAAAGGAAGCCACCTTTGTGCCACCCCTTGTTTTGTTGGGGATTTCGATGGTGGTCGGGTGGCGAGGGAAGATTACCGTCGGTCCTGCCAGATGGGCGAAACGGACGCCAAGGCCGCAAACACCGGCGAACAGCCGGATTGACTGTGTTTGACCGGCATTGAAAGGCAAAAAGGGGTGGCATGCGGAACGGCACCCCTGCCACCCATTGAATTCCTTTAGGATTTGTCGTCCTGCGGCAGGTTTCGCGCCAGATTTGCAGCCTGATGACGGCGCCTACGGCCTCAAACGTCCGACTGCGCCTACCGTCGCCAGTCGCGCATCGATCCGCCCAGTGCCGAAATCCCATGAAAACAAGGGGTGGCGCGAAGGTGGCTTCCTTTCCGCCACCCTCCGCAAGGAAGCCACCTTTGTGCCACCCCTTGTTTTGTTGGGGATTTCGATGGTGGTCGGGTGGCGAGGGAAGATTACCGTCGGTCCTGCCAGATGGGCGAAACGGACGCCAAGGCCGCAAACACCGGCGAACAGCCGGATTGACTGTGTTTGACCGGCATTGAAAGGCAAAAGGGGTGGCATGCGGAACGGCACCCCTGCCACCCATTGAATTCCTTTAGGATTTGTCGTCCTGCGGCAGGTTTCGCGCCAGATTTGCAGCCTGATGACGGCGCCTACGGCCTCAAACGTCCGACTGCGCCTACCGTCGCCAGTCGCGCATCGATCCGCCCAGTGCCGAAATCCCATGAAAACAAGGGGTGGCGCGAAGGTGGCTTCCTTTCCGCCACCCTCCGCCTCCCCGCCACCCGGGGCGCCATGCTTGCCTTGATAACCAGGCAAAACCACGCCTCATGTCGGATGCAAGAAGGACCGAAGCCATGCCCGAACGCATCAAGCTGACCGAGAAAGTGCTGCGCGAGGCCGAGCCGGTGCCGGGGCGGGACTACCAGATCTTCGACACCGACGTTCGAGGCTTTGCCGCCTGCATTTACCGCGGCGGCGGGCGGGCCTTCACGCTGGATTACCGTCATGCCGGGCGCCAGCGCCGGATGACCTTCGGGCGCTGGCCGGAATGGTCGGTGTCGGCGGCACGGGAGCGGGCCAAGGAACTGCGGCGCGAGATCGATGCCGGAGCCGACCCCTTGGGCCAGCGCGAGGCAAAGCGCGAAGCCCCGCGCGTGACCGATCTGATCGAGCGCTACTGCGCGGAACATCTGCCGAAACTGTCGGAACGGAGCGCGGCCGACCAGCGGTCTGCGCTGGCCAAGATGGTGGAGCCGGTCTGGGGCCGGAAGCTGGTGACGGAGATCACGCCGACCGATGTCGACAAGCTCTTGACCAAGATCGCCGAGGGCAGGGCGCGGCCGCACAAGGAAAAGCCCAACAACCGGGCCCGCAAGCTGCAGGGCGCGAAACCCACCNCGGTGCGCGCCAACCGGATCGGCGAGGTGCTGCGCAAGATGTTCACGCTGGCGGTCCAGTGGGGCTGGTGCGAGGACAACCCCGCCCAGCGCTTTCACCGCCGCACCGAGACGCCGCGCGAACGCTTCCTGTCGAAGGAGGAAATCGCCAAGCTGGCTGCGGCGCTGGACGCCGCCGAGGATCGGCGCGCGGCGGACATCATCCGGATGTGCATGCTGACCGGCGCCCGGTTGGGCGAGGTGCGACAGGCGCGGTTCGAACAGTTCAACCTCGAACACATGAGCTGGTCGAAGCCGCCCACCATGACGAAACAGCGCCGCGCCCATCGCGTGCCGATTTCCGACGAGACCGCCGCCTTCGTGCGCCAGCGGCAGCTGCTGGTGCCGAAGGGATCGCCGTGGCTCTTCCCCGGCGACACCNCCGGCCAGCCGGTGCAGGAGGTGCGGCGGTTCTGGGCGCAGGTCCAGAAGCAATGCGGGCTGCAGGACGTCCGGATCCACGACCTGCGCCACACCTTCGCATCGCTCCTCGTCAGTGGCGGGGCTTCGCTGGAAATGATCGGCAAGCTCTTGGGTCACAGCCAGATGCAGACGACCCTGCGTTATGCCCACCTGATGGATTCGCCCCTGCGCGCCGGGGTCGGCGCCGTTGCCAGCGCCTTCCGGCCGAAGCCCCGGCTCGTCCATGACGTCGGCGATCAGGGCGGGCGCAAGTCTGCCTGACGCGGCAAGCCAAAGACCCGCATCGTCACGATCCTTCTCCTCGCAGCTTCTTCCAGACTGGCGTCACCCTGCGCCGGATGCTGCGGCTGTCGGGGATCTTCTGGCCGTCCGTCTGATCCGCAAACCAGTCCTGCATTTCCGCGACCAGCTCGGCCTGTGTGGCCGGGAGGCCCCGTTCGTGAATGCGATGGATCAGGGCAACCATCATGCCTTCCCAATCATAGGGCGTGGTGGCGCCCGGCCCGCTTGTGACGCGGCGGACCATCTCGTTCTCTTCCTCGAAGGCATGCACCTCCTCGGCCAGGATCAGCATGTCGGCCACGGCGACGGGAATGCCGCCCGCAGGATCGGTGATCAGCAGCCAGTCCTGGCGCCCAATGGGCTGGATGCGGCGCATGACGCCTTCGGTCGGGCCCGTGCCGCAGCGGCGGAACAGGGGCAACAGCTCCATCGGAGACAGCACCACCTTGCCCGCGACGACCTCGTCGCTGCAGCGAACGGCGGGGATGCCGGTCATGATGTGGAACTTGCCCGCCGCGGCCCAGCCTGCGACGTCGGCGATGTTGCAGCCCCAACGGGCCGTGACTTCCTGAAGGGTGTAGTAAACGCGTGGCGGCAAAGCCATGACAGATCATCCTCACATGAACCGAGGACGGGCCGAACTCATACCGCCTGCAGCCCGTGCCAAGGGCGGCACGGGTTAAGTGATCGGGCGCAACGACACGAGAGGCGCCGAGGCGCCTTCGGTCAGAGCGACTGGTGTTCCGATAGACCTGTTATGCTTTTGGTTGAGGGCTGCTCTCCTCAAGGATGCACCGTGCCGCGGGCTTCGATTCGGAGCAAGGGGTGGTCCGAATGACGCTGTGGATAAGGCTGGCAGGTGGGTGAAACCGCGCATCACCGCTTTCTGCCGCTTAGCGCGGCAAGGCTTTGTGCATGAAAATGCATGAAAAACAGTGCGCCCGAGGGCTCGCTTGGGCTTCAGTGAACCAATGAGGCAAAATTGGTGAAACGTGATTACACACGATTGACATACCCGCTAGCGGACGACTATACATGAGGCAACAAATATGATTTCACGGAGATTGCCTCATGCGCAAGGTCGTCAGAGAGTATCAGCAGCTGTGTCGTGCTGAAGGTGTTGACTTGCTCGGCATCGAGTCGCGCGGCCGTCACTACGCTCTTCATTTCGAGAGAGGGTTCCTCATCGCGGCATCCACACCCTCCGATCACCGCGCGCGCCACAACCTCCGCGCTATGATCCGCCGCCTGCACGCTTGAAGGACAAGACCATGAATATGCCCGCCCTGACCCCGAAACCATGAACGCCGAACAGCGCCGCGAGACCTGGTTCCACCGCGAACTGGCCGGATACTTCAGCGCCGACAACATCGACTACCGGCAGAACTGGGACTACGGCCCCGAGCTTCTCGAGCTTCTCGCCTCCCGTTTCCGCGTGATCGAGATGATCCTCGGCGCAGAGGAAGTCGCGCAGCATCTCTTCGCCATGCTGCATGGTCCCGATGTCGAGGGTGAGACCTGGCGCGAGGCGTTCGAAACCTATGATCCGGTCTTGACGCCGCACTGGACGGGCACGAAGCTGATCGACAACGCGGGCATCTACGGCCTTTACGGTGTGCTTCCTGCCGAAATTCCGTTCGATGCCCGCAAGCCTTGGGTCGAAACGCTGGCTCAGCAGCTTGACCAGTTTCGGCAGGCTGCGAACCCGGAACCGCAGGGCGTGATTGCCCGGATCATCAATCTCGCCCTCTCGCGCCATGCCATCGATACCGGCGCGGGCGAGGTCGACCTGCAGTCGCTCGCCCTGTTCGGCGGCGTCACGGAAGGCCGTATCCGGAACATCCTGTCCAGCGGCGATGGCGGGCTGGAGAAGGTCGGCCAGCGGGTGACAGCCGTCAGCGCAGCCGCGTGGCTGAAGGGTCGGAAGGAATTCTTTGCCTCGATCTGGCAGCAGCCCGATGAGGTGGTGCCCGAAGCGCCGAGCCCGGATTTCTCGGACGAGGTGGTCTTCGTCCCCGTCTCCGCAGACGGTAGCCACTTCCATCCCGGTCTCGCGCGCGGCGGCAAGTTCATGATCGGCGCCAAGGGCGAGGAGGTTCAGTATCCGTCCTTCGACGAGGCGCTGATTGCCCTGCAGAAGATGGCCACGCCGCGCTGGCGCCGTCCGAACGAGGCGGGCAACTGGGGTATTGTCTCTGGGCGCGACTGGAAGCGCATCGAGCGTCGCCAGCTGATGTCGATGTGATCTGGAGTTGGATGATGCGTTTCTCTGCCGAAGACCTGCTTTCCGCCCTGCTTGAAGCGGCACCCCGCCCGACTGCTCAGGCGCCGCGCGATGCACGTGGCCTTTACGGCCTCGTCGATCACCATGGTGATCTTCGCTACATCGGCTCGACCAGTTCCACCGATCAGACCTTCTACGAGCGGATCCACCAGCGCCATCGGACCGGATCGGAAGGCATGAGCCACTACTTCTCGGCCATGTACAATAGCGGCCGGATGTGGCGCGACCGGACGGATGCTTTGACCAAGGCGGATGGCGACATCGCCAAGGCGTTGCGGAACGAGTTCGTCGTCGATCACTGCCGCGCGGTCTGGTTTGCCTTGCCCGACACGGAGGACGTTGCCCGGCTGGAGGCCGAGATCCTCTCCCTTGCACCCGACCACGCCATCGCCTGGAACCGGCGCCGGATGCAGGCCTATGACGAACCGGTCGATCTGGTCGAAGCCACGCTGCGCCGCCTTGGCTGGGGCGTCCGCGAAAAGGCGGCCATCGAACGGCAGCGCCTGCGCTTCCTTTCCGCGCTGGTTGCTCCTGTAGCGGCGCCAGCACCGAAGCCCGCTCTCATCCGGCAGGCGCGTGTCACGCCATTCCCCAAGGGCCCATTCCGCTTCTTTGCTCTGGATGTCGAGACCGCGAACAACGACCGCGGTAGCATTTGCCAGATCGGTGTCGCTTGCGTGCGCCCCGACAATTCCATCGAGACCTGGGTGACCTATGTCGATCCGAAGGTGGACCGCTGGGTGTTCACCTATCTCCATGGAATCAGTGCCCGCACGGTGCAGGGCGCCCCGACATTTGGCGAGGTGCTGCCGGTCTTGCGGGATGCGCTGAACGGCGCGACGGTCTATCAGCACTCTGGCTTTGACCGCAGCGCCGTCGCCGCTGCCTGTGGCAACTGCGACCTGCCGGTCCCGCAGTGGGACTGGCGCGATAGCGTCCACGTCGCCCGCGCCGCCTGGCCGGAGTTGCGGGGCAACGGTGGACACGGTCTTGCAAGCCTCAAGCAGCATCTGGGCCTCATGTTCGAGCACCACGATGCGGGCGAGGATGCCCGCGCAGCAGCGGAAGTGGTCCTTCGCGCCGAAGGCGTTCAGCCTGTTCGCACGCAGCCTCCGGTTCCGACGGGCCAGATTGTGATTGTGGACGGCGAGGATTTCGACCTGATCGAGGACGACGACAACACCGTGATGGTTGTCCAGGAGCCCGCGGCCGCATCGATGTCGTCAGACCCGAACCCGCGCCAGCATGCCGGGCGCCACATCGGAACGACCGAAATCACGCAGGGCAACATCGACAACAACCACATCTATCTCAGGAGCTTCTTCGAAGAGTTTCCGGCTGATGCGATCGGTGGGTCGAACCGTGCCTCGGCTGCCCAGCGCGAAATTGCCGTCGGCTGTGGCGGAGCGACCGTTGTCATGACAGACCTCGATGGCGAGAAGAAGTTCTTCCGTAAGCGCGGCTGGATCCGGGAGTTCTTCGAACGGCATGGCGTTCGCGCCGGAGATATGGTGACAGTCGAAGAAGTGGCGCCCTACAGTTATCGTGTGGCGCTCCAGCGGAGTCTTTCCTAGGAATAGAGGGCAGCCGTTGGTTTTTCCAAGAAAGAATCCCGCGGCTTCATTTTGGGCGGTCAGGTGAGTGATCAGAGATGGCAGAGCGCAATGAAATATCTGAACCTGATTGCTCAGATGCACCGAAACAGGACGGACGTAGATCGCCCCGGGATATTGCTGACCCATTACGACAAGCGGATGCGATCGACTGGTGGCAGGAGCGGCGCTGGGTTGCGCGTGCGTTCTGCCAGCATAGCAATGCTGAGTTGCGAGAGTTGGCGCGGGCTCGCGTAAAAGAATTGCCTACGCAGGAACTGATGTGGGAAATATCCTCGGAGAGGAAGGCACTTGAGCTTGAACTCCTCCAGAGAATTCACCAAGCCGAGGCGTGCTTGGTAAGTGAGTTGCAGCATGTACTTCCCGCAACCCTGTCCGGCATGGATGACCTAACCGAGTATCTTGGCTGGAGCATGTGGGATATCGGCAAACTGGCCCTCGGTGGCAGCGGAACAGCTGCAGCGGCAACCGTTGCGGCACGCGCCTCGCCAGGACTGCTTGGGATGATTGGTCTTGGCGCAGCCGCGGCCGTCGTGACGCCAGTGGCGATTACAGTCGGCACTGCGGTTTTTGCTTGGTCAGCGGCCTCAGCGGTCGGAGAAAAGCGGCAGGCCTATCTGCAGTTGGTCCAGGATGCGGTGACGCGGTTGCTTGTTGCAACCGATAGCGCGGAAGGGTCTGTCCTTAGCCGCCATCTGCGTCGCCTTGATGAAGCATACAAACAGCGTATCGAGAACGCATCATGACCTATTCGTTTGTCGTCCCGCCAGAACTGCAAGCAATGTGGGAGGCGGGAAAGCTGATCCGCCGAGGAGCGCTGCTGATCAATGCGAGCGGTGGTGGCATTGTGGCCCACCTGCAGGAAACGGGCGCGTTCTCAGCCATCCAGCCGCTGGGCTCGGTTCTCTCGTCTTTGACGGGTGTAACATCGGCAGGTTCTTTGGTCACAGGCGCTATCAACGTCGTCCAGAATGAACAGATCAAGCGTCGTATCGATGTGATGCAGTCGATGCTGGGTGCCATGCAGGGTTTGCAGGTGGCAACTCTAGCAGGGTCGATCGCGAGCCTAGGCGTCAGTGCCGCTGGAACGGCGATAGTCTGTCAGCGGCTAGAGAAGCTGCGCCGCGACGTGCAGTCCACACACGATAGCGTTCTCGCCTTCCGGGACGAATGGCGCGCATATGAACTTCAACAACTGCTCGAAAGGGCTACCAACCGGATTGAACGCGTAGATGGCGCCGCGGTGCGCGTCGATCGAAGGCCACTCCTGACTGAGGCCGAGCAGGTTCTGCACGAAACCTTTGATGCCATGCACAATAGGGTGAAGCTGCTCTACACGCGGGAGGCAATTCCCATCGATAGCCTCAGACTGCTGCTCGACGGAATGGCGGTCACTGGCGGCGCGCAAATCAAGGCTCTGTTCCTTCTCGACGAACCGATGGCGGCAAAGGATCAGGCATCTCGCCAGCTTCAGAAGCTCGCGCAGTTGACGACGGAAATGCCCGCAGACCTTCTGGTTGGGCGCCTCGGCGGGACGGAAGCAGCTGAACAGAACGCACGCGACGTGGCAGTCAGACTCTCAGAAACGCGCCACCGTGTTGCTAGCCTGCCCAGCCTTGTTGACCACCTAGATTTGCAGGGAATCTCTGCTCGAAGCTATATCGAGGTGGCAGAGGCCGAAGATGACGCACCATTGATGATCATGCATGTGGGCAAGACCCAACCATGATCGACCTTTGTTGGAGGTAATCTGTGGCCCAGTGATCTGCTCCGTTCCTTGGTCTGAGCCATCTTCAGATATGATCAACCTAGCAGCGCATCAGGCTAGATCAACGCCACATCAACCTGCGACTGCGGGCTTCGTGCCGGTTTTGCGTTTGAATCCCTGCTAATGCCCGTGTGTGCGAGAACGAAAATCACGGCAGAACAAAGGCTTGCCTTGTAAGTGGCTGGTTTTGCTGATTGTTTATTTTTGCCCTTCCATGGGCTCATAACCTGAAGGCCGCAGGTTCAAATCCTGCCCCCGCAACCAAAATTACAATATAGATCAATCGCTTAAGAGCCGCTCGCATGGGCGGCTTTTGCTGTCCGAACGGCGGGTCAACAATAGGTCAACAAACGGGCCAAAACCGCGCGCAAGATCAGGGGGATAGTGGGCGGGCCGGATCAAGACCGCGACAAAGCCGCAAAAGAACGCGCTCAATCGGGACGAAGGCTATTCTGCAGTTGAGCGAGCGCCTCCGGCGCAATCTCGTCCCGCAAAGGCCCCGACCGAAGTGTCCGGTGTCTCACTTTTGTACCGCTGCAAGCCATGACTGTGATTTTGAATGACCGTGATTGTCAGTTCTCGGTCTTGCTAGCAGTCAGCGGTTCTGATGACCGCCCAAGGGCAGCAGTGCCCGTGAGTTTCGTGAGCAAGGACATTTGGCATCGTTCCAAACTGCTCAGTCTACGCCGTTCCCCCGATGATCGTTGCAAGATGCGCCAAAGCCGACGCAGGATCGAGTGTCGGATCTAACGCACCCGAGCCGCACCAGCAGACAAGCACTGATGTGCCCGGTCCGAGACGGTGCAAAAGCTGCGGCACCCAAATCCTTGCATGGCGTAGACTGCCGTTGGGATCTGGACCGTGCACGCGGGCGTGCCGCAGGCCCACCAAGTCGGCGATTTGGCTTGTGTCCACGCCAATGACCTTCGCGTCACCCTGACTGATCTGCCATCTGTCATGGTCTCCATCGGACCGGGCAACGGCAAACCCGCCCTCGACCGTGTCTATCTCGAACGGAGTCGTGATCGTGTGGCTGCGAATATGCCCGCCCTGCCAGGGCACCAGCCAGGTCGTGACGGTGACATCCGGGTAGGGCTGCCAGACCGAACGCACGGCGTTATCATGTACTTCTGCCGACAGGCACCACAGTCGGGGAGTCCATGGTCTTCCATTCACTTGAACGCCCAGCATGCAATCGAGCGCGGCGGTCGCCAGCGTGGCGTCGCGTGCCTCGACGCAGAAGGGAAAACCTGTGGAGTAGGCGAATTTGGCATATTTCTCGGCGCCGTGTCGAAAGACCTGCGCCTCTTGCCCTGCCGCGAGGGCCGCGGTCTGATCCGGCATACGCTGCAAGAGGAACCCGGGCGCGGGCTGAACCAAGGGCAGATCAACGGGTAGCGGCTGCTCGGTCGCCGTCCAGAATGGATGCTGCGCGGGCAGCGCAAGAGGCAAAAAGGCCTTGAGTGCCCAATAAGGGGAG
Source organism: Exiguobacterium profundum (assembly GCA_013693875.1). Taxonomy (GTDB): domain Bacteria; phylum Pseudomonadota; class Alphaproteobacteria; order Rhodobacterales; family Rhodobacteraceae; genus Neotabrizicola. The sequence goes on along the minus strand of CP059262.1, from coordinate 3,532,748 downwards.
CAGGCGGAATTGTAGGCTTCGGCCATATTCGGGTTCGGATAGGCATAGCCCACCGACAGAACACCATCCCGGTCTGCGATGGGCTGGTTGGCCCAATCGCGCAGGTGACGCAGGACGATGCCCTTCAACACACCCCAAGGCAGCACGGGCGCGGCCGTTTCTGCCATGGCATAGGCGCCGAAAAAGGCCACCATGGCAAAGCGATAGGTCATCGACCGGCCATAGGCGAGCCCGCGCCCATGCCCGTCGAACCAGGCGGCGAACTGGGGCGCAAACAGGCGGGCGCGGGCAAGGTGGTCGCCGCTGTCCGTTTCTGGCGCAAGACGGTGCAGGAGCAGCGCATAGGTGTGGAAGGCGAAGCCGACATAGTGATCGACGCGCCGCCCCGGCCCATCACGATACCAGCCGTCGCCCTGATACAGCGCATCAATCGCCGTGCGATAGGCTTCGACGGGTGCCTCCGCCACGTCTTCACCCGCCCGGCGCAAACCGGCCGCGACCAGCAGACGGAAGAACATCCAGTTGTTCGGTGAATGATGCTGGGCGATGGCATGTCGCAGATAGGTTGCGACATTGTTTTGGGCCTCGCGGGGCAGGGGCAGCCAGACCCGGTCGGGAACGGCCCGAAGGGCGAAGCCGATGGCCGCCATCTCGACAAGCCGCTGATCCTCGGGGCCGGGCCACCCCCAGAACTCTGCGTGTTCCGGATCGCAGCCGTTTGACAGGCCGTCGCGCACCTGTTCCCAGTCGAGAACATCGCGCCCGCCCATCGCGGCCGGAACCGCACCCCACAACCGGCGGGCAAAACCCTCGAGCCCGATGGCCGCCCGGTCGAAGCTCGCCCCGGCCGCCGAGAGGTTGATGCGGGCGCCGCCCGGGCTGACGTAGGGTTCAAGCGGCGCGAGCAAGCGGCACAGCGCCGTGACCATGTCATCGCGGGTCTCGATCCCAAGCCCGGCGAGGGGGTTCCAGCCATCGCCCGTGCGGGGCGTCATAGTCCGAAGAACCGCGGGATCGCGAGGGAAATCGCTAACACATAGGTGATCAGCAANAGAGTGGCGATCTGCAGGGCAAAGATCGGCAGAAGGGGGCGCGTGACAGCGCCGATCTTTTCACCGCTGATGGCGCAGGCCACGAACAACACCGTGCCCACGGGNGGCGTGACGATGCCCATGGCCAGATTGTAGACCATGATGATCCCGAAATGCACCGGATCGACGCCCAACTCTGTCACGATGGGATAGAAGATCGGGGTGAAGATCAGCATGGCGGGGGCCATGTCCATCGGGATGCCGACGATCAACAGCACGATATTGATGATCAACAGCACCATGATCTTGTTGTCGGCCACGAGTGACAGCAGCGAGGCGACGGTTTCAGGGATCGAGGCGAAGGTCATCGCCCACATCATCATGGTCGAACAGGCGATCAGAAACAGGATCGACCCGGTCATCAGCGCCGTGTCCACAAGGATCTTGTAAAGCCCCGCAAGACTAAGGCCACGATAGACGACGCCAAGCACAAGCGCATAGATCACCGCCACGCCTGATCCTTCGATCGCCGTGAAGGCCCCGCCCAGAATGCCTGCGATCACGATGATCACCAAAAGCAGGCTGGGCACCGCCCGGAGCAGAATGCGCAGCGCCTCGGACCGGGTCGGGCGGACGGTGTCGGCCTCGTAACCGTTCTTCTTGGCGTACCACCAGGCCCAGATCATGACCGAAACGCCCATGATGATCCCGGGCAGATAGCCTGCCATGAACAGCGCAATGATCGAGGCGCTGCCGCCGGTGATCAGCGAATAGACGATCAGCGCGCCCGATGGCGGGATCAGCATGCCCGCCGGGGCCGAGGCAGCGTTGACCGCCGTGGTCATCGCCATGTCATAGCCCTTTTCGCGGGCGACCGGCGTGATGATGCCGCCAATCGCCGAGGCGGCGGCGATGCCCGACCCGAGCGTGCCGAACAGCATGTTCGCCAGCACGTTGGTGTGCCACAGGCTGCCCGGGAACCGACCGCCCAAGAGCATGGCGAGGTCGATCAGCCTGCGGGCAAGGCCCGTGGCATTCATGATGTTGCTNTAAGCAAGGATGAAGAAGGGCAGGGCCAGAAAGCCGAAACTGTCCAGCCCGTTGAACATCGTCTCGCCCACGGTCGGCAGGATGCGGGGTATATCCAGTTGCAGCCCCAGCGTCAGCACCCCGGCCATGGCAAGCCCGATGGCGATGGGTGTGCCAAGGACCAGAAGCAGGGTGGCCACGAGGAACAGCACAAGGGTCGAGGTCAGCTCCAGATTGCTGTCGGCGGCCGCCTCCATCCAGGCAGAACTCCAGGTCAGCCAGACCAGCGCCGCGATCAGACCGAGAGCTGCGATGGCAAGGCCAAGCGCGCCCGCTTCGTTGGCGTCCTGTGCCAAGCGGCGTCTGATCGCGTCCGCCTGAGTAAAAACGATCAGCCCNCCGCAGGCCACGATCACCGACAACAGGAGGCCCATCTGCACCTGCAGCATCGGGCTGACCGTCGCGCCGTTCAGCGCAATGCTCTTCCAGCCGCCCCAGATCAGGATCACCCCGAACAACAGGCTGATCAGTGCGTTCACATGCGCCAGAACAGCCGCGCCGCGCGGGGGCAGGCTTTCGCTCAGCATCGGCAGGTTCATGTGATAGGTGCCGAAGAAACAGGCCCCGGCCCCNAGAAACCCCAGCCAGATCAGGGAAAAGCGCAGGAATTCCTCGGTCAGGAGGCTCGGGCTGTCGAACAGATAGCGCGCGCCCACCTGCCAGGTGATCGCGGCAACCATCAGGGCCAAGAGCACGGCCAGCATGGCCTCGATGCCCTTCCGCATGGTCTCGCCGACAGGTAGGCCGTCACGGGCGCCTGAGCGGCGGCGAAATGTTCATCCATGCTGCATCCTCCCCATGCAGGTCAGCGGCCGCCGATCATTTGTGGCAGCCGCCCTTCGTCTTTGGTGTCGGCCCGACCGTGAAAGCGCGGTCGGGCCGATGCGATGCTGTCAGCGTCCGGTCAGGGTAAAGATCGCGTTGATCAGCCCGGCCTTCGCAGGATCGGCGCGGGCGGCATCATACATGGGCGTCACCGCCGCCATGAAGGGCGCAAGATCGGTTTCCGTCACCACGACGCCCAGTTCGCTGACCGCCTGGGCCAGTTGGTCGGCTTCGTTCTTGTCGGCAAATTCAATGGAGCCAAGGCTGAGCTTCTCGAACTCTTCAAGAAGGATCGCCATGTCGGCCTCGCCGACGCGGGCCGCAAAGTCGGGCGAGGTCACCACGAAGTCCGTCAGCCGGGTGTGGTTGGTGACCAGCGCAAATTTGGCCACTTCGCCGAACTTGGCGACCCAAAGCCCGGCAAGCCCGCCCTCAGCCCCGTCCACGACACCGGCCTGCAGGCCGGAGTATAGCTCGCCAAAGNNGGCAGGGGTTGGCACCGCCCCGAACAGTGAGACCATCTCGGTATAGGTCGGGCTGGCGATGGAGCGCAGCTTCAGGCCCTGAAGTCCCGCAAAGTCCGCAACCGGCTTGGTCGTATAGATCGAACGGAAGCCCGAGGAGATGAAGCCAAGGACGCTGACCTTGTTTTCAGCCGCCGCCGCCGACAGGGCGGCAAGGACCGTGTCGTCCGTCATGACCTTGGCGTATTCCTCGGACGTGCGGAACATGTAGGGCAGGTTCATCACGCCCACGGTANNCACCACGGTTTCCAGCGTGCCCGAATTGACAAGCCCTGCGTCCAGAACGCCGCTCTGNATCTGCTGCAGGTATTGCGCCTGTTCCCCCAGCACGCCGTTGTGGAACATCTCGAATGCGACGCGGCCTTCGGTGCGTTCGGTGACGGTTGCAGCGAAGCTGGCCAGCAACTGGTAAGCTGTGCTGTCTTCGGTGACGTTGGTCGCCAGCCGGTAGGTGTCGGCGGCGGCCGCCGAGGTCGTTACCGCAAGGGCAACCAGAACGCCAAGGGCGCGCAAGGTGCTGTTCATGTCAATTTCTCCTCCCTGGATGCCGCGCCTGGGCGGCGGACGGAAGGCCTTTCACGGCGCGACATGCGTTCATCGTCGGGATTCGGCCTTCTTGGGGAAGCTGTAGAACGAAAGAATCCCCAGTCAAGAAAGTTTCGCTGTTGACGAAACTTACGAAAGTTGCGAAAAGCTTGGTCGGAGGAGCCGACATGAGCCATTCGCAACGCACTGCCTATTTCCTGTCAGAAAGTCCGGCCGCGCAGCGCCCAGCCTATCAGGCCGCGCTGGAGCGCAGTGTCGGCCGCCTGCGCGGCCTTCTGCCCGTGGCGGGCCTGCGAAACCCGAAGATCGGCCAGATCGGTCATCGGTGGAGCTACTGCGACGGGCCGGATTGGGTCATGGGGTTTCTACCCGGACAGTTGTGGCTGGCGCATCAGTTGACGGGCGATCCGGCCTTCGCCGCCGCCTGCCGCGCCCGCCGTCCGCAATTCCGCGCCGTGCTGGACAATCGCAAGGCCCGCGACCACGATCTGGGCTTCATGTTTTCGCTCGNNTCCGTGGCCGAGTTCCTGGCCACCGGCGACGCGGTAGCGCGCGCCATGGCGATCGAGGCGGCGCGCGCCCTGATGGGCCGCTTTCGTGAGGAAGGCCAGTATCTTCAGGCCTGGAACCCCGTGGGGCCGCAGGACCGCGCGCAGGCGCGCTTTGCCAATGGCCGGATGATTGCCGACACGATCCAGAACCTTGCGCTCTTGCATTGGGCGCATCGCGAAACCGGTGTCAGCGACTTTCGCGAGGTCGCCGATCTGCACGAAGACACCAGTCTGCGCCATCTTGTGCGGGCGGATGACACGTCATTCCACACCTTTGTCTTCGATCCCGCCACGGGCGAGCCCCTGCGCGGCGAGACGCATCAGGGCCATGCGGACGATTCGTGCTGGGCGCGTGGGCAGGCATGGTTGATTCACGGCTTTGCCAATTGCCATCGGCTGACCGGGCGCGCGGCCTCGCTCGATGCTGCCTGTCGCCTTGCCGCCAAGGCTGAAGCGCTGATCGGGGCCGCGCCCGTTCCGGTCTGGGATTATGCGCTGTCCGCCGATGGCACCCATCCCGTCGACAGTTCCGCCGCCGCGATCACGGCGGCCGGTGTGCTGATGCTGGCCGATCTGGTGCCCGCGCCTGAGGCGGCGCGCTGGCGGGCTTTCGGGCATCGCCTGCTCGACGGGTTGCTGGCCACCTGCGATCTGACCCAGACGCCCGAAGCCGAAGGCCTGCTTGCGCATGGCGCGGGCCATGTGCCTGCCGGGCGCAGCGATGCAATGCTGCCTTATGGCGACTACTACTTCATCGAGGCGCTGATGCGGGCGCAGGGGCATCGCGATTTCTTTTGGTAAGTGCGAAGTGACCGGGCAGCAACTTTCGTTGGCATGGGAATGTTTCGTAGTGCTATCCACGCGGGCGGCCATCGCCGCACGATGAGGGAGACCAGACCGATGCAGGACACCATGCCGCCAGAGCCCACCTTGAAAGACATCGCCGACCGGGCCGAGGTATCGGTCGGCGCAGTGTCGAAGGTTCTGAACAACCGTGAAGGCGTGGGTGCCGTGACGCGGGAAAAGGTGCTGCGCATTGCCGAGGAACTTGGCTATCGCGGCCGGTCGGGGCGTCAGCAGGGTCGGGCCACGGTCGTCACGCTGGAACGCTATGTCACCAACGATGCCTTCTACGGCGATGTGCTGACCAGCATCGGCACCGCCGCGGCGGCCTGCGGCATGGATGTCAGCATCGCGGTCTTCCGCACAATCGAAGAAATGCTGGTGCCCGGGCAATTGCCGCAGGGCCAGCCGCTGCTTCTGGTCGGTGTTGATGACCTGGCGCTTGTCGATGCCGTAGCGGGTCTTGGTCTGCCCGCCGTGATCGTCAACAGGATGGATCCGTCGATGCGCCTGCCCAGCGTCGCGCCGGATTATCTTTACGGTGCTGCCATGGCGACGCGGCATCTTTTGGCCCAGGGGCATCGCGACATCGTGCATGTGACCCACCCCTGGCGCGAATCCATGCGCCGCAGGCTTGCCGGGTTTCGGGCCGCACTGGAAGCCGGCGGCGTGACCTTCGATCCCGACCGCCACATCCTTGATCTGGGAAGCCCGCAANACATCAGCCTGTCCGCGCGTGACGTGGTTGAAGCCTGGCTTAAGTCGGGCAATCCGGTGCCCTCGGCGTTTTTCTGCGTCAACGATCTTGTGGCCCTCGGCGTCATGCAGGCGCTGCAGGCGCGTGGCTTGAACGTACCCGCAGATGTGTCGGTGACGGGATTTGACGGCCTGACGCTGGGCAGCCTGTCAGCGCCGCCCCTGACCAGCGTCCGGTCGGACCGGCAGGCCCTGGGCCGCATTGCCGTCGACCTCCTGGCCAACCTCATCGCTGACCCCACCGCGCCGCTGCAACGGATCAGCGTCGGCGTGGATCTTCTGGTGCGGCGCTCGACCGCACCTCCGCCAAGCTGACCCCAACCGCGGCCCGCGGCCGCAGAGACGAGAGAGACCATGACCCAAGCCTCCCTTTCCGGCCTGCGCCACGCCGTGCATTTCACGCAGGCCGAGAAGATGGACACCGAAGCCCTGCGCGCGGCCTTCCTGATCGAAAGCCTGTTCCGCCCGGGCGAGGTGACGGCCACCTATACCCATTACGACCGAATGCTGGTGCTGGGCGTGCAGCCGGGCGGCGACCCCCAGCGCCTGCCCGAAACGGTCACGGACATGGTCGGCAGCGCATCCTTGCTGGATCGGCGCGAGCTGGGGCTGATCAACCTTGGTGGGTAGGCCCGGGTGACGGTGGATGGCACGACGTTCGAGGTTGCCCCGCTGGACGCGCTCTATGTCGGGAAAGGGGCGGTGGACCTGACCTTTGTCTCGGTCGATCCGGCGCAACTGGCGAAGCTCTATGGCAACTCGGTGCCCGCCCATGCCGTGTGTCCGACCCGTCTGGTGCGCCAGTCCGAGGCGATCGAAAAGCGCCTTGGCGCGTAAGCCACATCCAACGAACGCAGCCTTTACCAGTATCTGCACCCCGATGTCCTGCCAACCTGCCAGCTTCTGATGGGGATGACACGGCTTGCCACCGGCAGTGTATGGAACACCATGCCCGCCCATACCCATGACCGCCGGATGGAGGCCTATCTTTACTTCGACATCGCGCCCGAGGCCTTTGTCCTCCACCTGATGGGCCGCCCCGAGGCCACGCGCCATCTGGTCGTGCGCAATGAGCAGGCCGTGCTGTCGCCGCCGTGGTCGGTGCATTGCGGGGCAGGCACCGGGGCCTATTCCTTTGTCTGGTCCATGGCCGGGGACAACCAGTCCTTCACCGATATGGACATGGTCCCCATGGGAGCGATCCGATGACCGGGCTCGAGGGGCTTTTCGGCCTGCGGGGCAAGCGTGCGCTGGTCACCGGGGCGCGGTCGGGCATCGGCCAGATGGTGGCCGGGGTTCTGGCGGGCGCGGGCGCCGACATAGTCGGGCTCGGGTCACGGCCGATGCCAGAAACCGCCGCCCGCATCCGCGCGATGGGGCGGNGATTTTCCGAAGTCACCGCCGATCTTGGCGCGGAGCTCGACTTTGACGCCCTGCTGGAACAGGCGGGTCCGGTGGACATTCTGGTCAATAACGCCGGTCAGATCCGGCGGCATGACCTTNTGGACTTTCCCCGCACCGACTGGGACCAGGTTCTGCAGATCAACCTTTCGGCCGCTTTTGGTCTTTCGCAGGCCATGGCGCGCAGGTTACAGGGCAGCGGCCGAGCCGGTCGGATCATCAACATCGCCTCGCTTCTGTCGTTTCAGGGCGGCATCCGGGTCGTCTCTTATACTGCAGCCAAACACGGGCTTCTGGGTCTGACCCGGGCGATGGCGAACGAACTGGCCCCCATGGGCATCACCGTGAACGCCATCGCGCCCGGCTATATCGAAACCGACAATACCGAAGCCCTGCGCGCTGACCCAGCCCGGTCAGCCTCGATCCTGTCGCGCATCCCCATGGGCAGGTGGGGCGCGCCGGATGATCTGGCCGCCGCAATCCTGTTCCTTGCAGGACCGGGCGCGAGCTATGTCACGGGAAGCTGCGTGACCGTCGATGGCGGCTGGATGGCAAGGTAGGCGCGGCGCAAAGATGCACATCCTTGCCATCGGAGAAGCGATGATCGAACTCGCCCCGGCAGAGGGCGAGCTCTTTCGTGCCGGAGTGGCAGGCGACAGCCTGAACACCGCCTGGTATTTGCGCAGGCTTTGCCCGCAGGCGTGGTCCATCACCTACCTCACCCGCCTTGGCCGTGACCGCCCCTCGGCGCGGATCGCACAGTTCATCGCCGATGCGGGCCTGACCCTGGNNCGCCAAGCCGCACCGCATCCGACGCGGTCGGTCGGGATGTACATGATTTCGCTGAAGGATGGTGAAAGAAGCTTTGACTATTGGCGCGGCCAGTCGGCAGCGCGCAGCCTGATGGACCTTGGCGATGATCTCGGCTCGGTCTTCGCCAAGGCGGATCTGGTCTATCTGACAGGGATCACCCTCGCTGTCCTTGGGAAAAAGGGGCGGGACCGGCTGTTTTCTATGCTGCAAATCAACAGTTCGCGTATCGCCTTCGACCCCAACCACCGGCCCCGCCTCTGGGCAAATGCCACCGAGGCGCGCAGGGCCTACATGCGAATGGCCGCCATGTCCGAAATCGTCCTGCCCAGTTTCGATGATGAGCGAGCGCTTTTTGCAGATGAAGGCCCGCTTGCAACGGCGCGGCGATATGCCGAGGCCGGGGCAACGGAGGTGCTGGTCAAGAACGGGTCGGCCGCAGGGGCGCTGGCTTTCGAAGTCCAGGTCCTCTCGCTCCCTTTGCCCCGCTTCACGCAACCCGTCGATACCACCGGGGCAGGCGACAGTTTCAACGCCGCCTATCTTGTCGCCCGGCTGCAGGGGGCCCTTCCCGCCGAAGCGAATGACTTTGCCCAAGGCGTTGCGGCCAACACCGTGTCCCGAAAGGGTGCGCTTGTCGATCCGCCGTCGGCAGGATGCGGCTTTCGGGTCAGCCGGTCCAGGTGGTCTGAGCCCGGCAACGACAGCGCAAACGGCCCGGGGCTTGCGCCTCGGGCCGTAGACTGGGCTTTGGGTGATCTGATGGGTTGGGGTTACTGCTCGAAGGCGCCCATCTGGAACAGGCCGCCCAGCCAGTCTTCCAGGTGCCAGGTGGTCTGGACCATGCCGTCGTCGTTGAACTCGTGGACGTCGATGGTCATGATGGTGAAGGGACGGCCCTTGGATTCAAAGCCCATGAAGGGGCCCGCCTGAGTGGCGGTATAGGTCGACCGGACGGCGACCTTGTTGCCCTCCTGGATGATGTCCTCGATCTTGAGTTTGCCGTCCTTGAAGGTGGCGGCATAGCCCGGCACCAACTTCTTGAAGCCTTCGCGGCCGGGTTCTTCGCCGGGGGCGGCCGGGATATGGACCCAGTCCTCGGCGATGATCTGGTCCAGAAGCGAGGGATCGTTCTGGTTGAAGGTCTCGTAGAAGATGCGGATCTTCTCCTTGTACTCCTCCTGGGCCATTGCCGCTCCGGCAAAGAGCGACAGGGTGGCGGCGGCGGTGGCAAGGGCCAGCGTGGCGCGGCGGGTGATGGACATGTTGGTCTCCTCTTCCTGTCTTGGGTTAAGGTCTCCGGATCGGTGCCGCGCCTCCTGCGCGACCCCGGCAGGCCGTTCGTGCTTCTGGTCTTCCTCGGAAGCCGCTCTCGCCCTCATGGGTTCGCGGCCCGATGAGCAAAGGCTAAACATTCGCCGAGGAGAGATCATCTCGCGGGATGTTGATGCTGCCTTTCGCACTACGACATGATCGGCCGCCAACAGCCCCCGCAACTCGCCGGGGTGCCGCGGTCCGGCTACCGGATGGCCCGGTCCCGGGCCCACCGACGCGCGGCTGTTAAGCAAATCGACAAAGGGCGCGCCGGTTGCCCGGCGCGCCCTCTGGGGCCCTCTGTCAAGAGCGGCGATCAGCTGATGCTGTCAAGATACTTGGCCGCCAGTTCGGCAGTGGTGTAGTCGGCCGGGTCAACCCCGAGCGACGCCGCCAGTTGCGCCTTGCCCGGCGTCACCTCGCCGATGTCGTTTCCGGTGTTGCCACCATTGCTTCCGCCCAGGATGAAGGCGATGGTGCGAGCGTCGTTCTCGCCGATTGCGGCCTGCAGGCGGATCATCTCGCTCACCGAATAGGCGCCAGGCGTCACGCCGACCAGACGGGCAAGTTGCTCGGCCCCACCCGAGAACACGACGTCCCCGGACATGTCGCTCCGCGAGACACTGACCTTGCCCTGCGCAAGGATGAAGGCCTCGGCGGTCTTGTTGTTGTCGCGGCGGGCTTCCTCCAACTGGATCATCTGGGCCAGGGTGTAGTTGTTAACCGGAACGCCGAGTTGCGCGGCCAGCTGGTTGGCCCCCTCGCCAGCCATGGCCGTACCGGCAAACGGAGCGGTCAGGGCGAACAGGGTCAGGGCGATGATGGACTTCTTGGACATGATGTTTCCTTTCGATGCGGCCCCTCGGGGCGGCGGGTTGGGTTGCTCTGTCCCGGCCGGTGCCGCGCCTTTGGCGGACCGGAGGACCAGTTTCGGTTTCAGTTCAGCCCGGGTTCCGCTCTTGCCTGCTGGCATCCTGCGGCCCGATGAGAGGAAGTTAGGCGTTAATCAGGGAGAGATCATCAACCTATTCATTGATGATCGCTTTCTTCCTGGGATATGATCGGGCCGCGGCATGGCCCGCACACCGCCTATAGTGCGCCCAGTTGGCCGCCAAAGCCTTCGGGTCCGGCAAGGAAGTCCAGGAAGCTGCGGGTCTTGGCGGGCAGGTAGCTGCGGTCGGGGTAGATGGCCGACAGGCCCACGGTCGGACTGGGAAGGTCGGGCAGGAGTTGCTCAAGCCGCCCTTCGGCCAGATGGCTGCGAACGGCAAGGTGGGGCATGATGGCGATGCCCATGCCCGCGAGCGCGGCCTGGAACAAGACTGTCTCGTTCGCACTTTGCAGAACCGGGGTCATGCGAACCTCGGGCGCATTCAGCCCCAGACCCAGACGGACGCGACCACCGGCGCTGATTGGGCTGTAGGCAAGGAACGGCGCACCGTTCAGGTCGGCAATCTCCCTCGGACGGCCGATCAGGTCCAGAAGGCCGGGCGCAGCCACGATATGAAAGGTGATGTCAGCCAGTGGNCGCGCGATCAGCCCCTCGTCCAGCGCGGGGCTCACGCGTAGCGCCAGGTCATAGCCATCCTCGACCAGATTGACCTGCCGCCCGCTGAGATCCAGGTCCAGGTGCACCGCCGGGAACTGCACGCGATAGGCGGCCAGGACCCGGACAAAGCCCGGCTCGGCCAGCCAGACCGGAAGGCTGATCTTCAGCGTTCCGCGCGGCTCGAGCGTCGACTGCGCCAGCCGCGCCCCCGCCTCGTCCAGCCCCTCCAGCAGGGGNCGCACGGCCGTCAGGTATATCGCACCGGCCTCGGTCAGGCTGACGCTGCGGCTGGTGCGGTTCAGCAGTCGCGCGCCGACCTCGGCCTCGATGTGCTGCACGTGCTTGCTGGTCATCGCGGCCGAAAGGCCCATTCGCTCGGCCACCGCGGCGAAGCTTTTCGCATCGGCAACGGCGGCGAAGACGCGAAGGCTGAGAAGGCTGTCCATGCTTTCCTCCTGATGAACCAAGTCGGGTGGCCGACATTCCGACAGGCAAGCTAACGCCACCGGCATTGCCAATCAATGCAAGGCTCCCCGATAGTTGCGATGATCATCAACTGTGAGGAAATACAGCCTTCACCCTCGCGCCAATGATCGGAGGCGGCAGACAGGGTATCTCTTCGGGCGCAAGACACCGGGGCCAGCGCCCCTAAACCCGAAGGGACAGACCATGACCATGACTTCCACCACCGCCCCGGCCGNNTACCGCACCTGGAACATCGCCATCTGGGCAGGCCAGATCGCGCTTGCCGCGCTCTACGCGATGGGCGCCTGGTTCCACTTCTTGCCCGCCGAAGAGGCCGCCAAGATGGGCGCGGTGTGGATGTCGCAAGTGCCGATCGCGTTGCCCCGCTTCATCGGCTTGATGGAAGTGCTGGGCGTCATCGGGCTGATCCTGCCCGCCGCGACCCGCATCATGCCGCACCTGACCGTCTGGGCAGCCGCCCTTCTCGCGATCCAGGTGCTGGCCATTCCCTTCCACCTGATCCGCGGCGAAGCGGGCGTGGTGGGCTTCAACCTGATCTACGTCGCGCTCGCCGTCTTCGTCCTGTGGGGCCGCGCCCGCAAGGCCCCGATCACGCCGCGCGCCTGACCCCGCGAACCCCAAGGAGACCGACATGGATACGCCAGCCCTCGCCCTTGCCCGGCAACGCACGGCCGACAACCTTCCCGAACGGCTGACCTGGGGCGCGCTGACCTTGTCGGTCACCAACCTCGACCGCGCCGAGGCGTTCTGGACCAAGGTTATGGGCTTCGTCCGCCGCCCCGATCCGGGCCCCGGCATCGCGCTCGGCACCCCGGACCGAACGCTGGTGGTGCTGCAGCCCGGCGCCGCCAGCCCTGTCGCAAGGGGCCATGCGGGCATGTACCATGTGGCCTTCGGCATGCCCTCGCAGGCCGAATTCTCGCGCCGGATTGAACGGTTCATGGAGCTCGGGGTTCCGTTCTCCCCGGTCGATCACCTGATGTCCAAGGCGCTCTACCTCTCCGACCCCGACGGCCACGGCATCGAGATCGCTTTCGAGACGCCGGAACGCTTTGGCCGGTTCAGCTTTGACGGCGGACGCTTCACCATGGTTGACGCCGCTGGCCGCNCCCACAGCGGGCGCGAGCGGCTGGACCTGCGCGCCGAACTGGCCATGGCCGATGGCACCGACCCGGCCCTTCCCCTGCACCGCGACGCGACCGTCGCCCACCTGCACCTGCATGTGCCCGCCCTTGATCCGGCGCTTGCGTGGTTCGAAGGCCTTGGCTTTGCCCGCAACCTGCACCTGCCCGACTTCGGCATGGCCGACATGGGGGCAGGGGCACCCTACACGCACCGTCTGGCCATGAACCTCTGGGCCGGACCCGGCGCGCGGCCCGCGCCGCAGAACTCGGCCCGCCTGCTCTCCTACCGGCTGGAGACGACCGACCCCGACACCTTCACCGCCGCACAGGCGCATCTGACGGAAGACCCCATCACCGGCACCCTCAGCGGCACCGATGCGGCAGGCGTCACCCTGACTCTCGCCCTCTGCGCCGCTGACCACCGCAAGGAGAACGCCGCATGACCCTGCCAAGCCTCATCCAGGCCACCCCGGTCCCCTCGCTGCTGCGCGGCCTCCTCTACCCCTACGGCCTGTGGCTCCTGTTCGCGGCCCCCGCCATCGCCATGACCGCAGCCATCTTCACCGCCGACCAGCAGGCGGCCGCCATTCACGAGATGATCCACNCCTCGGGCGAGTTCTCGGCGCGCTTCCTGATCGTTGCGATGATGGCCACACCGCTTGCCATGCTGCTGCGTGGCTGGCGCGGGCCGCAATGGATGAAACGCAACCGCCGCTATCTGGGGGTTGCTGCCTTCGGCTATGCGCTTCTGCACACTGTGCTTTACCTGATCGACAAGGCGGCCCTCGACCCGGTGCTTACGGACCTGCCGAAGTTCTACATCTGGACCGGCTGGATCGCCTTCCTGATCTTCGTGCCCCTCGCCGTCACCTCCCATGACTGGTTCGTCCGCAAGATGGGCACCTGGTGGAAGTGGCTGCAACGCTGGACCTATGCCGCCGCCATCCTGACGCTCGCCCACTGGGCCGCGCTGAACGACTGGGGCGGGGTGGCGCCGGCACTCGTCCACTTCGGCCCCCTGATCGCGCTGGAATGCTACCGCGTCTGGTACTGGACCCTGCGCCCCCGTCCCACGACTGCCTGAGCCCACCGCTGCCTGACCCAAGCCCTTAGCCCGGAGACCCATCATGACGACCACCCCGCCACATATCGCCGCTCGCAGATCTGGCTGCACTGGATCGTCGTGATCGGCGTCATCCTGCAAATCGGCTTCAACAGTGCCATCGTCGCCGTCGTCGATGCACGTGAGTCAGGCCAAGCCGCCACGGATGCCGACATGACCTGGGCCATGTTCCATGTCTCCATCGGCTTTGTCATCCTGCTGGCTGTCATCGCCCGCCTCTACCTGCGCTTCCGCCACGGTGTGCCCGCCCATGCCCCCGGCACCTCCACCGCACAGGCGATGGTTGCAACCGTCATGCACAACGCGCTTTACGGCCTGCTGATCGCCATGGTCATCACCGGCATGCTGACCTGGAACGAGATCGCGCCCCTTGGCGGGTTGCACTTCGCCCTCTCCACCGCGCTGTTCTTCGCGGCCATCGCCCACGGCCTTGCCGCCATCTTCAACCAGTTCGTCCGCAAGGACGGCACACTGGCACGCATGATCCCTGCGCTGCGGAAAGGCTAGGCCATGTCGGGCACGGCCACCCCGTCCCGCTACGGGCGCATCGCCCTCTGGGTGGCCCGCGTGCTGGTCGCCATCCCCTTCTTCATCGCGGCCGGGCTCGAGGGCCTGTCCTCGCCCGCCACCCTGGCCGAGATGGACCTTGTCTGGATCCCCGACGCGCCCCTATGGCTCGTCCGGCTGGTGGCCGCCGTCGAAGGACTGGCCGCCCTCGGCCTGATCCTGCCGGGCCTCCTGCGCCTGCCCATGGGGATCGTCACACTCTCTGCCGCCGTACTGCTGGCTGTGCAGATCGCTGCCCTTGGCCTTGACCTTGCCGCAGGCAGCCTCGGCGACCTACCCGTCAAGGCGGTGGTGCTTGCGCTGACGCTCTTCATCCTCTGGGTGCGTCTGCGCACCCAAAAGGCGGAAGCCACCGCGCCATGACCCTGACCCACCACCAGCTTCCCGCGCGTTCCGGCCAGACCCGCAGCCTTGTCGTGCTGCTGCATGGCTTTGGATCGAACGGGCAGGCCATGCTGGGGCTGGGCAGGACCCTGTCCACGGCGCTACCCGACACCACCTTCCTTGCCCCCGACGCGCCTGATGCCGCACCGGGCCGCCCCGGCGGGCGCATGTGGTACACCATCCCGGAACTCGGCGGCTCCAGCACCGAGGAGGCCGACCTGCGCCTGCAAGCCTCGGCTCGCAAACTTGACACCTACCTTGACGACCAACTTGCCGCCCATGGCCTGCCCGCCGCTGCCATGGCCCTGCTCGGCTTCTCGCAAGGCGCCGGCATGGCCTACGAGGTCGCCCCTCGCCGCCGCGACCAGCTGGTTGGCGTCATCGCCATTGAACCGCATGAAGCGAAAGGACACGCTCGCCACCGAGGCTCGCAGCACGCCACCTTTCCTGATCCTGACCGGTGCAGAGGACCACCTGCTAGCCACCGACGAAATCACCCAGACCGCCGATGCCCTGTCCGCCGCCAACATCCCCGCCCTCCGCGTCCTCATGGCAGGCACCGCACACACCATCTCGGACGAAGGCATCAACGCCGTCGGCGAATTTCTGCGACACGTTCTGCAGCAGTGATCCGGCCTTGGTGATTCCGTCAGGTTGAACGGTCCGTGGCTACTGTCCCGAATACAAAGCGACGGAAAGTATCCAAGTAGTCGCAACCCGGGCTTTGACGGAAAAGACAGCTCCGCATTGTGCACTGGCCTTGGTCAGGGCCGCGAAGGGTGGAACCCTGTACCGGCTTCCTTCCCAGCACTGATCCAATCCCGGACGCTACGTCGGGCCAAAGGGCACAAGAATGTGCCTCGCGCTACTGGGATGGATCGGTGGACGAATCCCACATCGCATCGGCCTTGGCGGCGTCGATCGTGCCGTCGGCTTCCGTTGTGATCCGCCCCGTGGCGATGGCCTTGCGCACAGCACTTTCATGCACCCCGCGCAAGGCGGCATAGGCGCGCCGCGACAGCCCCATCTTGCGACATTATCAAATTAAGTCAGTGACTTGGGCTTGCTCTTCGGACGGTCTCGGCAATGTCTGCGACACCTTGAAACGGAGGTTTCCGATGCCCGCCAAGACCGCCCCGATGACCGGCTTTGAGGCCAATTTCCTTGCCGCCGCTGACCATTTCATCGCCTGCCGCGGGTCCAAACCCGCGACCCGCATCCGCGCCCGGTTCGACCGGATCGATCAGGCCGAAGCCTTCGCCGCCACCTTCGGCGATAGCCGCACGATGATCTACGCGGTCACCGCCGAAGGCCGCTCCGCCCACATCAAGAACGCCTGAAGGAGACCCCGATGTTCACCAACCTCTCCGCCGTCCAGATCAACCGGCTCGCGCAGCGCCTGAGCGAGGCGCCCTTGGGGCGCAGCTCCAGTGTGGCCGCGGCCGCCGAACGGTTCGAACGCCTGCTCGCCGCCAAGATCGGTCCAGATCGCGCACCTAAGGCGGTCAAGGCGATCCTGACCGCCCCGGGCTTGGAGACCGCCGAGGGGCTGCTGGTTGCAGAGCTTGACGCCTGCGAAGCGGCGGTGGCCCCCGNNGCCGCACCGGAACCGTCCAACGAAACAGCCCCGACTACCGAAGCTGCGCCCGCCGCCGCGGCTGCGCCGATAGTTGAAGTGAACGAACCGAACTCAGAACAGGCCGCCGCGCCCAGCGCCCGCCGCCGCCGGGATGCCGACATGGAGGCCAAGGCCCGGCAGGGCGAACTGCCCCCGCCGCCCGATTTCTCCGCCCCGACCCATGCCCGCTTCCGGGCAAAGCTGGCCGCGCTGGTGGAATTGGCCGGANAAGGCCGATGCCACCGGGTTGCGCGGCATTGCGATCAACCCGGTCTCTTCCAGCCCCAAAGCACTGGCCCGCTACCGCGACCTCGCTGTGCTGGCGATCGAAGCCCGGGAGAACCGGGCATGAAGATAATCCGCAGCTTCGAGCCCGGCGACCGCTATGGCTTTGATTTCGAACTTTGCTCCTGCGTCCGGGGATGGGCGCAGGTCGATACCGCACAGGACGCCTCTTGGTTCGGCACATGGGCGTCGCCCGCCGAGCGCACCATCCTTCACTTCGCCGAAGGCGATGTCACCCGCACCGTCTGCGACACCGACGCGGAGTTCGCCGCTACCCTGCGCGAGATCGATCGCTGGAACCGGGATCACGGCTACGGCCCGGCCCGCATCGATCCCGGCTTCGATCTGGCGCTGAAGGCGGCGTTCGAAGCGGTCGGGCTGNGGGAAATGCTGCATTAGGTGCTAGGGTCAGGACTTCGGTAACGGGGATGTCGCGGTCAAGCCCTTTTGGCGTGAGATTTCACCAGCGCAGGAGCGGATGTGTTGAGGCAATCGTCCTTTGTCGCCCACCTCGGGCCTGCTTTCGCCTGAGATCACCCCGGGTGCATGTTTCAGTCCGTGGTCGGCGCGGCGGCCGCCAACATTATGCTGGTTCAAGGCNAATTCCGATGTGCCCATCTCATTGGCGTGCTTCGTNGAAGCGGGCAACAGTCCGTACCACGGCATCATCGGAACCGCGTCACAGGGGGACCTCGAAGGCCTGCCGTCAGCCAGAATAGATTGCTTATGATCACGCCCGTAGCTCAGTGGCCTTGAATGATGCAGCGTAAAGAGCCTCAAGAAGATCAATGGGGCCTGACCCAAAGATCGAAGTGCGGACGTTTCAGGAGAGCAGGTCGGCGATTGCCCAACCGGCGCCACCAGACGAAAATGACCTCCGGGCTCCAGTGGTAGCTGGATGAGCATTCAGTGGCAGGTCAATTCCGTCGCTGGTCATCATCGATCTGGCTCAGCAACTGTGCTGGCGAAAATGCTCATGCCTTCGGCGCGTCTCTGCCAGTGAACCTGGACAGGAGGCTTGCCTCCCAGAACGCCTTGCGAGCCCCAAGAGGATGNGCGCATGTGGGCAACAGCCCGCCGAAGATCCGGGTCAGGCCGCCTTTGCGATCATAGGCGGGCCAACCGGGATCGCCCTTTCGGATGAAGGCGATGAGTGCCCCGGCCATCTCGTCGCAAAGGCGGTCGCGCAGGGCACGCGTTTCATCCGTCGTGGGGCCGATCAGCTCGGCGGCTGCGCTGTGAGGCCGCGCGAAGAAGAATGGCAAGTCGGCGGCGTGCATGGCGCGCAACCTGTCGCCGACCTCGTAATCGGCGCGATACATCCAGACCTTGCTGAAGGGCTCTGCGGCTTCGGCAAACCAGGTTGTCGGCAGGGTAAAGCCGACGTCCGACACAAGGTACATCCCCTGTACGCTGGGAGTTTCGTGCGGGAAGAAGTCCGCATAGGCGGCCACGGCTTCCGACTGGGTGGCGGCTGAGAGGAACCCGAATGTTGCCGCCATCCATGCAGGGTCGGCCGTTTCGAGTTCGGGCTGGAAGGTCAGCCAAAGCCCGGCCTCATAATTGGTGTAGCCGATCAGCAGGTCGATGCCCGCCATGGCCCCCGCGCCAAGCGCTTCCATAGGCGGCACCGTCAAGAGTTCGCCATCCAGGCCGGGATAGAACTGGCAGTCCAATCCAAAGATGTCGTCATCATAGTCGAGAGCCGCGACTGCACGAACCAGGTGATCCGCCGGGGCGCCCAGAAGTGTGTCGCGGTCTGCAATGCTTACTCTCTGCACGATATCCTGGCTGATTTGCCGCACCGTCTGGGGNGAATGTCGCCAGCGAGGACCGTCGCCGCCGATCCCGGCGGATCCTGTGACATTCGACATGATGACGGCGCCCTTGACCACGCCTTTCAGGCGACCAGAGGCCAAAAGCCAACTGACATCGATGCCCCCGGCCGATTCCCCGGCCACGGTCATCTGGTCCGGGTCGCCGCCAAAGGCCGCGACATTGGCCCTGATCCAGTCGATCGCCAGCAGTTGGTCCTTCAAGCCGTTGACGTGCGCATGGCGATAATCTGGGCCCAGCACCGGCTCGACATCGGCGAACCCGAGTATTCCCAGCCGATAGTTCAGCGAGACGACGACGATGTCGCCCCGCAGGGCCAATGCGTCGCCATGATAGATCGGCAGGCGGCTGCCCTCCAGATGATTGGCGCCGCCATGGATCCAGATGTAGACCGGCCGCTTCTTGCCATCCAGGGTAAGCGACCAGACATTGAGCGTGAGGCAATCCTCTTCGCCCACGACATCAACCGGGCCCGTGTCCTGAAAGTCCACCGGCGCGGCATCCGTGCGCCAGGTCTGAACCGAGGCCGGGCCGAACTGCGTGGCGTCGCGCAGGCCCTCCCATGGGGTGACGGGCACGGGTGGGCGGAAGCGCAACTCCGCCACCGGNGGTTTGGCATAGGGGATGCCTACNCAAAGCAGGCATCCGTCTGCGAGTTCGGTGCCCAGAACGGCGCCCGACGTCGTCGTGACCACAAGATCCTTCATTGGCTCATTCCCCGTGCGCAGACGCGTCCAAGCGCGGTTGCGCTGGCGCGACAGCGTGTCCTCGACCGTGCTCACCACGAAAAGCTTGGCCATTGCGTCGGCCCCGAAGAAAATTGCCGGGTCCTCGGCCAATTCCTTGGGAAGAAGCTCGCGGGCGCCGTTGACACCGGTGGCATAGCCGGTCAGGGCCGTCATCTGGGCAGCCACTTCCGGCGAAAGCATGTAGTCCATGAAAGCATGGGCTGCGGCCGGATTCGGCGGGTTCATGGGAATGGCATAAGCCGAGATCCAGGCCAGGGTGCCCTCCTTGGGCAACACATAGGCAACCTCGACGCCGTTGTTGGCCTCTTTCGCCGCCGCGCGGGCGACGACGACGTCGCCGGAATAGCCGATGGCGGCACAGACATCGCCCGTCGCCATGTCCGTGGACAGGCGCGGATGGTTCAGCTGCACATGGGGACGGATTGACTGCAGGAGTTCCATTGCCTTGTCGAGGTCGGCCTCGTTCTGGCTTGAGGGATCGAGTCCGAGGTAGTTGAGCACGATCGGCACGACTTCAGTCGGGCTGTCCAGAATGGCAACCCCGCAATCGGCAAGTTTGGCCACATTCTCGGGCTTGAAGATCAGATCGTAGCTGTTCAGGTCGGCATCGGGCAGGCGCTCCCTGACTTTGGCGACATTGATCGCCAGCCCCGTTGTGCCCCAACCGGCGATAGCGGAATATTCCAGATCNGGATCGCTTTTCTTCAGCAGCTCCAGGAGTTCCGGAATTTGATTGGCATAATTTGGAACCAGTTCCTTGTTCAATGGCTCCAGCGCCCCGGCCGCGATCTCGCGGGTCAGAAAGGGAGTGGCCGAGGGCAAAACGAAGTCATAGCCGCTTTCGCCCGAAAGAAGCTTGGTCTCCAGCGTCTCGTCCGAATCGTAGCTGTCGTTGGTCACCTCGATTCCGGTTTTCGCCGTAAAACCGTCGAGTATCTGCTGGTCAAACAGCCCGTCCCAGGCGTAAAGATGCAGAACCTCTTCTGCCGAAGCCGGAGCCGCCAGCAGAGCCAAGGCCACAATTCCGGCACATCCCTTTGTCTTTTGCATTCTCACGTCCTTCTGTTGCGATCGAGGCTTCCTGCCCCTTGGTCATTTAGGCTGGGCACGCCGCGTGCGGCGTTCAAGCAAGGCCGCCGAGATGACACTCGCGGCGACGATNTGCGATAATGATCGTGGNACAGCGCATTGATCTCTGGCGAGACGCCGGTGCGCACGGCCGAATAGAGCCGGACAGGCAGGGTGGTGGTGCTTGGGCCGGAGTTGAAGGCGGCGATGACCAGATTGTCGAGCGAAATCNGAGAACGCCAATAGCCAGCCCGAGGCCACCGCAGGTGCGATGAGCGGAAGGGTCACGAACCAGAACGCGGTCAGGGGCGTGCAACCAAGGTCCAGCGCGGCCTCGTCCATGGCGTGGTCGTAGGAGGCAAGGCGGGCCGCCACGATGACGGAGACGAAGCTGATCTGAACGGTGGATTGCGCCAGAATGATCGTGACGAAACCCCGATCCAGGCCCACTGCGATGAAGAGAAGCAGCGTGGCCAGGCCCACGATGACTTCTGGCATAACAAGCGGCGCAAACAGGAGCGCCGTAAAGATTGTCCGGCCCCTGAACCGCCCCGCCCGGATCAGCACGAAACCAGCCATCGTGCCGATCACGGTCGCGATTGCCGCCGAGATGAGCGCCACTTTCAGCGAGACTAGGGCCGCATCGAGGAACTTCTCATTTGCGAAGAGGCGCCCGTACCACTTGGTCGAAAATCCCGTCCAGACAGTCACCAGCTTTGAGGCGTTGAAGGAATAGACCACCAGCACCAGCATCGGCAGATAGAGGAAAGCCGCTGGCGCTGACCGTGGTAACGTTGAANNCCATGACATCCGGTGTCTCATTCCCGGCCCTCCGCGGTCATCCGGTCCTGCACCTTCTGGAAAAGCNGTAATGGGCAGGATCAGAAGCGCCAGCAGGACGATGGCCACGGCAGAGGCCACAGGCCAGTCCTGGTTCGTGAAGAATTCGTCGAAAAGTACCCGCCCGATCATCAGCGTCGAGGAGCCGCCCAGAAGCGAGGGGATAATGTATTCGCCGATCGCAGGGATGAAGACAAGAAAACAACCCGCGACCACCCCNCCACGTGACAGGGGAAGGGTGACAAGCCAGAACGCCTTGAGCCGTGAACAGCCCAGATCCTGCGCCGCTTCGATCAGTGAGCCATCCAGCCGGTCAAGCGTCGCGTAGAGCGGCAGGACCATGAGCGGCAGATAGGCATATGTGATGCCGAGATAGACCGCGAAAGGGGTGTTCAGCAAAACGATGGGTTGGTCCGTCAACCCCAACCCCACAAGGACTTGGTTCAGGATCCCCCGTTCNGACAGGATGCCCACCCACGCGTAGATGCGTACGAGGAACGAGGTCCAGAACGGCAGGATCACCGCCATCAGCAAGACCATGCGCAACTTTTGCGGCGCGCGGGCAATGCCATAGGCGATGGGATAGCCCACCAGAAGTGTCAGCAACGTGGCCTTGGCTGCGATGCCCAGACTGGAAACATATGCCTTCCAGTACAGGTCATCGCTGGCCAGAAAGCGGTAGTTGTCAAGGTTGAGCTGCGAAAGGAAATCCCCCAATCCTGCCCAGCCGCTTCCCGGCTTCAGCACCGGCTGATAGGGCGGTATCGCGGTCGCCGCTTCGCTGAGCGAAATGCGAAACGTCATGGCAATCGGCAGGGCAAAAAGCACGATCAGCCACAGGAAGGGGACGGCAATCAGCAGGGTGCGGCGCGAGATCATGGCCTAACGCTCCAGAACCAGGTAAGCGGTCTCGGTCCACCCCAACCAGACCTCGTCCTCCCAGGTGAAATCACGGCGCGACAGTCGGCGGGCGTTGGTTGTCTGCGCCTTGAAGATGGTGCCGGGTGCAACCTCGACATGATAGGTCGAGATGTTGCCTACATAGCCGATGTCGACAATGCGCCCCTTCAGCCGATTGGCATAGGCGTCGGACGGCGTGTCGGTCACCTCGATCTTCTCGGGCCGGACGGCGTATTTCACGGTCTGGCCCAGGCCCAGCCCAGGTTCGCAAGCCGCGCGGATCGGCGGCGCGCCTTCGGCCCATGCCAGCGTGCAGGCGCCAGGGTCGAGGCTTTGCACCGCGGCAGGCAGGATGTTCACCTCGCCGATGAAGTCGGCGACATAAGCACAATTCGGCGCCTCGTAGATGCCGGCGGGCGTTGCGACCTGCACCAGGTGNCCGTGGTCCATCACCGCGATCCGGCTGGCGACGGTCATCGCCTCTTCCTGGTCATGGGTGACGATAACGAAGGTTGTCCCGGTCTTTTCCTGAATGTCCATCAATTCGAACTGGGTGTCGTGGCGCAGCTTCTTGTCGAGCGCGGCCAGCGGTTCGTCGAGGAGCAGAAGCTTGGGCGCGCGGGCCAGCGCGCGGGCCAGCGCCACGCGCTGTTTCTGTCCGCCGGAAATCTGGTCGGGCTTGCGGCGGGCAAACTTCTCCAGCCGGGCGAGGCGCAGCATCTCTTCGACCCGGGCCGCCAGCCGGTCTTTCGCCCAGCCGTCGCGGCGCAGGCCGAAGGCGATGTTGTCCCAGACGGACAGATGCGGAAACAGGGCATAGCTTTGGAACATCATGTTGACCGGCCGCTGATGCGGCGGCACAGGAACAATGTCCCGGCCATCCAGATAGATCGCCCCGGCCGAGGGCATTTCAAACCCCGCCAGCATGCGCATCATGGTTGTCTTGCCGCAGCCCGAAGGCCCGAGAAGGGCAAAGAACTCGCGCGGGTAGATCGAAAGGTTGAGGTCCTCGATGGCGGTAAAGGTGCCAAAGCGCTTGCTCACACCTTCAAAGCGGATCAGCGGGGCCGCAGAGGGTCGGCCCACGGGGCGAATGCGGTTCTTTCGGCAGTCATGTTGCCTCTCCTTGTGGCCCAGTCCCTGTGGATCGTAGGTTATCTTGCCATTGCAGACCGTCAGTCGCACCGCGCAGGTGCCTATGTCTTGCGGCGCAAGAGTGAAGATGTCGCGGTCCAGAAGCACGGCATCGGCGATTGCACCGGGTGTCAGCGTGCCGCGCCGGGTCTCGTCATGGGCCACCCAGGCTGCAGCCTGGGTCATCCCCGCNAGCGCCTGCGCAAGGCCGATCCGATGGTCTTGCCCATCGGGCCAGGGCGTGCGGGTCAGGGCGGCCTGGAGCGTNGACAAAGGGGAAAGCGGCGCGACGGGCCAATCGCTTGACAGGATCACCTCTGCGCCCGCCGCGCGCAAATCTGTTTGCGCAAAGGCGAAGGCCGCGCGCTCTGGCCCGATCAGCTCCAGATAACCCTTGCCGCCTTCGGGCACATGCGCGGGCTGCATCGATGCCGCGACCCCCAGTTGCGCAAATCGCGGGATATCGGCCGGGTTGATGACTTCGATATGCTCAATCCGGTGGCGGGCCATGCGCCAGCCATTGGCGGCCAGAGCGGCCTGATAGGCGTCAAGCACCTGTCGGACAGCCCCGTCCCCCACGCAATGTACGGCGAGCTGAAATCCATGCCGATCCGAGGCGACCACCAGTGCCTGCAGAAGATCGTCTGCGAAAAGCGGGGCGCCGCGCTGTGCTTACCTATGGCTGTAGTTACCNAGCATATGGGCCGTCCCGCTTTCGATCACGCCATCGGCAAAGATCTTCACGAAGTCACAGGTCAGCATTTCGGACTTGAACCGGTCACGCCAGGCGACCGCATGGGACAAATCCTTGGGCCCTTGTCCGGGCTGAACATGGAAGGGCATCCGCACGCGCAGGGGAAGGCCTTCCTCCCGCGCCATTTCCGACAGGAGTTCCAACTGGTACAGGCTGCCATCCATGTTCTGCACGGCGGTCAGGCCCAGGCTTGCGCAATGTTCCATTGCGGCCCGGAAAACGGCCTTGTCTGCCGCGCGTTCTTCCTGCGTGACCTCAAGCTGCTCCAGCGGGCGCTGCGCCGCCGCCGAATACCGGGCCGCCGCCGGGTTGCACCGCCGCACCAGGTCGATGGCAACGAATTCCAACAGAACCCCGGTGGCCACGCCAACCGCGTCCACGACAACGCTGCTGCCCTCGGGCACCTCTGCCCCGTGCGAGACCCCTGCCAATTCGAGCGCCGCCGAATTTGCCCATGCCGTGTGAAAATCGGCCGCCATGATCAGAAGTGCAACATCAGGGCACAGCGCATCCAGCACCTTGCGGGCGGGCAAAGGGCCGTCCGTGACAAGGTCATAGCCGGCACCGAAGGCCTGAATGAAACGCAGGCCGGGCCGCGCCTTGCGATAACCCGCAATCGCATCGGCCAGGTCCGTTTCGCTGTGCAGACCGGACAGGTCGAGCTCGGCCAGTGTAAGTCCGCCCGGAAACAGGTGAAGATGGGCATCATTCAGCCCGGGAAGCACGCTCGCGCCGTTGCCATCGACCACGGTCGTTCTGGCTCCGATCAGCGCTGAACCGTCCCCCATGCCAAGTGCCATGATGCGATTGCCCGAAAACGCGACCCAATCCGCCAAGGGCGCCCCNGCGGCGCCTGTCCAGACGCGGGAGTTGCGGATCAAGAGTTCGGCTTTCGCCATCATGTGCAATTTCCCCGGGGAAAACCCCAAAAGCCGGTGGAGCAGGACGCTGCCACTCCTTTTGGCAAGAGACATGGCGGGCACCGTCATGTCCTGCTTGCGGGGTCATGCTGACNAGTCCTCCCCCGCCTCACAATGGATTCTTGACAGTTGGGCTGTCGCGGGTGTGACACTAAAGCGAACAACTAGCGACAGGCTTCCGATGCAAATGACATCCTTGTCCCAGAACCTGCGGCTTCTTTCCAGTTACGCGAGGTCTGTCTCTGAGATCTGCCGCGAAACTGGTCTGAACCGCACGCAATATCACCGCTACCTTGCAGGTCAGGGTGAACCCTCCTTGCGCAGCCTGCGCCGGATTTGCGACTTTNTTGGCGTCGAAGAACACGAGATTTTTCAGGACGCTGCCGTCTTCCGCGAGATCATCCGGCTGCGCCCGCCCCGTATGGGGCAAGTCATCGACCCTTTCCAGGTGATCCAAGCGCGGCTGACAGAGGGCGACGAGTCCACGACGGTTGCCATGGGCTACTATCACATGATCTTTCGCCCCGACCCCAAGACTGACCTGATTTACCGCAACCTTGTTCGCCTGTCGAAGACCCCGCGCGGCCTGATCATCAAGCTGATCGAGCGCTATCCACGCCCGGCGATCTCGCTCCCACGACGGATGGTCTATGAAGGGACCGCCTTCTTGCGACACAGCAAGCTCTTCGCCCAGGTGCAAGAGCGCAGACATCGTCGCTCGACCTGGTTCCTGGTTGTCATTGTCGGAGATTTTGCCTCCCCCACCCACTTGCGCGGCCAAGCCCTCGGCTGCGAACCCGAGGGCATGTCGGGCCTGTCTTCCTTCACATTTGTCCTTGTCCACTTGGGCGAAAGCCCGTCGCTACGCGCTGCACTCTCAAGTTGCGGCTATTTCAAGGCCGACGAAGTTCGCCTTTCACCCGATATCGAGATGGTACTGCGCGACGAAGGGTGAGAATAGCCGCAGGCAGTAGCGGCGTTTGTGGCGCGTCGTCTGCGCCGCGCACCCTGCCGACATGGGCCAGCGACTGTACCTTTCACGCCGTTGCGGCGGTCCATTTCTGACGGCAATCACCAGTGCCCGGTGCTGGGTTTCGGTCAGGTTGGACTTTCCCGGCTTTGGTGGAGAGCGTTTAGCTCACTTCCCCGGCCTTTCGCTCGAAGGCGATGGGGCTTTGGAAGCCGCGCGATGAGTGCCGCCTGACGGGGTTACAGAACCCGTCGATGTATCTGGCGACGGCGTTTTCGGCCTGCTTGCGGGACTGCCATGTGATCGGCCAGACCAGCTCGGACTTGATGGTCTTGAAGAACGTCTCGACCATCGAGTTGTCGTAGCAGGTCCCGCGCCCGCTCATCGAGATCAGGATGCCGCGTTTGCGGAGCAGCGCCTGGTAATCTACGGAGCAGTATTGCGATCCGCGATCCGAATGATGAACCAGCCCTGGCGCGGGGTTACGAGCCACGAGAGCACGGCGCAGGGCTTCGACGGCCAGATCGCGCTTCAGGCGGTCACTCGTGGCCCAGCCGACGACGCGGCGGGAGAACAGGTCCAGCACGACGGCGAGGTAGAGCCAGCCCTCTGCCGTCCAGATGTAGGAGATGTCGGCCCCGGCCGCGAAGGTGATGTCGGCCCGGTCGGCGGTGACGACAAGATCGCCCGCGGCCGTCCAGTCGGCAGCACGGCGACCGATCCGCTGGCCCCCTGTCCCCGTTCGATCCTGGCTGTGACGGAAAGCGGGTCGGCCTGCGCTGGCGCCGTCGCGGCCAGCATTCCCGCCGCGCCAAGAAAAACACGAAACAGGCCAGAGAATTGCATCGGCTTCCCTCCCCAACCAAATGACGCGGACGCTAGCCAATCGACGACATGCAGACAACCGGTTTCCATTTGCCGAAACCCGAACGGCGGGTGACGGCGCGCCAACACTGGTGCCGAAAGCGTTGAAATCACGTCGCCCTCCGGTGAAAGGGCGCCAGGCGAACGGCAACTTTCATATGGACTTCAAGGGCGGGGTCAGTGTCTAGTCGGGGCATTGACGGTCATGGGAGTCGGTTTGGCATGGCGCTTTTCACCACATTGATTGTCGGGCTTGGCGGGACCGGTTCGAAGATTGCCGAACGTGTTTTGCAGCGGGCGGTTGAAAACCAAAGTGCCATGCAGGCGCGAATCGGCATCCTTGCCATGGACACCGATGTTGGCGAGCTGAAGGATCTGCGGCTGGTCGAACCGCGGTCGCGGCTGGCATTCGCCAGCCCCGGCAACATCAACACCCTGCTGGAGCGCAATCAGGACGCGGAGCGGACCTGGTGCATCGACCGGTCGACAATGTCGAAGGCCGTCCTTGCGACAACCGTCATCCGGGGCGCAAAGCAGTTTCGCATGCTGACGCGGCTGGCGCTGCATGACAGCTTTTCGCAAGCTGCGCTGATGGGAAAGCTGGAGGATGCCATTGCGCGGCTGGCCCAGCATTCGCAGGACCAGACCTATGACGAGCATGTGGATATCCTGATTGCGGGTTCACTGGTAAGCGCCACCGGGTCGGGATCGTTCTGCCAGGTCGCATTGGCGCTGCGGGCGGCCGCAAGAGCGCGCAACATCGGCGTCACGATTCGCGGGGTGTTCCTGCTGCCGGATGTCTATGCGCGTTCGGGGACAATTCCGGAATCCCAGATTCCGAATGTTCTGGCCAATGGCTATGCGGCCCTGAAGGAATTGAATGCGNTTGACGTTGCGGGGCTTCTGCCCGAGCGCGCCACGGGCTTCGAGTTCGAATATGTGCCCGGGCGCCTACTGCAGACGAACCTGATCCCCTTCGATCTGATCACCTTCATCGACTACGAGAATGTCCGTGGCGGCAACATGGGGGCTTCCGAACAAAGCTACCTGGACATGGCGGCGCGCGCAGGGTTTCAGCTGGCCTTCTCGCCGCTTGGCGGGCGGTTTGCCGCTGTTGCGGTCAACAACATCCTGCAGACGATCTCGGAACTGAACCTGGGCGGGATCAACCTGTATTCCGGCATCGGCATCGCGTCGGTGAGCTATCCGGCCGAATCCATGCGCCTTTCCCTGAGTAAGCGTCTGGTTCTGGAGAACCTGAAAGGCGACTGGACGCGGCTGGACCGGGCGTTCGCCGATCGGCTGAAGCGCTTTCGCGACGACGAGGCGGCCGGCGTATCGACGGCAGAACGGCCCGATATCCGCGTTACCTATGTGCGCGATCTGGAACAGCTTGCCCGGCAGGAGCCGCGGCTGCCCTTCTTCCGCCGGGCANTGGATTTCCTTGTGCCGCGCATCCGCGACGAAAGGACCAAGACCGAAACCGAGGTTCCGCGGTCGCGCAGTTTTGTGGATGCCGTGCTTGCGCATGTGCGCACCGAATTCTGGCGCGACGCGCGGCTGGACAAGATCAATCGCCGCGGGGCGATGGACCTGTCTTCGCTGATGGAGACCGACAGCATCCGCCAGACCGTCCGCGAGGCAGAGTTCCACCTGAACAGCGACGACGGGGCGCTGCATGAAGCGCTGGAGAAACGCCCGGTCGACATCTACATGAACGATCTGCTGTCGTCGGACGGATTGCGGGCCGACGAGGCCCAGCCCCATCATCTTCAGTCGGTAATCCTGAAGGGTTCGCCGCATCCGGTGGCGGTGCGCGCCTTCCTTTACATGGCGGTGCGTGACGTCGAAGACCGGTTGCGCGCCCTTGATGTGGCCGAGGCGCGGCTGACCGTGAACCGGCTGGCGAACCGTTTCCTGAATCCTGGGAGGACCAGAGCGCAANGGGCGAAGCCCACGACGCGAGAGGTCATCCAGGTTCATGAACGGGCGGGCGAGGCCGAAGATGCCGGACGCATCCCGAACCTTCTGGGCGGCAAGCGCAAGCGCTTCGCGCTGGACTATTCGGAGTATTACAACCAGTCCTACCAGCGGCTGCGCGACTGGGCCAACAAGGGCATCGACCAGAAGGTCCTGACCCAGCTGCAGGGCGAGCTGAACGCGGCAATCCGGGCCTTCGAGGGCCTTTTTGCAGAGATCGGCGAGTTGTCGCGCAGCCTGGAGGATGACCTGGCAAAATCGGCCAGGACTTTCGATGCGAACGCGGGTTTCGACGGCAACTCCTATGTCTATGCCGATGCTGCCTGCCAGGACGACGCCTGGCGGCGCGCGCAGCAGAAGGCAGGCGGCCTGTCGCTGGACACAGCAATCATCCAGGCTCTGGTCGGCGAGGTCTTCCGCCGCTATCGGGAAGACCGTCGGCTGCACCGCGACACGAATTTCAGCGAAATCCGCGAAGTCTTCGAAACGCGCGTGCTGCACGGCTTTGGCGCCGATGTGGTGCGCAACGATCTTACGGATGTCTGGAACATATCGGTCGTCGAAGCGATGCGCCGGGAACTGGAGGTCACCTCGGCCAACGGCGGCCCGGTGACGCCGGATCGCGTGGTAANNCACCTGAAGTCGGTGGTCGACCGGGTGTCGCGGCAGGCCGAGCCCTATGTCTCGCTTGCCAATCCGGATGGCAACGGCACGACCATGAAGTTCTGGACGCTGAACAAGCGCATTCGGGGCGATCTTGGCAACGATGCGCTTTTTCTGGAGATGTTCAAATCCAGCAATGGCGAGAACCCCATCGAGGACAACGATTTTTCGGCCCATGACCTGACCTGCGTGAACTTCCGGGTGAACCTGAAGCTGGAGGATTTCTCGAAACTCGCCCCGGCGGCGGCGGACCTGGACAATGCGCTGGCCGGTGTGACCGGCAGGTACTGGGCGGCCTACAACCAGATGATCAAGGCCAGCCTGGCGNCAGGAAGCCGCGGACGGGCGGATCAACATCACCCCCATGTCGACAAGACCTGGCACATCCCGGGCGTCCTGCCGGGGATCTTTCCGTCCGAGNGGGGCGAACTGGCCGCCAAGACGGCCAAGGCCTGGGTCGTTGCGACGGCGCTTGGGCTTCTGCGGCTGGAACGCGAGGACGACGGGACGGCGGTCACGCGGTTCAACAGCCGCGGGCGCGGCATCCGCGATGCGATCAACGAGGCGCTGGTGCCGTCGCATCGTCCATGGGCGCAATGGCAGGCGTTCAAGCGGCGCAATGCCATGATCGAAAGCGCGCTTGCCGTCTGGAAAGCCGAGATTGCCGAGGAGGAGGGCGCGCTGGAATCGCACCCGGCCTATGGGCGGTTGACCGACCCTCGCACGATGATGGTCCTGATGCGCCCGGCCGCGGACCGCGGTGACGGCCACGAGGAACGGGACGCGGCTGTCCGCGAAGGCGCGACGGCCTGGCTGGACTGCATGGCCGACCTGATCGCCAGCCAGGAGCCCAACCTGAGCGAGGCGGGGCGGCGCAACCGTCTGCGCAAGCTGTTCCTGGCCAACCGCGAGAAGGTCGCCGAGCTGGCCGAGACCGAGCAGGTTTCCGGCAACGTGCGGGCCGCGATGGAAGCCGTTCTCGATACTGTCTTCGACTCTCAATTCAGCCGTTGATGCACGTGTCGCCGGAATATCCCCGATGGCCGCCACGCTGATTGTCATAAACGCCGACACCAGCTGGGATTTCCGGCGACATGTGCGGACGCTTGCGCTGGATCTTTACCCGGTCCAGCGGGACGTCTTCTTCTGGGACGCGGTGCCGCCAGCGGCAGGGGCGATGGATCTGGACCCGCTTCTGGGTGCGTTCCCCGAGGATTTCTCGCAGGTCGATACCGGCATGGCGGGCGAACTGGTTTCGGCCACGCGCGACCTGGTTGCGGCGCAAGAGCGCCGCCTGGCGGTGGTTGTCGTCCTGTCAGCGCCGGACTACGCCGTGCTGGAGAAGGACGCGGGCGCGATCAGGGCCCAGCCCGGGCGCGCGGACCTTCTGTCGCCGCCCGGGCGGGCGGTGCTCGATGCCTTGGGGGCAGCCCTGGCACTGTTGCGCCGGGAACGGGCGAGCGCGGACGAGGGCGCGCTGGTAAGCGCGATGTTCGGGGCCTGGATCGTTGTGCGCGACCGCGGCCATGTGCCCCGGCAGGACGCCCTGGCATCGACGCGGCTGATCACCCAGTTGCGGGACACCAAGGACTTTCATCTGACCGGGATGTTCTTCCTGTCGAACGGCGAGGCCGGGAATGCCCATGCCGACGCCGAGGCAATCCAGTTCTTCAAGCTGCGCGCCCTGGTCGATATGCTGGGCGACCGCGAAGCCTCGGCCGCGCTGAAGCTTGCCGGGGACACTGGCAGGCGGTCCTTCTGGATGGAGATGCCCGCGCCGCAAAGCCGCCCGGCGATGCGGTCAGAGTATCTTGCCAGACGGCTGTGGCAGGCGCTGGAAGAGCTTCAGGCGCAAGGCGCTGCCGCCACCGGCCCCGAAGAAGACAAGCCCGCCCTGGCCTCGATCAGTGAGGTGAAGGCCGAGGTGGATGCCATGTCCTTGCCGGTAGAGGCCGGGGCGCGCATCCGCATCCAGCAAATGGCGGTCGCTTCGCGTGACCAGACGGAGGATGGCGTACCTTCTGGCGGCCAAGTCCGATCAGGATGACATGTCCCGGGCGATTGACGCGCTGAAACGCGCCTGGCGCAAGGGCATCTTCTTTTCCCAGCCGCGGCGGGACCGGATCCTGAATGCCCGGATCGAATTCACGACGGCCTTCCAGAGCGCCCAGGTGACGCAGGATGCCGTTGTCGATGCTCTTCTGGCCGACGAAAGCGATGACGCCCGGGACGCGCGACGGCGAATCCTGGTGCAACTGGGCAACTTCCACACGCCGCGCAGCCCGGAAGGCAAGGAGCAGGTGGCAGGGCTGATCCAGACCCTGCACAACCGCATCGGCGACGCGGAAATGCGCATTGCGCAAGCCGTGTCCCGCCGCGGCGACGCGGTGCGGGATCTGCGGGCACGGCTGCCTGGCCGCGATGATGCCTTCGCAACCGTTATCGCATCAGAGGAGAACATGCTGCGCCCTTCGGCGCTGCAGCATCCGCTGGTGGCGATTTTCGCCTTCTGCCTGCCGCCGTTGCTGTGGGAAGTGGCCCGATCACGCAACCTTGTCACGGGGTTCGACCTGGCCAAGGCGGTGACGCTGGTCCTGCAAAGCTATGTCTGGGTGATCCTGCCGCTGCTGGTCCTTTCGATTCTGGTCATGGCCGGGGTCTGGTGGGGATTGCACAAGCGGCGCCGCAAGGCCCAGGGGTTCCTGGTTGGCCATCTTGAACAGGACCGGGACCTGGTGGCGACCGTCGGAGCGGGTCGTTATGTCGCGTCGGCGAGCCGCAGGATAGCTTAAGCCATCTGCGCCTTGCCCTGAATGGACTCCAGATCGGCGATGACCTGTCGCAGGCCGACCTGGTGGAAGGTTTTGCCGAGCAGTTGCGGCATGAAACCGAGGGCCGCACCCTGCCGCCGAACCCGGAGCTGGAACGGCTGATCGCTGATCGGCTTGCGCAGACCATGGGCCGGGGCACCAGCATCGTGAGTAAGCTGAGATCCGCGCTGGCCGCGCCGGTTATCGGCCAGAAATCCCGGATCGACATCGAAGCCCCTGACCTGCGGGGGGCGCGTTGTCGATCGAGACGACCGCGACGGTTCATGAACTGCGGCTCAGGCTCTCCTCGGGAAGCGGGGTGCCGCGGTGAGCGAAGGCCAGACGGACACTGCCCCGGAAAGGCCGGGACGCATGACATCCATGGCTGGCGCATGTCGGCTGGATTGATGTGCTGGGCGGCCCCTGGCTGGCGCTTCTGCTGGCGCTCTGCCTTGTTCTGGTGCTGCTGGTCGATGGCCTTGGCCTGCCGACGCTGGCGGCCCTGACCGGCCGGACCTTTCACGATTCGTGCGGTGCCGATCTTCCTGGCCCGGTAAGCGGCTGTGCCCTCGCACTTTTCCTGGTGTGCATGGTCGATGTCGCCCTGTGCGGGCTGATTGCGCCGCGGTCGGCGTGGGCCAGTCTGCCGCTGCTGATCCTGGTCTGCGCCTTGCCCTTCATCGTCATGCCGCTGGTTCCCAACGCCATGGTGGATGCCCTGAGCCTGGACGGCATTCTGGAAGCAGCCGCGAGCAGGGTGCCGGGGTTCGACTGGTTGGACGCGGCTTTTGGTCTGGCCTGCGGCAGCGGATCGCCGGTCCGGGTGATCGACTGGTTGAACGACCGCTATTCATCCGGGATCGACGGCAACTTCGCCAGCCATGTGATGGCCTATTCGATGCTGGCCAATCTGCTGATCGGCATCGCTTGGGGCGCGGTGCTGGTCTTGGTGCTGCCGGTGGCGTGGGTGATCCGGTTGGTGAGAGGGCGCCGTGGTTCGCGGCTGCGGGCCGCACGGCGCGCGGGGCCGAGCGCACGATCACTTTGTGGTTGGCCGCGGGCGCCCTGCTGCTGTTTCTGGCCCTGCCTTCGGTCGTGGCCCTGTCCGCCAATCCGCTTCCGGTTTCCGAGGCGGTCCTGAATCTCCTGTGGATCGGGCCGCTGGTCTTCCTGCTGGACCGCGGGCGTCTGATGCTGCGCGCAGAGCCTGCGCCACAGACGCGGCCAATGCCCGACGTCCGGCGCCGCCCGAGCCCGCGGCCTGGTCGCCGGTGCTGCCCGCAGCGCTGGCCACACTGGGCCGTGAACTTGGGGCGGTGCTGCAGCTGAAGGCAAGGTTCGAGGCCGATCCGGGGCAAAGCGCTGGTCCCAGACAGGTGGCCTTTCCCGCGGATGGACGGGCAAGCCAGACCTATCTTGAAGGCGCCCTGACCCCGGCACTCGTCGGTCGGCTGGCCGAGTTTCTGGCACGCGAGGTGCTGGACAAAGGCAGCAGCCTGCTGGTGCTTTGCCCCGCGGGTTCGCTCCAGGAGGTGCGCAACCAGCTGGATGCGGCCTTTCGGGGGCGAGAGGGCGATCTGGCCATCGGCTGGATCACCGACATCGGATTGCGGCCCGCAGCGCCCCGGCCGGGCGATGCGGCGCAACGGCGCCCCAAGGCCGACATCGTGCTGGCCGATCCCGAGGCTCTTGAAGAGATCCTGCGCGACAGCGCCGAATTCGAACAACTTCTCTGGCGGTTGGGCGGGATCGTGATGCTTCAGGCAGACGCCCTGGACATCGGGCTGTTGCGTGCGACCTTCAACCGGCTTCAGGTTCTTGTCCCGGCCCGCGCCGACCTGTGCGTGGTCGTTCAGGCGGAAAGCCGCCACGGTCTGGACGCTCGGGTGGGCAACCTGCCGATGCTTTCGGCCATCGACCAGAGACATCAGGTGAAGGGCGCGGATTTCGGACCGCACCGCGATCACAGCCTTGCCATGATCGACTACCGCCCCGAGTCCAGGCTGGACAAGGGCAGTGACCTGTGGTAAGCGCATCTGCGTGCGATGCTGATCCTCCATGCGAAACACGCGGAAGCCACGCCCACTTACCTTGATCGCGACGCCCGGTTTTCCGTCGACGCGACAAGCCGGGCGATGACGCCGGTCTTCCACAACCGCGGCGAGACCGACCTGCTGACCTGGGTGCAGTCCCTTCCGCTGGCGCAGATTGGCGTGGGCAGCGGTCTTTCGCCCGTCGGGGTGATCGACGACCGCTGGAACCTTGCCGATTCCTGCCTGGCGGGCGTTGCCGACGACACCGCGCGCGAGTCGATGACCGTCGTGACGACGGGCACCTATCCCACCAGCCCGTTCCTGGCGGACCAGCTTGGCAGGGCGCTTGCCGGACGGGAACCCCGGCCGAAAAGCGCCAGGCACTCGCGGATTTCCACAGGGCCTATGGCGCGATCATGCCCCATCCGGCCGACGGACCGGCAGAGCTGTTGCTGATGACGGTGCGCGAGCTTGCGGGGGCGCCGGGGCGGCACAATGGGTCGGCCAACGGCGGCTGCGCGAAATCTGGGCCACGGCCAGCCCAAGGATGCTGAGCCAGTTCGGCATCACGGTCAGCCGGGCAGGCTTGGCGCGGTTGTTCGAGGTGGTGGCCGAGACCCGGTTGCAGGACGGAGACATCCAGCAGCGCCGCGACCTTGACCGCACCCGGCAATTCCGCATCGGCGGCGCCGCGGTCCAGGGGCTTTCCGGGCTTGAGATGCTGCGCGTTCATATCGGGTCACCGATCGAGCGCGTGTTGCCCCTGGCAGATCACGGGCTGTCCTATGCCGCGGGCAGCCGGATGATGGTGGATGGCCTGGCCCGCAGGGTTGAAAGCGTGCTGCCGGCGCAGCGAAGCCTTCGCATGCTGACCGACAACGACCGCCCGGTGCGCGAATACTGCTTCGCCCGCGATTATGCCTTCCCCACCGAGGGGGGCCGACCGGATGGCGGCCGAGGGCTATCAGGCCCAAACCGCCGTCCGCCTTCCGTACGAACGGGCCGTGGGCTATCTGCCGCTGTCGCGCGTGACGCGGGC
This sequence comes from Exiguobacterium profundum, assembly GCA_013693875.1. Lineage (GTDB taxonomy): Bacteria > Pseudomonadota > Alphaproteobacteria > Rhodobacterales > Rhodobacteraceae > Neotabrizicola. The sequence goes on along the minus strand of CP059262.1, from coordinate 3,497,362 downwards.
CTTTCTTGAATGGGGCACGCTGTCTTCGCCCTTCTCGGCGACAGAAAGTCCGGTCAGGACGGATTGCCGGATCGCAGCTTCCGCCCGGCTGCGCCGGGTCGCCCTGTTGCGGCTTTCGGCGGGGCAAGGCCCCACGCAGAATTCGGCGCGGCTGGAATTCACGCTTGCCGCAACCCTTTCCGACGTGGTGGCAACGCTGTTTCCGCTTCAGGCGCATCGGCTTGCGGTGATGCCGCTGCCACCCGCCGCTGATGACCTGGACCTGCGCGAGGCGGCCGCGGGCCGCGAAGACCGGGTCCGCGCTTTCGCCCTGCTGCGTCAGCCGCGGCTGGTGAGATCGACGGAGATGACCCTGACGCCCGCGCTTCCGAAGGCCGGAGAGCGGAGCACGGCAGTTTCATGAGGAATGGCGCAAGCGGGCGGATGCCTTCTTCCGGGCCGCGCAGCCCTTGGGCCTGGTGCGCGGCGGCCCGGTGCAGACCGGCCCCGCGCAGACCGGCCCCGCGCTGATCCTGGTCGAGGACAGCGACCATGACCTGGGCGTGGCGCGCGCGTTTTCCGAGGATTTCAGCACGCGCGTGCTGCCCTTCTGGGCCGAATTCGTGACCTGGTGCGCCCGCAGGATGCAGGCACCGCAAGGCCACCCCTACGGGTTCGGGGCCGACGAAGTGCCATCGCTTTACGATTTCCGGGGCGGCAGAAGTGTTGAAGGGGATGCGCCAATGAAGCGGCTTGCGGGCCTGATCGCGGCAGCAATGGTGTCGGTGGCGTGCTTCGCAAGCCAGACCGAGGCGCGGGTCGTGGCGATCCTTTTCGATACCAGCGGGTCGATGGAATCGATCTACCGGCTTCCGGCCTTTGGCATGCAGCTGCTGGCGGGAACCCTGGACGGCCGCGCCGGTGCAGACCGCCTGCTGACACTGAACTTCGACACCTATGCCAATGAGGGTTACAGCTTCGAAGCGTTGGGTCCGGCGAACCTGCCACATCTGCCGCCGGTGCTGCGCGAGGCGGTCCGGACCTACGAGATTTCATCGCAAGCCACGCATCAGTCCGCCCTGGATGGAATCGGCGCCGATTTTCGCGCCGAAGACGCAAATCGCGGAACGCCCTACGGCCCGATCGAGATCATCCTGGGCGAGGCGGCACGCGCCGCCCGGCCGGGCGAGGAAGTCGTGATCGTCGTCATCTCTGACGGCGAGTACAATGACGACGCGCTGGCGGGCGGCCATGCCAAACCGAGCTGACGGCGCGGTTTCAGGAATACAGGGCGGCTTTCAGCGGGCCGGTCCATGCCAGTACCTGTTCATCGCCAGCCCCGGGGATGCGCAACGCCTGCGCGACGGCCTGAAGGACCAGGGCGTGCGGGACGCCTTTCTGGAAGCCTTCAACGGACCCGACCGGGACCCGGTAGGCGAATTGCAGGGGTCGCGCTTCGTGACCGATTCCCAGGCGCTTTGGGCGGCGCTGCGCGAGATCGTGGGCGAGGTCTCGGGTGTCGATCTGACGCAGCAGGCGCAATGGGTGGGAAAGGGCGCTTCTCCCGACTCGATTGCGATCACTTCGCCCCTGTCCATTTCGCGCATCGTCGTGGTTTCGACCGCCGTGGAAGGTGTCGGTGCGGGCGTACCCGTCGAACTGGCCAACTTTGCTTAGCGACCTGGGCAAGGCAAGCGAGAAAAGGAAAGTCGAGGTGGTGATGCGCCACCCGGACTCTGGTCTTGAAAATGCCAGCCCGCGGCGTGGGCTGGTTCAGCAATTGTGGTTTCAGACCACGCTCGCGCCCGGTCGCCATGACATGACCTTCACCGGGCCGGTCTCGGAAGACAGCGTCTTTCTGTTGTTCCAGACAGCCGCCATTGCCCGACTGGTGCTGATCGACCCCGATACCGGCAACGAGGTTCTGCCGGACGCCACCGGACGGCGACGGCTGGCAAAGGGTCATGACTATCTGTTCGCGGCCCAGGTTCTGGACGGGGCCGTGCCGCAGACGGTGCCCCTGTCGGCCCTGTCGGCCGGGTTGAGCATGTTTCTGCAACTGGACGGGCCGGAACGCCGCGTCGATGCCATGGCGATGAACCCTGCCGCGGATCGGGGCGAGGCCGGATGGGTTGCTGGCGACGTCGGCCTGTATTCGGCGCGCGCACAGGTGCGCATTCCAGGCTTTGTGTCTCCGTTCTCGGAGCCGGTCGAGTTCGAAGTCATCGACAACGTGGCGCAGATTACCCTTTCGCCGGTCCCGCCGGACCCGTCCTGCGCTGGCTGCAACCTGGACGAAATCACCTCGACCGTCACGCCCGGCGAGACAGGATCGGTCGTGATGCGCTTCGATGTCGGGGCAGACGCGCAGACCGACGGCGCGATCAGCTTTGCGGACAGTGTCCTGCCGCCGGGGTTCGAGATCAGGGACGAGTCGGGCGGAACGGTCGGCCTTCGGCAAGCCCTGCCGTTTGCTGCCGCGAAACCCGGCGCTATGCGGTGGTCCGCACGGGGCAGGCAAGTGCCGAAGATGTCCTGTCGGGCGCGCAGGCGCTGTCGATCACGGCCTCCCCCGCGCAGGACTGGGCCGGGTCTGCGGCGCAACTTCAGACCCGGGTCGCGCTTGTCGTGGGCGATCTTGTCCTGAAGCTGGATTCGGTGTCTCGCCCCCGCAGGGCGGCCCTGCCGACATGCTGGAAGTTCCTGGCGGCGACCTGCTGACCGGGCAGTTCGGCGCCTCATTCTCGATGACCGGCCTGCTGGAGCAGCCCGACCCTGCGGCGGCGCGCGATCATGTGACCGTCGCCGCCTCGGGGCTGACAGGTAAGCTGCTGAGGTTCGAGCCGCTTCTGTCCGCCCCCGGATCGGCGGTCCACGCGCTTGAGATCCGCCCGTCCACCCGGTTCTGGTGCCTGTGCGGCATCGGGATCGAAAACCTGCTGACCGGGACAGACGTGCGCAACGTGACGGTCAGCTATCGGGACCGCGGGCCTGCAAAGCGCCGAAGCCGGTCTGAAACTGTCGGTTCCGGTCCCCGCCCTGCCGTTCGGCCTGTCCTGCGCGCTGAACCTGTTCGCCCTGCTGCTGATGGCGATGTTCCTGCGCGGCATCGTCGCGCTGGTGACAACCAAACGCTTCCCGCGCGGCTCTTCGGCCGAGATCACGGACGGCGATTCGCCACCGCGCTATCAGCGGCTTGACCGCAAGAACAGTGTCTGGTGGAAGGCCTGGTTTGCCCTTTTCACCGGCAATCCCGACGAGGTGCGCAAAGTGGAGGGCATGCGCCTGAAGGCGACATTCGGCGGAGCGCTTCTGGATTTGAGCAAGTCTGCGCCTGCCTGGACGTCGCAGAACGTCGGCGAGAGCTTTGTCGAAGTGAAGAAGAACCGCCCGCACCTGACCGAATACCGGCTGGACTGGGGAGATGTCCTTCACAACGATCTGGATCCGGGCCGGACGGTGCGTCTCAAGCGACGTTCCGGCGATATGTGACAAGGGCAGGTTTTTCATGTCGAAGGCAGCTTCCCCCAATCCCACGATGATCGACCGCTTGCGGCGCCTGGGACCGATGTTTGTGCTGATGTATGTGGCATCGCTGGCGCTTTCGCTGGTTTCGGGGCTGGAAACCTTCGACGGGCTGCGCAAGTTTTCCAGCGCCGGGATGATCGGGACGATCGTGGCCTTCGGTCTGACTTTCGGGGTCCAGACACTGCTGTTTGTCGTCAGCTGGATGATTGCGGAAAACCTGCGCNGAGGGTGGCGTGTGCTGGCGCCGCTGTCCGCGATCTGGCTGATTTCGGCAGCGTTTTCCGGCTATTTCTCGTACTACGGCTTTTTCTATCTTCAAGGCGGTCCAAATGAGGAGGACCGGCTGGATTCGNGTCGAAGCCGGATCGAGGCGGTCTATACCGCCGTCGATGAAGCCTTCCAGGACAAGCAGCGCAAGGATCACGAGGCGCTTGTCAAGGAGGGAGGGGCGCTGCAAATCTGGCAGGAGACGGCACTTCGCCCGATGATTGTCCTTGCGACGGGGGCCCGCGATCAGTTGAGAACGGCCCAGGCCCTGCGGCTTGGCGAAATCTCGGACGAAAGGCGGGTTCTTGAGACCCGGAAGGTCGNNCGCTGGACAGCGAGCGGACCGAGCTGTCGCGCCAGTTGGGAAACCTGGTGCGCGAACAGGAAAGCGCGCAGGCCGAGACCATCCGCCTTGACACAGAGATCAAGGCCGCCACGCAACGCCTTGNCGACGGCGCAGACAGAAGTCGATGCGCTGACCGTGCAGCGCAACGCCGAAGAAAAGAACGGCGGATGCCGCAGCCGATGCAAGGCGGTCGAACTGGACCTGGGCACGGCGCAAAGCAAGGTGGACAATGAACGGACCCGGATCTCTGGCCTGACACAGCAGCTGGCCGCGGCAAACGAGGCGCTGGATCGCGCAGCGGCGCAGCTGGAGGCGGGAACGCTGAATGACCGGGTGATTTCGCTGGATGGCGAGCTTTCGAAGATCGGCGCCGAACTGGAGGCGCTTGCCAGCGAGGCCACGAAGCTGGAAACGGCGGAGGACCTGGATTTCGACGCCGCCGAGGGTCTCTTGTCCCAGGCGATGACGGCCGTGCAGAACCGGGACTATTCCGGAATAGAGGTTGCACGGCAACAGTGCGACGCGATCAAGGCCAGACTTGTGGCGGCCAGGATTGCCGACGCCGCAAGCCGGGATTGCCAGTCTACCGAGGTCGATGCCCTGGCATCCAGCCTGATGGCAACCGTTGCAGACCAGAAGGCCTTTGCCGAGACTTGCCGCGCGCCGACCGTCTTTGACCGCCCGCTTCCCGGCGGGGCGCCGGGCGCGCTTACCAGAATGTCGGTCAGCCCGGCGATTTCTGCAGCCCAGACCTGTCTGCAATACACGCCGGATGCAGACTTGCGGACCGACTTGCTGGACGACATGCAGAATCTTCTGCGCACCCGCGGCGATGGGGCCTCGCCATCGACGGCTGCGGTGTCCTCGCTGACCAATGGCGAGACCAACGCCGTCCTTGCGGCCTTCTTTGCGCTGATCGTCGATCTGCTGGTTCTGTTGTGTGCCCTGATCGGCAGGAATGTCGGCAAGCCCGAGAACGTGCGTGCAATCGACCAGGTCCTGCGGATGCTGCATGTCGACAGGCGCGATGGTTATGAATACATGCTTCGGCTGCCGACAGATCCGCGGAAGGCGGCGCTGATCGACGACACGGTCACGATGCTGATGCGGCAGGGCCTTGCCGTCTGGGACGACGAAACCCGAACGGCCTTGCGGCTGCACAAGGAAGCCACCGCCGTGTTGCGCGACCTGCGCGCCAGCCATTCCGGAGAGCCCGAACGATCACTGCGTCCCGACAGCGATACGACCCGCGCCGCGCCGCCGCCACACCGGGTTCGCCCCTTTGACAGGCCGCTGACTGGATCGGGACGGCTTCCGGCTGCACGCAGGTTTGCCGGGCCGTTTCAGGGCCATGCCGGGGACATGACGATCCGGTTGCTTACCAGGCAGAGAACCCTGCCCAATCACCACGGCTTGGCAAGCCAGGCCCTGACGCGGGTGAGGAAAGGCGTGGTGCCGCGGGATCCGCTCAGGGCCAGGGCCGTTCTGCCAGGGCCTCCGCGATGGCCTCTCGTTCCGCCTTGTCGATTTCCACCTTGTCGATTTCCACCTTGTCGATGCGGATCACCAGTTGGCTGCCCTTGCTTTTTGCGTCTGACGTCTGTCCCAAAGCGTAACGCTCCGATGTCGCAATGCCCATCGTTTGTGTCTACGTTGTCCCCATGGCGCAAGATGGCATGGCAGAGGCCACCAACCGGGGTTGGTGGCCGAGTCTCCGCCCACAGCCATCCAGGCCAATGTCGTTCGACCCGTCGTATTCCGCCGCAAACGAGGTCGCGCCGACGTTCCGGATACCGCCCGTCCAGCCGGCCTTGGCAAAGACATAGTCGCCGCCATTCAGTACTGGCCAAGGGCGAGGGCGCCCTCACGCCCGAGGGCTCGTGAATCGCCGAGACCGAGCCCATGCGGCCTCGGTCGAATCGCCGCCGTCCCTGGGGACCGTGGAGTTATGGCCCAGACCAGGCATCATCCGGGCGAAGGCGCCCCTGTTCGCGGCTGCGCTTGAAGCATTGGCGCGCAGCCGCTCGCCTCCACCGTTTCCAGCGGTTGCAGAGCGTCTTTTAAGCCCATCCTCCCTGGGCGCATCCCGCCAGCGCAAGCCATTGCGACTGATGAAAATCATGCCGCTCAACACAGGCCGGTCATCGACGCGCGGCTTGCCGTGGCTCTTCGGAAAGAACGGCTCCAGACGCGCCATCCGTGCGTCCGTCAGCCAGAAAAGGCTGCTCATCGCTCAGTCTCCTCGCAGAGCCTGAATCACGCGGCGCGCGTAAAATCAATTGGGGCATGACCCCAAGTCAGATGACAACTCTTCCAATCCATGTTAGCTTGATACCGAGATTCCGGAAGGTGAGCGCCATGGTTACGCCTTTGTCAATGACCTGTTGGGAATGGTTCATCAGAGTGGGTATTCTTCGGGAGTGCCTATCGCGACCTGAATGGCAGGACGAACGACGGANAAAAGGAAACCGACAATGGTGCCTGGCAGCGCATCGGGGAATATTGGCGTGCTCTCGGCGNNGACCCCTATGCCAGGCTGACAGGCAAGGACACAGGGTGGCCTTGGTCGGCAGCTTTCGTCTCCTTCTGTATGCGCTGTNTTGCTGGGAATCGATTTCTGTACTCTGCCTCTCACTCTGTCTACATAAATGATTCGATCCGCCGCAGAAATGCAAACGACAGGACTGGCGCTTTCATCGCCTACCATCCGCCGGAAGAAGCCCTGCAGCCGGGCGATCTGTTGGGCTACTGGAGGGGGCCGAACGAAATTGGGTTTGAAAGCGCTGTAGAATACGGCACATACCCGAGTCACACCGATTTTGTGGTAGATGTCAGACCGGGTGCTGCATACATCGTTGGGNGGAATGTCTCCAACGGGGTTACGCGGTACGAGATTCGACTTGACAGGCAAGGCAAGTTGATTGATCAGCGGCGACCGTGGTTCATTGTTATGCGCAATCTGCTGTGATTATCTGCAATCCGCACGACTCACAACAGCCAAGGCTATCAGTATTCAGCGGACTTCATCGGTGGTCCGAAGTGCTGAGTTTTAGAACGTGGGTTCGAGTCTTTCATCAGAGTGCGGATTTCGATCCGTTCTCCGCGAAACAACATTTTAGATGTCCGTCCTTCAAGCTCAGGCATCTCTTCTTTCTGGTGGTTCGGTGTTCGATCTCCGCAGGTGCTGGAGACGCGGTTCTGGTCATCAGTCGGAAGGCCGTATTCTGCACTTGCTTCCCTGACCTCAGCCAGCGGTATGCACTTCAAGATTCTGTCTGGCAGCGTCCTCAGAATTGGGAAGGCCCCGACCCCCAATTCTTAAGTCCAAGTTAATCCGCGCTCGTAACCCCTTGAAATACCTCACTCCGACCAGGCGTCCGAGCTCGGACGCCCCTTGACGGCTTATCAGGCCGGGGGCCGGGGTCAGCCGATGCGACCGCGGACCCCGCCGGTCTGGCCGCGGTCCAGAAGCAGGTGGTCCAGGATCACCAGGGCCATCATCGCCTCCCCCACCGGCACCGCCCGGATGCCCACGCAGGGGTCGTGGCGGCCCTTGGTCACCAGGTCCACTTCCTCCCCGGCCTCGTTCACCGTGGCCCGGGGCGTCAGGATCGACGAGGTCGGCTTGACCGCGAACCGGCAGACCACCGGCTGCCCCGTGGAAATCCCCCAGGATCCNCCGGCATGATTGGTCAGGAACAAGGGTCCATCGTTCCCCATCCGGATCTCATCGGCATTCTCCACCCCGGTCAGCGCGGCCGAGCCCATGCCCTCTCCGATCTCCACCCCNTTCACGGCATTGATGGACATCATGGCCGAGGCGAGGTCGGCATCCAGCTTGCCATAAAGCGGCGCCCCCAGTCCCGGCGGCACGCCCTCGGCCACCACCTCGATCACCGCCCCCACCGAATTGTGGGCCAGCCGCAGGTCATCCAGATAGCCCGCCCAGTCGGCAGCGGCCACGGGATCGGGGCACCAGAACGGGTTCCTCTCGATCTCGGCCGCATCGAACCGGCCGCGGTCGATGCCCCGGCTGCCCATCTGGACCATGTAGCCCGTGATCTTCAGCCCCGGCACCAGCCTGGCCAGCACCGCCCGTGCCACCCCACCGGCGGCCACCCGCGACGCCGTCTCCCGCGCCGAAGACCGCCCNCCGCCGCGATAGTCCCTGACCCCGTACTTGAGGTGGTAGGCGATGTCCGCATGCCCCGGCCGGAACGCCCGCGCGATGTCGCCATAATCCTTGGACCGCTGGTCGGTGTTCTCGATCATCAGCTGGATCGGCGTGCCGGTCGTCACCCCNTCGAAGGTGCCGGACAGGATGCAAACCAGGTCATCCTCCCGCCGCTGCGTGGTGAACTTGGACGTGCCGGGCTTGCGGCGGTCCAGCCAGGGCTGGATATCGGCCTCGGTCAGGGGCACACCCGGCGGGCAGCCGTCGACCGTGGCGCCGATGGCCGGGCCGTGGCTTTCGCCCCAGGTGGTGAAGCGGAACAGGTGGCCGAAGGTGTTCAGGCTCATGGTCGGGCTCCTTTGCCCGAGCCATAGTCGAAGCCTGCGCGGCGATGAACCCCAATCAGCCCGGCCCGGACGACGGCGCCGGGGGGCGAACAGCCGGTCGTACAGCGGTTGCGGCAGGAATTGGGCCAGCCGGAAGGCCCAGGCGAAGGGCGCGGGNAAGCTGAGGGCGAAGCGGCGGGTCTGCATATGGGCGAAGATCGCCTTGGCCGCCGCCTCGGGCTCCATGATCTGCGGCATGGCAAAGCGGTTGAGGTCGGTCAGGCGCGTGCGCACGAAACCGGGGTTCACCAGCTGCACCTTCACACCGCTGCCGCGCAAATCGGCGTGCAGGGATTCGGCCAGCGACATGCAGGCGGCCTTTGACGCGCCATAGCCCACCGCGCCGGGCAGGCCGCGAAATCCGGCCAGCGAGCCGGTGATGACGATATGGCCGGTCCCGCGCGCCAGCATGCCGGGCAGCACGGCGCCGACCGCGCGGGCGCAGCCGGTGAAGTTGATGTCGCACATCGCCTCGACCTTCGCGGCGTCCCAGTCCTGTGCGCGCATCGGCCAGTAGACACCGGCGAGGAAGACGAGGCCGTCGATCGGCCCGGCCTCGGCGGCGGCGCGTTCGACCGAGGCGCGGTCGGCCACGTCGCAGGCGATGGCGCGGGCCGGGTGGGGCAGGCTGGCCAGGGCTGCGGCAAGCCTGTCGGGATCGCGCGCCGACAGCACAAGATCGCAGCCCGCGCGGCTCATTTCCCGGGCCAGTGCCAGGCCCAGGCCCTCGGACGCGCTTACCAGCCACCAGCGCTGGCCCGCAAGGCGGGTCATGCTTAAGACGCGGCGCAGGGTGGCCACCAGTTCGGCCACCTTGATGCCGAACTTGGTGAACTGGCTGCGGTTCATGATCGTGCCGTTGTCCATCAGATACATCCAGTCGGTCACGTCCAGCACATGACCTCCGGCCTCGGGCGCAAGGCGGATGCGATAGCGCATCTGCACCGCCGAGCCTTCGGCGTGACCGCTGCCGGGGGCGACCAGATCGTCGGCCTCGGCATGGATGCGGCCATCGTTGCCCAGGCGCAGGCGCCACTCGCGGTTCTGGGTCGTGCCGGAATCGTAGCGGAAGCATTCGACCAGACGACCGGTGTTGCCCTGCCAGTCGCCCTGCATGTCGGCGACGAAGCGCGACACGACCCGGCCGGTTGGGCCGTAGATGACGCCTTCGCACAGCATCGGGCCGGACAGGTGGGTGCGCGGGTCGAACAGCGGACCAGAGGCATAGTCGGACGGTCGTTGCGCGCGAAATCCGACAAAGCGGGGGATGAGTGCAAGGAGTACCAGCACTCCGGCGGCAAGAAGCAGGGTTGTGATCATGGTCAGGTCAACCGTGTGGTGGCCAAAAGGCCAAGGGCAAGAGCCTTCAGCGCCAGCGGCAAGTAAGCATAGAGCAGGGTCAGCAGGGCAAGGGCAGCCGGGGGNTTGGTCCCGGCGGTGGTGAAGCCTGCCAGTTGCAAGGCTGGCAGCAGGGTGACGGCGGCCAGCGCCAGCGAAAGCTTCGACACGAAGGCCCAAAGCCCGAAAGCGGCGGCTTCGCCTGGGCCAAGATCGGCCAGGCGGCGGGCGAAGATGGCAGGCAACAGCGTGGTGTCGGCACCAAGCGCGGCGCCAGAGGCGGCGGAAATCAGCGCGAATGCCACCACATCGCCCGGCCCGAGCAGAAGGGCGAAGGCAAAAGCCACGATGGACAGTGCCATGCCCGCCATGAGCATGACTTTCTGCCCGAACCGCGCCGCCAGGCGGAACCAGAGCGGCACCGAGGCCGCCGCGGAAAGGAAGAAGGCCAGAAGCAGCGGGCCTGCCGCCTGCGGCGCCTGCAGCCTGTCGCCGACGAAGAATAGAAACAGCGTCGAGGTGACGGCGACCGGCGCGGCGTTCAGCAATGCGAGCGCAAGGAGCCGCCGCGCCAGCGGATCGGCGAGGACAGGGCGAAACATGGCAAGGCTGGGCAAGGCGGCGCGCGGTCCGGCCTGCCAGTCGTTGCGCATGGCCCAACCCGCGGTCAGCACGGCGGCGGCGAAGACCACCGCGAAGGCCGCAAGCGGCGCCTGGGTCACGCTGGCCAGCAGAAGGGGNGCGGTCGCGGCCAGGCAGACGCCGACCAGCGCGCCGCTCTCGCGCCAGGCGGCGAGGCGCAGGTGGCCAGACGAGCCAAGCCCGGCTGCGCGGGTCACACCCTGGGCATAGAAGGCGATGGACAGGAAGGACCAGGCCGTACACAGCGCGGTCATCGTCAGGCCGAACCACAGCAGCGGTGCGACGGGCGGCGTCACTGCGAACAGCCCCAGCATGGCAACGGCCATCAGCGCCAGCGCGGCGGCGACCAGAACGCCGCGGTGGCGGCGCTGCACCTCGGCCAGCCAGCCAAGCGCCGGATCCTGCACCACGTCGATCAGGCGGATCAGTCCCAGAACGGCGCCAAGCGCGGCCAGCCCGATGTGGTGGGTTTCGGCATAGAAGGCGGGGGCGTGGAGGTAGAGCGGCAGCCCCGCCGCAGCGAGGGTTGCGGCAAAGAGCGACCAGGGCCAGAGGCCGGGCGCGGGGGCAGGGGAGGCGAGGCTGAGGCTCACCGGCTGACCTCGTCGGCGGGGGAGGGGCGGGGGCGGAAGGGCACACCTTTCAACCAGAGTTTCAGCGCTTGCCAATGGATCAGCGCCAGCACCCGGCGCGAGCCGAAGGGGCGACGCAGGCTGGCGGCGAGGATGCCGCGGGTGGTCAGCGGGCGGCGGCGGCCGATCAGATTGGTCGTCAGCCCTCCCTGCGGCAGATCAAGGTCGATCCAGATGCCGATGCGGTCGGGACGGATGTCAAAGCGGAAGCGGTAGGCGCCCTGGACGGGTTGGAAGGGCGAGACGTGAAAGCATTTGGTGGCCGTCAGCCGATCCTCGGGCGTGATCGGGCCGAGGTCAGGCCGGGCGCAAAGATAGGAATGACGGTCGCCGTAGGTGTTTGTCACCTCGGCGATGACGGCCATCAGGTGGTCACCGGCATCGAAGGCCAGCCAGAAGCTGACCGGGTTGAAGACATGGCCCAGAATGCGCGGCTGCGCGAGGAGGAGGAGCTTCGCCGGGGCGGGCAGGCCGTGGGCGGCCAATGCCTCGCGCGCCCAGGGGCGCCCCGGCCCTGGCCGGGGGCCACCGTGATCCTTGTCGTGCAGTGCCATCAGGTTGGCGCGGTTCATCGAGAACAGCGCGGGGCCCTCCGCGCTTTCGTGGTCAAGGAGCAGGTAGTCCACCGAATAGCGGAAGGCATTGGCCACCGCGCCCTTGCGGCCGTGGAAGGTTTCGCCCGCGATATGGTCTATGCCGGTCATGCCGCCAGCATCCGGGCGCGACGGTCCTGCAGGGCGGCGGCGACGGTGGCGGCGCTGGCAAAGCCGTCCTCGTGGAAACCGTTCCTCATCCAGGCGCCGCANAACCAGGTGCGGTTCAGCCCGTTGATGCCGAACNNGATCTCGGTCTGCGCCCGCAGCGCGGCGCGGTCGTAGACCGGGTGGCGGAAGGTGGTGACGTCGTGAATCAGGTCTTCGCGGATCGGCTGCGTGCCGTTCAGCGTGACGAACAGCAGGTCGTCCTGCGGGATCGGTTGCAGCCGGTTCATCCAGTAGGTCAGGTCGATGCGGTCGGCGCGGGGGCCTTGCGGCTCGACATAGTTCCAGCTGGACCAGACCTTGCGGCGGCGCGGCATCACCGAGGCGTCGGAATGCAGCACGGCCTGGTTGGGCTGATAGCGGATGGTGGACAAAAGGCGGCTCTCGTCCGGCGTGGGGTCCGAAAGAAGCCGCAGCGTATCGTCCGAATGGGTGGCGAAGATGATCTCGTCGAACAGCTCCCAGGCGCCGCCGCGGGCGCGGACCAGCACGCCCGTCGCCTCGCGTCGCACGCCCATGACCGGCGTGCCGGGGCGCAGGTCGACACCCTGGCGGGCCAGTCGCGCCTGCAGTTTACGGACATATTCCACCGACCCGCCCTGAACAGTGTACCATTGGTGCTGGCCCGTCAGGCCCATCAGCCCGTGATTGCGGAAAAAGCGCACCAGTGCCTGGGCGGGAAAGTCCAGCATGCCCGCGCAGGGCGTTGACCAGATCGCGCCCGAGAACGGGGCGATGTAGTGGTCGCGGAACCAGTCGCCGGTGCCCAGCTGGCCAAGCAGGTCGCGCAGGGTCAGGCTGTCATCGGCAGCCAGCGCCTCGGCCCGGGCGTTGAAGCGCAGGATGTCGCGCAACATGGCCAGAAAGCGCGGGCGGGCCAGGTTGCGGCGCTGTGCGAACAGGCTGTCGGGCGTGGCCAGCGCGTATTCCAGCCAGCCGCCCTGGATCGAGGCGCCAAAGCTCATGTCCGAGGCCACGGTGGGCACGTCAAGGTCCTGGAACAGAGCGGTCAGGCCGGGATAGGTCGCGTGGTTGAAGACGATGAATCCGGTGTCCACCGGCTGGTCACCNCTTCTGCCCGCCACGACGGTGCGGGCATGGCCACCGNNCCGCGGCTCGGCCTCATACAGAACGACCGAGGCCGTGGGCGCCAGCATCCAGGCAGCCGCAAGACCGGAGATTCCGCCGCCGACAATGGCGATGCGGCGGGGGGACAGAGAGGGGGTCGAAGGGCATGGCGGCTCCGCTGGTTGCAACAAGGCTACGCGGGGCAAGGGCCGGTGGATCAGCGCGGGGCGGCAAAATCTGCGGACCGGCGCGGTGATCCGATCAGCGGGTTGCGCCGTAGACAGCGGACCATGCCGGAAACCGCCTTGCCCTCGACCGATGGACAGCCCCAGTGGCGCCCCTATGCTGGGGCGGGCGGACGAACCACTACGGGTGGAGACTTGACGGGAACGGAAGACGGCGATCCCTGGGCGGCGATGGTGCTGCGGGTGCGCGATGCGCGCGACCGCACGGCCTTTGCCGCGCTGTTCCAGCACTTTGCGCCGCGGGTGAAGGGCTTCCTGATGAAATCGNGGGCCGATGCCGCGCTGGCCGAGGAATGCGCGCAGGATGTCATGGTGACGCTGTGGCAGAAGGCGCATCTTTACGATCCGGCGCGGGCCTCGGTGGCCACCTGGGTCTTCACCATCGCCCGCAACCGCCGCATCGACGCCCTGCGCAAGGCCCGGCGACCGGAACCGGAAGAGCTGTCCTGGGGACCGGAACCGGAACCCGACCAGAGCGATGCCTATGAGGCGCAGGAGGACACGCGGCGCCTGACCGCCGCGCTTGCGCAATTGCCTGATAACCAGCGTGACCTGATCCAGCGGGCCTATTTCGGTGACCTGAGCCAGACCGAGATCGCCGCGGCCACCGGCCTGCCGCTTGGAACGATCAAGTCGCGCATCCGGCTGGCGCTGGACCGCCTGCGCTTAAGCAGATGAGTTGAGAGAAAGCCATGACGATCCGCCACCACCTGTCCGATGCCCTGCTGATGGCCTATGCGGTAAGCACCCTGCCCGAAGCCTTTTCGCTGCTGGTCGCCACCCATGTATCGCTGTGCGACGAATGCCGCGCCGCCGCCCAGGCCTATGAGGCGGTGGGAGGCGCGGTGGTCGAGACGGCGGCCGAGGTCGCGCTGTCCGGCAGTCTTGACGCCGTTTTGGCGCGGCTGGAGATGCCGGTCGCCCCGCCATCGCCCTCCCGCGNNCGCGCTAAGATCTTTCCCGCGCCGCTTTTGNGCTATGTCGGTGGCGGGGCCGAGCGGGTGAAGTGGCGGACGGTGGGCATGGGGGTGAAGCAGGCGATCCTTGTCGCCGACCGCGAGGCCTCGGTGCGGCTGCTGTACATCCCCGCGNGGCAGGCCGTGCCGGACCACGGCCACCGTGGCACCGAATTGACGCTGGTGCTGCAGGGCGCCTTCCACGACGAAACCGGCCGGTTCGGCCCTGGCGACGTGGAGATGGCCGACGAGACACTGGAGCATACGCCGGTGGCCGAGCCGGGGCCGGACTGCATCTGCCTGGCGGCGACCGACGCCCGGCTGCGCTTCAAGGGGCTGGTGCCGCGGCTGGCGCAGCCGTTCCTGCGCATCTGACGGGGTTCAGGCGGCGGGCTCTGCCAGCCGCACGACCAGGGCCGTGCCGGTCACATGCAGGGGGTGNTCGGTCAGGATCAGGTCGTGGCGGCCCATTTTTCGCCCGGACAAGTGGAGCGCTTCGAGCGCAAACACCGCCAGAAGCCCCCGGCCTCGNATCCGCGCGTCGCCGGTGATCACCGCAACCTCGGGGCGCGGCAGGGCGCGGGCGGTCATCACGTTGAAATCCTCGGATGGGGCGGTGACCTGGGTCGCGGCAAGCGCCACATCGCCGGGAAAGGCGACGGGNGCCAGAGGCCGGGCATCGAGGGCGATGCCGTCACCCTGCAGGTGGAAGCCGGGGCCGGAAATCACCGTCAGGTTCCGCTCGATGCCGGGGAAGAGCGAGAAGGGGCCATCCTCGGCCACCGTCGCCATCGACAGCCGCCAGATCAGCCCATCCGGGCCGTCGGCGCGCGCCAGTTCCACCGTGACGCCGCGACCGTTGGCCCAGGGCTGGCGGCGATAGTCGGCGGGGGTCAGGTGGCGGATCATCGGCAAAGCTCCCGGGCAATGGCGGCAAGGCAACCGGGCAGGTCGGCCCGGACCTGGCCGGAGGAAAAGCGCAGGACCCGGATGCCACGGTCGGCAAGCCAGGCGTCGAAACGGACGTCCGGCCCCGCGCCATCTGCTTCGACGACAAGACGGCGCTCGACGCAGTAGAAGCCCGCGACGCCGGGGCCGAGCGGCGCCTGTCGGCGGAATTTTCGGCCAAGCAGGCGGCGGTCGCGCAGGGCCTGCCAGAGAGCGTCTTCCGCCGCGTCATCGCCTGGCGCAGGACGCGGGCGTGCAAGGTGACGATGTCGCTTTGCCGCATGGCCCTCACCCTGACCCTCTCCCCAAGGGGAGAGGGAATTGCGCCTGCTGACAAGGCTGCGCGATATCGGTGAGCGGAAGGTTAACGCGGGCGGGAAGGTGGGGGCTTCCCTCTCCCCATGGGGAGAGGGTCAGGGTGAGGGGATCATCGCCGCCCGAACAGCCGTTCGATATCGGCGAGCTTCAGTTCCACGAAGGTGGGGCGGCCGTGGTTGCATTGGCCCGACAGCGGCGTCGCCTCCATTTCGCGCAGAAGCGCATTCATCTCTTCGCCGCGCATCGGACGGCCGTGGCGGATGGAGCCGTGGCAGGCCATGCGCGACAGGATGGCGTCGATGCGGGTCTTCAGGGACAGCGGCTCGCCCTCGACCTCGTCGAGGATGTCCTTCAGAAGCGGCGCGGCGGCGCAGGAACCAAGGATCGCCGGGGTGGCGCGCACGCAGATGGCGGCGCCGCCAAAGGGCTCGATCTCCAGCCCGAAGCGGGCGAGTTCGGGNGCGAGGTCGGTGAGACGCGCGGTGTCGGTGGGNGAGAGGCCGACGATTTCGGGGATCAGCAGCGCCTGGGCGGCGATGCCGTGGCCTTCCATCTGCGCCTTCAGTCGTTCGTAGACCAGCCGTTCATGGGCGGCGTGCTGGTCCACGATCACCAGCCCGTCTGCCGTTTGCGCGATGATGTACAACCCGTGCAACTGGGCCTTGGCAGCGCCAAGCGGCAGGGCTTCGGCCTGGGGCGCGGGGTCGGGCTCCACGCGGGCGGCGGGGGCTTCGGCGAAGCCGGGNGACTGAAGGGGCGCCTGGAAGGCGAAGGCGCGCGACAGGCTGGCCTGCGCGGGGCGGTCCATCTGGTAGACGCGCGGCTCTGGCCGGAAGGCGGCGAGCGTGGCCTCGGCGATGGTGGTGGCGCCGCGCGGCGACTGGGCGTGCAGGGCGTGCTTGACGGCCGAGACGATCAGGCCGCGGGCCAGGTCGGGTTCGCGGAAGCGGACCTCGGATTTGGCGGGATGCACGTTCACGTCCACCCGGTGCGGGTCGAGCGACAGGTTCAGCACGGCGGCGGCGTGGCGGTCGCGCGGCAGGGTGTCGAAATAGGCCGCCCGCAGCGCGCCGAACAGCATGCGGTCCAGGACCGGGCGGCCGTTCACGAAGAGGAACTGCTGTGTCGAGGAGCCGCGGGAATAGGTGGGCAGCGAGGCGTAGCCGGTCAGCGACAGCCCGTCGCGGCTGGCGTCGATCTTCAGCGCGTTCTGGATGAAGTCGGTGCCGATCAGGGTGGACAGCCTACCATGCAGGGCGTCGAAGAAATCGCCGGGCTCGGGGTCGGCGCGCAGGATCAGGCGGCCTTCGGCGCCTTCGGTCACGTCGCGGAGCGTGAAGCCGACATGGGGTTCGGCCATGGCCAGNTGGCGCAGGGTGTCGGCGATGGCCTGCGCCTCGGCGCGGTCGGAGCGCAGGAATTTCAGGCGCGCGGGGGTGGCGAAGAAGAGGTCGCGCAGTTCGACCACGGTGCCCTTGGTCAGCGCGGCGGGCCGGACCGGGGTTTCGCGCCCGCCTACCACCGCGATCTGCGCGGCATCGAAGCCGTCGGCGCGCGAGGTGATGGTCAGGCGGCCAACGGCGGCGAGGGACGGCAGCGCCTCGCCACGGAAGCCGAAGGAATGGATGGCCAGCAGGTCGCTGCCGTCGATTTTCGAGGTGGCATGGCGCGACAGGGCCAGCGGCAGGTCTGCCGCCGTCATGCCGCAGCCGTCGTCGGTGACGCGGATCAGGGTCTTGCCGCCCTGCGCAAAGTCCACCGCGATGCGGGTGGCGCTTGCGTCCAGCGCGTTTTCCACCAGTTCCTTCACCGCCGAGGCCGGGCGTTCCACCACCTCGCCCGCGGCGATGCGGTTGATCGCGGCTTCGTCGAGTTGGCGGATGGTGGGCCGCATGTTGGGGGCATCGAGTGTCATGCCCCCAGATGTAGCAGGTCTGCCGCGCCTTTGCTACGGATTCGGCAGGTTCTCGGGCTGGNNCCGACCACCACGAAGGTCAGCGTGTCGGGATTCATCAGCCGCTTGGCTACGCGGTTCACATCCTCCAGCGTCACGGCGTTGATCCGGTCGTTGCGCGTCTTGGGGTAATCGGGTGTCAGGCCAAGCGACTGCATGCCGACAAGGNATGCTGGCGATGCGGCCATTACCGTCAAAGCGCAGCGGATAGGCGCCGGTCATGTAGGTCTTGGCGGTCTCCAGCTCCTCGGGCGTGACGCCCGTGGCGGCGATTTCGGCCCATTCGTCGCGGATGACCTGGATCGCCTCGGCGGCCTTGGCGTTGTCGCTGGACAACTGGCCCGCGATGATATCCGCGTGGTCATAGCTTACGAGCGCGGTGCCGATGCCATAGGTCAACCCGCGCTTCTCGCGGACCTCGGTCATCAGCCGGGCCGAGAAACGGCTACCGCCGACGATCTCGTTCAGCACCGAGGCGGCGAAATAGTCGGGGTCACCGAAGGCGATGCCGGGGGCGCCGAACAGGATCACCGATTGCGGACCGGGGAAATCCTGCACCGTGATGCCGCCGGTCAGGCCGATGGTCGCCTCGCCCGACTGGGGCAGGCCGTTTTCGGGCAGGCCCGCCAAAAGGGTATCGACCAGCTTGCCCAGTTCCTCGGGCGTGATGTCGCCCGCGGCGGCGACCAGCACGCGGTCGCGCGCCAGTGCGCCCTTGTGGGCGGCCAGGATGTCATCGCGGGTCAGGGCGGTGACGCTGTCGGCGGTGCCAGAGCCGTCGCTGCCATAGGGATGGTCGCCAAAGGCCTTGGCGTCGAAGGCGCGGTAAGCAAGGTCGCCGGGGTCCATGTCGGATGACCGCAGGTTTGCCAGAACCTGTCCCTTCACGCGGTCGATGGCGTCCGGGTCAAAGCGCGGCGCGGTGATGGCCTGGCGCAGCAGGTCCACGGCCGCATCGCGATTTTCGGTCAGGAAGCGGGCCGAGACGGTGACGGAATCGGAATCGGCATCGAATTCGAAGCTGGCCGCCAGATCGTCACGGGCCTTGGCGAAGCCCTGCGAATCCAGGTCGCCCGTGCCCTCTTCGATCAGCGCGGTCATCAGGTTCACCACGCCGCGCTGGCCCGGCTGGTCCAGGCTGGTGCCGCTANNAGCAAAGCGCAGCTCCAGCGCGGTAAAGGGGATGCCGTGGTCTTCCACCAGCCAGGCGGTGATGCCGCCCGGCGAGGTGATTTCCTGAATGTCGGTGGCGGCGCGGGCGGGCAGCGCGGCGCAGAGGATCAGCGCGGCAAGACGGAGAGCTTTCATTGCGCGGCCTCTTCGGTTTGGCTGAGCCAGGTGGTGACCGAGGCCTTGCGGTCCAGAACCGACTGCGCGGCGGCCATGACCTCGTCCGGCGTGATGGATTGCAGGATATCGGGCCAGTCCTGCACGTCCTGGATCGACAGGCCGACGGTCAGCGATTCGCCATAGGTCTGCGCCAGCCCGCGCGAGGAATCCCGGGCGTAGATGTCGGCGGCGCGGATCTGCGTCTTGATGCGGGCGAAGTCGTCGGCGTCGATGCCCTGGGCCAGGAAATCGGCCAGCACCTTGTCCAGCGCGGCTTCCACATCGGCCAGCGACTTGCCGGGCAGCGGCACGGCGTAAAGGCCGAAGGTGGTGTCGTCCACCGAGGTGCCATCATAGGCTGCGCCTGTGTAAACGGCGACCGGGTCTTCGAACTGCATCTTGCGCGCCATCAGCGCGGTGGTGGGGTTGCCGCCCAGATACTCGGCCAGGATGGTCAGCGCCGCCGCCTGCCGCTGGTTGCCGGGATCGCGTTCCGGTGCCAGATAGCTGCGCGACAGCGAGGGCTGGCTGACACGGTCGTCGGTCATCATCAGGCGTTCGGCCAGTTGCGGCGGCTCCTGCGGGCGGGCCTTGCGCGTGACGTTCTCGGACGGCGCAAGCGGGCCATAGAATTCTTCGGCCAGCGCCTTCACCTCTTCGGGCGTCACGTCGCCTGCCACCACCACGGTGGCGTTGTTGGGCGCATAGTTGGCCTTGTAGAAATCCAGCGCGTCCTGGCGGGACAACTGTTCCATCTCTTGCCGCCAGCCGATGATCGGCCTACCATAGGGGTGGTTCAGGAACTGCGCCGCGCGCATCTGTTCGCCCATCAGCGACCCGGGATCGCTGTCGGTGCGCTGGCTGCGCTCTTCCAGAATCACCTGGCGCTCGGTCGCCACGTCCTCTTCCGTCAGGTTCAGGCCGCGCATCCGGTCGGCCTCCATCCGCATCATCACATCCAGCCGGTCGGCGGCGACGCGCTGGAAATAGGCGGTGTAGTCCCAGGAGGTGAAGGCGTTGTCGTTGCCGCCAAGCGCCTCGACCGTGGCCGAGAATTCGCCGGGGGCAAGGCTGTGCGTGCCCTGGAACATCAGGTGTTCCAGGAAATGCGCGATGCCGGAATGCGGCGCCGTCTCGTCGGCGGCACCGATCTTGTACCAGACCATGTGGGTGACGGCCGGGGCGCGGTGATCCTCGATCACTACGACCTGCAACCCGTTGGTAAGCGTGAAGCTGGAAACCGCCTTGTCCGTCGCGGAAAACGCGGGCGTGGCAAGACAGGTCAGGGCGAAAAGCCCAAAGGCTAAGCAGTCGCGGCATGGAAGTCCTTCCCGGAATGTGCCGGGGCAAGCTACGCGACGGGCGCTGGCAGGCAACCCCGTCTGGCGCAGATGTGAGCGGCCGCGATTACTGGACGATGAATTCCGGCGCGGGCGGCGCCGAGGGTGTGGCGGCATTGACCTTGCGCCAGCGCTTCAGTTCCGCCCAGGCATCCAGCGAGAAGGGCTCGTAGGCGGCGTAATAGGTGGTCAGGCCGAACCAGCGCTCCAGAAGCCTGCCCTGGTGGGCGCTGCGGTAATCATAGTCTTCCTTCGCCAGCACCTGGCGGATGTTGGCGCTGACGCCATAACGCGAGGCGTAATTGACCAGCCCGGCGTCGCTGGCGGGGGCGTGCCGNCTGCGGGCAGCGGGGTTGCCGCCAAGCGCCACGACGGCATCATCCAGCGGGTTGATGTCGGCGCGATTCTGGCCGCCCGGCGTCGGGGCTGGCAGCACCGACTTGCTGGGCGGCATTTCCAGCGGCTTCGACGGAATGGCGGAAAACTCGTCCGGACCCTGACCTGAGGGCTTCAACCGCATCAGGTTGGGGTCACCCGAGGAACAGGCCGCCAGCAGCGCCAGCGCGATCAGCGCCGCTTTCCACCTTCCGCCTGCCAAATTCATGTCCTGCTCCACCGGCCCCGGTCGGCATTCCTT
The DNA here is from genome assembly GCA_013693875.1 of Exiguobacterium profundum. Taxonomy (GTDB): domain Bacteria; phylum Pseudomonadota; class Alphaproteobacteria; order Rhodobacterales; family Rhodobacteraceae; genus Neotabrizicola. The sequence continues at coordinate 3,476,514 of CP059262.1, read as the reverse complement.
AGCGCAGGGCCATGGCCGCGTCACGGGGTCTTTCGGCGCTTCTTCGGCGCTTCGGCGGATTTGCCCGGAAACAACACCAGCCCAAGCGCGCCGACGAAGATAGCCACGTCGGCCACGTTGAAGGCAAAGGGGTTTTCGATGCCGCAGCACGAGACATTCAGGAAATCCGCCACCGCGCCGTAGATCAGCCGGTCCAGCACATTGCCCATGGCGCCGCCGATCAGAAGACCGGCAAAGACCTGAGACCGCGGCTCGGCACCNTCGCGCCGGACCCAAAGCCAGACCCAGGCCGAAATGCCAAGCGCCACGGCGATCAGCAGCCAGCGCACCAGTTCTGCCTGGCCAGAGAAGATGCCGAAGTTGATGCCGGTGTTCCAGGCCATGTGGAAAGCCAGCACGCCGGGCACCACCTCGATGGACCCGATGTCGATCAGGTTCAGCCCCTGCACCACGGCCCATTTCGTGGCCTGGTCCAGCGCGAAGGTCAGAACCGCGGTCAGGGCCAGAAGCCGCATGGGTCAGTGCCGGAAATGCCGCTGGCCGGTGAAGACCATGGCCAGGCCTGCGGCATCGGCTGCCGCGATCACCTCGTCATCGCGCATAGACCCGCCGGGCTGGATGATCGCCGTCGCCCCGGCCTCGGCCGCGGCCAGAAGGCCATCAGCGAAGGGGAAGAAGGCATCCGACGCCACGACCGAGCCTTGGGTCAGCGGCGCGGGCAGGCCAAGCGCCTCGGCCATGTCCTGCGACTTGCGGGCGGCGATGCGGGTGCTGTCCACCCGGCTCATCTGGCCCGCGCCCACGCCCACGGTGGCGCCGTCCTTCACATAGACGATGGCGTTGGATTTCACATGCTTGGCGACCGACCAGGCGAACAGCAGGTCGGCCACCTCCTGCGCCGAGGGCGCCCGCTTCGTCACCACCTTCAGCTCGTCCGCCGTCACGGTGGCGGCATCGCGGTCCTGCACCAGGAACCCGCCCGAAACCTGGCGGAAGGTCAGCCCNTTGGCCCGCGGATCGGGCAGGGCGCCGGTGGTCAGAAGACGCAGATTCTTCTTGGCGGCAAAGATGGCGCGGGCATCGTCGCTGGCGCCGGGGGCGATCACCACTTCGGTAAAGATCTTCACGATCTCTTCCGCCGTTGCCGCGTCCAGTTCGCGGTTCAGCGCCACGATGCCGCCGAAAGCCGAGGTGCGGTCGCAGTCATAGGCGCGCAGGTAGGCATCGGTCAGGCTGGCGCCGGTGGCCACGCCGCAGGGATTGGCATGCTTGATGATGGCGCAGGTAGGCGTCGCCGGGTCGAACTCCGCCACCAGTTCAAAGGCCGCGTCGGTGTCGTTGATATTGTTGTAGGACAGCTCCTTGCCCTGCCACTGCCGGGCGGTCGCCACGCCTTCGCGCCGGGTGCCGTCGGTATAGAAGGCAGCGGCCTGGTGCGGGTTCTCGCCATAGCGCAGCTTCTGGGCGATATGGCCGCCAAAGGCACGGTGGCGCGGGAAGGGGCAGTTGATCTCGGCCGACAGCCAGCCCGACACGGCGGCGTCATAGGCGGCGGTGCGGGCATAGGCGTTCAACGCCAGCTTCTGGCGGAAGGCCATGGTGGTGGCACCGTCATGCGCCGCCATCTGGTCCAGCAGCGGCTGGTAGTCCGCCGGATCGGTCACCACGGCGACCGAGCGGTGGTTCTTGGCCGCGGCACGGATCATCGCCGGGCCGCCGATGTCGATGTTCTCGATGCAGGTGGCGTGGTCGGCACCGCGCGCCACCGTCGCCTCGAATGGGTAAAGGTTCACGATCAACAGGTCGATGGGCTCGATGCCATGGGCCGCCATCGCCAGCAGGTGTTCATCATCGTCGCGCAGCGCCAGCAGCGCGCCGTGGATCGCCGGGTGCAGCGTCTTGACCCGGCCATCCATCATCTCGGGAAANCCGGTGACATCGGAAACGTCACGCACCTTCAGCCCCGCCGCCCGCAGCATGCCCGAGGTGCCGCCGGTCGAAATCAGCTCCACCCTGNNCGCGGCCAGCGAGCGGGCAAGGTCCAGAAGCCCGGTCTTGTCGGAAACAGAGATCAGCGCGCGGCCGATGGGGACGAGGTTCGTCATGTTACCCCTTCGCGTCGGTCAAAGAGGGACGGTCAGATCGTCCCGGTCAAGGTCTCGAATCGCCAGCGGAGTATCCTGAGCCTTCGCCAAGGTCCAGCCGACTTCCGTATGGAAATCACGGGCGCGACCCGAAAGCACGATCTGACGTGTCGCCCGTGGCGCCAATCTGCCGCGTTCAAGATAGACCGAGGGCTCCAGCGTCAGAGCCGCCCGGCCTTCCGGGCGGAACACCCAGATCTCGCCGCTCTTCAGCGCCAGCGACACCGCGGTGCCGCCGAGGTCGAGCGAGGCATCCACATCGGGGTGCAGGTGGAAGCGCACGGCGAACGCCGCGCCTTCCAGATGCGTGCGGGTCATCAGCGCCTCGAAGCGCTGGCGTTCCTCGGGCGAGGCGGCCAGCAGCGTGTCCAGTCCCGCCAGCCGCCGCCCGTCCGGCGCCAGCGACAGGTCGCGGCGGTGGGTCAGGCCATGGGTCTGCACCCAACCGCCATGGCCCAGGTGCAGGACGGTGCCGACATCGGCCGCGAACAGCCGGGCAATGGTAACGGGTGCCACTTCGGTCAGCACCTCGCGCCCGTCGCCGGGAAACCGCGAGGACGAGAATCCGTCGATCGACAACGTGGAATGCGAAGCGGTGGCGCGGCTTACCCGGCGCCATTCCGGCCCGAAGGCCGCGCCCGACCCGCAGGAGACGATCAGCGGCCGCCGCCCCGAGGTCAGCTCGAACGCCAGCGTCGAGGCATGGCCGCGGCTGCCGGCTTCGCCCGAAGGCGGCGGCGCGGCATCGACGATGACCGTGGTGCGATGCGCCGCCATGCGGGCAAAGCCCATGGCAAAGCCCTGCGTCACCGACTTGACCGGCGAATTGGCCAGCGCCGAATCCAGCCGCCCCTCCAGCCCGCGCCCGCCGCCATGGAACCGCGCCAGCCCGCCATCGGCGTGGCGCAGCGCGCGCAGCGTCGGCGCGATGCGGTCCAGCGCCGCGGTCACCGCCTCGGGGATCGGTCGATCNGCCGCCGCCAGCGCCTGCTCGGCCCAGATCAGCAGGCTGTAGACGTCCAGCAGTTCTTCCGGGTTCCGGGTCGGAATGCCGCCCTGCGCGTCGATGCCCTGGCGGCAGTCCTGCGACAGCGCCGCCACGGCTTACCAGACGTGGCGGCCAAGGCCGGTCAGCGCCAGGTGNGCGCAGATGGTGCCCACCAGCGCCTCGAACCGGGGCAGGCCGGGCGGCGCGGCGGACCAGTGGCGCGACAGCCAGACGGTCTGGGTCGTCAGCGACCGGAAATAGATATCGGCCTGGGGCTTGGGNTCACCNTGCAGGATCAGGAAGGCGTGGTTGATCCAGCGGATCAGTCGCCGCCCGGTCAGGCCCGGAGTCCAGCCCGGCCCGTCGCCCCGGCCGAAGCGGTCGATCCAGCCGAAGGTCCAGCCCTGCGCCCGCTCGCGCGCGGCGGCGCTGCCCACGGCGGCCAGATCGTCCAGCCAGGCAAACCCCTGCGCGTCTTCGGAGAATTCCGGATAGGGCGCGGCCACATCCCACAGCATGGCATCCGGCGCCTCGACCAATGTGCCGCCCAGCAGGAAGTTGCTTACGGCCAGCCGTTTACCGCGGGCGAAATGGCCGATGGTGCGCGGTTCCGGCTGGCTGACGAAGGCNGCGGCGCTGCGTGTCAGGCCGGCGCGCCAGACCCCGAACCGGGTCCGGAACCGCCCGCGCTCTGCCGCCGGTTGTTCGCTGTCGCCTGCCATGCCCGCCTCTGGCCCCTTCGGGCGCTTGCAAGGCAGCATAGCCGCGCCGGGCAGGGCTGTCACCCTGCCCGGCGGGGCAGGTCAGGCCAGATCGTCCACGCGGTCCAGGTACTGCACCAGACTGCGCACCTCGCCCAGCCACTTGTCGATCAGCCGGGGATCATGCGGCGCGGCATGGACGCTTACCGGAATCTCTCGCGCCAGCACCGATTCCACCGCCAGCGAGACAGGCACCGAGACCAGCCGCCCCATGGCGGTGCCGCGCGCGTCGCCCCAGGCATCCATCGCCCAGGTCTCGTGGAACACCGGCTTGCCGTCACGCTCGGCCTTCAGGCTGACGAACAGCACCACGCGGTCGGCCTCGCCGGGGCCATAGCTGTTGTCCTTCAACAGCTCGTCCGCCATGGCGCCCAGGGTGGCATCCACCTCGGCCGCGCTGGCGCCTTCCAACTGTTCCACCGCGCGGAACACCGGCGCCCAGGCTTCGGCCCAGCCATTCAACCGGATCGTGCCGCGCACGAAATCGCGCACCTTCCAGGCGGGGTCAAAGCGGTAATCCGTCATGAAGGGATAACTGTCGCGGTTCGGATAGACCTCAAAGCTTTCCGGCTGCGGCAGCGGCGCGTCATAGGCGGTGACGGCATCCCACGGCCGGGCGATGCGCAGCTCGCTGAAGTTGCGCAAGCTGCGCGAGGGCGAGCGCAGCGCCTTCAGCACGCCTACTTACGCCCAGGAGAACTTGTAGCGGAAGGCATTGGCCACCTTGGGCACGCCGCCGCAATACGAGGTGAAGGACAGCACGTTGTCGGGGTGGTACGCCTTCGACGCGCGGTAGCGTGCCACAAGGTCATGCGCCATCAGGTGGTCGATGCCGGGGTCAAGCCCGACCTCGTTCACCGAAACCAGGCCTTGGGCGCGGAAGTCTTCGTCCAGCGCCCGCATCTCGGGCGCGATGTAGGAGGACGAAACGAAATTGGCACCCTTGGCCAGGCAAGCCTTGGCAATGCCGACATGGTGGTCGGCGGGCAGCATGGAAACGGCGATGTCGCCGGGTTTCAGCGCCGCCGTCAGCGCCTCCAGCGTATAGGGCCGGACGTCCTGCGTCGGGTCGCCCACCACGGCGCGGGCGGCATCGACCGAGCGGTTCCAGACCACCATCTTATGGCCGCGCTCAAGCAGACGGCGCAGGCCGGGGCCAGAAGACAGGCCGGTGCCGCACCAGTGGATCGTTGTCATGTGAGGGCTCCCTTTCGTTCCGGGTCCAAGGCAAAAATCTTCGAAGATTTTTGCAAATTCCTTCGAAGGAATTTGCCTCGGCGTCCCGTTACAGCGTTGCGGTATGGCGGTCGAACTCGGCCTTCGCGCGGCCCCAGACGCCGGTTTCCAGGTCGGTCAAGGCCACCAGCGAGGGCAGAAGCTGCGCCGCATAATCCTCGCTGGCTTCCACCGGCAGAAGCGAGGGCAAGTTGTCGATGGCCGTCACGTCCAGGGGCGGGTGGTCAGCCACGCGCAGCGCCGGTTCCTGCCAGCTTGTGGTGCGGTCATAGACCTTGATCGGCGAGAAATCCGAGGTCGGGTCGCAGGCGATGTCGCCGATCACCGTCAGCTTGCGCGGGTCGGTCTTGGCCGAGGCGGGCACGAAAACCGGGCAGCCGGGCTTGGCCAGGATGCAGTTCAGGAAGATTTCGTGCTGCAGCACTTCCGGGAACGGCCCGCCGCTGGCGGTTTCGGCCATATCCCACAGGGTGGTTTCCACGCCAAGCGTCGAACACAGGTCGGCGGCGCCGGTGCCGACGCGGCCAAGCGCGCCGATGATCAGCGCGCGCGGATGCGGCAACCCGCGCAGGTCGGCCACCAGATCGGCCAGCAGCGCCCCNTTGCCGGGATACTTGTGCACCGGCCCGGCGATGCCGCCANNCTGCTGCGCCGCCCAGCATTTCAGGCTGATCGCAGCACCGGCATAGCCCGCCCAGTAACCGAAGGCGGCAACGCGCTGGCTACCNTCGTCCACCAGATACTCCAGGTCATACAATGTGCCGCCCCCGGCCTTGAACCGCCTCAGCAGCACCTGCCCGGTANNCTGGCCCTTGAAGGCATGGCCGAACATGATGTGGCGGTGGATCAGGGCCGAGCCGTCCTCGGGCAGTTCCTTCAGGCCGAAGATGATGGCATCGGCGGGGGCATGGGGCCAGAGGTTCTCCTCCACGATGCGCGCGTAAGCATGCAGATAGCCCTCGATCGGGATGGCGCGGACCGAGGATTCCTCGACCGTCACCTTGATGCCGGCCTGCACCAGCGCCTTCACGCCCTCGGGCGTCAGGCCCACNCGTTCCTCGTTCGCCCGCTGTTCGGCGCGGACCCAGAGATGCGTCATCGTCCCCTCCTTGGCTTGGCGTTCTATAGGCTTCGGCCCGGCCCTTGCCAATGCGGCCCGCTGGACCCACTTGCGAAGCAGGGGGACATGCGGCGACGGGCAGTGATGATCGGGGCAGGCGTGATGCTGGCGGCAGGCGTGTGGGCCCTGCGGCGCCCGGCGCCGCTGTCACGGGCCGCCTTTGCCGCCACCTATGCCACGCCGCTGGCGCCCNCGCTACCGGTCGCCACCTATCACCTGGGCCACAGCCTGGTGGGCCGCGACATGCCGACGATGCTGGCGGCCTGGGCCGGGCATGACCATGCCAGCCAGCTGGGCTGGGGCACCTCGCTTGCGGCCCATCGCAGTGGAGAGGTGGCGGGGTTCGACACCGAAAACGCCCATCCCGCCTATCGGTAAGCAGACGCGGCGCTGGCCTCGGGCGACTACGACGTGGTGGTGCTGACCGAGATGGTGGAAATCCGCGATGCGATCCGCTGGCACGATGCGGCAGGCGCACTGGCGCATTGGGCGCGGGCGGCGCGGGCGGGCAACCCACTGGTGCGCGTCTATCTCTATGAAACCTGGCATGCGCTGGACGACCCCGAGGGCTGGCTGACCCGGCTGGATGCCGACCTGACCCGGCATTGGGAAGACGAAATCCTGCGCCCGGCGCTGGCCGAGACGGGCGTGGGCGCAATCCATGTCATCCCCGCTGGCCAGGTCATGGCGGCGGCGGTGCGGGCGATGGAGGCGGGCGCGGTGCCGGGCCTGACCGACCGGCGCCAGCTGTTCGGCCAGACGCCCGAGGGCGCGCCGGACCAGATCCACCTTGGCGACTGGGGCAACTGGCTGGTGGCACTGACCCATCACGCGGTGATCTATCACCGCCTGCCCGAGGCGGCCCCGGTGCTGCATGCCGATGGCAGCCCGGCCACGCCGCTGCCGCCCGGTGCCGAGGCGGCGCTGCGGCAGGTGGTCTGGCGTGTTGTCACCGGCTATCCTGCCAGCGGTGTAGCCCCGGCGCGGGGCTGAACGCGAGGGCTCATGTCGATCCTGCCGGTTGCTGCCACGGTGCTGTTTGTCGGTCACAGCCTGATCGGCCCCGATCTGCCGGGGCTGGTTCAGGCCGCCTTGCAGGCCNGGGGGCACCCGGTGCCGGTGGCGGCCCAGGTCATGAACGGCGCGCCGCTGTCCTGGAACTGGGACCATTCCGCCGAGGCCGAGGGCGTGGATGGCCGCGCCCTGCTGGCGCGGGGCGGCGTCGGCGCGCTGGTCCTGACCGAGGGCCTGCCGCTGGCCTTTCAGGTGGCCTGGAACGACACGGCGGGGCAGGTGGCGCAATGGNGGCAGGCGGCCCGCGCCGCCTCGCCCGAGGCGCGCGTCTATCTGCTGGAAACCTGGCACGAGCTGGATTCCGGCACGCCCGTGGACGGCGACCCCAACTCGCGCCTGTCCTGGCGCGAGCGCCTGGACGCCGACCTGCTTACTTGGGAACAGGCCGCCGCGGCGGCCAGCGCGCAACTGGGCGGCGCGCCGGTGCAGCTGATCCCGGCCGGTCAGGCGATGGCGCAGCTGGCCGATGCCATCGGCCAGGGCGAGGTGCCGGGCCTGACCACGCCGCAAGACCTGTTCGCCGACGACATCCACCCCAATGCCAAGGGGCTGTATTTCCTGGCCATGGTGAACGTGGCTGCTCTGACCGGCGCCTCGCCCGAAGGCCTGCCCGCCAAGCTGACCCGCACCTGGCCGTCGCGCGATGCGGTGATCGCCGACGATCTGGCCGCCGTGATGCAGCGCATCGCCTGGGAGGCGGTGTCGGGTTATCGGCCCGCGGCGCGCCCGGTGGCAGAGGCCCNNCGGCCTCCGCCGGGGCGGGGTCCCTGCCGCCGCCCGCGGCGCCCACGCCCGCCGCCGCCACACCCGCCCCTCCATGCCAGACGGCCTGACCNNCCCATCACCAACCCCGCGCTGGCGATGAACCTGGCTGGCGTGACTGACTGGTCGGTGGAACAACCCTTCCTCGACGTGATGAAGACCGCCCGCCCCTGGATCGGCCATCTGCCGGGGCAATGGGGCGGCTGGGGCCATGACGATCTGGCCCGCGGCGGCTATCTGGATGCCGAGGGCTGGCCCAAGGCGATGCCGCCCGATCTGTCCGCCATCGCCACCGTCATGCTCACCGACCTGCCGCCCGATGCGNGCGTGGCTTACCGTTATCTGCTGCGTTACCAGGGGCAGGGCAGCCTGTCGGTTGGCGGCCGGGCCCAGGTGGTGCAGGCCGAACCGGGCCGCGTGCTGTTCGATNTTCACCCCGGCGAGGGGCCGGTGATCGTCACCCTGGAAAAGACCGACCCCGCCGACCCGATCCGCCACATCACCGTGGTGCNNGAGGATCGCGCCGCCCTGCTGGACCAGGGCCAGGTCTTCAACCCGGATTTCCTGGCCCGCCTTCGCGGCGTGAAGATGCTGCGCTTCATGGACTGGATGGCCACCAATGCCTCGCCGCTGGTCTCCGCCGACCAGCTGCCGCAAGCCACCGATTACACTTGGGCGCGCGTCGGCGTGCCGATGCAGATCATGGTGGCGCTGGCCAACGAACTGCAGGCCGATGCCTGGTTCAACGTGCCCCACAAGGCCGATGACGGGTTGGCCCGGACCTTGGCCGAAGCCGCCCGCGACGGGCTGGCGCCCGGCCGACGCGCCTGGGTGGAATATTCCAACGAGGTCTGGAACTGGGGCTTCGATCAGGCGCATTGGGCCGACGAACAAGGCAAGGCCCGCTGGGGCGATGCCGACAAGGCGGTCTGGATGCAGTTCTACGGCCATCGCGCTGCCGAAGTGGCCGATATCTGGGCCGAGGTCTTTGCCGCGGCGCCCGACCGCCTGGTACGGGTCATCACGACCCAGACCGGCTGGAAGGGTCTGGAAGAGGCGATGCTGACCTCGCCCNCCTCGGTGGCCGAAGGTNTACCGATGCCCGCCACCCGCTTCGATGCCTATGCCGTGACCGGATATTTCGGCGGCCCGCTCGGCTCCGAGCCCGGCGCGGCGCTGGTTCACGGTTGGCTGGACCAGACCGGCGCCGGGCCGGGGAACTATGACGCGGCGCTGAAGCTGGCCGAACAGGAACTGCGCGACGGCTCGTTGTCGGGCTCGGCGGATGGCAGCCTGGCGGGCCTGCGCGACCTGCTGTCCTATCAGGCGCAGGTTGCGGGGGCCTATGGGCTGGACCTGGTGATGTACGAAGGCGGCAGTCACGCCGCCGCCGCGCCGGGTCTGTCCGACGACGCGGCGCTGAACGATTTCCTGTCGGCACTGAACTATTCGCCCCAGATGGGCGCGCTTTACGACCAGCTTCTGGCCGACTGGGCCGCCATCAGCCCGGCCNCCTTCACCGCCTACACCGACATTGCCGCGCCGTCGAAATGGGNNGGCTGGGGTGCGCTCCGCCACCTGTGGGACGACAATCCCCGCTGGCAGGCGCTGGCGAAGGGCTGCGGCGCATGCTGAGCGTGATCATCCCGGCCTCGAACGAAGAGCCGCTGATCGCCACCTGCCTGCGCGCGCTCTTCGCCTCGGACCCGCCCGGCCTGCCGGTCGAGGCGGTGGTGGTGGCCAACGGCTGCCGCGACCACACCGCCGCCGCCGCCGCGGCGCTGGCCGATGAAGCCGCCGCGGTGGGCTGGGGCCTGACCGTGCTGGACCTGCCCCAGGGCGGCAAGCCCGGCGCGCTGAATGCCGGCGATGCCGCGGCCCACGGCCGCCTGCGCGCCTATCTGGATGCCGATGTCGTGGTCAGCCCCGGCCTGATCGCCGCCCTGGTTCAGGCACTTCTGCCCGACGCGCCGCTTTATGCCTCGGGCACGCCGGTGATCCCGCGCGCGGCCAGTGCGGTAACCCGCGCCTACGCAAGGTTCTGGCAGCGCCTGCCCTTCGCGCAAAGCGCCGCCCCGGTTACGGGCTGTTCGCGGTGAACGCCTCAGGCCGGGCGCGGTGGGGCGATTTTCCGGCCATCATCTCGGATGACACCTTCGTGCGCCTGCATTTCACGCCCGAAGAACGGGTGCAGGTTTCCCCCACCTACCTTTGGCCGATGATCGAGGGGTTCAGCGCCCTGGTGCGCGTCCGCCGCCGCCAGGATGCCGGCGTGGCCGAAATCGCCCGCCTCTGGCCCGACCTGCCCGCGCGCGAGGGCAAGGCCCCCTCACTATCCCGGCGCTGGCCCGCCTTGCCCTGCGCGATCCCCTGGGCTTCGCCACCTATGCCGCGGTCTCGCTCGCCGTCCGTTTCGGCCGCACGCAGGGCTGGGAACGCGGCCGCTGAACTTGACTGCTTCCCGCCATCTGCTAGGCACCCACAAGGCGGGCCCGTAGCTCAATGGTCAGAGCTGAGCGCTCATAACGCTTTGGTTGGGGGTTCGAGTCCCTCCGGGCCTACCACTGCCCCGGAATTACCGGACAATGCGCCAGCCGGGCAGGGGCGGCAGGCCATGCCGCTGTCAGGACGCCTGCCCGGGGTATTCGCCGACGATTCCTTCAGGGTTGCCCGCCGCACTCATGCGGGTGACGCGGTCCTCGGCACGAGGGCATCCACCCAGGCGTCGGCGAGGCGGATGACCTCATCCGGTCTGACGGCCAGCGGGTTCAGGGACATCACGATCCACAGCCCGTCGTGCAACGCCAGCAGACCGGTCGCGGCCAGCCGGACATCCAGCAGCGGCAGGCCATGGTCGGCGGCGAGCCGCCCCAGAATGCCTTCCACCAGCATCCGATAGTCGGCGTAGGTGCGGTGATGGATTTCCTGCAACGTGTTGCCGTCGCGCGTCATGCCCCAGAACACGACCCAACTGCGCAAGACGCCGGGATCGACGACGACCGTCACCATCGCCCGGTTGAAGGCCAGAACCTGCGCGCGCGCGTCGTCGCCTGCGGCCTCCACCGCCGCCCGGATGATCTCCAGATGCGACAGCGTCATATGTTCATAGGCCTGGGCGACCAGGTCCTGCTTGTCGGCATAGTGGTGGTTGATCAGCCCTACCGACACGNNTACCTCGGCGCTGATCTTGCGGATCGACAACCCCTCATAGCCTTCCTCGGACAGGCATTTCAGCGTCGCGGCAATCAGCGCATCCTTGCGCAGGATCGTGTCCCGGCGCGGTGCCCTTTGTCCTGGCGCGGTCATGGTTCAGTCCCTCCTGCCGATCAGGCGGACGGTCGGGCCGCCCTTGCGCCCCGGCGGGGCTGCCGCTGTTTGTCGCGTCAACCTGCCAGATGCGGATCATTTGTTCAATCTCGCATGTCCGGCCCCCGCATGGCAGGCCTGCCAATGCGGGCGATCAGCCGCTGAATCGACGCCGCACCCCAGGGCGGAAGGACCGCCTCGGCGCCGGTCCGCCCGATTGTGCATGGAGAATGAGCGCGTTGCAGGCAAGAGCGGGCTTTCGCCGGGCCATCGCCACCACGGGCGGCGATCACCGGGCGCCACCGCGGCCTGCTTCAAGCCAAAGCCCTCATTCGCCCGAAATATTGAACGAACGTTTAGCGGCGCTTGACGGGATCGGTCCCGATACTCGGTTCCACCACAGAAGTTGACGGCAGGTCCGCCGCCCCGACCGCCCCGACCGCCCCGCCCGACACGGCGCCCGAAAGGCGTCAGGGGCGGCGGCTGCCGAACATGCTGACCAGATCGACGGCAACCTTCCGGTTGACCCCAAGATCCAGCGTTCCTTCAATTTCGCGCAGGTGATCCGTCATCAGCGCCGCCGCCGCCTGGCCGTCGCGCGCCTTGAAGGCCTGGACGATTCGGCTGTGATCATCGGCCCGGCAGCTGTTGCCGACGCAAGCCGAGCCGAAGATGCCGATGATCAGCGAAGTCCGCGTCACCAGTTCCTTGACGATGCGCAGGATCACCTCGTTGCCGCCGATCTGCGCCACCAGGATGTGGAACTGCCCCGACAGCCGGATCGCCTCGTGTNNTAAGCGGTTCTGGTGGTGGGCGTCGTGCTCCATCTCCAGATGGGCGGCAAGGCGGGCGATGTCGGCGCTGTTCGCGCGTGCCACCGCCAGGCTGGCAATCGCGGGTTCCAGCGCCAGCCGCGCCTCGAACACATCGCGCGCCTGTTTCGCGGTCGGCAGCGCCACATAGGCACCGCGGTTGGCGTGCAGCTCCACCACCTCGCGACTGGACAGAAGCAGCAGCGCGCGGCGAATCCGCATCCGGCCCACGCCGAAGGCCTCGCACAAGGCTGATTCGGAAAGCTTGGTGCCGGGTGGCAGCCGCTGTTCGACAACCGCCTCGAAAATGCGCTCGACAATCTCCTGCTCGGCCGTTTCATCGGCAGCCGAAACCTGGCCCAGATCCTTGGGTGCAGCGGTCATGACGGGCGCGGACACTCTGTTGGCGTGATTTCCCAAGGAGATAGTTAGCAATCCACCGCCCAGATTTCCAGCAGACCCGTCACCGATCATGAAGAAAATGTGTTGACAGGATTGTTAACAATTTCTGCACTGGAGTCACTTGCGGCGCCGACCCCGGCCGCAACCCGACACGACCATCCGGCTGACAAGGAGTTCGCCACATGCTTCGTCGTACCCTGCTGAAGACCACCGCCTTTGCCACCGTCGCCCATCTGGCGATGCTGGGCGCGGCCTTCGCCGAAAACCCCGTGCTGAAGATCGGTTTCGTCGGCGTCACGTCCGGCCCGGCCGCCGCCTGGGGCACGTCGAACCAGCGGTCCATGGAAACCCGCGCCGCCTGGATCAACGAAACCGGCGGCTATGACATCGGCGGCACGAAATACGATATCGAAATCGTGCCCTTCGACGACCAGAAAGACCCCAAGCGCGCCATTGCTTAGNGCATGGAACAGATGGCACAGGTAAGCATCCACTATGTCGTCGGCCCGAACGTCGGCGACGGCGCCGCCGCTGTCCGCCCGGTCGCCGAACAGAACGGCATCATCTACTTCCCCTATGCCTTCCCGAAAGAGCTTTACACCGCGCCGGCGTCGAACGCCGTCCTGGGCATGGTCGCCAACTATCAGTCGGGCCCGGCCATCTACAAATACCTCATGGAAAACAATGGCGTGAAGAAGGTGGCCTTCGTCGCCGCCAACGAATCCGATCCGCTGAGCCAGCGGGATTCGGGCGCGGCGGCTGCCAAGGCGCTTGGCCTGGAGGTCGTGTCGGACTCGGTCACCTACCAGGTCGACACCACCGACTTCACCCCGGTGCTGCTGCCGGTGATCCAGACCGCGCCCGATCTTCTGGTGCTGTCCGGTGTGTCGCCCGCCAACGCGCCGCAGCTGATCCGCTCGGCCCGCGAACTGGGTTATACCGGCCTGATCTCGACCGAAACCGCACAGGACGCGGCGGTGCTGCAGGAAGGCGCGGGCGATCTGGCCGACGGCTTCATCTCGGTCGGCGGCGCCTCGACCNCGGAACTGGCCTCGGACGCCATGCGCGAATTCGTCGAGCGCTACACCGCAATGTTCGGCGAATACAACGACGAGTCCAACACCAAGGTCTATGCGCTGGAATACATCCTGGCGACCATCGCGGCCAACCCCGCGGCCATCGACAACGTCGACGAGTTCAAGAAGACCATCGACACCTTCGAGGCGCCGAACCCCTTCATGGTCGGCGATGCCAAGCTGAAATATGTGGGCACCACCTCGTTCGGGCAAAAGCGCCAGGTTTCGGTGCCGCTGGTGGTGAACACCTTCAAGGGCGGCAAGTTCGAAACCCTGTTCGTCGCCCAGGTCGGCGGTAAGCACCGGAAACCCTATCGGGCCGCCGCCAGCGGCGGCCCGCTTCCCTTCACCGGAGAACGCCGCATGGAGCAGATTCTGGCCAACGGGCTGTATCTCGGCGCCCAGTACGCGCTGATCGCCCTGGGACTGACCCTGATCTTCTCGCTGATGAACGTGCTGAACTTCGCCCATGGACAGATGTATGTCTTCGGCGGCTTCGTCACCTATACCGTCGTGTCGCAATGGGGCCTGCCCTTCCTCGTCGGGCTGTTTGCCTCGGCGCTGGTGCTGGCCGTCATGGGCGCACTGATCGAGGTCTTTCTCTTCCGCCCGGTGCTGCGCCGGTCGAAACGCGACGAAAGCACCATGCTTCTGGCAGTAAGCATCGCCTTCTTCCTGGATGCGGTGATCCTGCTGCTGTTCGGCGAAAAGCAGCGCGGCGTGCCGAAGATCGTGAACGGCGTGTTCAACTGGGACATGCGGCTGATCATGCCCTACGACCGCATCCTGATCTTCGTGCTGGCCGTCGCCATGATCGCGGGCTTCATCGCGCTCATGCAATACACCAAGACCGGTCGCGCCATGCGCGCATTGGCCCAGGACCGCATGGCGGCGCAGCTGATGGGCGTCGATGTGGACCGCTATTCGATGATCGGCTTTGCGCTTGGCGCCATGCTGGCCGGGCTGGTCGGCGGGCTGCTGGTCACCATCACCGGCATCAACCTCGGCATGGGCGGGCCGACCTCGGTCAAGGCCTTCATGATGATCATGATCGGCGGCGCCGGGGTGATTTCGGGCGCCATCGTAAGCGGTTTCATCCTGGGCATGATGGAAAGCGTGGGCCTCACCGTGCTGGCCGCCTATGGCGACATCACCTACCTGGTCATCTTCGCCTCGCTGATGATCTTCCTCGTCTTCCGCCCGCAGGGGCTCATGGGCAAGCCCTGGGGTTGAGATGATGAACAAGCACATCCTTGGCCTTGCGGCCTTTCTTCTGGCGGTCTTCGTGCTGGTGCCGGTTGCGATCTCGGCCAGCGGACGGTGGGACCTGTATTACACGCTGACTTCGGTGGCGCTTCTGTCCATCGGCTCGGCCGGGGTCTGGCTGACCTTCTACATCGGCCGCATCAACATCGGCCAGGGCGCCTATGCGCTGATCGGCGCTNATGTCTCGGCCGTGCTGATGACGCAGGCCGGGGTGTCGTTCTGGCTGACCCTGCCGCTGGCGGGCCTGTTCTGTGCCGCCGTCTCGGTGCTGATCGGCCTGCCGATCCTGCGGCTGCGCGGCGTCTATTTCGCCATGATCACGCTGGTCCTGACCGAGGTGACGCGCCTGACCGCGCTGGCGCTGCCCATCACCAACGGTGCCAAGGGCATCACCTCGATCCCGCTGCCCGGCGCGCTGAAGGTCTTCGGCATCACGCTGATCCCCGACTTCGCCGCCATGGAAAACCCCAAGCTCGCTTTCTACCTGCTGGCCGTCACGCTGATGGTGCTGTCCTATGCCGCGCTGTGGCGGATCGTGCATTCGCGCCTGGGCCACCTCTGCCGCAGCCTGCAGCAGAACGAGGAACTCGCCGCCTCCATCGGCGTCAACACCGCCTATCTGCGGGTGGTGGCCTATGCGATCTCGTCCTTCTTCGGCGGGCTGTCCGGGGCGGTCTTCGTGGCGATCTCGCAGTCGATCTACCCATCGTCCTTCGCCGTGACCGACTCGGTCAACTTCATGCTCTACTGCTTCGTCGGCGGCCTCGGCTTCGTCGGCGGCCCGATGCTGGGCACCTTCCTCCTGTACTTCGGCTGGGACCTCTTGTCCGTCGCCAAGGAATACCAGCTGCTGATCTATTCCAGCGCGATGATCGCCCTGATGCTGGTGCTGCCCAACGGGTTGCTCAGCCTGATGGACCGGAAGGGAGCCGCGAAATGACCCCCATTCTGGAAATCAAGGGCATCACCAAGCGCTATGGCGGCCTGACCGCGAACAACGCCATAAGCTTCGACGTGCAAGAGGGCGAGATCCTCTCGGTGATCGGCCCGAACGGTGCGGGCAAGTCGGCCTCTTCAAGCTGATCGCCTCCTTCGTCCACGCCACCTCGGGCGAGGTGCGGTTCCGCGGGCAAAGGATCAGCGACCTGGCCCCGCACAAGGTGGCCCGCATGGGCGTGGTGCGGACCTTTCAGGAAACCACGATCTTCAAGTCGATGACCGTGCGCGAAAACATCGTGGTCGCCCATCACCTGCGGTCCAAGGCCAGCCTTCTGGGCTTCTTCCTGGGCAGCAAGCAGGCCCGCGCGGACGAGGCCGAATTCGGCAAATCGGCCGACGACATCGTCGATTTCCTGGGGCTTCAGGCGATCCGCAACGAACTGGCCTCGAACCTGCCGCAGGGCCACCTGCGCGCCCTGGGCATGGCCATTGGACTGGCCACGCATCCCACGGTCCTTTTGCTGGACGAACCCTTCGCCGGCATGAACCACGACGAGACGATGAAGATGGTGGCCCAGGTGCGCCGCCTGCGCGACGAACGTGGCGTGACGGTGCTGCTGGTCGAACACGACATCTTGGCGGTGATGAAGATTTCCGACCGCATCGTGGTGATCAACTTCGGCGAAAAGATCGCCGAGGGCACGCCCGCCGAAATCCAGGCCAACCCCAGGGTCATCGAAGCCTATCTCGGCTCCGAAGATGCAGCGATCGGGATGTGATCATGACCGCAACAACCGCCGAGATGCTGAACTTCAAGGATGTCGAGCTTTACTACGACCACGTCTACGCGCTGAAAGGCGTGTCGCTGACCCTGAACCAGGGCGAAACCGTCGCGCTGATCGGCGCCAACGGCGCGGGCAAGTCCTCGATCCTGAGGGCGATCACCGGGCTGCGCAGGATCAAGTCCGGTTCCATCACCTTCATGGGCGAAAGGCTGGACGGCACACCCGCGGCCGAGATCGTGCGGAAAGGCATCGCCATGGTGCCCGAAGGCCGCCGGGTCTTTCCGCTGATGTCCGTCAAGGACAACCTGTTGATGGGCGCCTTCACCCGCACCGACAAGGCGGAAATCGCCGATACGCTCGACTCCGTCCTCACCCGCTTTCCCCGCCTGAAGGAACGCTTCACCCAGCAGGCCAGCACGCTGTCGGGCGGCGAACAGCAGATGATGGTGATCGGCCGCGCGCTGATGGCCAAGCCCAAGCTTCTGCTTCTGGACGAACCCTCGCTCGGCATCGCGCCGAAGCTGGTGCAGGACATCGCCCGCGCCATCGTCGCCATCTCGCGCGATGAAAAGGTGACGGTGCTCTTGGTCGAACAGAACAGCCGCATGGCGCTGTCCATCTCCAGCCGCGCCTATGCCATGGCCACCGGGTCGGTGGTGCTGTCGGGCGCGTCGAAGGACCTGATGGGCGACGACCGCATCAAGGCCGCCTATCTGGGGGCGAGCTCTGACATGCGCCTTCTTGTCGTGAACCCGAACACCACCGCCTCGATGACGGAAAAGATTGGCCGGGCCGCCCGCCGCGTCGCCCTGCCCGGCACCGAGATCGTCGCCGTGAACCCCGCCCAGGGGCCTNCCATCGAGGGCTACTATGACGAGGCGATGTGCCTCGCCGGGCTCCTGGACATCATCGGCAGCGCGCGCGACCACGACGCGGTGATCATCGCCTGCTTCGACGATACCGGTCTCGATGCCGCGCGCTGCCTGACCGACAAGCCGGTCATCGGCATCGGCGAGGCCGCCTATCACATGGCCTCGATGATCTCGAACAGGTTCTCGGTCGTCACCACGCTGGCGCGGTCGGTGTAGGCGCTGGAACACAACCTGCACCGCTATGGCCTGATGGCGCGCTGCGCCCGCGTCCGGTCGTCGGAAGTGGCCGTGCTGGAGCTGGAAGAACCGGGATCGGATGCCTGCAACCGCATCAGCGCCGAAATCGCTCGCGCCGTCGCCGAAGACCGGGCCGAAGCCATCGTCCTGGGCTGCGCTAACGNNCTGACCGACCTTGCCGATGCCCTGTCCGCCGAACACGGCCTGCCCGTGCTGGACGGTGTCACCTGCGCCGTGGGCCTGGCCGAAGCGTCGGTCCGCGTCGGCCTGCGCACCTCGCGCCTCGGCGGCTACAGCCCGCCCCGCCTGCCCGCAAACCGGCTGTCAAGCTGAACCGTGGCTGCCCGCTCGGTCGAACGGGAGGGCACCGCGTCTTCGGTCATCCTGCGCAGGCGTGTCGCGGGCGCCGCCGCGCGCCCTGTCAGGCCTGTTAAGCAGGCGCCGACCGCCTCTTCGATCGCCGGAACCAGCTTCTCGATCAACTCGCCAAGCTCGTCGTCGCTGGCGTTGTAGGGCGGCGCGACGATCAGCGTATCGCCCCGGACGCCGTCCACGTTGCTNTAAGCGCAGGGATAGATGATCAGCCCCCGCTCGAAGGCCGCCGCGCCGATGCGCGCATTCACCCGCAACTCGGGCGCGAAAGGCTCCCGGCTGAGGGGATCGCGCACCAATTCGATGCCGATGAAGTAACCCCGCCCCCGCACGTCGCCAACCTCGGGGATGTGCCGCAACGCCGCGCGCAACTCGGCCTGCAAGGCCGCGCCCCGCGTCTTCACGCGGTCCATAAGGCCGTCGCGGTCGATCAGCTTCTGCACCGCCACACCCGCCGCACAGGCGGCGGTATGGCCGGTGAAGGTGTGGCCCGTCAACGCGCCGCCATGCGCCGCGCGCAGGGCCGCGCCGATCCGGCCGGAAAACAACGCCGCGCCAAGCGGGATGTAGCCNCCTGCCAGACCCTTGGCGATGGACATGATGTCGGGCATCATCCCGTCCGGCTCCAGCGCCCGCCAGGTCCCCACCCGGCCCGACCCGCACATCACCTCGTCGGCGATCAGCAACACGTCGTGCTTGCGGCACACCGCCTGCACCGCCTGGGCATAGCCGNNTGGCGCGGGAACCACGCCGCCCGCCGCGCCCACCACCGGCTCGAAGATGAAGGCCGCAACCCTGTCGGCCCCGACGCGCAGGATTTCCTCTTCCAACTCACGCGCCAGATGCCCGGCCAGCCCTTCCGCCGCCACGCCCTCGGGCCGCCGGTAATCGTTGGCGGCCGACACGAACGACGCCTCGACCAGCGCCCCNTCGAAAGCGTCGCGGCGCGATTTGAAATCGGACACCGACAGCGCGCCAAGCGTGTTGCCATGCCAGGACCGGCGGCGCGCGATGAAGCGGCGCTTCGACGGCTGGCCGACAGCCGACCAATACTGCAACGCGATCTTCAGGCAGGATTCCACCGCTTCTGAGCCGCTGGACACGAAGACCAGGTTCTCGAACCCGCCGCCGGTGCGCTGCAGGATCATCTCCTGCAACTCGTCCGACGCATCGCTGGTAAAGATATAGCGGTAGGCATGGCCGATGCGGTCCAGCTGCGCCTTGATGGCGGCATTCACCTCGGGATGCGCGTGACCGACCGAATAGACAGCCGGTCCGCCACTGCCATCCAGATAGCGCTTGCCGGATTGGTCGAAGACATGGCTTCCCACCCCATGCGAAATCTTCGGCAGCTGTTCGATCCCGAAACCGCTGATCGACCGGGGGCTTGGGCAAGCTGGCACTCATCGACGTGACCTTTCGCAGATGGCATTGGCCCCGGCCGCGGGTTTCTGGAACCGGGTCGGGCAGGGCGATCCCGGGCATCCATAGCGATTACTGAACGAACGTTCAAGTCGCGCGCCGTTCAGCCATGAACCCGATGGCGGGGCCGCCTGCTGTCTTGCAGAAACAAAGCCGGTTCCGGCTTCCGGCAATGGGAAGGCTGAGCACACGCTCAATGTTCCGACCACCGCCGCCGGTCGCGGACGGACAAGCCCAGAGGCGGGCAGGTCAGTGGCTTCCGCCGCCCGGAACGGGCCTCGCCACCGCCTCAGCCCGGCAAGGCCCTGCCCGACCTCAGCCGAGATAGGTCCGGAACCAGGCCAGCGTCCTCTGCCAGGCCAGGGCAGCCAACGGTCACGTCGGCGCGAGGCGGGGGTGGGCTGGCAGCGCAAGATGAACGCCAAGTTAATTCGCGCTCGTAACATATTGAAATCATTGTGGTTGTCAAAGCGTCCGAGCTCGGACGCTTCCGCCCCGATCCAGCAAGAGTAGGCGGCAGCGTCGGCCCCGGCCTCGGGGCGTCAGCCCGACCAGCAGGGCTGCAGGTCGTTCTCGGCCGGGCGGGCGAGGTAGACCGCGCGGGCGATGGCCCGGGCGAGGCAGGCGGCGGCGGCGTGGCAAAGGGCGTAGCTGTCGGCCAGNGGATCGGTCAGATCACGGGCGCCGGTGGCGGCGGCGAAAACCAGGTCGCCGTCCAGCGGGGTGTGCGAGGGAACCAGAGCGCGGGCCATGCCGTCGTGGGCGGCGGTGGCCATGCGTTGCGCCTGGGCCTGGGTCAGGCGGGCGTCGGTGGCGACGATGGCGATGGTGGTGGCCTCGACCATGCGCTTCCTTGGCTGGGGGTCGTCGGCGGCGGGGAATGTGGCGGGCAGGCCGAGGCCGCCGAATTCGGTCCCGATCTCCCAGGGCGCGGCCCAGAACTGGCGGGTATCGCCCACGGTGGGCGAGCCGAGAGCGTTGACCGCGACCAGGGCGCCGACGGTCAGGCCGTTCGACAGGACTGCCGAGGCCGAGCCGAGGCCGCCCTTCCAGCGGCCGGTCGTGGCGCCGGTGCTTACGCCTTCCGATCCGAGGGCGAAGTCCGGGACGGCGGCCAGCAGGGCGGCGCGGCCGAGGGCAGGGTAGGGGCTGGCGGTCCAGGCCTTGTCGCCGCCGTTGATGAGGTCGAAGAGGATGGCGCCGGGGACGATGGGGACGCGGACGGGGCCGACGGCGAAGCCGCGGCCCTGGTCGGCCAGGGCGGCCATGACCCCGCCGCAGGCGTCCAGGCCGAAGGCCGAGCCGCCCGAGAGGACGAGGGCGTCGGCCTCTTGGACCAGCTTGTCGGGGGCGAGGAGTTCGGTGTCGCGGCTGCCGGGGGCGCCGCCCATGACCGAGACCGCGGCGGTGAAGGGGCGGTCGGCGGTCAGGACCGTGACCCCGGTCTTGATCCGGTCGTCCTGNGCGTTGCCGACCCGGAGGCCGGGGACATCGGTTATGAGGTTGCGGGGGCCGGGAACCATGGGCGGGCCTTTCGGGGTGTCCGAGCTCGGACGCTTTCGCGTATCTTTTGAAATCAATGAGTTACTTTCGCAGATTAACAGATTGGAAAGGTTTGGGGAAGGGCGCCTGAATGTTGGGCGCAAGTGGGATCACAGGCGGCTGACGGGAGGCGAACCATGCCTGTTCGGGTCGAGCGGCTTGCAGCCGGTCGGGGCAATCGCCGAAACTGCGACAAAGGAATCGATCCGGCCGGGCGATGGTTGGATGGGCAGGCCCAGGGAGACGACCATGCCACAGCCAATCCGCACTCTGATCCTTGCCCTTGCCGTGCTGGCCGCCGCTGTTCCCGTCCGCCGGACCTTGTCGGCATCGACAATCCCGAGGTGCCGNCGGCCTCGGTGCCGGGCGCCACGCAGGAAAAGATGTTCATCATGACCACCCGCGAGGCGTCCGAGGTGACGGCGGCGCTGTTTTCGGCGGGGCGGGCGCCGGAGCTGGGGCTGGCCTCGGTCGCGGTCAGCATTCCGCCGACGCATGTGTCCGGCGACATCGAGCGGCCCAGGCATCTGCCGCCCGACCCGAGCCGCGAATTCGCCGTGGTCGATCCGGTGATCTATACCGGCGATGCCGCCTTTGTGTCGCAGGTGAATGCCGAGCTGGTGAAACGGCCGCCGGGGCAGCGCGAGATCCTTCTGTTCGTGCATGGCTACAACACCACCACCAGCGACGCGATCCTGCGGCTGGGGCAGTTCGTGAAGGACACCGGGTTTACCGGCGTGCCGGTGCTGTTTACCTGGGCCTCGGCGGCGAAGACGCCGCGCTATGTCTATGACCTGAACTCGGCGCTGGTGGCGCGGTCGCATCTGAAGGAAGTGGCCGACATCCTGATGAAGACGCGGGCCGACCGGGTGAGCATCCTGGCGCATTCCATGGGCACCTTCCTGACCATGGAGGGTCTGGTCGACGCGCAATTGTCGGGGCGTCTGGGCAAACGCAACAAGATCGACACGGTGATGCTGGCCTCGCCCGACATCGACATCGACCTGTTCCGCACGCAGGTGGCGATCCTGCCGGAAGCGTTCCGCGAAAAGATCTATGTGCTGGTGTCGCAGGACGACTATGCGTTGCGGGTGTCGCGGATCATCGCGGGCGGCGTGCCGCGGGTGGGGGCCTCGGATGCCGCGGCGCTGGNNAGGGTGGGGGTCACGGTGATCGACCTGACCGAGATCGACAATTCCGCGGTAAGCAGCCACGGCAAGTTTGCTTACTCGCCCGAGGTCGTGCAGCTGATCGCGCGGGGCCTGAACGCCTCGCCCGCCATTGGTGGCGCCGCGCAGGGGCCGGGGCTGGACCGGCTGCTGGCAAATGTGCCGATCCGCATTTTCGGAATTGAGCGTGGGGCGGTTGCCTTCACGGGCCGGGATGTGCAGATATCTCGAATCCCGAATTTGATGGAGGGCGCGATGGCGGTGACCTTGAAGGACATGATGGCGGCGGCGAACCTGCTGGTTCCCCGCATTTCGGCGGAAGAGGCGCAGAAGAAAGTGGCCGAGGGCGCCCTGCTTCTGGATATCCGCGACGCGCCCGAGATCAACAAGATGGGCCGGGCTGAAGGCTCGCACCACATTCCGCGCGGCATGCTGGAGTTCCGGGCCGACCCGGCCTCGCCCTATGCCGACCCGGCGATGAACCCAGACCGCCCGGTGATCCTGCATTGCGCGAGCGGTGGGCGGGCAGCGCTGGCGGGCAAGCTGCTCTTGGAGATGGGCTACAAGGAAGTCTGGAACCTGGGCGGGTTCAAGGACTGGAAGGACGGCGGCGGCGCGGTGGTTGAGCCGGTCGATCCGGGGATGTGACCGGGAGAGGCCCAAGAATTTTCGGCGAAAATTCTTGGGCGCGCGGCCGGGGCGGCGCGAAAAACCTAGGCGGCGGTGTTGTGGCAATCTTGCATCAGGCCTGCCGCGCTCCCATCTGAGACCCGAGGCCGGGGGCGTGCCTGTTCAGGGCGTCCCGTCACGGTGCTGGAAAGGGAGAATGAACCGATGAACCTGGAAAAGTTCACGGAGCGGTCGCGCGGGTTCCTGCAGGCGGCGCAGACCATTGCCATGCGGGAAAGCCACCAGAGGCTGGCGCCCGAGCATCTGCTGAAAGCGATCATGGATGACGATCAGNGGCTGGCCGCCAACCTGATCCGCCGCGCCGGGGGCGAGCCCGCGCGCGTAACCGAGGCGGTCAATCTGGCGGTCAGCCGCCAGACCAAGGTTTCGGGCGATGCCCAGCCCTTCATGGACCCCGGTCTGGCCAAGGTGCTGGACGAGGCCGAGAAGGTGGCGAAGAAGGCGGGCGACAGTTTTGTTCCTGTCGAGCGCATCCTCATGGCGCTGGCGCTGGTGCCGTCGAAGGCCAAGGACGCGCTGGATGCGGGCGCGGTGACGGCGCAGAAGCTGAACGCGGCGATCAACGATATCCGCAAGGGCCGGACGGCGGATACCGCTTCGGCGGAAGAGGGCTATGACGCGCTGAAGAAGTACGCGCGCGACCTGACCGAGGCCGCCGAGCAGGGCAAGATCGACCCGATCATCGGCCGCGACGACGAGATCNGCCGCGCCATGCAGGTGCTGTCGCGCCGGACGAAGAACAACCCTGTGCTGATCGGCGAGCCGGGCGTGGGCAAGACCGCGATCGCCGAGGGCCTGGCGCTGCGCATCGTGAATGGCGATGTGCCTGAGTCCCTGAAGGACAAGAAGCTGATGGCGCTGGACATGGGCGCGCTGATCGCCGGGGCGAAGTACCGCGGCGAGTTCGAAGAGCGTCTGAAGGCGGTGCTGAACGAGGTGACCTCGGCCGAGGGGCAGATCATCCTGTTCATCGACGAGATGCACACGCTGGTGGGTGCTTGCAAGGCGGATGGCGCGATGGACGCGGCCAACCTGATCAAGCCGNCGCTGGCGCGGGGTGAGCTGCACTGCGTGGGCGCCACGACGCTGGATGAATACCGCAAGCACGTCGAGAAGGACGCGGCGCTGGCCCGTCGCTTCCAGCCGGTGTTTGTCAGCGAGCCGACGGTGGAAGACACCATCAGCATCCTGCGCGGCATCAAGGAGAAGTACGAGCTGCACCACGGCGTGCGGATCAGTGACTCGGCGCTGGTGGCGGCGGCGACGCTGTCGCACCGCTATATCACCGACCGGTTCCTGCCGGACAAGGCCATCGACCTGGTGGACGAGGCGGCTTCTCGCCTGCGCATGGAGGTGGATTCCAAGCCCGAGGAGCTGGACCAGATCGACCGGACGATCCTGCAGATGCAGATCGAGGCCGAGGCGCTGAAGAAGGAAGACGACGCGGCGTCGAAGGATCGGCTGGAGAAGCTGGAGCGGGATCTGGCCGAAGAGATGCAGAAGTCGGCCGAACTGACGGCTCGGTGGCAGGCCGAGCGCGACAGCCTGGAGAAGGCGCGCGATCTGAAGGGCGACCTGGACCGGGCGCGGGCGGAACTGGAGCAGGCCAAGCGCGAGGGCGATTTCGCCAAGGCGGGCGAGTTGCAGTATGGTCGCATTCCGGGGCTGGAAAAGCAGCTGGCGGAGTCCGAAAACCGCGAGGGCGGCGCGCTGGTCAGCGAGACCGTGCGGCCTGAACAGGTGGCCGAAGTGGTCGAACGCTGGACGGGGATTCCCACGTCCAAGATGCTGGAAGGCGAGCGCGAGAAGCTTCTGCACATGGAAGAGGAGCTGGGCCATCGCGTGATCGGCCAGCGGGCGGCGGTGTCGGCGGTGGCAAATGCCGTGCGGCGTGCGCGGGCGGGGCTGAATGACGAGAACCGGCCGCTTGGGTCGTTCCTGTTCCTGGGCCCGACCGGCGTGGGCAAGACCGAGCTGACCAAGGCCGTGGCCGAGTACCTGTTCGACGACGAGAACGCGATGGTGCGCATCGACATGTCGGAGTTCATGGAAAAGCACGCGGTCAGCCGGCTGATCGGGGCTCCGCCCGGCTATGTGGGCTATGACGAAGGTGGTGTGCTGACCGAAGCCGTGCGGCGCCCCTATCAGGTCGTGCTGTTCGACGAGGTCGAGAAGGCGCATCCGGAAGTGTTCAACGTGCTGTTGCAGGTGCTGGACGATGGTAAGCTGACCGACGGCCAGGGCCGGACGGTGGACTTCAAGCAGACGCTGATCGTGCTGACCTCGAACCTCGGCTCCTATGCGCTGAGCCAGTTGCCGGAAGGGGCGGATGCCGCGGAAGCCAAGCGCGAGGTGATGGAGGCGGTGCGGGGCCATTTCCGGCCCGAGTTCCTGAACCGGCTGGACGAGACGGTGATCTTTGACCGCCTGGCCCGGGCCGACATGGACGGCATCGTGACGATCCAGATGAAGCGGCTGGAGAAGCGGCTGGCGCAACGCAAGATCACGCTGGAGCTGGACCGCGATGCCAAGGCCTGGCTGGCGGACGAAGGCTATGACCCTGTCTATGGCGCGCGCCCGCTGAAGCGGGTGATCCAGCGCGCCCTGCAGGACCCGCTGGCCGAGATGCTGCTGGTAAGCGACGTGATGGACGGGTCCACCGTGCATGTGACGGTTGGGCCCGAGGGGCTGATCATCGGCGACCGCGTCGCGTCTTCGCGGCGAGACCGGTTACGGNCGGCGGTGGTTCACTGAGCCATTCGGATGACGGGAAACGGGGGCTTCGGCCCCCGTTTTCGTTTCAGGCGCAGGGCTAGATCATCGTATTGCATCTATATAGCGAATCAGCTATTTATTAGGAAACCTGCGAGGATGCAATGCCGCTTGACCGGATATTCATGGCGCTGGGCGACCCGACGCGCCTGGCCATCGTGACCCGCCTGCTGGAGGGCGAGGCGACGGTAGCCGAGCTTTGCGCCCCGTTCGGGCTGCGCCAGCCCACGATCTCGCGCCACCTGCGGGTGCTGGAGGAGGCCGGGCTGATCGCCTCGGGCCGCGAGGCGACGCGGCGGCCAAGGCGGCTGCGGCCGGAAGCGATTGCCGCGATCAGCGACTGGGTGGAACCGTTCCGCAGGGCCTGGGAAGGCCGGTTCGACCGGCTGGAGGCACTGGCAGCAACCGATCCTGACCACAGAAAGGCCGCCCCATGACTCCGATGACCCCGACACCCGGCTTCACGCTGGACCGCGCCACCCACACCATCCGGCTGGAGCGCCGCATCCGCGCCACGCCGGACTGGCTGTTCCGGTCCTGGACCGACCCGGCGCGGCTGAGCTTGTGGTGGGACCCGGCCGGGGCGCCGCTGGCACGCTGCGATGTCGATCTGCGCGTCGGCGGCGTGCTGCACCTTGCCACCGCGGCGCAGGCGGACCATCCCTTCATCGGCATCTATACGCACATCGAGCCGCCGCACCGGCTGGACTTCGAGGCGATGGGCGCGGTAAGCACCGTGACCTTTCAGGCCGATGGCGAGGCGACCGAGATGCGGGTGGAGATCCGCTGCCGCTCGGAAGATCACCTGGCGGACTTCCTGAGANTCGGCGTGGCCGAAGGCACGGCCCGGACGGTGGACAACCTGGTGGCCCTGGCGGACCGGCCCCGCGCCGCCTGATCGAGGGCGGACCCCTGTGGGGCAGTTGCGCCAGGCGGACCGGGCGGCCTGGATCGCCGGTCCATGCTTCGCGGCCCCTTCGGTTCGCCGGAGCCAAGGGCTAGGATGCGCGGCATTCAGGAAGAAGGAATCGCCCGCATGTCCGTCCGTTCGCGTGCCGCCCTGTTGATGCTGTCGCTGGCCTTCGTGCTGCCTTCGGCGGCGCGGGCTGAACAGGCCGTTCCGGCCTGTGCCAAGGCGGCGCTGAAGCAGCTGATCATCTTCGACAAGTTGCAGCAGGTGCAGCCGATCAAGGACAAGAAGGGCAATGCCTATGCCACGGAAGTGCTGTTCCGCGGCAAGTTGCTGGGGAAGAAGGGCGACTATCGCTGTGTCCAGACCACGGCCACCGGCGCGGTGACGGTCGAGCCCTATCGCGCGGATGCGGGGTTGTCCTCGGCCACGGTGAAGGCAGCCAAGGCGGCCTGCACCTCGGCAGCCCAGGCGAAGAACCTGTCGGTGGGCAAGATCGTCAGCACCACGGCGGCCATGGGCGGCAAGCAGGCGGTGGTGGAGATGTCGGTCTTTGACAAGGACGGTGCCAAGACGGCGACCTGCACCTATGACATCGCCTCGGGCCGCACCGCGCTGGACGTGAAGAAGCCCTGCGGTAGGGCGGGCGCCCGAAGGCCCCCGCCCGGCCCGGATCACATCGGCGGCAGGATCACCGCGTCGATGACGTGGATCACGCCGTTCGAGGCCGCGACGTCGGCGCCCGAGATCGTGGCGCCGTTCACCTTGGGCCCGCCATCCAGCGTGATCGTCACCTCGGCGCCCTGGACCGTCTTGGCCTTCATGCCTTCGGTCAGATCGGTGGACATCACCTTGCCGGGCACGACGTGGTAGGTCAGCACGGCCACGAGCTTGTCCTTGTTTTCGGGCTTCAGCAGGTCTTCCACCGTGGCGGGAAGCGCGGCAAAGGCGGCATCGGTGGGGGCGAAGACGGTGAAGGGGCCTTCACCCTTCAGCGTATCGACCAGACCCGCGGCCTGCACGGCGGCGACCAGCGTGGTGAAGTTGCCCGCGCCGACGGCGGTATCGACGATGTCCTGTTCGGCCGCGAAGGCCGGGGCGGTCAGGAACGAGGTGGCGGCGGCAAGCGCGAGAAAGGTTCTGCGGATCATCGGTCACTCCCATGAGGTTCAGCCGGATTGGCGCAAGGGCTACGGCGCCTTGTCCGGGCCGGATCAGCGTCAAGTTTCGGCGAGCCGGGCTTGATCTTGCGCGCCGGTGCGCCAAGCCGCGCGACCCTGGAATTTCCAGTCACCTTCGCGTGACCCCATGTCGAAAACGTGACCGCCTGTGGCATGTTTTCTGCATGGCCGAGTGAAACAGCCCGGCACGCCTTGCCGTATAAGGAAAGGCAGGGTGACCGCGGCGACAGGAGCGGGCGATGTCGGGACGGGATGGACGGTTGGGTTGGTCGGATGTCACGCCTCGGGCGGCCTGGATGAACCGGCGGCAATTGATGGCAAGCGGGGTGGCGGCGCTGGCGCTGCCGGGGCTGGCGCGGGCGGCGGGTTATCCGAACAGCGTCTATTCCACGGACGCGGCGCCGAACACGCTGGAGGACATCACCAGCTACAACAACTTCTATGAGTTCGGGCTGGGCAAGTCGGACCCGGCCGAAAATGCTTACGCGCTGACGGTGGACCCGTGGTCGGTGAAGATCGACGGGCTGGTGGACAGGCCGGGCACCTGGGATCTGGCCGATGTTCTGAAAGGGGCGCCGCTGGAAGAGCGCATCTACCGGTTCCGCTGTGTGGAAGCCTGGTCGATGGTGATTCCCTGGGTGGGATTCGAGCTTTCGTGGCTGTTGAACCGGGTGGGGGTTCAGCCGGGGGCGAAGTATGTAGCGTTTGAAACGCTGCTGCGCNCGGAAGAGATGCCGGGGCAACGGACTGCCATCCTGGACTGGCCCTACCGCGAGNGGTTGCGACTGGACGAGGCGATGCATCCGCTGACCATCCTGGCGACAGGATTGTATGGCGAAGCGATGCCCAGGCAGAACGGCGCGCCGATCCGGCTGGTGGTGCCGTGGAAGTATGGGTTCAAGTCGATCAAGTCCGTGGTGCGGATCAGCCTTGTGGCGGACCAGCCGAAGACCACCTGGAACATGCTGAGCCCGGATGAATACGGGTTCTATTCGAATGTGAACCCCGAGGTGGACCATCCGCGCTGGAGCCAGGCGTCGGAACGGCGGATCGGTAAGCTTCNNTTTGCCGGGCGGCAGGATACGTTGATGTTCAACGGCTATGCCGATCAGGTGGCCGGGCTTTATGCCGGGCAGGACCTGGCCAAGGATTACTGAGGTGGAGCGCCTGAACGCC